>DAHXOT010000023.1 GCA_027364735.1 Hydrotalea sp. | reverse complement strand
GCAGATAACGGAAGATATTTGCCGGGTACAGCCGCGTTCGATAGTGTTCGCAATAAAATCATTCATACTAATAATTGGGATACCGTTGGTGCACAACTATTATTAAAATCAGCCTTTTATCATGTAGAAGGGCAATATGATTTCAGTAATTTCACTAAAGGCATACAACTCTTAGCCGGCGGGCATTACAGAAAATATATTGTTACACCAGATGGCAACGAATATATCAATCCTGATGTATTGGTTGATCTTTCAAAAGCAAGCGATAAATTCTTTTATTATAATTACGGTGCTTTTGTTCAGGCATCAAAAAAAATATTTGACGACAAACTAAAATTAACAGCCTCGTTACGTGTTGACAAAACAGAATATTTTGATGCGAAATTAAATCCACGTATTGCAGCTGTTTATTCGCCAAGTGATTTGAATAACTTCCGAATTTCTTATCAAAACGGCTATCGTTTTCCAACATTATTCGAAGGTTTTGCTTTTGTGAATAACGGTGGTGTAAGACGTTTAGGCGGATTAAGAATTATTGCCGGTCCATTAAATGTGTTTGAAAATTCTTATCTCAATTCATCGGTAACTGCTTTCAAAAATGCAGTGAATGCCGATATCAGTAATGGCATAAATAAAAATACTGCAATTGCAAACGAGAAGGGGATTTTGGTTCAAAGCACTTACACCTATCTTCAACCCGAACACTTAAATTCCTTTGAAGTAGGTTATAAAGGAATTGTTTTAAACAATAAATTATTTATTGATGCAGATTATTATTTTAATGTGTACGACAATTTTATTGGTCAGTTAGATGTTACACAGCCAATAAGAGGAGCCATTGGCCAAACCGGTGGAAGCAGCGACAGCACTGCATATTTTGCTTATACCGGCGGAACTTCGGTAAAGAAATATAAAATGTGGACCAACTCAAAAAGTAAAATAAGTAATCAGGGTTTTGATATTGGATTGAATTATAATTTTTATAAAAAATTCAATATCGGTGCAAACATTAGTTATGCCGCTTTGGTGCAGGTTAACAATTCGGATGCATTTACACCTGCATTCAATACACCAAAATGGATCTCAAATATTTCATTCGGTAACAGGGAGATCATTAAAAATACCGGATTCAATATTGTGTGGCATTGGCAGGATGCATTTTATTGGAACAGCCCGTTAGCCAACGGAATTGTTAATGCTTACAGCACGATTGATGCGCAGGTATCAAGACGTTTGCCCGAATTAAGTACAACTATTAAAATTGGTGGCACCAATCTTTTAAATACTTACCACGCCCAATATATCGGCGGCCCTTCGATTGGCGGTTTCTATTATGTTACCATCATCTTCGATACAAATTTTAAAAAATAAATGATCGAATTAAAGCATGGTAAAATATTGTCATGCTTTAATTAATCTACAGCCCCGTGGCCGAGCGGTTAGGTAATGGTCTGCAAAACCTTTTACGGCGGTTCGAGTCCGCCCGGGGCGTCAAAAAAAATTAATCCTATAGATTTGATAGACTTTGCTTTCTTTGCATAACTAAATAAAAATATTATTTTAACCACAGGAACAATATCAGACACGAAAACAAATCAACTTAATAGTACCGAATCGAATACACTCTTCCCGATTTTTTTAAAATTAGAAGAGCTTCATTTAACTATTATCGGCGGTGGAAATATTGCTTTGGAAAAATTGAATGCTGTTCTTGCCAATTCCCCGCAAACAGTAATCAACTTAATTGCAATTGATATTAAAGATGAGATCAGGCAGTTAGCGAATGCTTATTCAAATATCACTGTTCATCAAAAACCTTACAACGAAACCGATTTGAACGAAACCAATATTTTAATTATTGCGGTTAATGATATTGCGCTTGCAACAAAAATAAAAGAAGAAGCATCGGCAAAAAATATTTTGGTTAACGTTGCCGATAAACCCGAACTCTGCGATTTTTATTTAAGTTCCATTGTTCAAAAAGGAAATTTAAAAATTGCTATTTCAACCAATGGCAAATCTCCTACCCTTGCTAAAAGATTAAAAGAAACCTTTGCCGAAATATTACCCGATGAATTAAATGAAATATTAAACAACCTTCATTTAATCCGTAACAAATTAAGCGGCAACTTTGCCGATAAAGTAAACAAGCTTAACAATATCACTAAAATATTATCGGTGAACGAATCGGTTAAGAAAAAGGATAACAAAAAACGTAATAAAAGGATCAGCATTTTATTTATTATTGCTATCCTTTCGGTTATTGCAGGTTTTATTTTATCGCTTGTTATTCCTGTAGAAATTGTATTCAATCATTCCAGGAATTTTTTACAACATTTGGACAATCGTTTTTACTGGATGATATTGGTGGGCTTTGGTGTAGAAATGATTGCAGGTAGCATGGGCATGGGTTACGGCGTAATTTGTACATCCATTTTATTATCGATGGGATTAAGCTTGCCTGTCATTTCAAGCAGTGTACATACTTCCGAAATGTTTGGTTCGGCAGCATCAACCATTAGTCATTTTCGTTTTAAAAATATCAATAAGAAATTATTTCGCACATTAGCCATTCCGGGTGTCATCACCGCCATTCTTGGTGCTTTGTTTCTGATAAAATTTGGTGATGAATATGCTCATTTTTTAAAACCCGCCATTGCATTTTATACTTTGTTTCTCGGCATAAAAATTTTTACGAAAGCATTTATCAATCCCAAAAAAAATCCGGGGAAATTAAAATACGTTGGATGGTTGGGAGCATTTGGCGGTTTTATTGATTCGGTTGGCGGCGGCGGATGGGGACCTTTAGTTACCAGCACCATCATATCAAAAGGTCGGTTACCACGTTATGCCGTAGGAACATCGGTAGCCGCAAAATTTTGTATAACGGTTGCCAGTGCATTTACTTTCTTCACATTTATTGGTATTAGTCAATGGCCTATTATTATTGGACTAATAATAGGTGGTGTAATTGCTGCACCAATGGCAGCAAGGCTTACAGGCAAATTACCTACAAAAGGAATGTTTATAGCAGTAGGGTTATTAGTAATTGGTATTAGTCTAAGAATTATTTTAAAATCTTTTTACATTATGTAACGCATTACATAATTTGCTTAACTCCATACGTTTATCCACATCTGCACATTCACTTTTTATTAGCATCGGCGAATATTTATCTTTACCGCATAAATATCTTTTTTATGCTTAAAGTTGGCGTTTTTGGAGTTGGACATTTAGGAAGGTTCCATTTAAATAATTGGAAAGAAATAGAAGATGTAAAAGTTATTGGCTTTTTCGACCCGAATAATGAAGCAGCCAAACAAGTTACAGCGGAATATGGCATTAAACGTTTTATGGATGAAGAAAAACTAATTGATGCCTGCGATATTATAGATATAGTAGTTCCAACAGATCAGCATTTTGCAATTGCAATGGCTGCTATAAGACAAGGCAAACACATTTTTATAGAAAAACCTTTAACAAATACCATTGCCGAAGCAAAAGAATTGGTGAATATGGTTCGAGAAGCAAATGTAAAATGCCAAGTAGGTCATGTTGAAAGATTTAATCCCGCTTACCTTGCAATTAAAGATATTAACCTTAATCCTATGTTTATTGAAGTACATCGCTTGGCACAATTCAATCCAAGAGGAACAGAGGTAAGTGTAATTTTAGATCTAATGATTCACGATATTGATATCATTTTAAGCATAGTAAAAAGTAATGTTAAGCAAATTTCGGCAAGTGGTGTTGCAGTAATGACAGATACGCCTGATATTGCCAATGTGCGAATTGAATTTCATAATGGATGCGTTGCTAATTTAACCAGCAGCAGAATTAGTATGAAGAAAATGCGAAAAATAAGATTGTTTCAGAAAGATGCATATATTGGAATTGATTTTTTACAGAAGAAAACCGAGATCATTAAACTAAAGCAACCGGAAGATACCAACGTATTTTCATTTGATTTGGAAACGCCAAATGGTAAAAAAACCATTGCAGTATCTAACCCAGAAATTCCTCAAACGAATGCCATTAAAGCCGAGTTACAAAGCTTTGTAAATGCTATTAATAACAATACTTCTACCGCTGTAAGTGAAATAGATGGTTTATTGGCTATGGAAATTGCTCACCAAATTCTTACCAAAATAAATAATACAAATATTCTTGTTTAAGAAGATAGATGTACAAAGTTTTTTTAAATGAATCAGGGAATAAAAAGATTGTTAGATATATTATTTGCTTCAATAGCAGCAATAGTATTATTTCCCATTTTATTACTTATTGCCTTTATAACAAAAATATCTTCAAAAGGAAATATCATTTATCAGCAAGAAAGAATTGGACTAAACGGTAAAAAATTTATTATTTATAAATTTAGAAGCATGTATTCACATGCCGAAATAAATGGTCCTGAATTGTCGTATAAAAATGATCCGAGAATTACCAATTGGGGAAAATTTATGAGAAGATGGAAAATGGATGAATTGCCACAACTTTGGAATATTATTAAAGGCGATATGAGCTTAGTGGGTCCAAGACCTGAACGTAAATACTATATCCAACAAATTATTCATCAATCACCCGAATACAATATTCTTTTACAAACAAAGCCCGGTTTAACTTCTATGGGAATGATTAAATTTGGCTATGCATCATCAGTGGAAGAAATGATTGCCAGAATGCAATACGATTTAGAATATTTAAATCAATCTTCTTTACTAACCGATTCTAAAATAATTTTCAAATCATTGCAATTGGTAATTTCAGGAAAAATGTAAATGTTATTTAACTTGCAGTATGCAAGAAGAGGCAATTATACTTACTTCTGATAAAATAGATGCTGCTAAATGGGATGCATGTGTAAATAAACACAAAGGATTAATTTATACTACTTACTTTTTTTTAAACACAATTACAGATAATTGGAAAGGAATTATTATCAACAATTACAATGCGGTGATGGCTTTACCGTATAGAAGAAAATACGGAATTACTTATTTATACACACCAACATTCTCTCAACAATTAGGATTGGTAGGAAATTATCATGAGAAAGATTTTTCTAACGCCATGCAAATGGCAAAATCATTTACAAAGTATGGGAACTATTTTTTTAATCATCAAAATAAAAACATAGAACATCTTCATTCCTTTACCCTTAGAGATAATTATATAATTGACCTTGCAGAGGGTTATGATAAAATAAATTCGGCCTACTCTACCAACTTTAAACGCATTTTAAAAAAAACGAACGGACTATTTTATTTACCATCCGAAAATATTGATAGCTGCATTCAACTTCACAAAACAATAATTCAGAAAAAAAATATTCATATAAAAAATAAAGATTACACTAAGTTTAAAACAATTTGCGAAACCTACAAAAAAACAAATCAATGTATTGCCAGAATAGTAAAGAATGAAAATGATGAACTTTTATCGGCAGCAATTTTATTAAAAGACAATCACCGATTATACAATATAATTAATGTAACCACACATAACGGTAAACTACAACATGCAAATCATTTTTTAATGGATAATATTATACAAGAGTTTGCATCTTGCAATTTATTACTCGATTTAGAAGGCTCTGAAATACCGGGTGTAAAAGAATTTTATCAAAAAATGGGTGCCCATAATCAGCCCTATTACCATTGGCATTTTAACTATTTAAAATTTCCATTCAACTTACTTAAGCATTAATTTTTCTTCTATCAATTTTTCGGCTATCCACAAATCTACAGGGCGAGTAATTTTAATATTATTATAATTTCCTTCAATTAAATAAACTTTATTTCCATTAGCTTCTACTACTGTTGCTTCATCGGTAAAATCATCAATATATGGTTGCTGAAATGCAGGCAACAATATATTACTTTGAAATGTTTGTGGTGTTTGAATAATGCGAATATTATTTCTATTACAAACAGAATGATTTTCTCCTTCTACAATACGTATACTATCGGTTGCAGTAACTACAGGCACAGCACTGCCTTTTTCAATAGCTTGCCAATAACACCTTTGTATGAGATCTTCATCTATCAAACATCTAACGCCATCATGCACAAAAACAATTGAATTAGTTTCAACCAATTGCAAACCATTTTTTACCGATTGAAATCGAGTATCTCCACCTTGAATAATTTTAATTCTATCATTTGTATCTAAACTGGTAACAATACTTTTTCCATTTTCGATAAAGGTTTGAGGTAGTACTAAAATAATTTGCAGGTCGCTAAAACTTTTTAAAAAAGTTTGTAAAGTGTACCATATTATTGGCTTTTCTTTCAGCAATAAAAATTGTTTTGGCAAAGCACTTTCCATTCTTTGTCCATTACCACCCGCAACAATTACAGCAAATTTTTTCATAAAAGCAAAAGTAAGGAGTGTTGATAAATTATGCGTCAAATCACAAAAGGTGCAATAATTTACGCCGTACTTTACGGCTCATTATAATGAAACAGCTTTTACTAATAGTAACATTTTTCGCCTTTAGTAATAGTAGAACTTTGCCATTTTCCAACTTCAATTTTTCATTCGCCTTGCTCGTAAGTTGTAGAAATATTCTTATACCACTTTAATATCAACCAATCAGTTTATTTCTTTAAATGAAAAAAATATTTCTGGTTATTGCCTTGTTAGCAATAGTATTGAGTGATTTTGGTTGTAGTATTTGTGGTTGCAGAAATTTATACATGGGTTTATTTCCAATTTTTAAAAGTAAATTCACGGGAATAAGGTATAGCTATTCTGAATTTCATACAACCTTATTAAATAACCTCCAACAATTCAGCCATAACTTTTATAAAAGTGCCGAAATTTGGAGTGGTATTAATATTGGAAGAAAATGGCAATTACTAACTTTTCTTCCCTACTATTATAATATACAAAGAGATGATGATATGGGAACTACCTATAAATCTGGTATTGGCGATATCACTGTGCTTGCCAATTATAAAATATTTGATACACGCTATCTTAAAAACCAATCGTATAAGGCATCTCAACAAATATGGGTTGGTGGAGGAATTAAATTACCTACCGGCTCTTTTAATATCAATGTTACGGACATGAATACTACTTTAGCTGATATTAATGCACAAATAGGAACCGGAAGTGTTGATTTTTTCTTAACCGCAAGGCATGATATTCAAATAGATAATTTTGGAATAAATACCATTGCTAATTATAAAATTAGCACTCCCAATCAACAGCATTATCAGTATGGCAATAAATTAACTGTAAATAGCATTGCTTACTATAGAATTAGCAGAAAAAAAATAACCTTTGTACCAAATGCGGGAATAGCATTCGAAAACATAGAAGGCAATAAACTTAATGGCAATAAAATTATTTTAAGTGATGGTTTAAATACAGGTTCTTACGCCACCGGTGGTTATTTACTTACCGCTTTAACCGGAATAGAAGTAACAATGCAAAATATTACCATTGGAGCAAATATTCAATTTCCTTTAGCACAAAAATTTGCAGCCGGACAAACCACTTTAAGTATGCAAGGAATGGTACATCTTAGTTTTGCCTTATAACAACCAAATAAACTAATTTTAGAGTAAAATACAAGTATATGAGCAAAAAGATTTCTTTCTCTTTCATTGGCATTGTTGTTTTATTATTAGCTGCTTGTTCTAATTCTTCAACAACACAAAAACAACAAGAAAAAAATACAACAACTATATTGATGCCCAAAAAAGATTCAGTTAAATACACTGTTGCTATGGTAGATAATAAAAAAGATCCAACTTGTGGAATGCCTGTTTCTGCAGGCATAGAAGACACCATTCATTACAAAAAAAAAGCAATTGGCTTTTGCTCTAAAGAATGTAAAAATGATTTTATAAAAAATGCATCTATAGTATTTGCATCTATAGAATGGAAAAATAAAACAAAGTAATTTGCCATTTAAAAAAGAAGGGACGAAATATTTTGTCCCTTCTTTAATTCATACACCAATAAGGTATTTATATTTGCTATTCTTCCACTTTATTTTTTAATTTACCCAATACTGCATACGCATTTTTAGTTACCAAATTTTGTTGTACCCAATTTATATTCAACAAATTTTTTAGTGCTACAAAGTGATTAGCCTCAGCTTCAACCTCTACTTCTGTCATATAAAATTTATTATTGCCTTTTGAAATAAACACATATTGCTTTCCGGCATAACGCACTACAGCATCTTCTGGCACAACTATCAATTTTTTATTTTTAACAATAAAATTGCCTGTTAAAAACATACCAGGAAGTAGTTGATGATTAGGGTGCAAAAAATGACAATGCATAATTCCTGTTCTATTATCAGAAATATTTTTAGTTATTAAAACAACCTCAACTTCTTCATTCTTTTGTTGTTCATTTGCCAATGCTACATAGCCTTTCATTCCTTTTGAGAATAAAGAAATATCTTTTTCAAAAACTGTCATTGCTGCATGAATATCATCAGGATTTACCAATTCAAACATAACATCAGTTGGGTTAACATATTTTCCCACATTCACATTTACTTTGGTAACAAAGCCATTGATAGGAGACCGTACATTTACCGTACGTGAAATTGTTGAAACGTTTAACTTTTCGGGATTAATGCCAATAACTTTCAATTTTTCTTCGAATGACTTAATAATTATTTGCTGCGATTTAAAATCACTCACAATTTGCTGAAATGATTTTTTGCTCGCTGCATCTGCATCGCTTAATTCTTTTTGCCTTTGCACATCTACACTTACATATTCCATCTTAGCTTTTGCAATTAAATAATCTTGTTGCAATTGCACGTAACTCTGATCTTCCATTACAGCAATTACTTGTCCTTTAAATACTGCCGAACCCGGTAATAAATTAGAACTTTTTAAATATCCACCCATTGGAAAACTTACAGATAATAAGTTTTGTGGAGGAACATCTACCACTCCATTAAGTTTTATAACAGTAGGCATATCCTTTTCTTCGGGATAGCCTGTAATTATACCTGCATTTTTTATTTGCTCTGCAGTTAATGAAACAATAGTATCGTTTTTAGATTGATTGATGGGTATTGCTGCATCGTTATTTTTACTGCTGCAAGAACTTGCAAGTAGAAAAACAAAAACAGTTATAATATTATTATGCTTACGAAACATAGTTTAAAATTTAATTGTTGATTAAGAGATAATTTAATTCTGCCTCAGTTAAATGCTGCTGAAACATGGCATTGAGGTACTCGTATTTAATTGCTACTGCCTGATTAAATAAAGTTGCCCATTCTACATAATTTATTTGTCCACTTTGATAACTCAAATTTGCATTATTAATAATTGCATTGGATTGATTAATGCCTTGCAATTGATAATACAATGCAGTATTACTGTACTTATTGTAATCTTGCAAAGCTTTAAATAAAGCAGACTGCATATTATTTTTAGCTATTTTAAAAGATACTTCACCAATTTGCTCATTTATTTTAGCAGCCTCAATTTTTGCATGTCGTGCTTTAGTAAATACTGGAATAGATAGTCCGGCTGTTACTGAAGAAAAACGTTTGCCTGCATCATAAAAATTTTCAGTTTTATCTCTATTTAATTGCCAACCTATTATGGATTGATTATTCAATCCTACAAAATATTCGGGTTTCAGTTTAGCTTTTTCTACAGCAGTTTGTGCTACATTTTGTTGCTGCAATTGCTGATAATATTTAAGCAAAGGCTGTTGCTGTAATAGAGCTGTATCAAAAAGTTTTTTATTGGAATGAAAAGTATCTGCTGCTTCAATAGTAAAATTTGCTTGCAACAATATGCCTAATTGCATTTGAACAGAAAGCAAATCGCTTTCAGTAGCTTGTAATAATAATTTATTTTGTGCTACTTTATTCTCTAAACTTATTTTTTCTAACAAATTACTTTCTCCTTTATCAAACCTAAGCTGAGCAATTTTTACATATTTCATATAAATACTATCAACATAATTTGTTAATGCAGCTGTTGCCTGCAAATATTGAAGCTGAGTATATAACTGCTCTAACAATTTTTTTAACTCGGCTTTTTTTACTTGTGTTTGAGCTTTGGCCGATTGAAAAAATGTTTCTAACAAATTTTTTTGTTTTCGATAAAAATTACCCGATGCAAAGTTTTGCATAACAGAAATTTTAGAATCGAAATAAATACTATTAAAATTTCCCATTTCTACTCCAACTTGTGCTTTAGGTATATCACGGGCAGTTAATTGCAGCTTATCATAATATTTTTCTTCCCATGCACTCAATTTCATTATTTCGGCATTGTTTAAACCAGTAGTAAGTACTTCTTGCAAAGTCATTTTCTTGCTATTATTCTGAGAAAAAACATTAGCAGATAAAAGCATTATTGCAATGGTTAGTACAACATTTTTATTGGTAAAACGGAGTTTCTTTTTTCGTTCAAACAATAAATACAAAGCAGGTAATAACAATAGTGTAAGAATAGTGGCACTTACTAATCCGCCAATTACCACTGTAGCTAATGGTCTTTGCACTTCGGCTCCGGCACCATTACTAATAGCCATTGGTAAAAACCCTAATGAAGCTACTGCAGCCGTCATTAATACCGGTCTTAACCGAACGGTTGTTGCTTGCATTATTACTTGCACAATGTCTGTTATACCATCGTGCCGTAAACGATTCATTTCGCCAATCAATACAATGCCATTTAAAACTGCCACTCCAAACAACGCAATAAAACCAACCCCTGCAGAAATGCTAAATGGCATACCTCTGCTAAACAAAGCAAATACACCACCAATTGCAGAAAGAGGAATTGCCGAAAAAATGAGCAATGCATATTTAATTTTATTAAAAGCAAAATATAACATTACTAAAATTAAAAGCAGTGCTGCGGGTACTGCAATGCTTAGTCGTTGCGATGCTCTTTGTAAATTCTCGTATTGGCCACCATACGTAATATAATATCCTGCAGAAAGATGTACAGTTTTAGCAACTTTTTGTTGCAATTCGGTTACAATACTTTGTACATCGCGGCCGCGAACATTAAAACCTACAGTAATTCTCCGCCTAGCATCTTCCCTTTGAATTTGATAAGGGCCATCTTTCAATTCAATATTGGCCAATACATTTAAAGGCACTTGATTACCATTTTTTAAACCAATCATTAAATTGCCAACATTACTTACATTCTGCCTTTGCTTTTCATCCAATCGTACTACTAAATCGTATCGTTTATCTCCTTCAAATATTAATCCTGCCACATTACCCGCATAAGCCGATTGAATAGTATTATTGATATCAGAAATATTTGCACCATATTGCGCAATTGCTTCACGGTTATAGGTAACAACAATTTGAGGAACACCGGTAACCGTTTCAATGTATAAATCTTTTGCACCGGAAACTGTTTTAATAACTTCTCCTAATTCATTGGCATGCATAGCAAGTGTATCCAAATCATCTCCAAAAATTTTACAAACTACATCTTGCCTTGCTCCAGTCATTAATTCATTAAATCGCATTTGCACCGGAAATTGAAAACCGGTAGTTATACCGGGAACATCTTCTAATTTTTTGCTCATTTTTTCTGCTAACTCATCGAAGGATGATGCATTTTTCCATTCGCTTTTATCTTTCAATATCAGCATCATATCAGCAGCTTCTAAAGGCATGGGATCGGTAGGTATTTCACCCGATCCTATTTTAGTAACAACTTTTTTAATTTCCGGAAAATTTTTTAATAATACTTCGGCTGTTTTTTGAGTAGTTTGAATAGTATTGGTAAGAGAAGAACCTGTTAATAATCTGGTATCTACTGCAAAATCGCCTTCTTCTAATTTAGGAATAAATTCACCTCCCATATTCATTAAAATAATTATCGAAACTATAAATAGGCTAAATCCGGTAAGTACAATTATCCATGGCTGATGCAATACTTTTTTTAATACAGGTTTGTATAGTTGATTAAAGAAATGCATCATTTTATCGGAAAAATTTACTTTACGACTAATTTTTTTATTTAGCAATAAAGAAGTTAGCATTGGCACATAGGTTAGCGATAAAATAAATGCACCCAAAATGGCAAATGAAACCGTTTGTGCCATTGGCTTAAACATTTTTCCTTCAATTCCTTGTAATGTTAAAATGGGTAGATATACAATAAGAATGATAATTTGCCCAAATACAGCCGAGTTCATCATTTTACCTGCCGATTCTTCTACCTCTACATTCATTTGATGTTGATTAATTGTTGTAGCTTCTTTAAATCCTGAATGATGGGTAATTTTATGCATTACAGCTTCTACAATAATTACTGCACCATCAACCAATAAACCAAAATCTAATGCCCCTAAACTCATTAAATTACCACTTACGCCAAATGCATTCATCATTATTACTGCAAATAGCATACTAAGTGGAATAACAGATGCCACAATAAATCCGGCACGAATATTTCCTAAAAATAAAACCAACACAAAAATCACTATTAATGCACCTTCCAATAAATTATGCTCAACAGTACCAATTGCATTATTAACCATTTTTGTTCTATCTAAAAAAGGTTCAATTACAACACCTTCGGGTAATGTTTTTTCAATTACTTTAATTTTCGATTTAATGTTATTAATTACTTTACTACTATTTTCTCCTTTCAACATCATTACTACAGCTCCGGCTACTTCGCCTTCATTATTATAAACGGTGGCACCAAAACGAACAGCATTGCCAATTTTAACTTCAGCAACATCTTTAATTAAAACCGGAATTGAACCATTTACTTGTTTTATAACAATGTTATTAATATCCTCCATGCTTTTTGCCAATCCACTTGTTCTAATAAATAAAACATTAGGCCCTTTTTCAATATAAGCACCTCCGGCGTTTTGGTTATTTTCGTTCAATGCTTTATAAATGTCTCCAATAGTTATTTCAAAACTTTTTAGTTTATCGGTATTTACAGCAACTTCATATTGCTTAACCAATCCGCCAAAACTGCTTACATCGGCAACACCATCGGTTCCTAATAATTGTCTTCTAACAATCCAATCCTGAATATTTCTCAACTCTGTTAAATTGTATTGTTGTTCATATCCGGGCTTTGGGCGAACAACATATTGATATATTTCTCCTAAGCCTGTAGTAACCGGTCCCATTTCAGGAACACCAATACCAGTAGGCAGTTGCGATTGTACTTTAACCAATCGCTCACTCACTTGCTGCCTTGCCCAATAAACATCGGTTTTATCATCAAAAACCAATGTAACTAAGCTTAAACCAAATCTTGAGAAACTTCTTTGCTCTGTAATTCCGGCAATATTGCGAGTAGCTAATTCAACAGGTACTGTAATAAATCTTTCTACATCGGGAGCTCCTAAACTGGGTGCAGAAGTTATAATTAAAACTTGGTTATTGGTAATATCCGGAACAGCATCGATAGGAAGTTTGGCAACAGAAAACCCACCCCAAATAATTAATCCAAAGGTTAACAATCCAATAATTAATTTATTTTGGATTGAAAACTTAATAATAGCATGTAGCATACTAAAAAATATAAGTTAAGTAAATGATGAAACAAACAACAGAAACACTGTATAGCATTGTTGTTTAACACATTTGTGGCTTCAATTTGCTTTTAGGCAAATGAAAAAATATATTTAACTTATTTTGGGAGGCTGAAAGATGTCGTGTGGAGTATTTAAAGAATATAACTGCTCGTGATGAATACTAAGTATTTGTTTTACTACAGGAGTTGGCAATATTTCTATACTAATTCTGGGAGAAGGTAAACTAACAGAAGCCAATTGAATCATTTTGGCATCGTTTGTTTTAAAAGGCAATTGCATGTCTTGCTGAAAATCGGCATCAACCACCGTTTTATCTTGATAATGTAATTGTAAAAAAGCAATAAAAGAAATAGCCGGATCTTCGTGCTTATGCTTTATGTAGTGCTTTACTAATAACGGCAACTTTAATAGCTGATAGGCTTCGGTATTACCAAAAAAGAATAAGGCTATTAATGCTATTGATATAAATTTTCGCACGGGGGCAAATTAGCAAAAAATATTAGTAATTTAAGGTATGCCAACTAAAATTGGTTTTTAATTTACAAAACTCCACCAAATTCCCAATCGCATCCATAATCCTTGAGAAGGATAATATGGTGTTGCAAAACTATATTTGGTAAAACTAAACTGCTTAAATGAGTTAAGCGTGTTTAAATTTTCTGCCCGTATAAATGCTTTAAAGCTTTTAATTCTAAAATCGAAGAATAAATTAATATCGGGTAAATTGGAGGTAATGAAATTGTTTTGATAAAAAAACTGCCCTGTAAATGGAGAATAATTATCGGCTTTATAATTGGTATAATACCTTACTTCTATTCCGGTAGATAAATTTAGGTTGGTAAAAAAGTTTCCTTCATACGCCAATCGGTTGCGTGTAAGCAAAAAAGGAACATGCACAGGTGCATTGTTGGTAGTTTGTTGCAAATGCAATTCAGAATATAGTGTCCAGTGTTTGGATAGTTTGAAGCTTTTTTCGGCACTTACATGCAGTACATTAAATAAACTTGCATCTTGTTTAGCAACAAAAAAACTATCGAAATAAGTATAATTATTCACTAAATAATATTCGCCGCTAAGAATAAAGTGTTGTTTCGGGTTTTCGTAAACAGCATATAACCGAGTAAAATTAATTTTTTTAAATGCTTGTTTATCGGTTACGCGGAAGTTGGTTAACGGATCGAAAATAAAGGAAGGTGTTTTATTTACATTTTGAAAACCAATTTGCAGGTATCCTACTTTTCTTCCTAATGCTCTTTTTAAATCGGCTCTCAATCCATAATCGCCCGAATTCATTCCATTTACATACAATTCTCCTTTTAATTGCATATCCCAAAGCTGATTGCGTGTTCTATTTCTATATTCGCCAAGTAAAGAGATATTATGAAAAGTTTGTGAAGAAGTATCTCCAAAATTTCCTTTAAAATTTTGAATAATTGTACCCACTTTTAAAAACTGACTTTGATTTTTTTTATCGGGAAAAGATAACAAGCTAAATTCATTGGTTACGTTTATCCATGCATCTTTAAACTGAACTGTATCCTGCATTTTGGTAAGCTTATAGTGATACAATGAATCGTAGTTTAGAGAATCGGCATTAAAATCTAAAAATTGATAACTATTTGTTTTAAGAGAAAAAGTATGTTGCAATCTAAATCTTGCATAAAATAATCTGGCAGTTACCGAATCGTTTACCACTATAGAATCTTTTTGTCCAAAATCGTATTGCTGCCTATACAACAAAGACATTTCTTTATAAATATTTCCTGTATTCACTGTGGTATTAAAAGGATCTCGGGTTAAAGTACCGGCTTGTCCTAATCGAGTTAATAATTGAAATGGATCGCTTAAGGTATTTCCGGCAATACTATCTGATTTATTAGGATTAACTAAGCCTCCATTTTCTGAGACTGCATTTTTATTTGAATAATAAATAAGAAATGACTCATATCTTTTATTATGCGATTGATAATGGGTAGTAAATCTTAAATTGTTAATGCTTGCATTTTGTAACCGAAATAATCCGGGCGAATTACTAAATCTGTATTCAAAAGAAAAATTGAAATTACTTTTTTTATTTTGTGTATGAAGAATATCTACTAATTGCTCGGCCTTGCTTCCTAATAAATATCCCAACTCGGTATAAGGCCTTGTTGTTTGAAAAAAACGTGTATTTTCTACTGTAAAATTATACGCATCAAATTGATGCAATCCTTCATCCCATCCGGGTTTCATATAGGGCTGAAACAATAATGAATTGGTAGCAGTTCCATAATTTCCTAATGTATTTAACCAATAAGGCTGCTTTATTCTTTTCGAAAAATCGTTGATAGAAGAATCTATTGTTCTAATTCTGGTAGAATCGAAATATTTATAAAAAATAGTAATAGAATCGGCGTATTTATCGCGATGCTCTATTGAATCTTGTTTTGGTTTTTGGCTACCGGAAAGTGGACGACCATTTTGATCGTATTGAGTTTGTGCACCAGTAGAATAACCATTATATCTGCCCGAAGGATTAGATGGGTATTGAGCATGAGCCGAAATAGCATTTGCCATTATACAACAAAATATCAACCACCAATAATTTCTTTTCAAAAAATTCATGCTTGCAAAATAAGCTGCAAATTAACAGTAATGCTTTAAATGTATTGGTAAAACCTTTAAACTAAGGTACATTACAAATAAATTAACCTATAGCGTTTGTATTAAGTTTTTAAACAATGTTGCAAGTTTAGGTTCGGCTGCTTTAGCAGCTTGCAATACTTCTTCGTGGGTAATTACATTTTCATCTTCACGTATGCCAATATCGGTAATAACGCTTATGCCAAAAACTTTTAATCCGCAATGTACGGCAGCAATGGCTTCCTGAACAGTACTCATACCTACTACATCTCCTCCTAAAATTTTTATTAATTTGTATTCGGCTCTGGTTTCAAATGTAGGTCCGGTAACGGCAGTATATACCCCTTCATGAACCTTTATCTTATGTGCTTTAGCAATTGCATGTGCTTTGGCAATTAATATTTTATCGTATGGTTCACTCATATCAGGAAATCTAGTACCCAATGTTTCTTCATTTTTTCCTCTTAGCGGATTTTCGGTAAAAAAACTAATATGATCATTGATGATCATTAAATCGCCTACTTCAAAATCGGGATTCACACCTCCTGCTGCATTCGATAATAATAAAGTTTCAATTCCTAATAAACGCAATACTCTTACAGGATATACTACTTGCTCGGCAGAATAGCCCTCGTAATAATGAAACCTTCCTCCCATAACTACTACAGGTGTTGAACCTACTTTGCCAAATAATAATTTTCCACTATGCCCTTTAACGGTACTAGTTGGAAAATGAGGTATCTCAGCATATGGAATACTTACTTCAACAGCTACCTCCTCAGTTAAATTGCCTAACCCGCTTCCTAAAATAACACCCACTTTTGCTTGTACATTTACTTTTGTTTTAATAAACGCAACGGTTTCTTGTAACCTATTTAGCAAATCGCTCATACACTTAATTTTAATTTTTTTATACTTATAGCACTTTTAATATGGTACCTAATCTCTTTTCGGTATTTAAAAGCAGTTTGCAAGAATAGAGATTTATTTTTTAATGAAAAAGAATACTATAAAAACTATTGAATAAAAGCTAAACAGGTAGATAATAAAATTGTATTTTCGAAATACATAAACTATGCTTATGAAATTCTTATTCATTTCTCTTTCCTTTTTAATTAATTTTTATGCTGCAGGACAAAACCTCGATAAAACCTACACTTTATCTGTTACAAAACATCAAGTAAAAATTAATGGAGTAGTAATTAGTTATACCGCTACCGCAGGATATATGGCAATAAAAGATGAAAACGATTCTTTAAAAGCCAAACTCTTTTTTGTAGCCTACACTAAAGATGGAGAAACTGATTTATCCAAACGCCCCCTACTATTTGCCTACAATGGTGGGCCCGGATCGGCTTCACTATGGTTGCACATGGGTGCTTTAGGCCCAAAACGTGTTGTAATGAATGATGATGGAACTACTAAACCGCCACCTTATAGTTATACAGATAACGAATACTCGTGGTTAGATAAAACCGATATTGTTTTTATTGACCCAATGCTTACAGGTTTTACCCGATCCATTGGCAAAACCGATAAAAATGAATTTATTGGGTACGATAATGATGTTCAATTTGTAGGAGATTTTATTCGCTTATATACTAGTAAAAATGAAAGATGGAGCTCGCCAAAATTTATTGGCGGAGAAAGCTATGGAACTACCCGTAGTGCCGGTTTAGCAGGTTATTTACAAAACCGTTATGGATTATATTTAAATGGTGTAATACTTATTTCTGCCATATTAGATTTTGGTGCCGATGCAACCGATAAAGGCAACGATCGCCCTTTTCCTTTATTACTGCCAACATTTAGTGCTACAGCTTGGTACCATAAAAAATTATCTTCCAATTATAACAACTTAGATACTTTATTAAAAGAAGTAGAACATTTTGCTGTTACTGATTATACACTTGCCTTACTAAAAGGAGATCAAATTACTGATGAAGAAAAAAATGCTATTGCCGATAAACTACATGACTATACAGGCCTATCGAAACAATATATTATGGAAAGTAATTTGAGATTATATGTAGGAAGATTTAATAAAGAATTATTAAGAACAGAAGGAAAAACGGTAGGCAGATTGGATAGCCGATTTACAGGAGATGATTATGATAATGCCGGCGAAGAATTTGATTATGACCCCAGCTACGATAAAACTATTTATGGTGTATATGCTATGGCTATTAATGATTATTTACATAAGGATTTAAAATACGAAAACGAAATTCCTTATGAAATACTTACCGGAAGGCCACATCCATGGATTTTAAGTAAGAATAAATATTTGAATGTTGCAGAAACATTAAGAGATGCAATGACTAAAAACCCTTATTTAAAAGTGTGGGTTGCCAATGGATATTTTGATATGGCTACTCCTTATTTTGCCACCAGAAACGTATTAAATCACATGTTCCTGAAAAAAGAATTGAAGAAAAATATATCATTAACTTATTATCCTGCCGGACACATGATGTACATTAACAAACCTTCTTTAATTCAATTAAAAAAAGATTTCGAAGTATTTATTAATAATGCAATAAATAAATAAAGGGAAGCAATTACCTGCTTCCCTATTATAATCTATCCTCAACCAAACACTATTTATGGATGTAACATGATATTTCTAAACGAAACATGATTGGCATTCTGAATTACAACATTATTAATGGTTGTATCTTTAAACATAGGTGTGCCATTACCATTTTTTACAGCTGAATGAACCAATAATGAATAGCTTCCATCTTTCAATCCTCTTATTTTAAATTCTCCATCCTCATTAGGCATTGCAAAAGAACTATCTGTAGCGTTAAATAATTTAACAAATGCAGGCATAGCAGCTATTGGCGCAATATTACCTTCAACAGAACCGCTTTTATTTGGAACAAAATTTCGTAAGAAAGGAACCAAATAATAGGTATTATCCATATTCACAATTGAACGAGCAACATCAAAATCTAACCACAAACGATATGCATTTGTTTCAAATTCTTCCCATTCATTTCCTTCTAACTTAATAAGTATATAGGATGGTGCATTGGGTGGTAAACGCAAAGCATACGATACACTATCTTTTACCACAGAGCAATTAGTACCTAAATTAATTCTAATTAAACGAATATTACCGGCAGGAATAGTAGAGGTTGATAATAAGGTATCTACCCCATTTCTCAATTTCAATAAATCATACACACCGGGAGAAAAATTTAATTTAGTAGCTACAAATGAAGCACTATCTGGTTTTCTCATACCTCCAGATACTTCTTCCATTCTTTCACCCATATCATCCCAATTTAGGCTATCATGCTGGCGAGTATTTTTTGACGAATCAATTAATACTTCAATAGATTTTACATCGAGATATACATTATTAAAAACCGCAGGAGCATCAGTTAAGTAAAGTGATACACTTTGGGTAGATGCAGAAGGGTTTACTTGTGCCGATGTACTTTTAGAGCATGCTGATAAAATTGCCGACATGGTTACTACTGCTGCAACAGCAATAATTAATACTACTTGTTTTTGTTTCATAATTATAAATGTTTTATGTATAATTGCTCCATTTGTTTTTTGCTTTTATAACAATTAATGAGCCATATTGCATTAACAGATACCAACTGAAACTATATTGTGTATTAATGAAATGTTAAAGACTGTTGAATAATATTTGAGCAGATACTTAACATTAAGGCGTAGTGATTTATATCAGTTCTATTTTTAGAAAAAAAAATCACTTTTGCATTTACTTTATTAAAGCAATACGAAATTTTAAGATTATGTCAAAGGCAATTTATATTGCAAGTACAGAACCGTACAGCGGAAAAACCTTAATAGCACTTGGTTTAATGAATTTGTTAGCCGATAAAACTAAAAAGCTTGCTTACTTTAAACCTGTAATTAATGAACCACCCGAAAAAGGAAAAGATATTCATATTGAAACTATTACCTCGCATTTTGGATTAAATATAGAATATCAGGATATGTTTGCTTTTACGCGAGAGCAAGTTTTATATTATAAAAGTATGGGTAATACCACTTATGTTATTGATACAATTATATCGAAATATAAAAAATTAGAAGAAACGCATGATTTTGTTTTGGTAGAAGGAACAGATTTTTTAGGCGAAGGTTTATCGTTTGAATTTGATGCCAATATTGCTATAGCCAAAAACTTGGGTATTCCGGTAATTCTTATTTCTAATGGAGAAAAAAATAGTGCCGAAGAATTATCTAATCTTATTTTATCTAATTACCAAAGTTTTAACGATAAAGAAATTCAAGTATTGGCGGTTGTAGCCAACAAAGTTCAATCAGAACATTTGTTTGAATTACATCAAATTCTTTCTAAACGCATTCCTAAAGATGTTTTGGTAAGTGTTATTCCACTTAACATCGATTTAGGTAATCCAACCATGAAAGAAATTATTGAAGCCGTAAAAGGAAAAATATTATTTGGCCAAAATGAAATTTCAAATCAGGTAGATCATTCTATTGTAGGTGCTATGCAATTAAGAAATTGCTTAACCCGACTAAAAGAAAATACCTTAGTAGTTACACCCGGCGATAGGGCCGATATTATTGTGGCTATTTTACAAGCTAACCTGTCTAAAAACTATCCAAAAGTTGCAGGATTAATTTTAACCGGCGGTTTAGAACCAGAAGAACCTATTATTAAATTAGTACAAGGCTTACAAACCATTGTTCCAATTGTACAAGTAGAAACAGGCACTTTTGAAACAGTTAATTTAATTGCATCTACACAATCGAGAATTTATTCTGATAATAAACAGAAAATAGATTTGGCCATAACAACATTCGAAAGATATATTGATACCAAAGCGATAGAAAATAAATTAACTACGTTTCAACCGGAAGGTATTACGCCTCTTATGTTTCAATATCAAATTATTAAACGAGCTAAATCGCAAAAAAAACATATTGTTTTGCCCGAAGGAAACGATGATAGAATTTTAAAAGCCGCTTCGAAACTACTTAAACAAAATATTGTTGAATTAACCATACTTGGTAAAATTGATGATATTAAAGCTTCGATAAAAAGATTAAATATTTCTTTTGATTTTGATAAAGTACATATTATAGACCCATCTTCTTCGCCATTATACGATGAGTATGTTGATGCTTTATATGAATTGAGAAAATCGAAAAATGTGAATATGGAAATGGCAAGAGATTTAATGACAGATGTTTCTTATTTCGGTACTATGATGGTATATAAAGGCCATGCCGATGGTATGGTTTCCGGTGCCTTGCATACTACTCAGCATACTATTCGGCCTGCACTTCAGTTTGTAAAAACCAAACCTAATGTTACCGTAGTATCTTCTGTATTTTTTATGTGCTTACCCGATAGAGTTTCTGTTTTTGGCGATTGTGCAGTAAATCCTAATCCCACTCCCGAACAATTAGCCGAAATTGCCATATCCTCCGCAGAAAGTAGTATCATGTTTGGCATAGAACCAAAAATTGCTATGCTCTCTTATTCTTCCGGCACATCGGGACAAGGAGAAGATGTAGAAAAAGTTAGAATGGCAACAGAAATTGTAAAACAAAAAAGACCAGATTTAAAAATTGAAGGCCCCATTCAATATGATGCTGCTGTTGATGCAACAGTAGGCAAACAAAAACTCCCTAATTCGCAAGTGGCTGGTCAGGCTAGTGTTTTAATATTTCCCGATTTAAATACAGGCAACAACACCTATAAAGCTGTACAAAGAGAAACCGGTGCATTAGCAATTGGGCCTATGTTGCAAGGATTAAACAAGCCTGTAAACGATTTAAGCAGAGGCTGTACAGTAGATGATATTTTTAACACTGTAATTATTACAGCCATTCAAGCTCAACAATAAATTTTTCTTAATGAACATTTTTGTAATTAACTCAGGAAGCAGCTCTATCAAATATCAACTTATACAAATGCCACAAGCAGTATTAATTTGCAGTGGAATAATTGATAGAATTGGTTTAGAAAACTCTACCATTACCCACAAAGTAATTAAAAATAATACTGAAAAAATTTTAAAAGAAACTGTAGATATTGACGATCATGCAACAGGTTTACAAAAAGTTGCCGCACTATTAACAGATACAGAATTTGGCGTAATAAAAAACCCTACCGAAATAAAAGTTGTAGGCCATAGAACCGTACATGGTGGAGAAAGTTTTGCAGCCACTACCATTATTACTCCCGAAGTAAAAGAACAAATAAAAAAATTATTTCCATTAGCACCATTGCATAATCCTGCTAACTATTTAGGAATTGAAGTAGCAGAAAAAATATTTACGCAAGCAATACAAATTGCTGTTTTCGATACAGCATTTCATCAAACAATGAATGCAACTGCATTTCGCTTTGCCATTCCTTCAGAATTTTATTCGGTTCATGGAATTAGAGCTTACGGTTTTCATGGAACCAGCCATAAATATGTTGCAACAAAAGCAATTAATTATTTACAAAAAAAAGAGGCAAAAATTATTACTATCCATTTAGGTAATGGATGCAGTATGGCTGCTGTTTATGGAGGCATTTGTATTGATACAACAATGGGCTTTGGTCCAATGAACGGATTGATTATGGGAACAAGAAGTGGAGATATTGATCAATCTATTATTTTTCATTTAGTGAATCAGTTAGGATATGATATAGACCAAGTAAATAATATTTTAAACAAAAAAAGTGGCATGATTGGTTTAACCGGATTTAGCGATATGAGAGATATAAGAAAAGAAATTGAACAAGGAAATAAAGATGCTATTTTGGCTTACGATATGTATGCTTACAGAATAAAAAAATATATTGGTGCTTATACCGCCGCACTAAATGGCTTAGATGCTATTATATTTACAGCAGGGGTTGGAGAAAATGATACGCTTATTAGAAAGTTGTGTTTAGGCAACTTAGAATATTTAGGAATAGAATTAGATGAAGAAAAAAATAATTTATCGAGCAAAGAAATAAGAGAAATTAATACCGAAAAATCTTCGGTTAAAGTTTTAGTAATTCCAACCAACGAAGAGTTAGAAATAGCAACACAATGTTACAATCTATTAGAGCAATCAGCTTAGCTTGCAATTGCTTTTTTGTATGCTTCTCTTCCTATTTCAATTACTTCGGCAGCTTTATAAAACTCAAAAGTGTTGCAAATATTTCTGGGTATTTCTACCAAAATATCGGGTTGATGCTGATTAATGATAATTTCGGTTAATCTATCCAGCGTACAATCGTAAGATGAGTTTAATAAATCAAATAAACTAAGCTTTATTATTTCATTTCTTTCTTTTTCAACTATATCTTTTTTAACCAACGTAGGCAATTTGGGTAACCATTCCCAATAATTAGTAGATTCTTCTCTAATTACTTGCTTAGCCTGCTTAATTGGCATTCCATTTAAATTAACCGCCACAACAATAGCATCATCTTGCTTATGAATTAAATTTAATGGCAACGGATTTAATACACCACCATCAACCAATACCGATTCGTCGGTAATAACCGGTGTAAAAACGCCGGGTATGGCAATAGATGCTCGTAAAGCTTTGTATATATTTCCTGAAGTAAAATACACTTCTTTTTTATGTAACATATCAGTTGCAACAGCCACAAAAGGAATTTTCAAATTTTCAATACACTGTTCTCCGGCAAATTCCTGTATTTTAACAAATACTTTTTCGCCTTTTACAAAACCTTGTTTAGTTAACGTAAAATCAAACAAACTAAATACGCCAGACTTGGTAAGGCTCAATAACCATTGTGTATATTTTTGTAAATTCCCGGTACAATACATAGCACCAACAACGGCTCCCATTGAACAACCTACCACTTCTATAATGTCGTATCCATCTTGTTGTAACATTTCTATAACCCCAATATGAGCCATACCTCTTGCACCGCCACTACCTAATACCAGATGAACTTTCTTCATAGTTGATTAACTTTTTTATTTATTAGCTTTTAAAAATTGCATCATTTCACCAAAGTGCCAGCCATTAATTAATGCATTAATGGTATGAGCAATTCTTTTTGCTTTTGTATTATCGGTTTTGGCTTGCTTTATCCAATTACAAAAATAATTTTGATGTGATAAGGAAAGCTGCTTATAAAATATTTTTGCATTGGGCTCATCATCTAAACATTCAATAAACTCTTGAGGAGGTTTTATTTGTTGATTATCTATTTGCAGATGTACCAATACTTCATCCCCTTTTCTTTTTTTAATCTGCTTTCTAACAGTAGCATTTAAAGGCATTATAAAGCTTCCATCGCCCATTGGCATTAATGCAATTGCTGCAATAGAACAATCATCAATTTTTCCTTTCACTCTAAATACTTTTTTATTGCCCGGGTTTATCTTCTCTGCAACTTCTGCAGAAATTGAAATGTATGTCCATCCGGTTTTCTCACCTTTCTTTCCAAATTGTTCAATTACCGAGTTAAATTGAAGCATAATATTTCATTTAACAATTCATCAAAATACTGTATAAAACTATCTTATTTTTGAAATATTGTTTCTATTCTTTTCTACACAATTTTTAATTAAAATATAGCATGTTTAAAGTATTACTGGCAGTTTCTGAGAGTTGGGATGCAATATCTGAAATACCATTTTTGCTTAAAACTTCCGGATGCACTGTGCATGTTGTATGTCAACCAACCGATTGGGTTGCATCAAATAGTTTTGTTGATGAATTAATTGTATCAAAAAAGGAAAAAGAGGAGTTGGTGCAACAAATAATTGCATTATCGAATAATAATTATGATTGGATTATATTGGGAGATGATCCGCTAATTAAACTGATGAATGAATCAATTCAATCCGATTCATTATTTGATAAAATAATGCCCTTAAAAAATAACACGTACAGAAAAATATTAGGATCAAAAGCAGGTTTATCTACTATTTGCAATGAGCTGAATATTTTAACCCCTGAATTTATTATATACGATGAAGCAAATTTTATTCAACAACAAATTAATACAATCAATTTTCCGGTTTTACTAAAACAAGATTTAAGCTGGGGTGGAATGGGCATTACTATTTGCAACACCAAAAATGATATATTGGTAGCATTAGAAAAAATAGAGATCAAAAATAACTTAGTTATTCAACAATATATAAAGGGTGAAGATGTTGGTGTAGAAGCATTATTTTGGAAAGGAGAATTAATATGCTGCAATATTTCTAAAGTACTTTCGTATATAAACAACAAGTTTAGTATTAGCACCCGAAGAGTTTTTTATTACAACGAAGTAATAAAAAATGAATTACAAAAAATTGGCAAAGCAGTTGGTTTACATGGTTTTGCCAGTGTAGGATTTTTTTATGAAGAACATACAAACAAGCATTATTTACTTGAAATAGATATACGCCCTAACTCATGGATGCCTTATGGTAAATTTACCGGAAACGATTTTGCAGAAGGTATAAAAAAAATAATTGCCTTTGAAAAGAAAGGCATTGCCATTCAAGAGCACTTATATTATACACAACCCGTTGAAGTTGCACTTTTTTATAAAGATTTGAAACGTTGTTTATATAAATGGGATGTTGCTGGAATTAGTTATTGGATATTGAATATAAAAAGTTATAAAAAATTTATACCAACCTACGATCCTATTTTACATGCACGCATAAAAAGAGAATTAAAAAAACAGTTTATCACCAAGCGACTAAGAAAAATAGAATCAACCTTAAAATATTTAATTGGATACAACCGCTAAATTTTTGAATCTTTTCTTTTCTCGTTTATATCCAAAATAAATTTTTATATCGGTTAATAGCCCTTTAAAAAATGTTTTAGAATTTCTTTTCATTTTATACATCAAATAAAGCATAAAATATTTTTCATATTCAGAAACAGCATTGCAAATAATCATCTTCTTTGAATACTCTTCTCTTACTCTTTTACTAATTTTTCTATTCATCGAAATTTCAGCTACATACGCATAATAAACAGGAACATTATATAAGAGATGATATCCTTGTTTCAAAATATTTAATGCCCATAGCTTATCTTCCCCTGCATTTAATAACTCATTAAAAGTTTCAATTTCCCAACAACTTTTTCTAATTGCACTACAATGGTTTACAATTAAATTATTCCAATATTTGTTAGCAAAATTCATATCATCAATTGCTTCAATTTTTTGAACGCCTTTTTTTACACTTTCAACTAATTGCTGTGGAGCCGACGTGTTAATAAATCGTAATCCTGCAATTTTATTATCTGAAAAATAAAATGGTATTTTTTCAAGAAAATCATTCTGCAATAACAATACATGAGAGCTTATAATCATAATGTATTCACCTTCACTATTAGCAATTCCTACATTTATTGCTTTACCATAAGTAAATTCTCCTTTGGGCAAATGCACTATTTTACAGTTAAACTTTTGAGCAACTTGCAAAGAATGATCAGTTGAATCATTATCAACAATAACTATTTCGTAAGGAAAACTTGTTTGCTGGTTAGAAATTTGCTGCAATGTTTGTTCTAACAACATCGCATTATTCCTGTTTCGGATAATAATTGAAAGTTTCATGCAGTATTTCATTGAAATTGGATACTCTAAATTACTAAACTTTTCTTTATAACGAGAAATTTTTTATGGTGCAGCTTAATTTCACTACATTTGCACCGTCAATTTGAGCTTTTCAGCATTTAGTAAGTGAACAAATTTTCTGCTAAGCATTTCTGCTAATAGTTTATTCTTCTTTACGCCTGCTTTTATCTCAATTTATTTTTTATTTAAAATCTTTTTTAAGATGAACATTTATGTTTCAAATTTAAGCTTCAATGTAGAAGATGAAGACTTAAGAGGTTTCTTTGAAAGTTACGGAGAAGTAACTTCAGCAAAAATTATTACCGATAAAGTTACACAACGCAGCCGCGGATTTGGTTTTGTTGAAATGTCTGATGACGCAGCAGCCAAAAAAGCTATCGCCGAATTAAACGGCGGTTTAGTTGAAGGCCGTGCAATTAGCGTAACTGAAGCAAGACCACGCGAAGAAAGAACTAACAACAAACGTTCTTTCAGCAATAGTCGTTGGTAATTGCTATAATAAGGTTGAGCATAAATGTTCAACCTTATTTATTCGTTTCTAAATACTACTACGCTATCAAATACATCTACTAATACCTTTTTACTTTTATCAATATCTCCCGATAATATTTTTTTACTCAATTCATTGATAATTACTTTCTGAATTAATCGTTTTAATGGCCTTGCTCCAAATTGAGGATCATATCCATTTTCTGCTAAAAAGTCTAATAAGTAATTGGTAAAAGCTAAGTCAATTCCGTTTGTTGCAACCAACTGTTTCAATTGATTTAGTTGAATAGTAATAATGCCTCTAATTTCATTTTTCATTAATGGCTGAAACATAATTACTTCATCAATTCTATTAAGAAATTCCGGACGAATAGTTTGTTTCAGCAATGCTACAACTTCAATTTTTGTTTTTTCTACTACTGCATCTTTATTGTGTTCATTTACTTTTTCAAATGCCTCTTGAATAATGCTACTGCCTAAGTTGCTTGTCATAATAATAATGGTATTTTTAAAATTTACCACTCGCCCTTTATTATCAGTTAGTCTTCCATCATCCAATACCTGAAGCATTACATTAAAAACATCGGGATGAGCTTTCTCAATTTCATCTAATAAAACAACAGAATATGGCTTACGTCTAACAGCTTCGGTTAATTGGCCACCTTCATCATATCCAATATATCCCGGAGGTGCACCTACTAAACGAGAAACAGTATGCTTTTCTTGATATTCGCTCATATCAATACGTGTCATCATAGTTTCATCATCAAACAAAAATGCTGCTAAAGCTTTTGCCAATTCGGTTTTACCTACACCTGTTGTTCCTAAAAAAATGAATGATCCAATAGGTTTTTTAGGATCTTGCAATCCGGCTCTACTTCTTCGAATTGCATCGGCAACAGCCGAAATAGCTTCATCTTGACCAACGATACGTTCATGCAAATGATCTTCTAATTGTAGCAGTTTTTCTTTATCGCTTTGCAACATTTTAGAAACAGGAATACCGGTTGCTTTTGCAATATTTTCGGCAATATCTTCTGCATCAACTTCTTCCTTCATTAATCGTTTATCGCTTAACGATTGAAGCTGCGTACTAAGTGTTTTAACTATTTGTTCTTGCTCCTTAATTTTTCCGTAACGAATTTCTGCTACTTTACCATAATCGCCATTTCGTTCTGCCTGATCGGCTTGCAGTTTTAAATCTTCAATTGAGGTTTTAGCATTTTGCATTTTATCTACCAATTCTTTCTCATCTTTCCATTTTGCTTTAAACGTATCTCGCTCAACAACAAGATTGGCAATATCGGTATTTAACTCTTTTAATTTAATTTCATCATTCTCACGTTTAATTGCTTCCCGTTCAATTTCTAATTGCCTTATTTGCCTTTCTAATTTATCTAACTCTTCCGGCATACTATTCATTTCCAATTTAAGTTTAGCAGCACTTTCATCAATTAAATCAATTGCTTTATCAGGCAAAAATCTATCGGTAATATATCTATTCGATAATTCAACAGCAGCAATAATAGCATCATCTTTTATACGAACATGATGATGTGTTTCATATCTATCTTTTAACCCACGAAGTATAGAAATTGCATCTTCAACAGAAGGTTCATCAATCATTACTTTCTGAAAACGACGTTCCAATGCTTTATCTTTTTCAAAAAATTTTTGATACTCATTTAAAGTGGTTGCACCAATTGCTCTTAATTCTCCTCTTGCCAATGCAGGCTTTAAAATATTAGCTGCATCCATAGCTCCTTCTCCGCCACCGGCCCCAATTAGTGTATGTATTTCATCAATAAATAAAACAATTTCACCATCACTTTCTGCTACTTCTTTTACAACAGCTTTTAAACGTTCTTCAAATTCGCCTTTATATTTAGCACCGGCAATTAATTGCCCCATATCTAATGCATAAACGATTTTATTTTTTAGGTTATCGGGCACATCGCCGTTTACAATACGCATTGCCAAACCCTCTGCTATGGCTGTTTTACCAACACCGGGTTCTCCTACAAGAATTGGATTATTTTTTGAGCGTCGAGATAAAATGTGCAAGGTTCTTCTTATTTCTTCATCGCGGCCAATTACGGGATCAAGTTTTCCGTTACTTGCCATATCATTAAGATTGCGTGCATATTTATTTAAAGAATTGTACGCTGTATTTTGAGTTTGGCTTTTTACAGTTTCGCCTTTCCGCAATTCTTTTATTGCAGTAATTAATCCTTTTTCGGTAAGACCTGCATCTTTTAATATTTTACTACAATCATCGTTATTTTGCAGTAAGCCTACAAGTAAATGTTCTATACTCACAAATTCATCCTTAAACTGTTTAATTGCTGCATTTGCCTTTAATAAGGCGTTATTTAAATCTCTACTAATACTTTGTGCCGGTTCGGTTGTATCGGTCTTTGGTAAACGTTTAATACTTTCTTCAAGTTTATTTTCAATAAATGAGATGGTAACGTTATTCTTTTTTAAAAGATATTCAATAGAGTTGTCTTTATCTTTTATCATTACTTTAAGTAAATGATTGGTTTCGATAAAAGGATTTCCATTATTAAATGCCTCTTGCTGTGCAGCCTGAATGGCTTCTTGTGCCTTTATTGTATAATTATTTAGGTTCATATTATTTTTTTGGTAAGCTATTTTTTGAAATAAAATTTACTATTAAAATGGTAATTTGCTGTAATTATTACTATCCTATTTTTTGTAAAAGTTAAATAGTTGTTGTTTACTTGCAGCAAAATACTTTAGTAGTAATTTCACAAAGAATAATCCAAGCAATAAAACACGAAACAATGTCATCTTATTATAAGCAAATCTGCCGCAAAAGCAGTGTATTATTGAATTTCCTGCTTTTTTTTCAGTTATCGTTCGCACAATATAATTTTGGAGAATTAGATAAGAAATTAGATTTTCATAAAAAAGATTTAGGTGGAAAATTTGCAGTTTTAATTTATAAGAACAACAAGATTGTTTATGATAAAAATTGGGGAGATTTTAATAAACATACTTCTATTCCCATTGCCAGTTGCAGTAAATGGCTAACCGCTGCAATGGTAATGACCTTAGTGGATGAAGGAAAAATTTCGTTAGATGATAAGGTTAGTAAATACTTACCCATTTTTGCCACTTATGGGAAAAATTATATTACACTTCGACATTGCTTATCGAACGAAACAGGAATTAAACAAGATGAATCTTCATTCCTTAATATTTTACACCGAGGTAAATATGCCTCATTAGATGCAGAAGTAAGTGCCTTAGCATCAAAAAAAGAAATTGATTTTAATCCGGGTACAGGATTTTTTTATGGCAATGCGGGCTTTATTATTGCAGCAAGAGTATGCGAAATTGTTACTAAAAGAAACTTTAATCAATTAATGTTAGAAAGAATTTTTAGACCATTAGGCATGAGAACTTCTACTTTTCAAAACGATAATTATAATTTACCTCCCGATCCATCCGGCGGAGCAAAATCTACAGCAGAAGAATATTTAAACTTTTTAATAATGCTTTTAAACAAAGGAATATTTAAAGAGAAAAGAATTTTAAGCGAAGCCTCGATTGCTGAAATGGAAAAGCCGCAAATGACGCTTGATATGATTAAATATACACCCAAAGCAGCCGAAGGCTTTACTTATGGGTTGGGCGAATGGATAATGGATACAGATACTAATGGCAATAGTACTGTTTTAGCTTCGCCTGGATTATTTGGCACTTGGCCTATGATTGATAGATGCAGAGGTTATGCCGTTGTTTTTTTTGTGAAATCAATTTTAGGAGAAGGGAAAAAAAATATTTATAGCGAATTAAAAAAAATAATTGATCAAGAATTTTCTTCCAACAACTGTAAATAGAATTTATGGCACAAGCATTTAGAAAAATGATTGGTACTTCATCTATCTTCAATTTTGAACACAAAAAAAAGGCACTTTTACCTAAACATTTATTTTTACAAAGAATGTTTTGGAATGCTCTTTTTGCCACTTTTATTTTGGCTATTTGTTTGGGCATGGGCGTTTTGGGCTATCATTACTGGGGACCAATGGGTTGGCTGGATGCTTTACATAATGCCTCAATGATATTAAGCGGAATGGGACCGGTAATAGAAATTAAAACAGATATTGGAAAATTATTTTCATCATTTTATGCTCTGTTTAGTGGTGTTGCCTTTATAACCAATATTGGAATACTAATTGCACCTATGGCACATCGATTTTTTCATAAACTACATTTAGAAGAATAAAACAATACAAATTTCTCATAAAGTATTTAAGGTATTGAATTAAAAAATATTAATTTTTTGGAATTAAAAAATCATCATACAAAAATTATTCAACAACTATCGCAACAGTTAGGCTTTGATTTTTGTGGTATTGCTAAAGCCGAAATATTATCGGATGATGCTAAACGTTTAGAACGCTGGTTAACCAAAGGTTTTAACGGGAAGATGCACTACATGGAAAATTATTTCGATCTGAGAATTAACCCATCCTTATTAGTTCCGGAAGCTAAAAGTGTTATTACATTACTGAAAAATTATTTTCCCTCCGAACAACAAAAAGATGATTCGCCTAAAATTTCGAAATACGCTTTTGGCAGAGATTATCATAAAGTGATTAAAGAAAAATTGAAAGAATTTTTATTTCTGCTACAACAAAATATTGGCGAAATTAATGGTCGAGGTTTTATTGATTCTGCTCCCGTTTTAGAAAGAACTTGGGCTGTAAAATCGGGGTTAGGATGGATTGGTAAAAATGGTAATTTAATAAATAAACGAAGTGGCTCATTTTTTTTTATTGCCACTTTAATTGTTGATGTTGAATTAAAATATGATGATGCTTTTGCAAAAGATTATTGCGGAAGTTGTACGAAATGTATAGATGCTTGTCCTACCAATGCCATACTTCCTAATAAAATTATTGATGGCAGTAAATGTATTTCTTACTTTACAATAGAGCTGAAGGATGATTTATTACCCAATTCGATGAAAGAAAAATTCGGTAATTGGGTATTTGGCTGTGATGTTTGCCAAGATGTTTGTCCTTGGAATCGCTTTAGTAATCCTACCAAAGAAATAGAGTTTACACCTATTCCCGAAATTTTAAATTTTACTAATAAGGAATGGCATGAGTTAAATGAAGAAACCTTTAATTTTCTTTTTAAACATTCTCCACTAAAAAGAACCAAATGGAAAGGGATTCAGAGAAACTTACAATTTATTATGCCCGATAATTAAAATATTCGGTTATTAAATAGGCAAACCCGATTTATATTTATTAAAATCGGCTTGATTAATTATCAATAATCCTGCTCGAAATACGCCTCCACTCATATTAATACCACCCGAAATTGGCTGATGATATAAATCGTAAAGGGTTATATTATTTTGCAAGAAATTACCTTCAACAATATTAAGACCTACATCCATCTTCGTTAATTGAATGGAACCGGAAGATTTCATATCATCTCTTGGAGCATAAACAGCTATGCCGCTACTATAATTTGCACCAAAAAATTTGGGTTGCACTAAACCTAAAGGATTGGCTAAAGTTGCCGAATCTATTAATGTATAGCTACCAGTATTAATACCCGATAACCCTATTATAATTAGGCTAATTGAACTAGAATCTTTTTGCTTTGCACCAACAATACTTAATGCATATAGTTTTACACCACCCAAACTACTATCCGATACACCATTAAAATAAAGTGCTTTTACACTATCGGGAGCTATTTTAGAACTATCGCTAAAAGCAATATTTTGATTATTGATTGAAAAATTGATGTAGTTATAATTTGACGAAGTATTTGAAATGGTATCTTTTTGACAAGCAACTAAAAAGATGCCGGCAAATAAAGTTGTGAATAAAGATAATTTCATAACCTATATTTTAAAATGGAAAATTCGTTGAATAGTTGTAGTAAACAAAATATTATTTGATAAAATTTTAATAAAAAACTAGAAAGCCCTTAGAAAAGGGCCTTCTCACTTAATCACTAATCAACGCTTGGACTAAGGTTAAAAATCAGCAAATGCTTTATTAATTTACACTATAAATAAAATAGAAAAATATAGATTGATTCTACAATAAAACTTATAGTAAAGTTGCGAAGAGATTTTTGAAAATACAAATAAACTATAATAAAAACTTGCAATAAACAATAGAATACCAAATAATAATGAAGTTTAATTTTATGTTAGCGGTAGTTATGCTGTTCATCCGAAGCACAAATGTATCAAGTTTGTGCAACAGGTTGTTAGAAGTTCGTTTTGTTATCATACCGTTTCGTGTTAAACTGATTTTGCAATTTTTTGCATAATATGATGACTTTCTCCAAACAGACAAAGCGCATCGCAATGCTGTCGCAAGTCGGAAAATAAAATATAATTGATTGGGACTTTAATACTTTTTATTGATGGCCTTGATAGCTGCATTCTTACATCCTTCTCTCGGCTGTCAGGAATAATAATGTAAAATACTTTGTCTCCGTCTGCAATTGAAAATGCAAGGTCTGTCAATCGCAAGATACCTGAATAAATGCTTGTGCTTTTCTCAACTTCAAATGCTCCAATAATATTGTTGGTAGATTTCTGATACCAAAGTATGTCAATCATCTTAATTGTGTTGGCTGTGTCTTTGTCTGTGTTCATTGCCGGAAAATCGGAAAGACAGAGGAAAGAAAAGTTAGCGTTGCAATAGGATTTTGATTTATCGTTTTGTGCACATATCACATCATAACCTAAAGCATTTCCAATCTTCAATAAGTGGTATTGCATTTCAGTATGTAAACTTTCTTCTTGCTTATCATCTTGAATTTCATTTTGCCTTTTTACAATAAGTGTTTCCAGTTTTCTTCGTTCTTGTTCGGATAAATATTCGTCATTGCCAAGTAATAATTTTTGTGTTCCTATTTCAAACATTAGTCCTGCAATAGCACCAAGGTCAAGTGAGAATTCTTTTTTGTATTGTTTGTTTACATCAATTAAAACTTCTCTAATTTTTAAATATTCACTCCATGAACCTAATTTCTTTTTGTCCTTGAATAAATAATTATATCCATTGATGATTGCAGTATTGAAAGGAGGAATAATTGTAGGGTGAATGAAATAAAGAATACTTGCAACCGCAGGACCAAGTCCTTTAATTTTATAGCCGTCTAAACGAATAATTTCTTTGATGATTTGATCTTCAGTAGTTGAATTTAATATGTTTTCTAAAAATTGTCCGAAAGCAATTTTATTTTTTTCATTTTCATAGATATCGGGAATTCTCAATTTAGGTTTCCAATAAAATGGATGTGCAGCTCCTTCAAAAACTTGTTTCTGTTCGGTAATGCAGGTCAATACAAATTCAAGCGAGGTCCCTTTAAAGTCGTTTCCGAATTTTCCATTCTTGATGTCGTCCACAACTTGCATTACGCCTCGCCTGATTGAACGAAACGCTTTTAACCTGTCTTCGTTATTAATAAACCATGTATTGAAAACCGATTCCGAGTCCGATTTATACTGCTTAATTATATTTTCAATATTAGCTGTCATATTTCCTTTTGTCTGTTCCATTTTAGCACTGTCGTTCAAAGTTAGCAGTGCCCCCAATAATTGCCGCTAACGAACTGTTAATACTTAATTATTGATTATGGAGAAGCCGGTATGTTCGGCTTTTTGTTTTAATACATTTAAATCCTTCTCCATCATTGGACCTAAAATTTTATCGCTCAGAAGAGAAGCAATCTTTTCCCAAGGATACCACATTAATTTCTGAACAAACTGCCAATGCACTACCGTAAGTGAAGAATCGGTGCTATACAAAGTAATATCCGATTGCATAATTTTTCCCTGATTACTTTTCCATAACGAGTGAATTGAAGCAGTGTCAACCTGTGTAATATGCACAATCGTATTTCCTAATCTTGCTTCAACAGGCGATAAAATATGAACCGACGAATCGTTCATTCCTTCCATCCAATTACTCCATCCTTTCCAATCTTTTATCAAATTATTTACAGTGCTTTTTGATGCATTAATATTGATGGCTCTTGAAACAATAAGAGTTGAAGGAAATAAAAACGAAAAGGCTACTGCTGCAAAAAATAGTACAGCAAAACTTATTACAATTAACTTTAAAAATCGCATTTTTTAATTATTTAAAACTATTCCCACTTAAATACTTTTATGGCTATAGTGTAAATTACAATTCCCCAAATTCCTAAAATGCCAATTTCTTTCCAACTATCGGCTAAACTGGCTCCTTCAAAAGCAATATTTCGCATAGCATTATTAAAATGCGTTAATGGCAATATTTTACATAATGGTTGCAACCAAGTAGGAAAATTATCGATAGAAAAGAAAGTACCGGATAATAAAAATTGTGGTAATGTAAACAAGTTGGCAAAAGGCGGAATAGTATTTTCATTTTTGGCAAGCCCGCTTACAATAAAACCAAATCCCATAAATACCAATAAAGCCTCGAAGCTTAGTACCATTATTTCTAAAAATGTTATTACACCATGTATTAAGGTAAAATGAAAAGCAATATTTCCTATGCCAATAATAATAACCGAAGTAAGTAGTTGAAAAAGAACTCTACTAAATGTTTCTCCTAAAATAATATACGATCTGCGAATGGGTGTTGCATAAAACCTTTTTAAAACCAGTTGCTGCCTTAAATTAAAAAACAAAAATGCTACTCCAAAAACACCGGCACTTAATAAAGAAAATCCTAATTGACCCGGCAAAATAAAATCTATAGTTCTATAAATCCTACCCGGAATTTTTTGTACTTCATCGTTTACCAATGCAATACTTGAATTATTAGGATATATTTTTTTATTAACACCTGAAATAATTGATTGAATAATTTGTCTTAAAATATTCAGATTTTGCGGACTAACCGCTTCCGAGCTTTTTAATTGAATATGATAAGGAATATTTTGAGTATTATTTTTTTTAATATCAATAACAGCCACTAACCTTCCTTTCTCTAAATCTTCTCGTATCTCTTCATCGGATTTATTGATAAACTTTAAGCTGGGAATAGATTTAATAATTGAATATACGGGATTTAATGTATCCGAATGTTTATCTATTGCAACACGCAAAGTAATACCACCACTATTTCCTATAAAGCCAAATACTAAAATAAAAATTAAAGGAAATCCAATGCTAAAAAGCACTGCAGAAGGGCTGCGAAAAGTGGCAATTAAACTTCCCTTAGTAATAGATAACATTGCCCTAAGTTGATTATAATTTCCTTTCATGCGATTATTCATTAAACCGCAAATCTATTTTATTATTTGTGTTCTCAAAACGAAACTTCTACAAACAATAACATAAATGCCAATAAATTTGCATAAACAAACTTGCTCATGAAGGTAGCTTCTATTTTATTGGGTGGCAATTTGGGTAACAGAGTTGAGAATTTAACTATGGCTCTACAATTAATTAAAGAAAATTGTGGAGAAATAATTCATACATCGTCAATTTACGAAACAGCGGCATGGGGCATCACCAATCAACCGGATTTTTTAAACCAAGTAATTACCATTGAAACATCTCTTTCGCCCGAAATATTACTTCATCAATTACTCTCCATAGAAAATAAAATGGGTAGAAAAAGAAGTGTAAAATATGGAGCAAGAGTTATTGATTTAGATATTTTATTGTTTGATGATGTTATTATTAATTTACCCAACCTTCAAATTCCTCATCCTGCATTAACACAAAGAAGGTTTGCATTAATTCCACTAACTGAAATAGCCGGTTCTACAATTCATCCCATAGAAAAAAAAACAATTCAACAATTATTACTTGATTGCAAAGATGAATTGAATGTGAAAAAGTATTCTGCTATTACTTACTGATGCCTCATAATTTTGGTAATAATAATGAATTACCATTTCATCACTGTTGAAGGAAATATTGGTGCCGGCAAAACAACGCTTACTCATTTGCTTGCAAAGCATTTTAATGCAAGATTAATTTTAGAAGAGTTTGCCGATAATCCTTTCTTACCTAAATTTTACCAAAACCCAAAGCAGTATGCATTTCCTTTAGAATTGTTTTTTATGGCCGAACGTTACAAACAATTAAAAGAAATGGTACACACTACCGATTTGTTTCAGAATATTACCGTATCCGATTACCTTTTTACCAAATGTTTATTATTTGCCAAAGTAAATTTATCGGAAGAAGAGTTTAAACTATACCAAAAACTTTTTGACATTATTCACCAACATCTCGCATTTCCGGATATCCTTATTTATTTGCATGCTCCTGTAGCAACTTTGCAAAAAAATATTAAAAAAAGAAAGAGAGAATACGAACAAAATATTCCGGATGAATATTTATTAAGCATTCAAGAAACTTATACGGGATACATAAAACAACATAACATTAAAACAATTTTTATTGACGCCGATAATGCAGATTTTTTAGGCAATAAACAACATTTACAAGTTGTAATAGATGCTTTAGAAAAAGAACAAGCAGAACAGCAAAGCTTTTATACACTTCCTTAAAAAATATTTTTTTGAGGTGATAACTAAAGATAGAAAACCATTTAACATTAGATTGATTATTATACAATGGCAATAAAAATAGTACAAAAACATGATCCCTTTGCAGCAATAAAATATACAGAATATAGAAACCTGATGATAGGAAGATTTCTGTTTATTATGGGCCTACGCATGATGGGAACATTGGTTGGATGGTGGATTTATGAATTAACCAATGCACCATTTGCCATTGGTATTATTGGCTTGTCTGAAGTAATACCGGCAGTTTCGTTGGCATTATATGCCGGACATATTATTGATATTAGTGAAAAAAGGAAATTACTATTAACCGGCATTTTGCTTTACTTGCTTTGTGCACTGCTATTATTATTTTTATCTACTTCCTTTTTTTCAGCTCGTTTTTCTAATCAATCTATTGCTATTTTTATTTACTTAATTATTTTTTTTACTGGTATTTTTAGAGCTTTTACCGGACCAACTTTTGGTGCTATTATCGCTTCAATTGTACCTCGTAATGTGTTACAAAATGCAACTACATGGAGCCAAGGTTCTTGGCTTTCAGCTTCGGTAAGCGGACATGCTATTGGTGGAATCTTAATTGGCGGGTTTGGAATTTCATTCACCTTAGGTATCATTGCTTTTCTGGTTTTTTTAGGCTTCATATTCATATTTCAATTACATGCCAAACCTACCTTAAATGAGCCCGGAGAAAAGAAAACCTGGGAAAGTGTAAAAGAAGGTGTACAATTTGTTTTAAATACAAAACAAGTTTTAGGAGCATTAGTTTTAGATTTATTTGCAGTATTTTTTGGCGGCGCAGTTGCCATGATTCCTGTTTATGCTAAAGATATTTTACAAGTAGGTGCACAAGGTTTTGGTTGGCTAAATGCTGCATCCGATATTGGTTCTATTATTATCATTATTCTTCTTACTTTTTATCCATTAAAACGCAAACAAGGAAAAATATTATTACTTGCTGTAGCGGGTTTTGGTTTATCTATTATCACATTTGCCATTTCAAAATCTTTTTTACTTTCTTTTATAGCACTAATGCTAAGTGGAATTTTAGATGGAATAAGTGTGGTAATTAGAGGTACCATTTTACAGTTAAATACCCCCGATAATATGCGAGGAAGAGTAATGAGTGTAAATTCTATGTTTATTAACTCCAGCAACGAATTGGGCCAATTTGAAAGTGGTGTAGCTGCCAAGTTAATGGGCGTTATACCTTCGGTAATATTTGGCGGAGGAATGACATTATTGGTGGTTATTATTTCATGGTTCAAATCTCCTGCACTTAAACAAATGGAGTACTAAACTGCTTTTACATAATTTATATACTACCTGTGATTTTTATGCTTAAATTGCTATTACTAATTAATTAAAATGAACAGACGTCATTTTATCAAAAACACCACCACGGCCTCAGTAGGAATATTAACACTATCTTCTACCAAATTATTGGCCTCGATTTTACAACAACCTACCTACAAATTAACTACACTTAGAAATGGTGTTGGCATATTCACAGAAAGAGGAGGTACCATTGTATATTACATATCAAAAGATGGAATAGTAATTGTTGATACCGAATTTCCGGATCCTGCAAAACACTTAATTGATGAATTAAGCAAACAAACTACTTACCCTTTTAATTTATTAATTAATACACACCATCACGGAGATCATACTGGAGGTAATATTGCTTTTAAAGAAATGGTAAAGCAAGTTATTGGTCATGAAAATTGTTTGGCTAATTATAAACGTGTAGCCGCCGAACAAAAAAGCGAAGACAAGCAATTATTTCAAAACATTACTTTCAAAGATACCTGGAAAACTAAGGTAGAAAATGAAAAAATAAAAGCACATTATTTTGGTCCTGCTCATACAAATGGCGATGCAATAATTCATTTTGAACATGCCAATATTGCCCATGTTGGAGATTTAATGTTTAATAAAATTTATCCATTTATTGATATGAAAGCTGGTGCATCTTTTAAAAACTGGATTACGGTAATTGATAAAATTATTACCACTTTCGACGATACTACCTTATTTGTATTTGGCCATGGAAGCAAGAATGAAGTAATTGGCGGTAAAGAAGATTTAAAACAAATGCAACATTATATTGAACAATTATTGTTATTGGTTGAACAACAAATAAAAATGGGAAAATCAAAAGCAGAAATTTTACAAATACAATCAATTCCCAATGTTGGGGTATGGACAGATGAGTTTAAACAAATAAAATCGAATTTAGAAGCAGCTTACAGTGAGCTTATTTAATTTCAAGCAATCGTTCTAACACAAAATAAACAGCCGGACAGAATGAGGAATTTTTTAGTGTAATTTGTTGCCTTTTAATAATTACATCCTCATCAGTATACGGAAATCGTTCGCAATCACTCGGACGTTGATCATAAATAGTACAAAAATTATTTTCACCCAAAAAAGAGCAAGGCACCGATTGCATTACATAATCGCCTTCGTTATCTAACCTCAAATAGGTTTCTATAAAATGGCCTTCTTTCATTTTTAAATATTTACTAATGCGCTTTATATCTGTAGTTTTAAACCGGGGCGAATAATTTTTACAGCAAGCCGCACACTGCAAACAATCAATTTCCGAAAATGCCTCTTCATGTAATGCAGGTAGTTGTTTTAATACCTTATTTTTATTGGCACGCTGCAAAAATTGCTTATACAATTTCTGTCTCTCTGCACTTTTTTTTTCCCAATTCTTTAATAAATTACTCGACATAACCTTTATAATTTACAATTTCAATAATACTATTACATCAATTTATGGGCAATTATAAAGCTCAAAATCAATGTGGATAACTTTTTTGCTTTTTTTTGAGTAAAAATTAATTGTTTTTACCATGTATCAAAAATTGATTTTTTTAAGCCAAAAAGTAAAAAATAACACTCAACAAATATTAATGTAACTTTTTTTACTGTTATAATTAGTATTTTTCAAATCATTACTTTCAAAAGTAAAATATATTTTTAAATACAATGTGAGAAGAGCTTTACAGAGAACAATTTACAACCACCAAGATCTTGGAAGGAATCTATTTTTTACCTCAAATTTGTAGCAATTTAATTTGTGCACCATAAAAAATTTGCTTGTTATGTTATATATTTCTCAAATTAGTACTGCTACCAATACCGAAATTAATACTACAATAACTACAATTGCTATTATAGCCGTTGTATGCTTGTTTGCAGTAATGTTGCTTAAAAAAGAGAAGGAATCGGTTTAATAAATATTGTATTTAAAACAGCAACTGAGTTTGTATTTTTTACTATCGAATAACGATTGCCTGCCGCTTTAATAGCGGCATTTTTATTGATTAAAAAATTGCACAAGCTTTCCCCATATTAATATCTATAATAAATAATAGGCTATTTACATATTACATTTGCGTTCTAAAAGGTAAAAAAATTTTATGAATTTATTTCACCATCAAAACATCGAATTTAGGAAAAGACATATTGGTACTTATCATACTGAAACACGCCAAATGTTGGAAACAATTGGTGCAACATCTTTAGATGATTTAATTAACAAAACTGTTCCTACTTCTATTCGCCTACAAAAAGATTTAAATTTGCCCGAAGCAATATCGGAATACGAATATTTGCAGCACATAAAAGAAGTAGCTGCTCAAAATAAATTATACAAAAACTATATTGGACAAGGCTATTACGATACAATTACTCCCAGCGTAATTCTTAGAAATGTTTTTGAAAATCCGGGATGGTATACACAATACACTCCTTATCAAGCAGAAATTTCGCAAGGCCGTTTAGAAAGTTTATTGAACTTTCAAACTATGATTACAGACTTAACAGGTTTTGAAATAGCGAATGCTTCTTTGCTTGATGAAGCAACTGCAGCAGCCGAAGCTATGGCTATGTTATTCCACCAAATTAATCAACCCAAAAAAATAAAGTTTTTTGTTGATGATGCTTTATTCCCTCAAACAAAAGATGTTTTAATTACTCGCTCAATTCCCATAGGCATTCAATTGGTTTTTGGAAATTATAAAAATGCACTATTAGATGATACTTTCTTTGGAGCTATTATACAATATCCAAATAACTATGGATCTATTCCGGATTATCGAGGATTCATTGCCAATGTTCATGCAGTAAATGCTTATGTAATAATGGCCACCGACTTATTATCCCTAACCTTATTAACCCCACCTGCAGAATTGGGTGCCGATGTTGCAGTTGGTTCAGCCCAAAGATTTGGTGTACCCATGGGTTTTGGTGGACCACATGCTGCTTTTTTTGCAACCAAAGATGAATTTAAACGAAGTATGCCTGGAAGACTTATTGGCATTAGTGTTGATGCACAAGGAAACCGAGCATTAAGAATGGCTTTGCAAACTCGAGAACAACATATTAAACGCGAAAAAGCCACTTCTAACATCTGTACTGCACAAGCATTATTAGCTAATATGGCTGCTATGTATGCTGTATATCATGGAGCCAACGGCTTAAAAAATATTGCCCTACGAATTGCTTATTTAACCCAAACATTGAGCAACGAATTAAGCGAATTAGGATTTGAAAATTTAAATCAATTTTATTTCGATACCATCTATATTCAAACCAACATAGAAAAAATTATACCTATTGCCGAAAAATATTCCATAAACTTTAGGTATATCGATAACCATCACCTTAGTATTTCATTGGATGAAACTACTTCACAAAAAGACATTTTAGATATTCTATATGTTTTTGCAGAAAGCATAGAAAAAAATAAAGCCGAAGTAAGCTTTAATAATGAAGATGAATTACTAAATATTCCATCTTATACCTTTAGAACCTCCCATTACTTGCAACATCCTGTTTTTAATACCCACCACAGCGAAAGCCAAATGATGCGTTATATTAAATCATTAGAAAATAAAGATCTTTCGCTTAATACCAGTATGATTACTTTAGGAAGTTGCACCATGAAGTTAAATGCTGCAACAGAAATGATTCCGGTAAGTTGGCCCGAGTTTAGTAAAATGCATCCATTTGCACCCACACATCAAACCAAAGGCTATCAGTTTATCATTAACGAACTATCGAAATATTTGTGCGAAATAACCGGTTTTGCCGCTTGCAGCTTACAACCCAATAGTGGTGCAAATGGCGAATATGCAGGTTTATTAACTATTATGGCTTACCATAAAGCCAATAATAATGCACACAGAAATGTAGTTTTAATTCCAATATCGGCACATGGCACAAATCCGGCAAGTGCAGTAATGGCCGGTATGAAAGTAGTAGTTGTGAAGAGTAATGATGATGGAACTATTGATATTGCAGATTTGAGAGAAAAAGCAGTTCAATATCAAGATTCATTGGGTGCCTTAATGGTAACTTACCCATCCACTTTTGGAGTATTTGAAGAAGGCATAAAAGAAATTTGCAGCATTATTCATCAATATGGCGGTCAAATCTATATGGATGGCGCTAATATGAATGCACAAGTAGGTTTAACCTCTCCTGCAACTATTGGTGCAGATGTTTGTCATTTAAATTTGCACAAAACATTTGCTATTCCTCATGGTGGCGGAGGCCCGGGAGTTGGACCAATATGTGTAGCAGCACATCTCGAGAAATACCTTCCATCGCATAGATTCATTAATGATACTAATACCTCCGGCTCTCATGCAGTTGCGGCTGCACCTTATGGCTCTGCTTCCATTTTGCTAATAAGTTATGCTTATATAAAAATGTTAGGTTACGATGGCATTAAACAAGCCACCGAATATGCCATTTTAAATGCTAATTATATGAAAGCAAGGTTAGAAAAATATTTTAAAATTTTGTATACCGGTGCCAATGGCAATTGTGCCCATGAGTTTATAGTTGATTTACGTCCTTTCAAAGCAACTACAGGCATTGAAGCAGAAGATGTGGCAAAACGTTTAATGGATTATTCATTTCATGCACCAACCATGGGTTTTCCTGTTCCCGGAACTATTATGATAGAACCTACTGAAAGTGAAGATAAAGCCGAATTAGATAGATTTTGTGATGCACTAATTGCTATTTACGATGAAATAAAAGCAATTGAAGAAGGCAAAACTGATAAAGTTGATAATACTTTAAAAAATGCTCCACATACACAAACCATGGTTACCGAAGATGATTGGAAGCATGCATACACCCGCAAGCAAGCTGCATTTCCTTTGTATTATACAACACAAAATAAATTTTGGCCTAGCGTTGCAAGAGTAAATAATACTTATGGCGATAGAAACCTTATTTGCACTTGTGAGCCTATTGAAAATTATATGAATTAGTTTTTACCGAGAATGATAATTTAAAATTTAAAACCAAAATTTTAAGCCTATTGCAATAAGGGCATATATTACTGTTATAATAAAAATACCTTTAGCCGTTTTATCAATATTTTTATTAATAACCAGGGTAAAAATAATAGCATTAGCAAAAAGAGAAAAACTAATCATACCGGTTAATAAGCGTTTTTCTATTCCTAAATATTCAATAAAAACTTTAAAAGAATAAATATTAAATTTCCAGAAATAAAATGCAATCATGCCGGCAAAAGGAGTTACTATGCCCAATAACAATCCTAATAGTAAACTATCTTTTTTCAGTTTTAAAATTTCCATTTCTTTTCTAACTGATTTTTTGTATTGTAATTAGTAAGGTCAAATTGCACAGGCACAATGCTAACATAATTATTTTTTAAAGCCCACACATCGGTATCTTTTGCTTTATCAAAATTCATAAACTCGCCTGTAAGCCAAAAATAGTTTCTGCCATGCGGATCTTTTCTTTCTAAAAATTTCTCATCATATTTAGCATACGCTTGCCTACATATCTTTACTCCTTTTATTAAACTAACATCCACTGCCGGAATATTTACATTTAATGTAAAATGCTTATCGTGCTTTTGTTGCAGCATTTTTTCTACAATTTTTCTAACATACACTTTTGAGGCAGAAAAATCTGCTTCTACACTATAATCCAACAAAGAAAAACCTGCAGAGGGAATACTTTCAATAGAAGCCTCAATAGCCGCACTCATGGTACCACTATAAATAACATTTATAGAATGATTAGCACCATGATTAATACCGCTTAAACAGATATCGGGTTTACGATGCAACACTTTATCAACTGCAATTTTTACGCAATCAACCGGAGTACCGCTACAACTGTATGCTTCAATTTCATCTAAAAAATATTGTTTATGCAAACGGAGTGGATGACCAATAGTAATAGCATGTCCCATACCACTTTGGGGTTTATCGGGTGCTACCACTACTACCCGACCTAAATCTTTTACAGCTTCTGCCAATGCTTTAATTCCGGGAGCCGAAATACTATCATCGTTGGTTATTAAAATAACGGGAGTTTCTTTTTTTCGAGATTTCATAGTATTGCAAGATAGTACAAACAAAAAATAAAATTAGCAGTTAAATTCGTGTATGCAATATCTCATCATACACAATCACAAATTAATTTAATTATTATCAACCACTCATCTTCCATATTAAATTCACCTATTGAATATCTTAAAGGTGTGGGCCCTTTGCGTGCAGATATGCTAAAAAAGGAATTAGGAATTTTTACATTTTCCGATTTATTAAATCATTTTCCGAATAGGCATGTAGATAAAACCAAAATTTCTTTTATAAAAGATATTACACCACAAACAGAATTTATTCAGGTAGCCGGAAGATTATTATTTTATGAAGTAATTGGCGAAAAACGAAGTAAAAGATTAATAGCACAATTAAAAGATGAAACCGGAATATTAGAACTTACTTGGTTTCAAGGTATTAATTGGATTCAAAAAAGTTTACACGAAGGAAGTGATTATTTGGTATTTGGAAGAACCAGTATTTTTAATGGAAAACCGCAAATTGTTCATCCTGAAATAGAAGTATTTGCACCGGCAAAAGCAGAAGGAAAAACATTTTTAGAACCCATATATCCTACCACAGAAAAACTAAAAGCAAAGGGCTTAAATGGTCGTCAAATAGCTAAATTAACCTTTAGCTTATTATCGCAAATTCAACCAAAAGACATTGAAGAAAATTTACCTGACGAATTGATACTGAAGCATGCACTTATGAAAAGGTATGCAGCCTACAAAGCCATTCATTTTCCGCAATCACTTACTGAATTCGATGTAGCGGTAAAGCGATTAAAATTTGAAGAATTATTTATTTCACAAATACGATTAAACTTAGTTCGTTTACAAAGACATCAATCGAGCAGAGGCGTACTATTCGAAAAAGTAGGAGATTATTTTAATAATTTCTATAACCAACATTTACCTTTTCAACTAACCAATGCACAAAAACGTGTTATTAAAGAAATTAGAATAGATACAGCACGTGGCCATCAGATGAATAGATTATTGCAAGGCGATGTAGGAAGCGGCAAAACAATTGTAGCCTTGTTGGCTATGCTATTAGCAGCAGATAATGGATACCAAAGCTGTTTAATGGCCCCAACAGAAATTTTAGCACAACAGCATTTTAACGGATTAACCGAGCTACTTAAAGATATGCCCATTGAAATTGCACTATTAACCGGAAGTAGCAAATTGGCCGAAAGAAAAAAAATATTACAAGGTTTAATGGCCGATACAATTCATTTTGTGGTGGGCACTCATGCAGTTATTGAAGAAGTAGTACAATTTAAAAATTTGGGCTTAGCTATTGTTGATGAACAACATCGGTTTGGCGTTGCGCAACGTGCAAAACTTTGGCAAAAAGCAACTATACCTCCTCATATTTTAGTGATGACGGCAACACCTATTCCAAGAACATTGGCAATGACAGCTTATGGCGATTTAGATTATAGCGTAATGGATGAATTGCCTCCGGGCAGGCAAGCCATTACAACAGTACACCGGTACGAAACCGCAAGAGCCAAAGTAATGGATTTTGCAAAAACCGAAATTGAAAAAGGCAGACAAGTATATTTTATTTATCCATTAATTGAAGAAAGTGAAAAATTGAGTTATGAAGATTTAATGCAAGGATACGAACAGGTTAAAAGCTTTTTTCCTGAACCAGTTTATAAAATTAGTATGGTACATGGAAAAATGCCCTCGAACCAAAAAGAACTAAATATGCAAAGGTTTGTTAATGGTAATACACAAATAATGGTAAGTACAACCGTAATTGAAGTAGGTGTAAATGTGCCTAATGCAACGGTAATGATTATAGAAAGTGCTGAAAAATTTGGATTATCGCAACTACATCAACTACGCGGAAGAGTTGGAAGAAGCTCGGAAAAAAGTTTTTGCATATTATTAACGAGTAGTAAAATAAGCAATGATGCTCGCGAACGTATCAATATTATGTGTAGCACCAATGATGGATTTAAGATTGCTGAAAAAGATTTAATTCTACGCGGACCAGGAGATATTGAAGGAACGAGACAAAGTGGAGCTTTGAATTTTAGAATAGCTAATATTGTAAATGATAAATCGTTATTGGAATTAGCTAAGTATGAAGCAGAAAAAATTTTAACCGAAGATAAAGAACTATTGATGGTAAAAAATTTGCAGTTAAAAACATATTTGCAATTACAAAAAGGCACTACCGCATGGAGTAAAATTTCTTAGCAGCTTTTTTAACTTTTGCATATCAGAATATTATTATAAATTACTTCAAATGAAAAGATTTAAACTTTTATTATGCGTTCTATTATTTACATGCAGATTAAATAATATTTCGGCTCAAGCCTATTTACAATTCGTAGAAAATAAAGGACAATGGAACCAGCAAATTGCATTCAAAGGAGAACTTACAACAGGTGCATTTTTTTTAAAACCCGATGGAGGCTATAAAATGGTATTACATAACAGAACCGATTTATTATCCCTATTACAATCGCATCATCCAAATAATAACTCACAAGATATTGGTCAACACAAAATTGGTTTGCTGTCACAAAGTACTAACACCACAAAAAGTAATATATTACATTCTCATGCGTATGAAGTAAAATTTATTAATGCCAATCCATCGCCAAAAATTATTCCCGAAAAACCATTAGAACCTTGTAATAATTATTTTATAGGTAATAATCCTGCACAATGGAAAAGTGGATGTAAAATATATCAAGCTGTAACGTATAAAAACATATATCCTAATATTGATATTAGGTATTATACTTCATCATCCGGGCATTTAAAATACGATATTATTATACACCCGGGAGGTAATACACAACAAATAGCTTTGTATGTTGATGGTGCCGAAGATCTACAACTTAAACATGGAAATTTGCACATTAAAACATCGGTAGATGATGTTCAAGAACAAGCCCCCATAAGCTATTTTTTAACTGATACCCATCGACAAAATGTAACGTGCAATTACATTGTAAAAGGTAATATCATTCGTTTTTCGCTTTCCACAGATAAACCCGCTAATGCAACTTTAGTGATAGATCCTACTTTAATTTTTTCAACATTCAGCGGAAGTAAAGCAAGTAACTGGGGTTATACTGCTACTTACGATAATGCAGGAAATTTTTATGCCGGAGGAATTGTATTCGGAACTGGTTTTCCGTTAAGCAATGGTGCATTTGAAAGTTTTCAGGGTGGAGTGAATTATAACGGAAATAGCGGCGGATCTGGTTTCGATATTGGTATTATTAAATTCAGTCCCAATGGCAAGAATATGGTATATGCAACTTATTTAGGTGGGGCAAATGGCAACGAGCAACCACATAGTATGATTGTTGATTATGCAGGAAATTTAGTAGTATCTGGAAGAAGTAGTTCAACCGACTATCCTATTAAACCTACTACTAATGCTAAATTATCGGGAAATGGCTGGGATATTATTATTACAAAATTTAACGCAAACGCAACCGATATTATTGGCTCTATTAAAATTGGAGGAGATGGTGATGATGGTGTAAATATTGCCGATAAAGAAACCTTTGTTGCTAATGGGCTAACACAATATTCCCTAAGAAGAAATTATGGCGATGATGCCAGAAGTGAAGTAATTCTCGACAAACAAGGCAATATATACGTCGCTTCTTGCTCACAATCTACTAATTTTCCAACCATAAATGCTGCATATTCCACCAATTCCGGAGGGGAATTTGGACAAGATGCTATTCTTATAAAAGCCAACTTCGATTTAAGTAATATATTTTTTAGTACTTATTTGGGTGGTAGTGGCGATGATGCCGCTTTTGTATTAGCTTTAAACCCAATAAATAATAATATTTACGTAGCCGGTGCTACAAACAGCAAAGATTTTCGGGGTAATAAAAGTAATAGCTTATATGCTACTTTTCAAAACGGCGAAAGCGATGGCTTTGTGGCAATTTTTAGTAATGATGGTGCATTACAACAAATGGGATATTTTGGAACATCTGGAACAGATTTAATTTATGGCATTCAGTTCGATAAACTTGGCTTCCCATATATAATGGGCACTACAACAGGCAATTGGCCAATTTTTAATGCCAAATTTAGCCAACAAGGTGGAAAACAATTTATTTCCAAACTTCAACCCGATTTAAGTTCTTGGATTTACTCAACCACTTTCGGAACCAATATTGCAGTTCCTAATATTTCTCCGACAGCCTTTTTAGTAGATAGATGTGAAAATATTTATGTTTCGGGATGGGGAGGTGGAGGCAATTTTACACGTTACCCAAGTGGCGGAACAAAAGGTTTAACTACAACCGGAAATCCTTATAAAGCTAACTCTTACGGTAATGATTTCTACTTTTTTGTGTTAGAAAAGAATGCTCAATCGCAGTTATATGGAGATTTTTTTGGGCAAGATCCTCCACAAGGTTGGGCTAATCATGTTGATGGTGGTACAAGTCGATTTGACAAAAACGGTATTATATATCAGACTTTTTGTGCCAATTGCTTTGGAAACGGAAGTATTGGTAATGGAAACTTTCCTATATACCCACCCGGAGGAGTTTGGTCTTCAATTAATGGAACTACCCAACCTAGTGGAATAGTATTGGGTTGCAATATAGCTGCTATCAAAATAGCCTTTAATTTGGCTGGTGTTGCTGGCGGTATTGAAGCAGCGTTAAATGGTAAATTAAAAGATACGGTTGGCTGCGTTCCGGCTATTGCTAATTTTACCGATACGGTTGGTATGGCTAAAAGTTATATTTGGGATTATGGAGATGGATCGCCACAATTATCGACTAAGAATAAATCAGTGGCACATAACTATAATTCAGTGGGTTTTTATAAAGTTATGATGATAGCCGTTGACTCAAATAGCTGTAATATTTATGATACATCGTATGTAACAGTTAGAATAAAAACCGATAAAGTTGATTTAGCGTTAGCCTCTACAAAAATTGGCGGATGCCAATCATTAACTTACCAGTTTTCTAATAACTCTACAACTACATCGACCAAACCATTTCAAGTAAATTCATTTAAAATAGATTATGGCGATGGTTCTCCAATAGCTTTTATTGGTAGTGGTATAATTATGCCCAATCATACCTTTCCTGCAACAGGAACCTATAATATAAAATTAGTTTTGGTTGATACTAATTTTTGTAACCAAGGAGATTCAATATTTTTTTCATTAAGAATAGCTTCTAACTTAAAAGCACAATTTACAACACCTGCAATAGGCTGTGTACCTTACAGTGCTAACTTTACCAATACCTCAACAGGAGGAACCAATTTTATTTGGGATTTTGGAGATAATACTGGTTCAACAACCGATAATCCCACACCACATCTTTATGCCGATACAGGTACTTATACCATTCAGTTAAAAGCTTTCGATAATACAACTTGTAATAAGGAAGATTCTTTTACAACCACTATTCGTGTATATCCTAAACCTATGGCAGGCTTTACAGCTACACCACAACCACCTCAAAATAATACTCCTATCACTTTTACAAATACATCTACAGGAGCTGCAAAATATGAGTGGCGTTTTGGAGATGCAGATACCTTAATAACCAATTCCATCAATCCTGTTAATCATATTTATCCTGCATCGCAAACCTACTACCCTTGCCTATTGGTAACAAGTAGTTATGGCTGCATAGATACTTTGTGCAAAAGCATTCAAGCATTAATAACCCCTTTATTCGATGTACCTAATGCATTTACGCCTAATGGTGATGGAATTAACGACAAGATTTTTGTAAGAGGTTATGGTATTGCAAAAATGAATTGGGAAATTTATAACCGATGGGGAAATAAAGTATTTGAATCTACCAATCAATTAAATGGGTGGGATGGAACATTGAAAGGGGTACTGCAACCTCAGGATGTGTATCATTATACCTTAAATATTGAAATGACAAATGGGAAAAAATATATAAAGAAAGGAGATATTACATTATTACGATAAATGAAAGTTTATTTACCATATTATTCATTACTAACAGTTTTATTACTGGCAGGTAATACATTAAATGCCCAAGGCCTTCATTACTCGCAATATTTTAATGCTCCTTTATTAGTAAACCCCGCAAACACCGGCTTTATACCCGATTATGATTACCGAGTGGGAGGAAATTACCGAGATCAATGGGCTAATTTGGGCAACCCTTATAAAACAATGAGCATTTGGAGCGATACAAAATTATTTAACAACAGTTTCGACAATAGCTGGGTTGGAATTGGTGCAATGCTATTAAATGATGTTGCAGGAAGTGGCACACTTAATTCTAATAAAGGATATATATCTGTAGCCTATCATCAACTATTAGGATATAATAGCCTACTAAGTGGGGGGGTAGGAATTGGAATGGTTAATAAAAGAATTGATATTAATAAATTAACCTTCAATAATCAATGGAATGGTCAATTTTTTGATGCCACTATCAACCCCAATGAACCATTCACTCGAAACTCCGTAACATACTTTGATATGCAAGCAGGTTTAAACTTTGCATTTTTTCCTACAGATAATGTGTATGTAAATATGGGTATTTCGGGCATGCATTTAAACCATCCTAACGAAAGTTTCTTTTCAACTAAAAGCTTATCTGGTATTGTTCCTTATAGATTTACAGGATTTTTAAATAGTAGTATTAAAATCCAGAATTTATGGATAGTAAACCCTAATATTTACATTAGCAAAATAGGAAATGTTTGGGAAACAGTTGTAGGGGTTAATGCTAACAGAAACTTAAGTGGAGATGGTACAAGTCAATTGATATTGGGTGTATACTACAGAAATAGAGATGCCCTAATTCCTATGATAGGATATGAAATAAATGACTTGAAAATAACTTTTAATTATGATGCTACCATATCTTCTTTAAATTATTATAACGCATCACAAGGTGCTTATGAAATTTCCATTATAAAAAGTGGCTTAATTGGCGGAACAACTTCATCAAGCAAATCGGTTAAATGTCCTTCCATAAAATTTTAATTTTTTATCACAGTATTCCCATAAAAAAAATCCCGCTTATCGCGGGATTTTTTACTATATACATCTTTTAGTTAAATAAATAACGTACACCTAACTGCATTTGCCAACGAGATAATAAACCAGTATCGTCTCTAAAGCTTTGGTTAAGCACGGCTTGTGTACTTGGATTTAAATATGGGAAAGTGTACTGAGGATGCTTATCGGCTGTTAACCCTTTATAAGTTAAGAAAGAAGTAGAGTTAAAGGTTTGAGCAATACCCCAATTCTTATTTAGCAAATTACCCAAATTAATAATATCTAAAGTAAAGCGTAATGTATGCTTATCTTTTTCATTATCTTTTCCTTTGGTGTAGAAATAAATGTCTTGAGTAATATTCATATCTAACCGTTGGTAAAAAGGTAATACTACTGCATTTCTATCAACAATTTGACCTCTATGCTTGCTTAAATATTTATCTTGACTAATAAATGCATCTAATTGTTGCCACATTTGAGTTGGAGTTCTCAAATCGGTTGGACCTGAAGAAACCAGAACAATGTCATTAATATTTTTAGGAATATAAATAAGATCGTTATTTCCAAATGTTCTATCATTATTAGGATCTCCACCATAAGTATAAGAACCAACACCTGCAGGAGCAGCTTCGTATATAAAGCCTATTGAAGTTGCATAATTTTTACCAAATTCTTTTCTATAAAATGCAGATGCAATAACTCTATGTGGTTGATAGAAATTAGAATATCCTAATTGTTCTGCATTGGGATCTCCACTTACAGGGCGATCTCTCCACATACTTTGTGCAATAGAACCACCATCATTAACAGTTTGAGATTCGCTGTAAGTATAAGCTGCATTCAAATAAAGATTTCTGAAATTCTTTTGTAATTGGAAAGTGAAATTAAATGCATATCCTTTTTTAGTATTTGTCATTAAGATAGCATTGGTAATATTTGGATTGGTAATAGTTGGGCTACTATTTCCATTATTAATTTGGCCAGAAAAATAACGAACTCTATTATCAGAACCTGCAAATACAGTATTTCTTGGGTCGTTATTGTCAGGTAAATTTACATTCTGAAAATACACAGCATTAATATCCTTAGAAAAAATTGCTTCTACAGTAGCAATTAATCCGCCAGGCAATTTTTGATCAACTGCTAAGCTTGATTTTAATACTTGCGGATATTTGAATTTACGATCGGTAAATACTAAATTATACGATGTATTTGCCGCTGCACCAGTTGGGCGATATTTATTAATATCTGGGCTGAAGGCAATAGCAGCAGTAGCAGGATTACCCAAAGGACCTTTTGAGAAAGAACCAAATTGAACCCCATTATTACTAGCTTGGTTACTAATCCATACAAACGGAGGAGGACCTGAGAACATACCAATACCACCACGAATTTGAGTAGTTTGATCTCCTTTCACATCCCAAGTAAATCCAACTCTTGGTGAGAATAAAACATTAGTACCCGGTTTTTCGCCGGTATTATAATGTAAACCGCCTCTAAAAGCTAAACCATCAATATTGGGGTTACGTTGAAATTTATCTTCAAAGATTGGAGCTTCTATTCTAAAACCATACGTTAAAGTAAAATTGTTGTTTATTCTCCATTTATCTTGAGCAAAAACACTTAATTCATAAGCCCCAATTTTTGCATAAGGGAAAGAACCATCTGGTTCTGCAGAAAATTGCAAATTATATAAAACTGCAGTAGCTGCTCCATTTTTAGCACTATTATAAAAATCGGCCAAAGAATTGAACCGATAGGATCCTGCATAGTTAGGAGCAAATCCGTTTACAAACTTCTTGTAATAGTTTTGTGTACCAAAAGTAATTTCATGAGAACCTTTATACACAGTAGCTATATCGGTAAATTGATACACATCGGTATTTAGCTTATTATTATAAGTAAAAGGCTCATACCCAAATGCTGTATAGCTATTACCATTAGGATCTAAAATATCTACTAAAGGAAAATCTTTTCCGGCTAAACTATTTCTAAAATCTCTTAACCCTGTATAACCAATTTGTAACTTATTAGAGAAGGAATTACTGAAATGCGTATTAAGTTCAGCAATAAATATATTGAAGTTGTTGTTAATAGTATATCCACTACCGCTATAAGGTAAACCTGTAGTACTTGGTTGCCTACCTTGTCCAGGTGCACCACTATTACTTGCCGGAATATCTTTATACGATTTTAAGTAATTGTATTTAAACGTAAAAGTATTTTTGCTATTAACGTTCCAATCAATTCTGGCTGTTAATTTATTACTGAATGTTCTATAGGTATAACCTTGATATTGACCCGGATCGTACTGATATTGATTAATTAAAAATTGTCTTAAAGCATCTAAATCACTTGCCGATGCATTTGAAACACTTTTTCCATCAGGAGCGTGAGAAGCATCTGATGCAATAAAGCTGGTGGCAGGTTGTGTTATTCTTTCTTCTTCACCACTTACAAAAAAGAATAATTTATTTTTAATGATAGCACCACCTAAAGAAGCACCACGTAAATTATAATTAAATTGTTGTTGTGGTAAAGTTACGTTTCTCACTTTGTAACCCTGAGTACCGGGACCTCTTGTGTATGAATAAACCGAACCTTTCATTTGGTTGGTACCACTTCTGGTAACAGTATTAATACCTGCACCAGAGAAAAAGCCTTGCTTTACATCGTAAGGAGATATGTTAACTTGAATTTGCTCAATTGCATCTAAACTAATTGGCTGAGAATTAGTTTGACCACCTAATGTAGATGCCAATCCAAAAGCATTATTAAAATTAGCTCCATCAACTGTTACGTTATTGTAAGAACTATTTCTCCCTCCAAAACTTAATCCATTTGCAGAAGGAGTAAGACGTGTAAAATCTTGTAAAGAACGATTAATAGTAGGTAGTCTCTCAATTTGATTTCGACTAATGATTTCTTGTGAACCAGTATGATTAGTGTTGAATACTTTATCTTGCCTAATTGAAGTTACTATTACTTCATTTAAATTTTTTGATTCCGGTGTTAAAGCGTAATCTGATTTGTATTCTTGACCCAACACTAAAAATACACCTTCAGTTCTTTCATTTTTATATCCTAAGAAAGACACTGTAATTAAATAGGGCCCACCAATTTTTAAGTTAGGCAAATTATAACGCCCATCTTTACGGGTGGTAGTTACATACTTGGTTCCCGATGGTTGATGTATTGCAGTAACTATTGCTCCGCTAACACCGCCTTTTCCATCTGTAACCGAACCTTGAATTTCTGAAGTAGTTTCTTGTGCCTGAACATGTGTGATACTCAAAATAGCCAAAAAACATACTTTAAAAAATAATTGTAATTTTTTTCGCATAAGTCTGATTTTACGTTGCAAAATTGCAGGTTAAATAAATAAGAATGCTTTTTTGACATTAAGATTTTATTAACAATTTGCCTTAAATGCTCTTAATTTGGGTAAAAACTGATAAAATAAGCGGTTGTTTATGAAAAATATTTAATACCCAACCTATTTCTAAGAGAAATTAGGATGTTAAATCATTTATCTTATAAGAGAGAAGTTGTATAATTTTTTATTCGATAAGTAGTTTATTTATAAATGAGTACTTCATTCAGCCCTTCACTATTCTTAACACCTCTATACATTCCTTCACTATTAATTACCATTGCATAATTACCATTGGCATCAACCCCAATCATACCACCTTCGCCACCCATTTTTATTAATTTATCATTTACAACAGTTTGCATAGCAGTATGTAAACTTAATCCTTTATATTCCATTAAACAACTTACATCATAAGCAGCAACAGCACGAATAAACATTTCGCCATGGCCGGTACAGCTTATGGCACAAGTTTTATTATTGGCATAAGTGCCCGATCCAATAACAGGGCTATCGCCAATTCGACCATATTTTTTGTTAGTCATGCCGCCTGTACTTGTAGCTGCAGCAATATTTCCGTGCATATCACAAGCCACAGCACCAACTGTTCCAAACTTTTTATCTCGCATTAATTCTTCCAGATGATGATTGGTATGATCGAGAGAATAATTATCAGAATCCCTTATTGCTTTCCATTGATCGTATCTAAATTGCGAATAAAAATATTCATCGGGTTCTAATTTTACACCTTGTTTTATTGCAAAATCATTAGCGCCTTTACCACTTAAAAAAACATGATTGCTATTGTTCATAACCTCCATTGCCAATACAATTGGATTTCGAACATTACGAACACCGGCAACGGCACCGGCTTTTAAATTATTGCCATCCATAATGGCCGCATCCATTTCCTGAACGCCTTTTTTGGTAAAAACTGCACCACGCCCGGCATTAAATAATACATTATCTTCCATTACAACAATAGCCGCTTTTACCGCATTTATTGCAGAACCACCTTGCTCTAATACACCATAACCCGCATTTAAAGATGATTGTAGTACTTGAAGATACGCTTGCTCTAATTCGAGAGTCATATCTTCTTTTAAAATAGTTCCGGCACCACCATGAATGACTAAAGTAAAATGAGACATAATTCAGACATTAATATTTGCCCGAAATTAGTTAAATAGGCAGAGTATAATTTAAAATTCTTTTTTACAGAAAATAGATATCATCAATAAAAAGATATTATTTTTTAAATTTTATCTATTTAAATTTACATAAACGAATTTTTATTATTTTTTTTCTAATAAATCGCAATTCATTAAGATAGTAGCAACTTACATTCTTCTAATAGTTTTTGCTTATTGATAGCTGCTGTACCAACTTCCTCACAAACTAAACCCCCGGAAATATTAGCTACTTCAGCAGCTAATAACATGTTTTTTGTTGCAGCATATACCAAAGATGCTGTTGCAATAACAGTATCTCCGGCACCACTTACATCTGCAATATTTCGGATATGTGTAGGAATTAGTTTAAACCCAGTGGGAGATTGATAAAATACTCCCTTCTCGGAAAGTGTGATGAATGAAATTTGATGTTGCAATTTTTGTTGCAATGAATAATGTATTTCTTGTAAAACCTCTTCATCTATTGTATCAATCAATAAATTTAATCCTTCTTTTACTTCTTTTAAATTGGGTTTAAAAATATCTACACCCGAATATGAAAAAAAGTTTTTGCGTTTAGGATCTACAGCAATAATTACATTAAACTGTTTACACAAGTCAATTATCCGCTGAATATTTTTTTCTGTTAAAACTCCTTTGTTATAATCTTCAAAAATTAATACACTGGGTTGATGGGTATTAAAAAGAGAAATCAGTTGTTCGAATATTTTATCATCTTCAACAGAGGTAATATCTTTTGTTATCTCAGCATCTAATCGCATCATTTGCTGATTACGACTAATTATGCGAGTTTTACTGGTTGTAATTCTATCATCAGATGCAACTAAGTAATCTATATTTACAGCATTGGTAGCAAACAGATTGGTAAGTTGTTTCCCATCATCATCATTTCCTATTACAGAAACAATAAAAGTTTGGGCACCTAATGAAGCAGTATTTAATGCTACATTTCCGGCTCCTCCAATTCTATATTCTTTATTATCTAAAGCAACAACCGGAACAGGTGCTTCGGGCGAAATACGCTCTACAGAACCCCACCAATAAGTATCTAACATAACATCCCCAATAACAACCACTTTTAAATGAGAGAAGTTATTAAATAGCTGATCGAAATTCATCATAATTACTCTTTCTTTTTATTTGCAACTGCAAGATAATACAAAGGAATACCAATTAAAGTAATTAGCAATCCCCATTTTGTATAATTAGTTTTATATATAACTAATAAAATACAAAATGCAATTCCCATAAAAATATAAGTTAACGGCAATAAAGGATAACCAAAAGCTTTATATGGCCGTTCGGCATTGGGCATTTTTTTTCGTAGAATAAATATTCCTACAATGGTTAATACATAAAATATTACAACAATAAATGAAACCATATCTAACAAATCGCCGTATTTACCACTAAGACATAAAGCAGATGCTACAAAACATTGAATCCACAAGGCAAATTCGGGCACTGCTTTATTGTTTAATTCGGCAGTTTTTTTAAAAAATAATCCATCTTTAGCCATGGTATAATATACTCTGGCACCGGCCAAGATTAAACCATTATTACATCCAAAAGTTGATATCATAATCATTAAAGCAATTACAATTGTTCCTTCACTTCCAAAAATTTCGTGAGATGCCACAACTGCAACTCTATCTTTTTCTGCAGAAGCTATTTGCTGTAAAGGCAATACACCTGTATATACAAAATTGGCAGCAACATAAATAATGGTTACAATTAATGTTCCTAAAAACAAACTTAATCCAATATTACGCTGAGGCTTTTTTATTTCGCCTGCAATAAATGTTACATTATTCCAAGCATCACTACTAAAAATACTTCCTACCATTGCTGCGGCTATAGCTCCTAATGCAGCTGCAAAAGTATAGGATGCAGTATCTCCATTTTTTGCTAAATGATGCAAGCTCCATGCATTAGTCCAGTTGCTATTCCATACATTTCTATTAAATGCAAAGAAGCCAAATACTATCAATCCAAATAAGCTCAACAGTTTAGTAAGTGTAAAAATATTTTGAATTAGCTTACCGCTTTTCACTCCTTTTGTATTAATGTAAGTAAGTATAATAATTGTAATGATTGAAAGAATTTGTGCCGGAGAAATTTTTAAACTACCAATAGAAAATAAAACCAAATCTTCACTCACCTGAGGAATAAGATAGGCAGTGAACTTACTGAAAGCAACACCCACTGCAGCAATAGTACCTGTTTGAATAACTGCAAAAAAACTCCATCCATATAAAAACCCTATCAAAGGGTTATAAGCTTGTTTTAAATATACATATTGCCCTCCTGCTTTTGGAAACATTCCACTTAACTCGCCATAACTTAATGATGCGGTTAAAGTCATAAATCCTGTTAATACCCAAACTGCAATTAGCCAACCTGCACTTCCTACATTACGCACTATATCGGCACTAACAATAAAAATACCTGAACCTATCATGCTACCCGCAACAATCATTGTAGCATCTAATAATCCCAGTGTTGGTTTAAATGATGTATTACTCATAAAAAAAATCCCGTTCTTGTTTTAGAACGGGAGGTAAGATAATAAAAATATTGATTTTATTTTTTCTTCTTATGCAGTTCATTCAATCCTTTTACAAGATCGGCAGTAATATTGTATGCGGTATCTTTATAATACATTAAATCGGGAGTTCCTGAAAATATATAAGCATACCTTTTATCTTTATTATATTCTTTTAAAAAGTCTTCTATTTCTTTTTTAATTTCTTGTAATTTTTTAAATGTTTCATCTTGTAATTCTTGGCTATACGCTTGTTCTTTATTTTTTGCTTCTTTATCTAAATCAACTAACTCTTGTTGTTTATTTGCAATTTCGGCTTGAGACATTGATTGTGCTTTTGCCTGAAGGCTTTGATATTTTTCAGCAATATTTCTTTTGTATTGATTTAACTGCTTTCCATATTCTTGTTGTTTTGAATCTAAAGCATTTCTAACATCTTTATAATATTCAAATTGATTTTGTAAAGAATCCGGCTCAAAATAAGCAATGCTAAAATTGCCCGTTGGTACTTGCTTTTCTATTGTTGCAGAAGAAGATTGATTTGAAAAATGCCAATAAAATAAAATGCCTACTGCAATTACTAATACAATATTTAATGCAAGTGTAAAATTTTTCATTAACGTAATTTTTAAGCAAACAAAAATAGTAGCTAAATGTAAAATAGAATTGTTAAAGAAATGTACAAGCCCTATTAAAATTATTTTTTAAAGATTGAAAGTATTTGATAACTAAAATACTTTCTCTATAGCAAATAAAAAAGCAGGAAGAAAACTTCCTGCTTTAAGAATATGTAAAAAGATAATTATTCATCTTCATCAAAACTCATAGCTTCTCTTGCAGTTGCCAATACTTCATATTCTTCTTTGCTTCCAACAATTAAATTCTCAAATTCACGTAATCCTGTACCAGCCGGAATTAAATGTCCTGTAATTACATTTTCTTTTAATCCCAACATACCATCAGTTTTACCCTGAATAGCTGCCTGACTTAGTACTTTAGTTGTTTCTTGGAATGAAGCGGCAGAAATCCAACTTGGTACGCCTAAAGATGCTTTTGTAATACCTAATAATACTGGTTTTGCAGTAGAAGGTTTTGCATCACGTACTTCCACAATTTTTTTATCGGCTCTGCGAAGAATAGAATTTTCTTCTCTAAGCTCACGAAGTGTAATAATTTGTCCAGGTCTCATTTTAGAGCTATCACCCGAATTTGTAATCACCTTCTTATCAAAAATTCTGTCATTCTCTTCAATAAAGTCAAATCTATCTTCTAAATCTTCTTCTAAAAATTTGGTATCACCTGCATCAACAATTTCAACTTTTTTCATCATTTGACGCACTATCACTTCAATATGTTTATCGTTAATTTTTACCCCTTGTAAACGATATACTTCTTGAATTTCATTTACCACATATTCTTGAACTGCAAATGAACCTTTGATAGAAAGAATATCGGCAGGTGCAATTTGTCCATCAGATAATGCAGCACCGGCTTTAACAAAGTCGCCATCTTGAACTAATATTTGACGTGTTAATGGAACTAGGTATTTTTTAATCATACCATCTTTTGCTTCAACAATAATTTCTCTGTTACCACGCTTAACATTTCCAAATGCAACTACACCATCTATTTCGCATACTACTGCCGGATTACCCGGATTACGTGCTTCGAATAATTCGGTTACACGAGGAAGACCACCGGTAATATCTCTTAGCTTACCTAATACACGAGGAATTTTTACTAATACTTGTCCGGCTCTTACTTGCTCTCCTTCTTCAATAGCTATATGCGAGCCAACGGGTAGGTTGTATACTTTATTTTCTTTTCCTTCAACAATGATTGATGGAATTTTGGTTTTATCTTTTGTTTCAATTACAACTTTTTCTTTATGCCCTGTTTGTTCATCGGCTTCTTCGCGGAAAGTAATACCGTCAATTACATTTTCTAATTTTACAGAACCATTAATTTCCGAAACAATTACATTATTAAATGGATCCCAAGTACAAATTACATCTCCTTTCTTAACTTGTTGCCCATCTTTTAAATTTAAGGTAGAACCGTAAGGAACATTATTAGTGATTAATAATCGATCGTTTTTAGTATCCATTACTCTAACTTCACCCGTACGACCAATAACAATTTGCACTTTTTCGCCTTCATTATTGGTAGAGGTTACTGTTCTTAATCCATCGAATTGAATCATACCATCAAATCTTGCATTTAAGGTAGATTCAACAGATGCAGAGCCGGCAACACCACCCACGTGGAATGTACGTAATGTTAACTGCGTACCGGGTTCACCAATTGACTGTGCTGCAATAATGCCAACTGCATCGCCACGCTGAGCCATATATCCTGTTGCTAAGTTTTTACCATAACATTTTACGCATACACCTCTTTTACTTTCGCAGGTTAATACGGAACGAATTTCAACAGATTCGATACCGGCATCTTCAATAGCTTTGGCAATTTCGTGGGTAATTTCTTCTCCTGCCTTAATAATAAGTTCATCGGTAAGCGGATTAAACACATTATGCAAAGAAGTACGACCTTCAATTCTATCTGCTAATGGTTCAATAATATCTTCATTGTCTTTTAATGCGGTTGTTGCAATACCTCTTAAAGTTCCACAATCTTCTTCACTAATTACTACATCTTGTGCCACATCAACTAATCTACGGGTTAAGTAACCTGCATCGGCTGTTTTTAAAGCCGTATCGGCCAAACCTTTACGAGCACCGTGTGTAGAAATGAAGTAATCCAATACGTTTAATCCACCTTTAAAGTTAGATAGGATAGGGTTTTCGATAACTTCAGAACCTGTGCTTCCACTCTTTCTTGGTTTTGCCATTAATCCACGAATACCTACCAACTGTTTTACCTGCGTTTTAGAACCACGAGCTCCAGAATCTAACATCATAAATACTGAGTTAAATCCTTGCTTATCAATTGCCATTTCGCGAATTAGTGTTTCGGTAATTCGCATATCTACTTTGCCCCAAATATCAATTACCTGATTATAACGTTCGTTATTGGTAATTAAACCCATATTGTAACTTTCCCAAACTTCCTCTACTTCATTTTTAGCGGTTTCTAAAAGTTCATTTCGTATTTCCGGAACTATTAAATCGTTTACGCTAAAACTTAATCCGCCTCTAAATGCCATTCTAAAACCAAGTGTTTTAATATCATCTAAAAATTTAGCGGTTTTAGGAATATTGGTAATTTTAATTATATCGCCAATAATTTCTCGTAAACTTTTTTTGGTTAATAATGCATTAATAAAGCCTACTTCTTTAGGCACATATTGATTGAATAAAACTCTACCAACTGTTGTTTCAATTATTTTATTAACCAATTCTCCATTTAGGCGAACGTTGGTTTTAACTTTTATGTTAGCATGAAGATCTACCGCATTTTCGTTATATGCTATAATCACTTCATCTAAATTATAAAATACTTTTCCTTCTCCTTTCACAGTTTCGGTAGCCGTAGATTTTTTACCTTTTGTAATGTAATACAATCCCAATACCATGTCTTGCGATGGCAATGTAATTGGTGTACCGTTTTGTGGATTAAGAATATTATGAGAAGATAACATTAATAATTGTGCTTCTAAGATAGCTGCACTGCTTAAAGGCACGTGAACAGCCATTTGGTCACCATCAAAATCGGCGTTGAATGCTGAGGTAACCAAAGGATGAAGTTGAATAGCTTTACCTTCTACCAATTTTGGCTGAAATGCTTGAATTGATAAGCGGTGTAATGTTGGGGCACGGTTTAACATTACAGGATGCCCTTTTAAGATATTTTCTAAAATATCCCAAACAACGGCTTCTTTTCTATCAACTAATTTTTTAGCCGATTTTACTGTTTTTACAATACCTCTTTCAATTAATTTGCGAATAATAAATGGCTTGAATAATTCGGCAGCCATATCTTTTGGTAATCCGCACTCGTGCATTTTAAGTTCGGGACCTACCACAATTACAGAACGACCAGAATAATCTACACGTTTACCTAATAAATTTTGACGGAAACGGCCTTGCTTTCCTTTTAATACATCACTTAAAGATTTTAATGCACGGCCACCTTCTGCTTTAACAGCATTTGATTTACGAGAATTATCGAATAATGAATCAATAGCTTCTTGTAACATACGTTTTTCGTTACGTAAGATTACTTCAGGTGCTTTAATTTCTAATAAACGTTTTAAACGATTATTACGGATAATTACACGGCGATATAAATCGTTCAAATCGGATGAAGCAAAACGACCTCCATCTAATGGCACTAATGGTCTTAATTCTGGCGGAATAACAGGAATATATTGCATTACCATCCATTCCGGACGATTGGTAATTCTTGTGCTTGCATCGCGAAAAGCTTCTACCACACTTAATCGTTTTAAAGCATCGGCTTTTCTTTGTTGAGATGTTTCATGTGCTGCAGCATTACGCAATGAAAAACTTAATTCATCCAAATCTAATCTGCCTAATAAATCATGTACAGCTTCGGCTCCCATTTTAGCAATAAACTTCTGTGGGTCTTCATCGGGCAAGTATTGATTATCTTTTGGAAGATTATCAATTAGGTCTAAATATTCTTCTTCAGTTAATAAATCGCCGGGATTAAAATTTTCTTTTATTCCACCTTGTATCACTACATATCTTTCGTAATAAACGATACTTTCTAATTTTTTAGAACTCATTCCTAATAAATACCCAATTTTATTAGGTAAAGATTTAAAGTACCAAATATGAACTACGGGCACCACTAATTTAATATGCCCCATACGTTCACGACGAACTTTCTTTTCTGTTACTTCAACTCCACATCTATCGCATACAATACCTTTATATCGTATACGTTTATACTTTCCGCAAGCACATTCGTAATCTTTTACTGGTCCAAAAATTCTTTCGCAAAATAAACCATCTCTTTCTGGTTTATAAGTACGATAGTTGATAGTTTCGGGTTTTAAAACTTCACCAAAACTTCTTTCAAGAATAGAATCAGGAGAAGCAAGACTAATAGTGATTTGAGAGAAAGTTGACTTTGGGCGATTGTCTTTTTTGATGGCCATATTTCTAATTGAAATTTTAAAGTTCGTGACTTGAAGAACGATTCGTTTTTAGTGCAAAAAATATCATCGATTGTTAATAGGAATTTTTGAAAAGTGCTATTATCAATCGGATATTGTACATTTTTTACCTAAAATTGAATGGAATACTTCAAATTCATTAAGGCGGCAAAGGTAAGGATACCATTTTAAATATAAAAGGAAAGTTTTTTTACAATTGCTATGCTTTTACCCATTTTTACAAAATTTTAGCACGCAATTCGCTGAAATTAACATCCAACTCACATTTTTGTTTTAGTAAGCAAGATGAGCAGTATCAGTGTAAAACATGACAATAATCAGTTTTTGACATTGAGCTCAACAATAGTTTTGTTTTTATTGCACATATACATGAAAATTATAGTAGACGATACAAGTAGCATTTATACAATTCAGGAGGCTTTTCATCAAATATTTCCTTATTTGAAATTAGAGTTTTATAGAAAAAATAGCCAGAACCAGCATAATCAGGGAAAATTATCGGTTGATAGTGCTAAAGATTTTGCCTATTTTAGAACCATTCAAAATGCAGAAAGTATTGTTATTGACTCTGAAATGACGGTTAGTGAATTAGAGAAAAAGTTCTATACAGTTTACGGTCTTTATACACAGGTTATGCGTAAATCGGGCAATATTTGGTTGGGCACTACTATTACCGATAATTGGAGTTTAGAAGAGCAAAATAAACAAGGTGAAATGCTTACCTCGCAAATTACCGGTACATCTAATTTTAACTCGTAAAAATTAATTTTGTATTTTTCTAAGCTTTTCGTAATTAAGAATAATAATTTTACTAACGTTAATATCTATTAATTTTTCGTCTTTCAAATCGCTTAAAGTTCTAATAGTGCTTTCAGTTGCAATACCTGCTAAGTTTGCCAAATCTTCCCGAGAAATTGTTATGGTAAAATTAGTTTCTCTATCTTCTTCTTTTTTATATCTATCGTACAAAGCCACCAAGGCATCGGCCACTTTTTTCCTAACTGAATTGTAGGCCAATTTTACTAACTGCTCTTCTTTTTCTCGAAGATTATTAGAAAGTATTTTAATGAATTTTTTAGAAACCTCGGCATTTTTATATACTAACGAAAAAAAATCATCTTTAGGAATTAAACAAAGCTCAGAATCTTCCATTACAGTTGCAGATTCGGAATATTTTCCTTCATCAAACAATGGAATGTAGCCAAAAAAGTCTCCTTCTTTGTATAATCCGGTAATTAAATCTTTTCCAAAATCGTTGAGCTTATGCGTTTTTACTTTTCCTTTATTTAAAAAATAAACGCCTTTAGGATAATTGTTTTCTTTATATACTTCTTCTTTTTTACGATAAATTCTTATTTCTCCTTCTTCAGATAATTTTTTTAAAGTTTCAATTCCTTTTGCATCTTTCAAAAAATCATTCAATCCATATATATTGTTTGCAAAATCTTTTTTTAATAGCTCAGCTTTTTTAAGTCGGCTTTCAACTGCATTTAATAACTCAATATCATCAAAAGGTTTGGTTAAATAATCATCTGCTCCCATTTCCATTCCTTTTCTTAAATCGGAACGTTCTGCTTTTGCGGTAAGAAAAATAAAGGGAATAGATGAAGTAGATTCATTTTTACTAAGCATATGCAACACTCCATAACCATCTAAAACAGGCATCATTATATCGCAAATAATAAGATCTGGATTTTCTGATTCAGCCATTTCAACCCCATCTTTTCCGTTAACCGCAGTAATAACTTTATACTGAGCTAACTGCAAAATTTCTGCGGTATTTTCACGCATATCTTCATTGTCTTCAATTAATAATACTTTTTTATTGGCGTGCATAGTTGTTACTGATTAATTATTTAGTTTATTAGGCAATTTTATTATAAAAGTGGTACCTACATTAAGCTTACTTTCAAAAATAATTGTGCCATTTAAAAGTTCAACATATTTAGCAACAATATTCAAACCCAAACCCGTTCCTTGAATATTTGTAGCATTAACAGCCCGATAAAAACGCTCAAACAAATGCTCTTGATCTTCTTCCGGTATTCCAATACCATGATCAATAACTTTTATTACTATTTCATCTTTATTAACACTGGAATACACTTCAATAGGTTTATCATCTAAAGAAAATTTTATAGCATTTGAAATTAAGTTAAGTAAAATATTTTTTAATATTTTTATATCAATGAAAACTTCTAATAAGCCATTATGAAAGTATTGTATTATTTGATTTTTTTTAGCCACCGATTGCAATTCTTGAACTATCTCAGAAATAAAATCGGAAAGGTGTATTGTTTCGGGAACAACCAGTATTCTTCCTTCTTCTAACTTACTTAGCGATAGCATATCATTTAAAATATCTGTCATGTGCGAAACAGAAGATTTTATTCTATTAATATGCCTTAATTGATTATCGTTATCTCCATTTTCTCCGTATTTTCTTGCAAGAGATAAGGAAGATAAAATAGTAGCCAATGGTGTTCTAAATTCATGCGATGCCATTGATACAAAACGAGTTTTTAACTCATTTAATTCTTTTTCTTTTTCTAAAGCATCTTTTAACTCTTCTCGAGATTTTTCTAATTCGTGTAATGCTTCTTCTAAAATCATAGTTCTCGATCTAACCCGATTCTCTAACTCACTCGACAACCTTTCTAATTCTAATTTTTGCTTCTTTAAAATTTTTTCGTTTGTTTTCCGTACTGTAATATCAATAATAAAAGCAATAACAAAATTTTTACCCGAGCTTTCAAAAGGACTTAAACTTACTTCTACAAAAAACTCCGTATTGTCTTTCTTCTTTCCATACAAATCATATCCTACTCCCATAGATCTGGCATGAGGATTTTTGTTATAATTATTTCTGTATTCTATATGTTTTTGAGTATATTTTTGAGGAATGAGAAGTTCTATTGGCTGATTAATTATTTCATTATGTGCATATCCAAATAATTTTTCGGATGCGGGATTGGCAAGCACAATTTTTCCTTGATAATCTATTACAAGAATACTTTCGGTTGCATATAAAAACAATGCTTTAAAACTATCTTCTGAAGATAAAGACATATATCGGGTAACTATTGATTGCTAAAAATAAAGATAAATAGGAAAGAAAAAATATTAACTACCGCTTATGAAATTTTTCTTTACTAATAAATAATACTATTAATTTAAGTTTAGCATAATTCAGCTACAAGAAATTGCTTTGCTATAGTATGTAATTCGTTTTCAAATTTGTGCAAATTATCTTTAAATGTGTTATCTTTTATAAACAAATTGTTTTTAATTAATTCTTTATAATAGTTAATGCCCGATAACATGGTAGTATAAAATGCTTGCAAATATTTTGTTCTTTTAGCATCGGCTATTGTTGCATTTTCTTCTACTTGTTCTTTAAAATAGGCAACATACAGTTCTAATTCTTTTTGAAACATATTTGGCCTATACCCTTTTTTTAGAATATTGGTTTTTCCATAAATATGGCTTACCATTGTTTTTAAAGAAACTACTTTTGAAAAGTAGGCAATATTTGGTCCGGGACAAATAGTTACTCCTTTTGCCGATTTTAATATTGGCTTGGTAATATTACAGCTTGTTGCAGCATTGCTTAATCCTAAACATAAACACTCCTTAGTTAATACCAAGTTCTTTTGCTTTTGCATTTCCTCGCTACTTAAGTTCGAGTTTTCTATTTGCTCAATTTTTAATTTTTGATATTTGGTTGATGCAGTACAAATTGGTTTATCGGTAAATTCTGTATTACTTTCTAACAGCTTTTCAGGACAAGGGCTACCTGCATTGCCAAATAAAATTCTTTCATTTTTCTCATCTTCCCCAGAATTGCCTTTTAGGTAATTAAACCTAACTCCCAATGGCGAATTTTTACTTAAAATTATATCATCTTCTCCGGCAGCACATAGTCTTTCTAAAGTACTATCATCAACTGTTGTTGCTTCCGGTACCAATAAAAAGGGGCTACCCCAGCCGGTACCATCTACCTGATAATAAGTACGCAAATACTTATCTTCTTCGGCAGTGCCAATTCCGCCTTGAACAGTAATTCTTGTATTAGGAATGGAGGCAGGAACTGGTATATTTTTTTCGTGTAATGCTTTAGTATATAATGCATATAATTCATTACACATTTCATTCTTTTTGTTCTTAAACTCTTCTAAAATTGGACCCAATAAAAATCCGTCGGTAGCAAATGCATGCCCACCGCAATTCAACCCGGATTCAACCCGAAATTCAGAAACCCATAATCCTTTTTTAGCAAGATATTTTCCTTGAATAAAGGCAGAGCGAAAATCGCTTACTTTTATAATAATTCTTTTCTCAAAACTCCCATTGCTTTCTTTTCTAAATTGTTCAAAATTTTCTAAATAATTATACAATCGAGGATTCATGCCGGCAGAAAAAACAACTGATGAGTTAGTTAAGTTACTCTCTACATAACCTCTAATGGCTGTAATAGCATCCGAACCGTTTTCTATAATATTTCCTTGCTTATCGTATTTATTGTTATCAATTTTAGTCATAATATTTACATCAATACTACCGGGTTTAATTGCTTCCCTAAGTTGTTGCTGTAATTTTTCTTTTAAATCAGTATCTGTTATTTCCAGCATTGTATTATATAATTGCTTCAACTTATTATCTTCAGATAACATTTCGAAGTACTTAACAATTTCTTGTCCGGTTTCAAATGCTTTTTCTTTTAGTTGAGTAAACTTATCTTGTACAATTCTGTTTACAAGGTTTAGGTAATCTGTAATTCTTTTAGCACGATGATCTAAATCTATGGGAGGAATAGGAATATATAATTCGTTCAACTGATTATAATAATATTCACGCATTCTCTCTAATAAAGAATCTTCAACAATTGAAATAACCGATGCAATACCATAAGGTGCTACTTTTACCGGCGTATCTACAGTATAGGCTAAACCCATTACCGGAATGTGAAAAGAATGATATGAATAAGACATACTCTTAAGTTAAATAAGTAAATAAAACAGTTGCAAGATAAACTTAAAATATCATTAACCGATTTTTGTTTATTGCAAATAAACCGGCTGAATACAATAAATTTCTTATAACGTAAACATTATCGCTTAATTTTTCTGCCTTGTAAGAAACGTTGCCGGCGAACATCTTGTACAGGTACACCTTTAATTTTACTTTCTAACCATGCAATAATATCGAGGTACATAAATGAACGACTTTCCAGCGGATTGCCTTCTAACTGTTCTAATTTTTCTTTTAAATTAACAAATGCCGGAATTAGTTTTTGTGGTGAAAGAGAAAACGATTTACGAATAAATTTAAAAATCTCTTCTTCCACCGAACTAATGTTTTTCATTTTTGCCATGAACCGATACACCGATTTAATTAAGTATTCCAGAAGCTGATAATTGCCCAATTCGTAATGGGCAATTAAATGTAATAACCTTGCATAGCATTGCAAATCTGTTCTTAAATCAACTTTCCAGTTGATTATTTTATTGAGGTAATCAATTGCTTTTTCATTATTTCCGCTACCAAAATACAAACAGGCTATTTTGTAATAAAATACTAAAATACGATGCCGATCGAGGTGTAAATGATATTCTTCTAATTTTTCTTCTATAGAAGGAATTAACTGCAAACCATCGGTAAAAGTTCCTTCTAAAAAATGTTTATTTATCTTAGCAATATGCAAATAAACAAAGGTTTGAATACGTGTATTAGCATTAATTTTTCCATCGTGTGATATAGAAAATGTTTCAAATAAATTTAAATATTCGTCAAACTTTTCATAATTGCTTAAATTAAATTGTGCACTTAGTAAATTATGCATACCTCTTATGTATTGCCCAATTTCATTGAGTTTCATTATGGGCGATTCATCGAAAAGATCTACCCATTTTTTGGTGTAACGATAATACATTAACAAATCTTGCAGAATAAATCCATACCAACAATAAGATTGATAGAGATACAATTTTTCATAAAAGCCTAATTGCTTAGAATTATAAATTGGCAGGTTGGTATCGAAAAATGTTTTAACTGCTTCTACATCTTTCTCATCGCGTGCATGGCCATTCCTTATGTACCATCCATATAACTCTAATGCAAGGTTAGATAGTTTACTAATTAAAGAAAGTCGCAAATTTATTTCATCCGATTCTTTACTTAATTCCTCAGCACGGTTTGCCATACTCCGTGTAATATGCAATGCTTCTATCTTTTTTTCAAAAATAATTGCCTGTAACTGATAGGTAATTTGATTATTATTTTTGGCAATTTCTTTTAGCTTATCGAGCACTTTTAAGCTTTGCAAATACAAACCTTTGTTATAAAGTATTCGGGCAAAATCTAATTGCTCGTGCAAACGAATATCAATATTACCGCCATCTTCAATCAATCGCAAACTCGATAAAATTTGTTTGTACAAATGCGCTTTACTATTACTAAGTTGTTGCTTTTTAATATTGCTGTTTTTCTTTAATAACACAGCCTCGTCATATTCTTCCATTTTATCTAAAGCATCAAAAAGCTGAACAATTTTTAAATCTTCGCTACTAGAATTTCGCTGCACATATAATTTAAAATTGCGCTTTTCGCCTTTTTCGAGCGATTTAATTAACTGAAAAACGATATCAATATTTTTGTTGGGCATCGTATTTTATTTTCTTCAAAACCCTTATTACATAAGCATTTTAACAATTTAAACTATCCTTATTCAACGTAAATTCAATACATTTTTGCACCTTTTATTTTAGTACTATTCAATACTTTTATCCATCGTGCATTATCTTATTTCGCTTTACGTTATAGCCAAAATTAGATAACAAACGAAATTAAATTAATTATTCACTTATGAACGATAATAAGGTTTATATTTTCGACACTACACTTCGCGATGGAGAACAAGTGCCGGGTTGTAAATTAAATACGAAAGAAAAGTTAGAATTAGCATTAGTTTTAGAAGATTTGGGTGTTGATATACTGGAAGCCGGATTTCCCATATCATCTCCCGGAGATTTTGAATCGGTTACCGAAATTTCAAAACTTATTAAAAACACTACTGTATGCGGATTAAGTCGTGCTGTATTAAAAGATATTGAAGTAGCTGCAGAAGCATTAAAACCGGCACGTCATAAACGCATTCATACAGGAATTGGAACATCCGATTACCATATAAAAGGAAAATTCAACTCTAATAGAACAGATATTTTAGAACGTGCAAAACAGTGTGTAAAATGGGCAAGAAATTTTGTAGATGAAGTTGAATTTTATGCTGAAGATGCAGGCCGTACCGATAATGAATATCTGGCAAAAGTAGTTGAAACAGTAATTAATGCAGGTGCTACCGTAGTAAATATTCCCGATACAACAGGATATTGCTTACCCAGCCAATATGGAGCAAAAATGGCTTATCTAAAAAACAATGTTCCCAACATTGATAAGGCTATTCTTTCTTGCCATTGCCATAACGATTTAGGGTTGGCTACTGCAAATGCCATTGAAGGCGTTATTAATGGTGCACGCCAAATTGAATGTACGATAAATGGTTTAGGAGAAAGAGCAGGCAATACCTCTTTAGAAGAAGTAGTAATGATTATAAAGCAACATAAAGATCTTGGCTATTATACCCGAATAAAATCAGAACAACTAAATCCTGTTAGCAAATTGGTAAGCGATACAATGAGAATGCCGGTACAGCCCAATAAAGCTATTGTTGGTGCCAATGCATTTTCGCATTCATCGGGTATTCATCAAGATGGATTTTTAAAAAGTGCCATAACGTATGAAATTATTAATCCAACAGAAGTAGGTGCCGATACCTCTAAAATAGTTTTAACAGCAAGAAGTGGCAGAAGTGCATTAGCTTACAGATTAAAGAACTTAGGATATAATTTTAATAGAAATTCGGTTGATATTATTTATGCAAAATTTTTAGAAATTGCCGATCATAAAAAAGAAATTCAAGATGAAGATTTGCATCAATTAGCACAACAAGTTGAGGTAACAGTTTAATTATAAATGATTACACCATCCATTATAGTAAACAATATAAATGTTCATCAATATGGTAAAACTATATTGCATAACATATCTTTTCATTTAGCCTCTAATCAACACCTTGCCATTACCGGGAAAACCGGTAGTGGCAAAACTGTTTTAGCAAAAGCTATTGCAAACAATATTTTTTATGCAGGAACTATACAAATTAATTTTACACCCAACCAACTTCTTTTACCAAAAGTAACTTTGGTAGAAAATTCGGAAAAATGGAAAACACTTTCAAACATTTCTAACTTTTATTATCAGCAACGCTTTAACAGTTGCGATGCAACAGATACAATTACAGTTGCAGAGGCTTTAAGTACTATAAACAGTATTGCTTCTTCAAAAGAAAAAAAAACACTTACAAACTATTGGCTACAACAATTTAATTTATCAGATAGAATTAATACTCCGTTAATTCAACTTTCAAATGGCGAACAAAAAAAGTTGCAACTTATTAAAATATTAATACAGCAACCGCAAGTTTTAATACTCGATAATGCTTTTAACGGTTTAGATATTAATAGTAGAAAAGAACTACATGCTGCTTTAAATTCAATTGCACAAAATGGAACAACCATTATTGTAGTAGGCAATACAAAAGAGCTGCCCAACTGTATTACACATATTGCAGAAATACAAGAAGGAAATTTAATTCGATATACAGAAAAAGCCAATTACGCATCAACTCATTTTAAATACAGAGAAAATATTTCACTTAACAAACCAGTTCCGCAAATTGCTTTTCAAGAAACAGCAGCTACAGTTCTTGCTATGAAAAACGTTTCTGTAAAATATGGCGAAAAAATAATTTTAAATTCAATCAACTGGAAAATACTTTCGGGCGAAAGATGGCTTTTAAAAGGTGCCAACGGAGCAGGTAAATCTACTCTTCTCAGTTTAATAACTGCCGATAATCCGCAAGCATACGCAAATGAAATTTATTTATTCGATAAAAGAAGAGGAAAAGGAGAAAGTATTTGGGATATTAAAAAGAAGATTGGCTATGTTTCTCCTGAATTACATAAATATTTCGACACCAATATTACTGTTTACCAAACCATTGCATCAGGATTTTTTGATACAATGGGTTTATATAAAAATTTGAATGCTTCACAAGAAGAAATTTTACATAATTGGATGAACTTTTTTGAATTGAAAAAATATGCCAATAACCTACTACACACTTTATCTGTGGGTCAACAGCGATGGGTATTATTAGCAAGGGCATTAGTAAAACATCCACTACTATTAGTTTTAGATGAACCTTGCCAGGGATTAGATGATGAGCATATTGCATACTTTATAGAATTAATAGATGCTATCTGTTATGCATCTAATACATCATTAATTTATGTTAGTCATTACGATGAAGAAATTCCATCCTGCATTCAATTTAAAATGGAACTAATAAATGGCAAACAAACATTGCAAAAAAAATTGCAAAAGGTTATTGCCGCATAAACTTATTAAATTATGAAAAAAAATATTGCAGTAATAAATGGCGATGGCATTGGCCCCGAAGTAATTGCTCAAGCTGTTCGGGTTTTAAATGCAGTTGCAGAAAGATATAAGCATCAGTTTAATTTCACGTATTGTTTAATGGGTGCAGGAGCTATTGAACAAACAGGTAATCCTTTGCCCGATGAAACCATTGAAATTTGCTTAAATAGTGATGCTATTTTATTCGGCGCAATAGGAGATCCTAAATATGATAATAATCCTTCAGCTAAAGTAAGGCCCGAGCATGGATTACTTAAATTACGAAAATCTTTACAGCTTTTTTCAAACATTCGTCCAATTATTACCTATCCTGCTGTTCAACACCTTTCCCCACTTAAAGAAACACAGTTAGAAGGTGTAGATTTTATTATTTTTAGAGAACTTACCGGTGGCATTTATTTTGGGAAAAAAGAAACCAGTTCCGATGGAACACAAGCTATCGATGAATCAATCTATCATGTTTCAGAAATTGAACGTATTGCACACATTGCATTTCAAAATGCAAGACTAAGAAGAAAAAAATTAACCTTAATTGACAAATCGAATGTTTTAGAAACATCGAGATTATGGAGGAAAGTAGTTCAAGAAATTGCTCAACAATATTCAGATATAGCTGTGAATTATATGTATGTAGATAATGCAGCCATGCAAATAATTATTAATCCAAAACAATTTGATGTGATACTTACAGAAAATATGTTTGGAGATATTATTAGCGATGAAGCAAGTGTATTAAGTGGCTCATTGGGTATGCTTCCATCTGCATCTTATGGCGTTTGCACTGCTTTATTTGAACCCATTCATGGCTCTTATCCGGAAGCTGCCGGGAAAGATATTGCTAACCCAATTGGTGCAATTTTATCGGCTGCAATGATGTTAGATTATTTTCAAATGCATGAAGAAGCGAACAGGGTGCGACAAGGAGTTAGTTGGACTCTCCAAAATAAATTTTTTACGAAAGATATTGATCCTATTAATTTTTATTTTACATCAACCGTAGGTGAACTTATCAGCGATTATGTAATTCATAAAATAACCGATGAGGTCAACCAAGAAAATGTTGAGTTGAGAAAATCAACCATCATTTAAATTTATTAAGTGTTGTATTGCAATAAAAAAATAATATGCAATTCATCACTTAAATAGTTCTTTGTTTTTTAATCGAGGCGTCCTATATTTGTTGCAACAACATAACTTCTATGTTAGCAAAAGCAAATAATAATATACCTATCAACGTCATTTTTGTCGGTGTCATTATTATTTCTGCACTTCATAGAGGTGGCTGTTGCTTATAAAACTTAACGATTTTATTATATACCAACCCGCCTCAAAAAAGGCGGGTTTTTTTATTTTTTGGTAGAACAAAAAACAATTGATGAATAAAAGAAAAATTAAACTTATAAAGTAGATTATAAAAACTTAAACAAAAAAGAATGTCAGCAGAATTAAATAAGTACAGTAAAACATTAACACAAGACGAAACACAACCTGCAGCACAAGCAATGTATTATGCTATTGGATTTAAAGATGAAGATTTTAAAAAACCACAGGTGGGTATTGCAAGTATGGGCTGGGATGGCAATCCTTGTAACATGCATTTAAACGATTTGGCAAACGATATTAAAAAAAGTGTTGAAGAAAGTGGTTTACTAGGCTTGCGTTTTTATACTATTGGCGTAAGCGATGGGATTAGCATGGGCACAGATGGTATGAGATATAGTTTAGTAAGCAGAGAAGTTATTGCCGATAGCATTGAAACTAATGCCGGTGCTCAATATTATGATGCAATTATTACTGTTCCGGGTTGCGATAAAAATATGCCCGGATCTATTATCGCAATGGGCAGGTTAAATCGCCCGGGAATAATGTTGTATGGAGGAACCATTGCACCAGGTCATTATCATGGCGAAGATCTAAATATTGTTTCAGCCTTTGAAGCATTAGGCCAAAAATTGGCAGGCAATTTAAGTGAAGCCGATTTTAAAGGTATTGTAAAACATAGTTGCCCGGGTGCCGGCGCTTGCGGTGGCATGTACACAGCCAATACTATGGCTAGTGCTATTGAAGCATTAGGAATGAGTTTACCGTATTCTTCCTCTAATCCTGCAATAAGCAAAGACAAACAAAAAGAATGTGCAGAAATTGGTGCAGCCATAAAATTATTATTGGAAAAAGATATTAAGCCTATAGATATTATGACACGTAAAGCGTTTGATAATGCAATTACGGTAGTAATGGTTCTTGGTGGTAGTACCAACGCTGTATTACATTTAATAGCAATGGCAAAAAGTGTTGGCGTTTCATTAACGCAAGATGATTTTCAAACTATTAGTAATAAAGTTCCTGTACTTGCAGATTTTAAACCAAGTGGAAAATATTTAATGGAAGACCTGCATCAATATGGTGGTGTTCCTGCAGTAATGAAATACTTATTGAAAAATGGCATGCTACATGGCGATTGTTTAACTGTTACCGGAAAAACAGTTGCAGAAAATTTAGCCGATGCAAAAGATTTAGATTTCGATCAACAAAAAATAATTGCTCCTTTAAATAAACCATTAAAAGCAACAGGCCATTTACAAATTTTGTACGGCAACTTGGCAACAGGCGGAAGTGTGGCAAAAATAAGTGGCAAAGAAGGCGAACGTTTTGAAGGAACTGCCAGAGTTTTTAATGGCGAAAAAGATGTAATTGAAGGAATTAAAAATGGAAAAGTACATGCAGGCGATGTGGTGGTTATTAGAAACATTGGACCTAAAGGTGCACCGGGTATGCCCGAAATGCTAAAACCTACCGGAGCCATTATTGGGGCAGGTTTAGGTAAATCGGTTGCATTAATTACCGATGGAAGATTTAGTGGCGGAACACATGGATTTGTTGTTGGCCATATTACTCCCGAAGCACAAGAAGGCGGACTAATTGCATTAGTTGAAGACAATGATATTATTGAAATTGATGCAACAAAAAATTTACTTACTTTAAAAGTTGCTGATGATGTGATTGCTAAAAGAAGAGCCGCATGGAAACAACCCGCATTAAAAGCAACTAATGGCGTTTTATATAAATATGCTAAACTGGTTACAACTGCTGCAGAAGGTTGTGTAACGGATGAAAATTAAAGTAAAAATTATACATTAAGAATAATGAGATTGATTTTAATAATAGTATTTATTTTTTCATTAACTACTTTGAATGCACAAAACAAAGTAATTATAAAATATTACGATACACTTTTTAAAGTTGTACCAAAAGAAAATTCTACATACTATTATCAATTTGAAGATCGTGATAGTTTTTATAATTGCACAGCTTATTATTCATCTTCTAACAAGTTATATAGCAAATTTATGGCTGTTGATTCAAATTTAAATGGTGCAATTGGAACTGTTATTTGCTATTATGAATCAGGGAAAATTAAAGATTCAATGTTTTATTATCCAAATGGAAAAATAATTTTTGAATACCAGTATTATGAAAATAGTAATAAGAAAAGAGTTACTAAGTATGGTAAAGAATCAGGAACTTATGATACATGGGCTTTTTATGAAAACGGAAAACTTTGGGCTCATGTATACAAAAGGAAAGCTTTTGACAAGTTGGAAAATTATGTTTTTGATGAAGAAGGTAACCAAATTTCCGATTATATTTTTGAACAACCTTCAGAATTTCCGGGCGGACCAGCAGATTGGCTAAAATATATAGAAAGCAATTTAAATAGAAATTTGCCGATTGAAAATGGAGCACCTCCAGGAAAATATACAGTAGTAGTAAATTTTATTATAGATACAACCGGTGCAATTAGCGATGTACAAGCAGAAAATGATCCAGGATATGGAACAAAAGAAGAAGCAGAAAGAATAATAAAGAATAGCACGAAATGGATTCCGGCAATTCAATTCAATCAACCTGTAATTAGTCATCATAAACAATCAATCACATTCATCGTATCAGCACAAAGATAAATTTTAACTACTATGACAAAACAATATTTTAAAGAACTTGCTGAATATAATTTGTGGGCCAATACAACTGTTTGTAATTGGATAGAACAAATTACTGATGAACAATGGAACCACGAAATAGTAAGCAGCTTTACAAGTATTAGGCAAACAGTTTTACACATAATAAGTGCAGAGAAAGCATGGTTAGAGCGATTTGAAGGCAATGACAATATTATTTGGCTACAATCGGAATATAATGGATCAAAACAGGAACATTTAGAATTATGGAAAACCACTTCGAGTAATTTAAAAACTTTTATTGATGATTTTGAAGAAGAGAAATTATTAAGCAATCTTAATTTTAAAAGGTTAAACGGAGCAAGTTATTCAATGCCCTTTTATCAGTTGTTTGCACATGTCGTCAATCACGGAACTTATCATCGTGGCCAGTTAGTAACTATGCTACGGCAGGTAGGTTTCGAACAAATAACATCAACTGATTTATTGGGAATTTACAGAAAAAAATAAAATTCCAGATTGCCGAATTGTAAATAAAATGCACAAGTGTGCGACGCAACTTAAGCCAAATTGATAACACATTGGTTTGGTAAAAAATAAAAAATAATATTTATGGAAACGCTTGAACTAACAAAACAAAAAGAAGCTGAAAAAACAATACAAAGCATAAGTGGTTCAAAGGCTTTATTAGAAGCTTGTATAGCCGAAGATGTACAAACAATTTTTGGTTACCCGGGTGGTGCCATTATGCCCATATACGATGCATTATACGATTATCCGGATAAATTAAAACATATTTTAGTTCGCCATGAGCAAGGAGCCATTCATGCGGCACAAGGCTTTGCCCGTAGTAGCGGAAAAGTGGGTGTTGTTTTTGCAACAAGTGGACCGGGGGCTACTAATTTAGTTACCGGATTGGCTGATGCAATGATTGACAGTACACCGCTGGTTTGTATAACAGGACAAGTATTTGCCCATTTATTAGGTACTGATGCTTTTCAAGAAACAGATGTAATTAATATTACTACTCCGGTTACTAAATGGAATTATCAGGTTACCGATGCTAACGAAATTCCTCATGTTTTAGCCAAAGCTTTTTATATTGCTAAAACCGGTCGCCCCGGACCTGTTTTAATAGACATTACCAAAAATGCCCAAATTCAAAAAATAGATTACACAGGTTATACCAAATGCGAGCATATTAGAAGTTATCGGCCAAAACCAATCATCAGAAAAGAATATATACAACAAGCTGCCGAATTAATTAATAAAGCCGAAAAACCTTTTGTACTTTTTGGTCAAGGTGTAATACTTGGTAAAGCAGAAAAAGAATTTAAAGCTTTTATTGAAAAAGCAGGAATTCCATCGGCATGGACTTTATTGGGCTTAAGTGCCTTACCAACAGAGCATCCTCTAAATGTAGGAATGTTGGGCATGCATGGCAATTACGGCCCCAATGTTTTAACCAACGAATGCGATGTATTGATTGCAGTTGGAATGCGATTCGATGATAGAGTAACAGGTCGCTTAGATAAATATGCTAAACAAGCAAAAATTATTCATCTAGATATTGATCCTGCTGAAATTGATAAAAATGTAAAAACAACCGTACCGGTTTGGGGCGATTGTAAAGAAACTTTACCACTGCTAACTAAATTAATTGAAGAAAAACAACACACGGCTTGGTTGAATAAATTCAATGAATATAAGCAGCAAGAAATTGATGTGGTGATTCACAATGAATTAAATCCCACTTCAGATATTATGACAATGGGTGAAGTAATTAAAACCTTAAATGAATTAATTAATGGCGATGCCATTATTGTAACCGATGTGGGTCAGCATCAAATGGTAACCTGCCGTTATGCAAAATTTAATCACACAAAAAGCAATATAACCTCGGGCGGTTTAGGCACTATGGGATTTGGCCTACCGGCTGCTATAGGTGCAAAAATGGGTGCTCCGGAAAGAACCGTTATTGAAATTGTTGGCGATGGAGGTTTTCAAATGACAATACAAGAATTAGGCACTATTATGCAATACAAACCCGAAGTAAAAATTATTATTTTAAATAATAATTTTTTAGGAATGGTTCGCCAATGGCAGCAACTATTTAACGATAAACGCTATTCTTTTGTAGATATTCAAAGTCCCGATTTTGTACAAGTTGCCAAAGGCTATGGAATTGCAGGTAAGAGTATAAAAGATAGAAAAGATTTGAAAACCGCTTTACAAGAAATGCTTAACCATAAGGGAGCCTATTTATTAGAAGTAATGGTAGGAAAAGAAAATAACGTATTTCCTATGGTACCACAAGGATGCAGCGTAAGCGAAATAAGATTAAAATAAAATAAATATCCTTTAAAGCAAATACAAAATGAAACAAGAATTTACCATAACCGTATATACCGAAAACCAAGTTGGTTTATTAAATCGTATTGCCATTATTTTTTCCAGAAGAAAAATTAATATAGAAAGTTTAAATGTTTCTCCATCAGAAGCCGAAGGTATTCATCGCTTCACCATTATCATCAACGAGTACGAAGAAGTAGTTCGAAAACTTTGTCGCCAAATTGAAAAACAAGTAGAGGTTTTAAAAGCATATTTTAATACCAACGATGAAATTGTTTGGCAAGAATTGGCTCTGTATAAAGTACCAACAGATATTATTGCAGAAAAAGTAAAAGTAGAACGCTTATTACGTGAATATGGAGCAAGAGCAGTTGCTATAAGAAAAGATTATACTGTTTTTGAAACTACTGGCCACAGAGAAGAAATTGAGAAATTAATTAAAGCATTAGAACCGTACGGATTAATTGAATTTGTTCGCAGTGCAAGAGTTGCTATTATTAAAACAAGTAGTGGCTTTCACGAAAAATTAAAAGAATTCGACGAAGAACAACCTGGAGAAGATTTAATGGAAAATGAATTCTTAAATCAACAAGATAAAGTATTTAGCATGTAGTTATTATTGAATTGCAATGCTGTATTGTATTGCATTATAGTAAAGCAGTTGCCTTTAAAAAGTAATTTAAAAAAAGACGAACAAAAACAAAATGTACAAGAGTGCGACGCAACAGAAGCACCTACTTGTACTACAGCCGATAACAAAAAACAAACACAACTATTAAATCAGTAAACAAAACAAAAATGGCACAATTAAATTTTGGCGGTGTTGTAGAAACTGTAGTAACCCGCGAAGAGTTTCCACTGAGTAAAGCACAGGAAGTTTTAAAAAACGAAACTGTTGCTGTAATTGGTTATGGTGTACAAGGCCCCGGACAAGCATTAAACCAACGCGATAATGGAGTTAATGTAATTATTGGTCAACGTAAAAATTCTAAAACTTGGGATAAAGCAGTTGCCGATGGCTGGGTTCCGGGAGAAACTTTATTTGAAATTGAAGAAGCATTAGAACGCGGAACTGTTTTTTGCTATTTATTAAGCGATGCTGCACAAATTGCATTATGGCCAACAGTAAAAAAACATTTAACTGCCGGTAAAGCATTATATTTTTCGCATGGTTTTGGGATCACTTTTAACGATCAAACAGGAATCATTCCTCCTGCCGATGTTGATGTTATTTTAGTTGCTCCTAAAGGTTCAGGTACTTCTTTAAGAAGAATGTTTTTACAAGGAAGAGGTTTAAATAGCAGTTATGCTGTGTACCAAGATGCAACCGGTAAGGCAAGAGAACGAGCTATTGCATTAGGCATAGCCGTAGGAAGTGGTTATTTGTTTGAAACAAATTTTAAGAAAGAAGTTTACAGCGATTTAACAGGCGAACGCGGAACATTGATGGGTGCTATACAAGGTATTTTTGCAGCACAATATCAAGTATTACGCGATGCCGGCCATACACCAAGTGAAGCCTTTAACGAAACTGTTGAAGAATTAACACAATCGTTAATGCCATTGGTTGCAGAAAATGGAATGGATTGGATGTATGCCAATTGCTCTACTACAGCCCAACGTGGTGCATTAGATTGGTGGAAAAAGTTTCGTGATGCAACAGCTCCGGTATTTAAAGAACTATACGAAAGTGTTGCAACAGGTAAAGAATCTCAACGTTCTATTGATTCTAACTCTCAACCCGATTATCGCGAAAAATTAGATGCCGAGTTGAAAGAATTACACGATAGCGAAATGTGGCAAGCAGGTAAAACAGTTCGTTCATTACGCCCTGAAAATCAAAAATAAAATTTGATTAAATATAAAAAACCCTTGAAGAGTTGAATCTTCAAGGGTTTCAATTAATATGTTTATTACAAATCCCATATCACATCAATTACAGTTTGGTGAAGCAGCATTGAGATTAAAGAAAGTGATTACCAAAACACCACTTCAACTCAATCATAATTTATCCAATAAATATCAATGCAATGTATATTTAAAAAGAGAAGACTTGCAAATAGTACGCTCTTATAAATTGCGTGGTGCTTTTAATATGATGAGCACACTTCCCAACGAAAAACTGCAACGTGGTGTAGTATGTGCCAGTGCCGGTAATCATGCACAAGGATTTGCTTATAGCTGCAAAAAATTAAACACTAACGGTGTTGTATTTATGCCCATTATTACACCTAAACAAAAAGTTAATCAAACTAAAATGTTTGGTGGTGAAAATATAGAAATAAAACTCATTGGCGATACATTTGACGATTGTGCCATTGCAGCAAAACAATACACAGAAGAAAACCAAATGACTTTTATTCCTCCTTTTGATGATTATAAAATTATTGAAGGTCAAGGAACAGTTGCTGTTGAAATTTTAGAAGATTTATCTGCTATAGACTATGTTTTTGTACCTATTGGTGGTGGAGGTTTAAGTGCCGGAATTGGCACCTATTTTAAAACTATCTCACCAAAAACAAAAATTATAGGAGTTGAACCACAAGGTGCTCCATCTATGACGGAAGCCTTTCGCCAAGGGCACCCCGTTACAATTGATAAAATTGATAGGTTTGTTGATGGAGCTGCAGTAAAACGTATTGGAGATATTACATTTAATATTTGCAGTAATGTTTTAAACGATATTCAGTTAGTTCCTGAAGGCAAAGTTTGTACAACAATTTTAAAATTATACAATGAAGAAGCTATTGTTGTAGAGCCGGCAGGTGCTCTTAGTATTGCAGCATTGGATAACTACGCCGATAAAATAAAAGGTAAAACCATTGTTTGTATTGTAAGTGGAAGTAATAATGATATTGATCGTATGCCGGAAATTAAAGAAAGATCCTTACAATATGAAGGACTAAAACATTATTTTCTTATTCGGTTTGCACAAAGACCTGGAGCATTAAGAGAATTTTTAAATTGCGTTTTAGGCCCAACCGATGATATTACCAGATTTGAATACATGCAAAAAACCAATAAAGAAACAGGCCCTGCTTTGGTGGGAATTGAGCTTTTAGATAAAAAGGATTATACTTCGCTCATTAATCGCATGCACTCGTTTAACATAGATTATTCGGAAATTAATAAAAATGATACACTTTTTGGATATCTTATCTAAAAAAGTGGATATTTTATTGAAAATTTTCATATCGAAATTCCTTTTTTTTGAATATTTTTGATGAAACGATTGCTTGCCTTAGAGGTATATTATTTAATAATTCATTATAACTATAACAACATAATACACGTAAATGGCAAGTACAACAGGACTATATAATGCTGCATTCGAGCACGATGCTTGTGGTATTGGCTTTGTGGCTAATATTAAAGGAAATAAATCGCACCAAATTATTTCCGATGCACTTACTATTTTAGAAAATATGGAGCACCGTGGTGCCTGTGGATGCGAAAATAATACTGGAGATGGTGCCGGTATACTAATTCAAATTCCACACGAATTTTTCTTTGATGAGTGTGTTAAATTAGGCATTCATCTTCCTGCTTTTGGAAAGTACGGTGTAGGCGTTTTATTTTTTCCAAAAGATATTCGCTTAAAAGAAGAGTGTAGAGATATTTTTAATCGCTCTGCCGAAAAATTAGGATTAGAAATTTTGGCTTACCGAAAAGTGCCCGTAAACCAATCTAATATTGGAGCCACTGCTTTATCTGTAGAGCCCGAAATTGAACAAGTATTTATTGCTTGCCCCGATTATATTTCCTCACCGGAAGCATTCGAAAGAAAACTATTTGTACTTCGCAACTATGCAAGTCATACTATCAATAACTCTGTTAAAAAAGATACCATAGGATTTTACATTGCCTCTTTATCTTACAAAACTTTGGTATATAAAGGGCAATTAACCAGCCTTCAGGTAAGAAATTATTTCCCCGACTTAAATAACAAAAGAATGGTTAGTGCCTTTGGCTTAATCCATTCACGTTTTGCAACCAATACTTTTCCTTCATGGAAATTAGCACAACCATTCCGCTACATTGCACATAATGGCGAAATAAATACATTACAAGGAAATTTAAACTGGCTAAAAACAAGTGAAAAAAGTTTCACATCACCCTACTTCAGCAAAGAAGAAATGGACATGCTGTTACCCATTATTTTTGAAGGACAATCCGACTCAGCATGTTTAGATAATATGATAGAATTATTAACCATGTGTGGAAGAACACTGCCTCATGTAATGATGATGCTGATTCCTGAAGCATGGGATGGTAATGAAGATATGAATCCATTGAAAAAAGCATTTTATGAATTTCATGCAGCCTTTATGGAGCCTTGGGATGGACCAGCTTCTATTTCTTTTACCGATGGAAAAATAATTGGAGCAACGTTAGATAGAAACGGACTTCGCCCCTCACGTTATTGCGTTACTACTGACGATAGGGTAATTATGGCATCAGAAACAGGAACACTTCCAATCGATCAAAAATTGGTAAAAGAAAAAGGAAGATTGCAACCGGGTAAAATGTTTGTGGTTGATATGGAGCAAGGAAGAATTATTAGTGATGATGAATTAAAACAAACCATTTGCACACAAAAACCCTATGGCGAATGGCTAAATAAATACAAAATTAAATTAGAAGAATTACCCGAACCAAGAGTTACTTTCTCTCATCTATCGCAAGAACAAATTTTCAAATATCAAAAAGCATTTGGTTATTCAACTGAAGATCTGGAAACTATTATTGCCCCTATGGCATTGGAAGGAAAAGAACCCATAGGATCCATGGGAACCGATACACCTTTAGCAATTTTAAGTAACCAGCCACAACATTTAAGTCATTATTTTAAACAATTATTTGCTCAAGTTACTAACCCACCTATCGATCCAATTCGTGAAAGATTGGTAATGAGCTTAGCCACTTTTGCAGGTAACAATGGCAATTTGTTGGTAGAAGACCCATTAGATTGCCATAGTGTAGCATTAAAACATCCTATCCTTTCTAACCATGGATTAGAAAAAATTAGAAGTATTGATACCGGCATATTTCAGGCAAAAACCTTACAAATATATTTTAGAGCCGACGGTAAACCGGGATCGTTACAAAGAGGTTTAGACAGGCTATGCCGCTATGCCGTTGATGCTGTAGAAGATGGTTTTGAGGTTTTAATTTTATCAGATCGTGCTATTGACAGTGAGCATGCTCCTATTCCATCATTATTAGCCACTGCCGCTGTTCATCACCATTTAATTCGAAAAGGTTATCGCGGACAAGTAGGTATTATTGTAGAAGCAGGCGATGTTTGGGAAGTACACCATTTTGCATGCTTAATTGGTTTTGGCGCTACAGCTATTAATCCTTATTTGGCTTTATCTACTTTGCGTAGTTTAAAAGATACCAATTTCTTAAAAACCGATAAAGACCATGAACAACTAAAGAAGAATTATATAAAAGCTGTGTGCGATGGATTACTAAAAGTATTTAGTAAAATGGGCATCTCCACCTTACAATCTTATCAAGGTGCACAGATATTTGAAATTGTTGGATTAAATAAATTAGTAGTAGATAAATATTTTACCGGTGCTACTTCTCGCATTGAAGGTATGGGATTAGATGAGATTGCTCGTGAAGTATTAGCAAGACACTTTTTTTCTTTCAGCAAAACCGAAATACCGGTACAAAGATTACCTGTTGGCGGATTATATCAATGGAAACGCAAAGGAGAATTTCATTTATTCAATCCTCAAACCATTCATTTATTACAACAAGCCACCAGAAATAATGATTATCATACTTTCAAAAAATATTCTAAACTGGTTAACGACCAAAGTGAAAAAGCAATTACTATTAGAAGTTTATTAGATTTTAAACGCAATAAACCTTCTATATCAATTGATGAAGTAGAACCGGCAGAAAATATTTATAAACGTTTTGCAACAGGTGCCATGAGCTTTGGTTCTATTTCGCATGAAGCACATAGTACACTTGCAATTGCAATGAACCGTATTGGTGCTAAAAGCAATACCGGCGAAGGTGGAGAAGATGAAATGAGATACGAAAAATTGCCTAATGGCGATAGCATGCGTAGTGCCATTAAACAAGTAGCATCAGCACGTTTTGGTGTAACCAGTTTATACTTAACAGAAGCAGATGAATTACAAATTAAAATGGCTCAGGGTGCCAAACCGGGTGAAGGAGGGCAACTACCCGGGCATAAAGTAGATGAATGGATAGGAAAAGTGCGTCATTCAACTCCGGGCGTTGGCTTAATTTCTCCACCACCACATCACGATATTTATTCAATTGAAGATTTAGCACAACTCATATTCGATTTAAAAAATGCCAATAGAAATGCACGCATCAATGTAAAACTAGTTTCTAAAGCAGGTGTTGGAACTATTGCAGCCGGAGTTGCTAAAGCAAAAGCAGATGTAGTTCTTATTGCCGGGCATGATGGTGGAACAGGAGCTTCGCCTATTTCTTCTATTAAACATACAGGTCTTCCATGGGAATTAGGATTAGCAGAAACACATCAAACTTTAGTAAAAAATAAATTACGCAGTAGAATTACGGTACAAGCCGATGGACAAATGCGTACGGGCAGAGATATTGCAATTGCAGCATTATTAGGAGCCGAAGAATGGGGAATTGCTACCGCAGCATTAATTGTTGAAGGTTGCATTATGATGAGAAAATGCCATTTAAATACTTGTCCAGTTGGCGTTGCTACACAAAATCCGGAATTAAGAAAAAGATTTACAGGAGATCCGGATCATGTAGTTAATTTCTTCAAATTTATTGTTCAAGAATTACGCGAAATAATGGCTGAACTTGGATTTAGAACAGTGAATGAAATGATTGGCCAAGTAGATACTTTACATTTAAGAGAAAATATTACGCATTGGAAATATAGCAAACTCGATCTCTCTCCTATTCTTTATAAAGAACCATCCAGTGAATATGTAGGTTTATATAAACAAGAAGAACAGGACCATGGCATTGCCAATGTGTTAGACTGGAAATTATTAGAAGCCGCTAAACCTGCTATAGAATTTCAGCAAAAAGTTAAAGCAAATTTTGAAATAGTAAATACCGATAGAACAGTTGGTGCAATTTTATCAAATGAAATAACAAAAAAATACCGTTCTGCCGGTTTACCGGATGATACCATTCACTTTAAATTTACAGGAACAGCCGGACAAAGTTTTGGAGCTTTTAACACAAATGGTATAACGTTAGAGATAGAAGGAGATGCCAATGACTATTTTGGTAAAGGAATAAGTGGAGCAAGATTAATTATATACCCGGCTAAAGAAGCAACTTTTATTCCGGAAGAAAATATCATTATTGGTAATGTTGCTTTTTATGGAGCAACAAGTGGCGAAGCATTTATTCGTGGAAAAGCCGGAGAACGTTTTGCAGTTCGAAATTCGGGTGTAAATGCAGTGGTAGAAGGTGTTGGCGATCATGGCTGTGAATATATGACGGGTGGAAGGGTTGTAATTCTTGGCGATACAGGAAGAAATTTTGCTGCGGGCATGAGCGGTGGCATTGCTTACATATACGATGTTAGAGGCATATTTGCTAATAATTGCAATAAAGAAATGGTAGATATAGATCCTGTGAATGAGGAGGAAGATGTAAACGAATTATTAACAATGATTGAAAAACATTATCAAAATACTGGAAGCACCATCGCCAAATTTGTATTAGACGATTTTGATAATCAATTAAAGAATTTCGTAAAAGTATTCCCACAGGATTATAAAAAAGTACTTTCAGAAAAAAAGAAAAAAACTGAAATGAGCAATAAATAATAATGTATTATTCCATTATCATTCAGTGCATTTATTTTACAAACTATAAACCAATATAAGCAATGGGTAAGCCAACTGGTTTTATGGAATTTACAAGAGAACTACCGGCAAAACGTTCGGTAGTAGAGCGTGTTAAGGATTATAAAGAATATATTTTATCTTTTACCGAAGAAAAACTAAATCAACAAGCTGCTCGTTGTATGAATTGTGGTGTACCATTTTGCCATAATGGTTGCCCACTGGGAAATGTAATTCCAGAATTTAATGATGCCGTATACGACGGCAACTGGGAAGAAGCATACAGCATATTAATATCAACCAATAATTTTCCCGAGTTTACCGGAAGAATTTGTCCGGCACCTTGCGAATCTGCTTGTGTATTAGGTATAAATCAACCTCCAATAACAATTGAAGAAATTGAAAAACACATCATCGAAATTGCATTCGATAAGAACTTTGTAAAACCTCGCAAACCGGCTATTAAAACCGGAAAAAAAATAGCAGTTATTGGATCCGGACCTGCAGGTTTAGCTGCAGCAGCTCAATTAAATTATGCAGGTCATACGGTTACAGTTTTTGAAAGAGATGATGCCCCTGGCGGATTATTACGCTATGGCATTCCCGACTTTAAATTAGAGAAATGGGTAATAGACAGAAGAATAAAAATAATGGAAGAAGAAGGTATTAATTTTAAACTTAATGCCAATGTTGGTGTAAATATTAGTATCAACGATTTATTACGAGAATTTAATGCAATTGTTTTAGCAGGCGGATCAACTACACCCAGAGATCTAAAAATTCCTGGAAGAGAGTTAAAAGGTGTTCATTTTGCCATGCAATTCTTAAAACAACAAAATAAACGGGTAGCAAATAAAGATCCACTAGCAAATTCAAACATAGAAAGTAATATATATGCAACAGATATTTTTGCTACCGGAAAAAATGTGGTAGTAATAGGTGGTGGCGATACAGGCAGTGATTGTGTAGGAACATCGAACAGACAAAAAGCAGCATCGGTTACACAATTTGAATTATTACCTAAACCACCAGAAGCTAGAACACCAAATATGCCATGGCCTACCTATCCAATGATTTTAAAAACTACCACATCGCATGAAGAAGGTGTAGAAAGAAAATGGTCAGTAGCTACAAAAGAATTTATTGGCGATGAAAAAGGAAACCTAAAAGCACTAAAAATTGTGGATTTAGAATGGAAATACACGAATGATGGTCGGCCTTTTGAATTTGTAGAAATTGCAGGTAGTGAACGAGAATTGCCTTGTGAACTTGCCTTATTAGCAATGGGTTTTTTACATCCGCAAAAAAGTGGTTTGTTAGACGAATTAGAAATTGAATTAGATGAAAGAGGAAATGTAAAAGCAAATGATAAACAATATCAAACTAATATTTCAAAAATTTTTACTGCAGGCGATATGAGAAGAGGGCAATCTTTAGTAGTGTGGGCAATTAGCGAAGGAAGGGAATGTGCAAGAAAGGTTGACGAATATCTTAATTCCGGAATATCGGTTTTAGAAAGAAAAGAAGCCACCGTGATAAGTGTTTAATTATAAGAGTGTGAATAGTCTCAAAAAGCCATCACTAAAAATGATGGCTTTTTTAATAATAAAATTTAATTAATAAAATTTTATTAATTTGATAATAATTATATTTATGTAAATAATGAATTTTTTATTGTTTTTTATGTAATTTAGCCTTAAATAATAAATATATTTTTATTTATTATTTGTTGTAAATAAATTATTTTAAAGTGGTAGCTATTGAAATACAAAGCTAAAAATTACACTTTTAAATACTATTAACAAACTACTTGTTTACACAAGAATAACGATTCTTCTATATGATATAAAACAGCTATTGCTGTAGTTTAAACACCGAATTAAGAAAATAAACCTGTTTAATAACTAAAATTAGTACTGCAATAATGCTGTACTTTCATTATTAACCATAAATCAATGGCAATGGTAAAAAAATTATCAGTAACTGTATTAAGTATTGTGTTAACACTTTGTCTTAAAGCACAAGATTCTACAAAAGTTCATGCTCCTACTCCATCAACAGTATTTACTTATTCTATAGATGCCTATTATAGATCTGACTTTGCAGGCAAATCAAACAACAACAAAACCAGCTTCACTAACTCAACCAATTCATTTGAATTAGGAATGGCTTCCATAAGAGTTGATCATAGCTTTGGCAAAATAGCCGCAACAGCCGATTTAGGTTTTGGAAGAAGAGCTCAAGAATTTTCGTACAACGATGGAAGTGGTTTTCCAACTGGCTCGGGTAATAATTACAGTTCTTTAGCTGCTATAAAGCAAGCATTTATTAGCTATGCACCTACAAGTAAATTAAAATTTACTATAGGCAAATGGGTAACTCACTTTGATAACGAAGTAGTTGATGTATATGCCAATAGGAATTATAGTATGAGCTATTTATTTACTTACGGTCCTTTTTTTCATACAGGTATTAAAGCCGATATTTCATTAGGGGAAAAAACTGCATTAATGGTAAGCATTGCAAACCCAACCGATTTTACAACAACCAACTCATCGGCTAAAATGTTTTTAGCACAATTAAGCACAAGTACTAAAAACAACCAACTCAAAGCAATTTTGAATTATCAAAATGGAACCAGAGCTGACTACACTACCACTAATCAAATTAATTTGGTTCTACTTGGAATACTAAGCAATAAATTTTCTATAAACTATGATGGAACTATTGCCAACATTGCTGGTAAATCATGGAATAGCAATGTTTTTTATTTTAACTATGACCCTTCTAATAAATATGGTTTTACCTTAAGAACAGAATATTTTGATGATACGAAAAATGTTGTTGGAGTTGGAACTTCTGTATTTGCAACCACATTATCCGCTAATATTCATATAGCTGATTTAACCATTATACCGGAAATAAGATTTGATAATGCAAAAGACCAGATTTTTTTAAACAGCTCTAATGCCAACACTACCGGTGCAGGTAACTTATTAATTGCAGCTGTTTATAAATTTTAAAATTATTCACTTCTTAAAAAAATGTTTATGAAAAAAATTGAAGCAATTATTCGAACCTCCAAATTCGAAGATGTAAAAACCGAACTAAAAAAAATTGGTATCGACTTCTTTTCATACTGGGAAGCAGCAGGAATTGGGAATGAACATTTACGCGAACACCACAGCTACAGAGGCACTATTTTCGATACACAATATATTCCTAGAATATTTATCTCCATTGTTTTGAAAGATGTTAACGTTAAAAAAACAATTGATTGCATTGAAAAAGCAGCATTTACCGGAGAAATTGGAGATGGTATGATTTTCACATACACAATCGAAGAATCGGTAAGAATTAGCAATGGTGCAAGAGGCGAAGCTTCTACAGCAGGCCCTGGCGATAACCTTTAATTAAATCAATCATTACCAAAACTTACAACTTATGATACGTAAAATATTATTATTTACTTTATTCCTTTCTTTATCATTAATTGCAGTTACTGCTAATTCACAAACAACTAAAAGCCCCGATCCAAATGGTACAACAACCGGAACTGCTGCAGATATTACTGCGGCAAAACCAGGTTCACCAACTACTGCTGAAATTGCCGATCAGGTAGGAAAAAATAAAATTAGCATTAACATGGTTTGGCTTTTAATTGGTGCTTTTCTTGTATTTTTTATGCAAGCAGGTTTTGCACTGGTTGAAACAGGATTAACAAGAGCAAAAAATGTAGCGCATACCATGGCAATGAATTTATTTGTATATCCTGCAGGTGCATTGGGATTTTTTATTTGTGGCTTTGCAATTATGTTTGGTGGCATGGGTGCATTAGGAACACTTGGTGGATTTGATGGCTTAAACCATGAAATATCTATTACGCTATTTGGACATACGTTTGGTTTATTTGGAGCAAAAGGATTTTTTATGAATGGAATTTATGATGTAGGTGTTTTAGGATTTTTTGTATTTCAAGTGGTTTTTATGGATGCTACAGCAACAATACCTACCGGTGCAATGGCCGAAAGATGGAAATTTGCTTCATTCGCTATTTCGGGTTTATTAATTGGAGGATTAATATATCCTATTTACGGCAATTGGGTTTGGGGTGGCGGATGGCTATCGCAATTAGGTGTTAATTTTGGTTTAGGTCATGGTCATGTTGATTTTGCCGGTTCGTCTGTTGTACATCTTTCCGGTGGTGTATTAGCTTTTGTTGGTGCTAAAATGATTGGTGCCAGAATTGGAAAATATAATAAAAATGGCTCTGTAAACGCAATACCAGGACATAATATTCCTATGGCTGTTTTAGGTGCTTTAGTACTTGCATTTGGATGGTTTGGCTTTAATGCAGGATCTACTTTAGCCGGTACCGATTTGAGATTTTCAGTAGTAGCTTTTAATACTATGATTGCATCTTGTGGGGGTGCCGCTGCCTCTACACTTTGGATTTGGTTTGTACGTGGTTCAAAACCCGATGTAAGTATGATGATTAATGGCTTACTGGCAGGTTTAGTTGCAATTACTGCACCTTGTGCATTTGTATCTCCAATGGGAGGTTTATTAATTGGATTAATTTCCGGAGTAATTGTTGTAGAAGTAACACTTTTTGTTGAAAAGAAATTAAAAATAGACGATCCTGTTGGTGCAGTTGCTGTGCATGGGGCAAATGGATTTTGGGGCGTGTTAGCTTTAGGTTTATTTGCCGATGGAACTTATGGCGATGGATTAAATGGCGTTAAAGGAAATGTAATTGGCTTATTCTATGGTGGAGGATCGGGACAACTTTTTGCCGAACTGATTGGTGGTATAACCAACATTGTATTTTTTGCCTTAGCAGGATGGTTAATGTTTAAATTGTTAGATAAATTAGTAGGCAACAGAGTATCACCTGATGTTGAGTTATATGGATTAGATTTACATGAAATGGGAATTGACGGTTATGCAGGTATTAAACTCGATAAAAATGCAGAAACTCCTTTATCAAGATAGATAATCAATTATCTTTTTCATTCAATTAATAAAAGAGTCATTAATAATTAAATTAATGACTCTTTTTTATTTTTCCGAAATAAATTTTTTATGCAGAATTTCTACTGGCATTTATAATACCGAAGGAACAACGCATTGCCAATTTTTCATACGTTTTTTTAATTGAGTTATCTACCAACTGCTCTTCCATTTCTCGAACTTTAGTAATAGCATATTGTTGTATGGTTAGCAATGGCATTACAATTCTTTCTCGCATTTGAATTGATAAATTTTCTACCGGAAAATCTGCCATTAATTCTGTTTTACCCGATAGCTTAAAAATATATTTTTTAGTAAGCTCAAATTCATTAAATATTTTATTCCAAATTTCACCATAAACAGGATGTGTAGCCAAAAATTCGGTTAAAGGAAAAAAGCATTTATACATTGCCATCTCACAATTATCAATTAAAGTTTTAAAGAATAAAGATTGCTTATAAAGTTGTTGCAACTCTTCAAACTTACCTAATTGTTCTAAATTTTGTAAGGCAGTACCTACGCCATAATATCCTGTTACATTTTGTTTAAGTTGGCTCCAAGCTCCAACAAATGGTATTGCTCTTAAATCTTTTAAAGTTATTTTGGAAGATGCACCACGCTTTGCAGGACGGCTTCCAATATTTGTTTCAGAATAAAACCTTAATGGACTAGCATGGCCAAGGTATTCTATAAAATACGGATGCTCTTTAATATCGATATATGCCCGATAACTTTTTTCTGCTAATAATTGCAACAACTCTTCTTCATTGGGCTGAAGTGTAAGTGCGTTGTTAGATAAAATATCATTAGCTATGCCTGCATGAATTAGTTGTTCAATATTATACTGAGCAGCATCAATTGTTCCGAAATTAGAACTTACGGTTTGCCCTTGAATAGTTAATTGAATTTCTTTATTCGCAATATTTTTTCCCATTGAAGCATAAAACTGATGTGTTTTTCCGCCACCACGAGCAGGTGGCCCACCACGACCATCGAAAAATACTACATCAATATCATATTCTTTTGAGACAGCCGTTAAAGATTCTTTTGCTTTATAAATACTCCAATTGGCCATCATATAACCTCCATCTTTTGTACCATCCGAAAATCCTAACATAATGGTTTGCTTATTGGCCCTTCGCTTTAAATGAGTACGATAACAAGGATGCTCATATAATACTTTCATAATTTTATGCGCATGTAATAAATCTTCTATAGTTTCAAATAACGGAACAATATCAATAGTTAATTCTTCCTTATTCCAACCACTTAGTAAAAACAAAGCATACACTTCAAACACATTTAATACAGAGTTACATTGGCTAATAATATATCTATTACAACCTGCTTCACCATTTACTTGCTGAATAGTTTTTACAGCCGCCATAACATCTAACGTATCTCTATGAACATCATCTGTAATAAAAATTGTAGACCCAATAGTTGTGGAAATATTTGTTAGCAGATGTACTTTTTCCGAATCGGATAAAGTAGCATAATTAGTAGGTAAAGCATCTGTATTTTCTGCAATTGCTATTAATACTTTTTCGTGTATACTGCTATCTTGGCGAATATCTAATGATGCAAAATGCAAACCAAATAATTCAACTTTATCTATTAACGAATTAACATGTTCAACAAATAAACTATTATGATCGTACGTTAATAAATGACGAATATTTTTTAAAGCATCTAAAAATGCTTCTAACTTCAAATCAAACTGGTATCCGGGAATAAATAAATTATCGTACAACTTTTTTTCAAGTTGCGTTAATGCAATATCTACTCCTTTAAAAGTTAATCTTCGTTTCAGTTTTCGAATATCTAAATAATACGATTTAAGAATACTGCCACGTAAAGAATTAGCAACTTGTAAAGTAATATTGGTTTTTACAAAAGGATTTCCATCTCTATCTCCACCGGGCCAAAAACCCATTCGTATAAGTGCATTATTGGCATTAACACAATCGGGAAATCTATTTTTAATAAACGAAATAATTTTACCCGATGCAGGATAAAATACATTCTCTAAATACCATATTAAACTTACCGCTTCATCGTATGGTGTGGGCTTTTGTTGCTGAAAAAATGGTGTTCTTCCCAACTGCTGTAAATAAGTATAAATTTGGTGCTCGTTATTGGTATTAATAGCAGAAGACAAATCGTGAATAATACCTAAAACAGCACCTCTATAAAATTGTGTAGGATGTGCGGTTAATACCAAATGAATGGTAAAGTCTTGTAGCTTACGTTTAAATGCCTCTTGCAAATATTGTTTATCTACTTCTAAAGCCAAATGCTTTAAAGTGCCCTGTCCACCTAAATCATTTATCTTTTTAAATGCTGCATCTTCTAATGCATCAAATAATACCACTTGCCGCTCGATATATTGAACAAAGCGAAATAATACATCCAACTTTTCTTCATCCTTTTTTAGAGAGGTTTGAGTTGAAAAAAATTCTTCAATAATTTGAACAGGACTTTTTTTCTTTTTGTATCCATCTTCACAATTAAGTAATAACATGCTTACTAAAATTCCTGTTTTTTCAATTCGATGAAAAGGCAGAGAAGTAAACAAACTATTATACAATTGAAATTTAATTCCTACAAGGTTTTTAAATGTTTGTAGGCTTGTTGCATTTGCCATGTAATGTTGTTTTTTTCCTTATTAAAAAAGGCAAACAAAAATTAGAGGCTTGAAAATTAATAAAATTTTGTAAGATTATTTAGAATTCCTTTATCTTCGCCACCGATTTAATGAAAAATAACCAATACATATTATCATCTGTTAAAGCAAATTTAACCTCACTACTTACTATTGTTATTACAATCGTTACAACTACAACAACCCTGTAAGGGGTTAACACATTTATATTATACTTTGGGCAAAAGCTGATTATAACAAGTAATCCTATTATTTATTTTATTTTTTTACAAAAAGATTATTTATGAAAGTTTTAAAATTTGGTGGCTCGTCAGTAGCAAATGCAAAAAACATTCAACTTGTTTCGGAAATTATTCAAAAAAACATTAGCGAAAAATTAGTTGTAATAGTATCGGCATTAGGTGGTGTTACCGATTTACTTATACAAACAGGTGCAGCTGCATCGAAAGGAAAAGAATCGTACAAAGAAACTTTAATACTGTTAGAAAAAAGGCATTTAGATACTGCTAAAGATTTATTACCTATTACCGCACAAAGCAGTATTTTAAGTAGCATTAAACAACAATTTAATGAGTTGGAAGATATTTGTGAGGGAGTATATAGGTTGAATGAATTATCGGCGAGAACCAAAGATAAAATTGTAAGCTTTGGTGAATTATTATCATCAAAAATTATAGCTGCTTTTCTTCAATCGAAAGGAATTAATACGCAGTGGATTGATAGCCGCCAATTAATTAAAACCAATAGCAATTTTGGATTTGCAGCAGTTGATTTTCAAAAAAGCAATTCATTAATTCAAGAAACAATTCAATCTTCTACCAATAATTTGTTTGTTGCACCAGGTTTCATTGCAAGTGATATGGATAATTATACTACTACTTTAGGTCGTGGTGGATCGGATTATAGCGCAGCCATTTTTGCAGCAGCTTTAGAAGTTGATGATTTAGAAATATGGACTGATGTTACCGGAATGATGACAGCCGACCCACGTTGGGTACCCAATGCAAGAACCATTGATTTTACATCGTACCGAGAGGCAATGGAATTATCGCATTTTGGAGCAAAAGTTATCTACCCTCCTACCATTCAGCCTGCGATGCAAAAGAAAATTAAAATTTGGGTAAAAAACACTTTCGAACCAACCGCATTAGGCACTTTAATTGAAGAAGTTTCGCAACAATCACACGAAATTATAACCGGAATATCGAGCATTAACCATGTTACTTTATTAAGTTTAGAAGGAAGTGGAATGGTGGGTATTCCAGGATTCTCTAAAAGATTATTTGAAGCATTGGCTAATGAAAAAGTGAATGTTATTTTAATTACCCAAAGCTCTTCCGAACACTCCATTTGCGTTGCCATTAACACAGTTGATACCGAAAAAGCAAAACAAGCTGTAGATATGGCATTTGATTATGAAGTTACTACTGGAAAAGTAGAACCGCTTAAAATTGAACACAACCAATCAATTGTTGCTTTAGTGGGCGATAAAATGAAAAGTCATACCGGAATTGCAGGCAGAATGTTTTATGCATTAGGAAGAAATGGAGTAAATATTAGGGCCATTGCACAAGGTTCATCGGAAAGAAATATTTCTGCAGTGGTTGCGTATAGCGATGTTAAAAAAGCAGTAAATGTTTTACACGAAGCATTTTTCGAATCATCGCATAAACAACTTAATCTTTATATTGTAGGAACAGGGAATGTAGGTGGAAAACTAATTGCCCAAATTAAACAGCAACAACAATATTTATTAGATAATTTAAACCTTCAGTTAAGAGTTACCGGCATTGCCAACAGTAAGAAAATGTTATTGAATGAAGAAGGAATTGAATTGAGTAATTGGAAAGAAACTTTATTGCAAGCCGAAGCAATGAATCTCAACAGTTTTATTGAAGCAATCATTCATAAAAATTTACGCAATAGCGTTTTTGTTGATGTTACCGCAAATGCAAATGTTGCTTCAGTATATCATCAGCTATTAGCAAAAAGCATTGCAGTTGTGGCTTGTAATAAAATTGCAGCATCATCACCTTATAACAATTATTATCAATTAAAATCATTGTCGAAAGAATTTAATGCACCTTACCTTTTCGAAACCAATGTAGGAGCAGGTTTGCCGGTAATTGGAACTTTAAACGATTTAATAAAAAGTGGCGATAAAATTAATAAAATTCAGGCCGTACTTTCCGGTACATTAAATTTTGTATTTAATAATTATAATGGAAATGAAAGCTTTGCAACAATTGTTAAACAAGCACAGGATGAAGGCTATACAGAACCCGACCCACGGTTAGATTTAGGAGGTACAGATGTTATGCGAAAGATTATGATTCTTGCACGAGAAGCCGGTGAAAAAATTGAAATGGAAAATATTTCAAATATTGGTTTTTTACCAGGATCTTGCTTTGATGGAAGTGTGGCAGATTTTTATCAAGAGATGGAAAAACATGAAGCACATTTTAAAGCCTTATACAACGAAGCAGCAAATAAAAATTGCAAACTAAAATTTGTGGCTAATTATGAGAATGGAAAAGCAACAGTAGGACTACAACACATTCCCGAAAATTCCGACTTTTATCATTTGTATGGAAAAGATAATATTGTATTATTTTATACTCAACGTTATCCCGAGCAACCATTAGTTGTAAAAGGTGCCGGTGCCGGTGCCGATGTTACAGCAAGTGGTGTATTTGCAGATATAATTAGAGTAGCCCGTTAAAATTATATGATGAACCAAATTACAGTACACAGTCCCGCCACCGTTGCCAATGTTGTTTGCGGATTCGATATTTTAGGTTTTGCCCTCAACGAACCTAATGACGAACTGACCATTTCGCTAAGCGATGTACATGGAGTAACCATAATTAATGAAGATGATTATCAACTTCCTACCAAAGCGGAGGATAATGTTAGCGGTGCTGCATTATTAGCATTACTTAGCGAAACACCCGATATAAAAGGCTTTAAACTAATTAGCAAAAAAAATATTAAACCCGGAAGCGGTATTGGCAGCAGTGCTGCAAGTGCAGCAGGCTCGGTGGTTGCTGCAAATATTTTATTAAATAATCGTTTTAGCAAAGAAGATTTAGTTCGCTTTGCCATGTTTGGTGAAAAAGTTGCAAGTGGTGTTAAACATGCCGATAATATAGCTCCTGCAATTTATGGTGGCGTTACACTTATTCGTTCTATTTTCCCATTAGATATTATAAGTATTGATGCACCTGAATTATATGTTACAATTGTGCATCCGCAAATTGAAGTAAAAACTTCCGATGCCCGTCAAATTTTAAAACAACGCATTTTATTAAAAGATGCTATTAAACAATGGGGAAATATTGCAGGCTTAGTTGCCGGTTTTATTAACCACGATTATAATTTAATTGGAAGAAGTTTGGAAGATGTAATTATAGAACCGGTAAGAAGTATTTTAATTCCGGGATTTGATGAAATAAAATTAAAATGCAAAGAAGCCGGTGCATTGGGGGGTGGTATTAGTGGCAGCGGACCATCTATTTTTATGCTTAGTCAAAATGCTTCAACTGCAAAAATTGTTGAGGGTGTAATGAAAGATATTTATAACAGAATTGGATTAGCGTATCATACACATGTAACAACCATTAATAAGCAAGGTGTAAAACCAATAGTGTTTTAATAGTTAAAGTTGAATAATGGTAATAAGCTGAAGTGTGCGACGCAACTAAAGCTTAATTAACAGCCAGAAGCTTAGTAAAAAAATTATTATTTATTACTATGAAATATATTTTTAGTAACAGTTTTCAATATGCTCCTTCCGAAACCGGTGGAATGCTTTATTATAGCCTTAACCACAATGCTCCGAGAGTGAGCTTTGCCGAAGCTGCAGTAAAAGGACAAGCACCTGATAAGGGTTTATATTTTCCCAGATTTATTCCGGAATTGCCTAAGGGATTTATTGATAATATACAGGCGTATTCGAAGGAGGAAATAGGATTTGTTGTGATGAAACCATATATTGGCGAAACCATCACCAATACTGCGTTACAGGATATTATTACCGAAACAGTTAATTTCAATATTCCATTAGTACCCATTAACAATCATATTTCATCGTTAGAGTTATTTCATGGTCCCACGTTAGCCTTTAAAGATGTTGGTGCCCGATTTATGAGTAGGTGCTTAGGCTATTTTAATAAGAACAATGATAAGGAAGTTACTGTTTTAGTGGCTACCAGTGGAGATACGGGCGGTGCTGTAGCAAACGGATTTTTAGGTGTTGAAGGCATTAAAGTTGTAATTCTTTATCCATCGGGAAAAGTTAGTCGTGTTCAAGAATTACAATTAACCACACTTGGAAAAAATATTACAGCCTTAGAAGTTGAGGGCACATTTGATGATTGCCAAAATATGGTAAAACAAGCATTTGCCGATATAGAATTAAATAAGAGGCTTTTATTAACTTCAGCAAATTCCATAAACGTAGCACGTTGGTTGCCGCAACAATTATATTATTTTTATGCTTATCAACAGTGGCAAGAAAAAGAGCCTCCTGTTATTAGTGTACCCAGTGGAAATTTTGGAAATATTTGTGCCGGCATTTTAGCCAATGTTAGCGGATTACCCGTAAAACATTTTATAGCAGCATGTAATTCCAATAAAGTAGTTACACAATATTTACAATCGGGAAATTATGAGCCTCAACCTGCTATACCAACTATTTCTAATGCCATGGATGTGGGCAACCCAAGTAATTTTATTCGCATTATAGAAATTTTTCATCAACAATTTCATGAGCTGAAAAGTAAAGTAAGTAGCATTAGTGTAGATGATATTACAACTGCACAAGTAATAAAAAAAGTGTTTAGTACCAATAATTATTTATTAGACCCACATGGTGCAGTTGCTTATTATGCATTGGAAAATTATTGTAATACCACCAATGCTAAAGGTTTTATTGTAGAAACTGCACATCCGGTAAAATTTGCTGAAACTGTAGAAAAGATTATTGAAGAAAAGGTAGAAATACCTACTGCCATCAACCAACTTCTAAGTGCAGAAAAACAAAGCATTGTTATTCCGCCGGAATTTAATGCACTAAAAGAATGGTTAATTAACCAATAATGATACAATAAGATTTACCTTTATTGTATCATCACTTTTCTATTTAAAATGGAAGATTTATCTCAACAACATTGGGAAAATATTTATCAAACCAAAAATCCAAACGAAGTAAGTTGGACACAAGAAAAACCCAATATTTCTTTACAACTAATTCAACAATGTAACTTATTAAAAACTGCCAGTATTATTGATATTGGCGGAGGAGATAGTAATTTGGTTGATTACCTGCTACAAGAAGGTTTTAAAAATATTACAGTATTAGATATTTCGAAAAAAGCACTTGAGAAAGCTCAACAACGCTTAGGCAAAATTGCCGAGAAGGTAAAATGGATTGTATCGGATATTACAAAATTCAATCCAACTGAAACTTATGATTTATGGCATGATAGAGCTGCTTTTCATTTCTTAACGCAACCCAACGATGTAGCAACTTATATAAAAATTGCCTCGAAAGTTATTAATAGAAATATGATTATTGGTACTTTTTCAACCAACGGACCTACCAAATGCAGTGGACTTACAATTCAACAATATAACGAAACAGGCTTAACAGAAATCTTTTCATCTTCATTTACCAAAAATCATTGTACGCTTCATCAGCATATCACTCCTTTTAATACAACTCAAGAATTTATTTTTTGCAGTTTTATAAAAAAACAAAGTACTATTTAATATCGCTAAATTTTAAACAAACCGGTTTTTCTACTTGAATAATGGTTCCGGTAGGTTGTAAAAAACCTGTACTTTTTATAATTTGAAATACAACAATATTGTTACTATCTCTATTGGCAACCAATAAAAATTTTCCGGTAGGATCAATAGCAAAATTTCTTGGATGAATACCTAATGTACTTTGATGACCAATTTCTGTTAACAACCCGGTAGTGCCAATTCGAAATATAGTAATATCATTCGCTGTTGTTCTATTGGAAGTGTATAAATATTTCCCATCGGGGGTTATATGAATATCGGCACTGCCTTTATCTTGCTTACTACCCGTATTATCAGATGGTACAGTTTGCATTTCGGTTAGTTTGCCATCTTTGTATTCAAAAGCAATTACTGTTCCAAATAACTCGTTTACTAAATAAGCATATTTTCCATTGGGATGAAAAGTAATATGCCTTGGTCCGCTTCCATCTGGCACTTCAGTTGTTACCACATCCTCTTCATTTAAAACGGCTTCATTAGTTGGAGCAATTTGGTACCTGTATATTTTATCGGTTCCTAAATCGTTTACAAATAAAAATTTTCCATCGGGAGAAAAATAAGTACAGTGAACATGCGGTTTAGACTGGCGAATAAAATTAGTACTATACCCTTGATGTTCTATGGTTTGAGTAGTAGGTTGTATGCTGCCATCGGCATTGGTTTTAAATGTGCTTAAACTACCGCTACTATAATTAGCTACTGCTAAATATTTTCCAGTTGCATCAACATCAACATAACAAGGATCATCGCCATTAGTAGCTACTTTATTAATAAAATGAAGTGTTCCTTTAATTTTATCGAACGAGAAAGCACTTAATTCACCTGGTTTCTCTTTATGATTTTCATTTACGGCATATACATATTTTTCATCTTTTGTAATAGTTAAATAAGATGGATTTTCTGTTCCTGAAATGCTATTTACCAATTTTAAAGACGCATCGGCAGTATTAAATTTATACACATGTATATTGGGAGTATAAGTACCCACCAACAAATAAAACGATTTATTTTGGGCAAAACTTATTGTTGTAATAAATAGTAAAATAAAGCCTACTAATTTTTTCATATTGCTTAAATTGAATTACCAAGTTAAATAAATTATGATTGAAAAATATTTTATTGAAAGATATTAAGCGAATAATTAACGCTATGGTTTATTGTTCCAACCCCAGCATAAAAATTCGGGGAAAGATTTTGCCCAAGTAGCTATATCATGTTTTCCATCTTCCAATTCAACATATTTAATATGTTGCTCGGTATAGCCTTTTATTTTTAATTGAATTATTAAATCAAGTGTATCATCAATACTATCAATAATACCATTCTTATTTCTGTCGGCTGTTTCATCTAATTTTCCACATTCAAAAAAGAATTTTAACCAAGGATAATAATTGCCTTTCAATATTTGCAAATGCATTAATCTGTCTATCTCATCATCATATCCATTATCATAATCTTTTCTTCTCCACCATAAACTGCCACTAAAAATACCCACTTTAGAAAATTCGTTTGGATGATTCCATACAATATCCAAAGCACTTAAACCACCTAAAGAAAAACCTGCAAAAGCTTTTTCTTTAAAAGAGGGTGCATGTAGTTTTTTCCTTATAAAAGGAATTAATTCTTCTATCACAAATTTCGAGTACAATCCGGCTTTATCGCCACGCTGTTTAAAGTCGGCACTGTAGGCTGTACCATATTCGCGTTTTCTTTCCTCGCCACAATAAATGCCCACACAAAGTAGCGGAGTAATTTTTTCTTCTACTACCAGATTAGACAAGAGCGAATTAAAAAACATTTTGGGTAAATCTTGTCCATCATTTATTAGCAATAAGCTTACTTCATCAAATTGCTGCATATTTACCGGAATATATAAATCAATCTTTACCTCTCGCATTAAATAATCTGAGTAAACAGTTTTAGATTCTACAGAAACGATATTATCAACAACATACTTCTTAATCATAGTTTCAAAAATAAGAGAATCAACTTACAGATTAAAAAGAAGTAATTTTTAAAATGTGCAGTACATTAATTAAATTGAGCTGCCCTTACAACCATTTATCGTTAAATTATTTTTTATGAAAAAAATTGGAATACTTTATGGGAAAGAAAGAAGTTTTCCTGAAGCTTTTATTGAAAGAATAAATAAAAAAAATATTGAAGATATTATTGCAGAGCCTGTAAAAATTGATAAGGTAATGCAAGGCGAAGCGACTAATTATGCAGTAATTATTGATCGCATTAGCCAAGATGTACCTTTTTACAGAGCCTATTTAAAAAATGCAGCACTTTGTGGTACGGCCGTTATTAATAACCCCTTTTGGTGGAGTGCCGATGAAAAATTTTTTAATAATGCATTAGCTACAAAAATTAAAGTTCCCGTTCCTAAAACAGTGATATTACCATCAAGAGAACTTCCTGCCGATACAAGCGACGAATCATTTACCAACTTAGAATATCCATTAGATTGGGAAAGTATTTTTAAATACGTTGGATTTCCCGCCTACATGAAACCCTTTGCTGGCGGCGGTTGGAAGCATGTATATAAATTAAATAATATGGATGATTTTTTTGAAAAACACCAACAAACCGCACAATTGGTAATGCTTTTACAAGAAGAAATAATTTTTGATGAATATTATAGATGCTATTGCATTGGCGGAAAACATGTTCGTATTATGCCGTATGAACCCAGAAACGAACATCATTTACGGTACGCAGCTTCATTTCATCCAACAAAAGAATTATTAAGTGAAATGAATAATATTGTTCTTCGTTTAAATGATTATTTAGGATACGATTTTAACACCGTTGAATTAGCAGTTAAAAACGGAATACCGTATGCCATTGATTTTTGTAACCCCGCTCCCGATGCCGATATACAAAGCGTTGGAGAAGAAAACTTTGAATGGGTAGTTGAAACTGCGGCTAATTTTGCCATTGAAAAAGCCCAATCTTTTGTTGAAGGAAAAGATAATTTAACATGGGGTAATTATATTAAACGCAGCACCGGCAAAAAAAGATTATACCCTTAACTATTCAACTGAAACCTTATTTCAATAAAACCAAGTTAGGGACTTATGGCTAACATTAATTATCGACATTTTACATTAGGAGTTGAAGAAGAATACATGGTCATTGATCCTCAGTCAAGAGAATTAACCAGTCATGATCAAAAAATTGTAATTGAAGGACAGAAAGTAATTAAAGATAAAGTAAAGGCCGAGATGCATCAGGCAGTAGTTGAAGTTGGTACCGATATTTGTGCCAATATAGATGAAGTATTTAATGATGTTGCTACACTAAGAGGCACTATTGCACAAATAGCAGGCGAACTTGGCTTTTGGGTAGGTGCAGCCGGCACACATCCCTTTAGCCATTGGAACAACCAATTAATTACAGATAATATTCGCTACCACCAAATTGTAAATGAATTACAAGATGCCGCAAGAAGTAACCTCATTTTTGGCTTACATGTACATGTAGGTATGGAAGATAGAAAAATGGCTATTCATATTGCAAATAGTGCTCGCTATTTTTTGCCACATGTGTATGCACTTAGCACAAATTCTCCTTTCTGGGAAGGAAGATTTACGGGTTACAAATCATATAGAACTAAAGTTTTTGATAAATTTCCCAGAACCGGCATCCCCGATTATTTCGAAAGTATTGAAGCGTACGATAATTATGTAAACCTTCTTATTAAAACTAATTGCATTGATAATGCCAAAAAAATTTGGTGGGATTTAAGGGTTCATCCTTTTTTTAATACCGTTGAATTTAGAATTTGTGATGTACCTATGACTGCTAATGAAACCATTGCCATTACTGCATTATTTCAGGCTATTTGTGCCAAACTGTATAAACTCAGAAATCAAAATTTGAATTTTATGATTTATCAACGTGCCTTACTGAACGAAAATAAATGGCGGGCAAGCAGATATGGCATTGATGGCACTTTAATAGACTTTGGAAAAGAAACTGAAGTAAATACAAGGCTACTATTGTATGAATTGTTAGATTTTGTAGATGATGTTGTTGACCAATTAGGATGCCGTTATGCTATAGATTATGTAAAAACCATGATTGAAAAAGGTACCGGTGCCGATAAACAATTACAAGTGTATAAAGAAAATAATAACTTAACCGATGTAGTTGATTATATCCATAACCAATTTTTAACAAAAGATTAAAAATAGCATGCTGTTAGGCTTAAAATTCTAAAAAACAACTTTATCTCACCATCCTTTATATAATTTTTAACTTTACAGGCAACAAAATAGCCTACTAAAGTATCTTATCATAAAACTAAAATAACCTCTACCCCAATTGACCGAATTTGAGATAATCAAAGGTTGTGTACGGCAAAATCAGCATTGCCAACGCATGTTGTTTGAACAATATGCAGGTAAATTTATGACTGCATGCAGAAGATATGCCAAAGATGAAATGGAAGCCGAAGATATTTTACAAGAGGGTTTTATAAGAATTTTTAACAACATTCAACAATTCAAGTTTGAAGGCTCATTTGAAGGATGGATGAGAAGAATTGTAGTAAATGTGGCACTAAAAAGTTTACAAAAAAAGAAAATACAAATAAGTGAAATAAAAGAAAATACGGCCAATACACCATCGTTAGAACCCTATGCATTTAACCATTTGGGAGAAGAAGATTTATTGAAAATAATTCACCAGCTTCCGGATGGTTATCGTATTGTTTTTAACCTTGCCGTTATTGAAGGATATAGCCATGAAGAAATAGCCAAAATGCTAAATATTCAGGCAAGTACCAGTCGCAGCCAACTGGTAAAAGCAAGAAAAATGCTGCAACAACAAATTCTTGAAATGCAAAAAATTGCTGTATAATGACAGATAAATTATTTGATAATTTTATAAGGGATAGCTTAAACAACTACTCTTCGCCTGTACCGAAAGGTTTATGGGAAAAAATTATAGACGATAAAGACCAAAAGCCGAAGTTTTTTTGGTGGAAATATAATGCAGGTTGGATACTTGCATTAAGCTTCATTGTTATTGTAAGCTCCATTTATGTAGCAATTAACTATCACTTAAATAATACAATTATTGAAAATAAATCTACTCATAACTCTTCTACTCAACCTTTATCTACTACTACCAAATCAGAATCAGAAATCCATAACAAATCAAATACTACTGCACAATTGCCAAACATTGCAGAAATTACCGATAAACAAGTTCATACTTTATCAAATACTTCCGATACCGAAAATTTTAGTTTTTCGAAAAATAAAAGGTTTATTGCCAAACTTGAAAAACGTGCAGCTAATCAATCAAAAATTAATACACCAAAAAATATTTTTAACTCTCAACAACTTCTAAATAATTCAACAGATGAATTGCCAATAGATGATTTATTTTCTTTAACATCTAAAAAATATTCGCCGGAAAATATTATTTCTTTCACCAATAATAATATTTATAGAAAAAATAATTTACACTGGCCTCCTTTAAATTTAAAAAATATTTTGGGCATAGGCTCTAACGATTGCCCTAGTGTAAATGGTAACCCCAAAAGTGATATATATGTAGAAGTTTATATTTCACCAGATTATTCTGGCAAATCATTATACGGTAATGGATTAAGTGCAGCTTATTTACAAAAGAAAGACAGTACCGAAAAAATGAGTGTAGGATTTAGTGCAGGAGTTAGATTAAGTAAAACTATAGGAGATCATTTTATTATAAAAGCAGGATTTCAATATGCACAGATAAACGAACGCTTTGCAGAAAGAAAAATTAATCAAACACAAACTACCACTGTTATTATTAGCCGAACACTCGTTCGCCCGCAAGGAGATACCACCATTAATGATACTACCTCAGTAACGCAAATAGGATACAGAACCATAAAAAATATGAACTACTATAAAAATGTTGAAATTCCTATAAGTGTTGGCTATGAATTTGGGAAACCAGATGATAAATGGAAGTTTGCAGTTAATGGTGGAGCAATTTTAAATATTGCATCATGGTTTAATGGTTATACGATAGATACGGCTATGAATATTATTTCGGCTAACTCTAAAGGTGTAAATGGCTTTTATAAAACTGCTGTAGGCTTAAGCCTTTTTGGAAGCGTAAGCATTATACGCAACATAAGCGAAAAAATGGATGTATTTGCAGAGCCTTATTTTAGATATGGACTAAATAATACTACCAGCAGTGCAGGATTTAGTCAAAAGTTTAATACAATAGGCATTCAACTGGGTGTAAGAATGAAATTAAGAAATGGCAGGCATCATTTATAACTAATCAAGTATCATATATAATACAATGAATAAAATTTTATCAATACTATTATTACTTATACTATGCTCTTCGTGCAAGAAAGAATTTTCGAACACGTTTACGCCTGATACCACTTTAAGCATTAATGATACCTCATGGATTAATCAATCTGGAAATAAAAAATTAGCCGATTCAATTGCACAAGCATTAAATAGTTTTAATTTTTATGTTGATTCGTTTTATGCCAATCAAGGAAAAGAAATTCATTTTAATACTCCTGACAATTTAGAAATGAGTATTCCAGCCTCATCGTGCACGAATCCTAATAATAATCCTGTAGTAAATGGGATGATTATGGTACGAGTAATGGTTGTAAAAACAAAAGGAGATTATATAAGAGCCCTATTTGAAACCTCGAGCAATGCCGCCTCATTAGAAAGTTTAAGATGCTATTATGTAGAGTTTATTCAGAAAAATAACCATTTACGAATGACACCTGGAACTTTTTATGAAATTAAATGGGGCGAAAAAATGGCTATTCCCACCATGCAGTTATACGTTGGTCAACCAAATCCAGACTCATCTTTAAACTGGATTCCTGCAACATTTAATATCGGGAAATTAGAGATAGCCTATCATCCTACCAATACCTCTTATCCTGTTGAATACGAATTATACTCTTCGGCTACCCATTGGGTAGGTGCTTATCAACCAATAGATACCAGCAATGGAACAACCAGATTGAATGTTGTTTTACCACCCAATTTTACCAATAAAAATACCATAGTATATGCCGTATTTAATAATAAAAATACAGTACTAAAATTGAAGCCCGATTATGCCTCTCGTGTATATTTCGCTAATGGAATTCCGCTTAATACGGCAACTACTATTATCAGTATCTCTAAAATTGACAATACATTTTATTGGGGTTCTGCCAGTACAACGGCAATAAATGCTAATCAAATTGTTGTAAATCCAGGACAAAAAAGTATTGCCGATATTAATACGCTATTGAATGGTTTATAAATGGTAGTTGATACGAATTGTAATACGCTATTTTTTTACGTCAAATATGGTAGCTGTAAATAGGGATCGTTCTCTTTTCTTAAAAATTACATTCCAATTGCCTTTATAACGCAATACTTTAGGAATAAGCATGTCTTGAAATCTTGTCATTTCTACTTCCATACTTACATCAAAATCATATAAACCTGCTTTGTAACTTAAAGAATAATTGCGTGCTAAAACTTCTAAAGTTTTCATATCAAACCATGTAGTCATTTCATCAATTACTACATCATCTCTTTTAAAAAAGCCCAAATCTTCCTTAGGCTTGATAGAAAATATATAGCACAACTTACCCTGATATTCTGTAATATCTAATTTATAATCGTAAATTTTATGTGCGGAGGCATCATATAAATCTAATTTATCTCCAAAAAAAGGAATACCCGGAATCTTTTTGCCGGGATTAAAAAATAGCATTTTCAATTGTTCTTTATGCTTATCAATTCCCGATTTTTTTTCGGTAGATATGGCATGTCCTTTAACAATATTATCTTCTCCGCATACTTTTCCTTTAGTAAAAAATAATGCAGCATATAATTCGGCAGTAATGTAATTGTATCGGTGCTTACTATCATAAAAATCTCCGGTAGTTTTTTCTTCTAAAACATCCATTGTTCGGCAACCATTTTCTCTGTTTTGGCGTGTTTTACTATATAAAGATGCTTTAACATTTTCTGATTTATCGAGCATGCGAATATCGTTATACGAAGAAAAATTTAGTATTCGCAAATTTCTAAAAGCCTTATAAAAACTGGTATCTTCTTTAATTTGTTGCAAAAGTTTTTTATAGTCGAAATTATTTCTTACAAACACATCGGGTAAGGTAAGTTTACCATTATCACCATAAATAGTTGTGTCTTTATTTTGAGAGAAAGTGCAATTTGTATACACTAACAAGAAAACTATTCCATTTATTATTTTTCTCATTTAATAAACATCATTTTATAATCTACTTTCATCTTTCCTTTACTTATATCGGTCAATTTGCTTTGTAATAATTTTCGTTTTAAGGGTTTTAAATAATCAATAAATAATTTTCCTTGTATATGATCGTATTCATGCTGAATAATTCTTGCAGTAATTCCGTTAAAAGTTTCTGTATGAGGTAGAAAGTTTTCATCGAGATACTCAATTACAATAGTTTGTGGCCGTACAATATCTTCACGTATTTTAGGAATACTTAAACATCCTTCATTATACAACCACTCCTCGCCTGTATATTCTTTAATTGTTGCATTAATAAAAACTTTTTTAATTCCCGGACCATCGGGATATTTACCAAGTTCATCCTCCTCCAAATTGTCAAATATTTGAGCACTATCCATCACAAACAATCGTATGTTTTTATTGATTTGCGGTGCAGCTAATCCAACGCCATTACTTGAATACATGGTTTCCCACATATCTTCAATTAAAGCATTTAAATTATCATAATCGGGACTTATATTTTTAGCCTCTTTACGCAAAATATGTGCACCGTATGCAACAATGGGTAAAATCATTTATTATAAAAATTATATTTCTGTAATCCGCAAAAATAATTGCAAATTGCTCAACCTGCAAATTGTAATTAATCCAAACTTTTCAGGTAATCTTGTAGCATAATTGCAGCTGCTATTTGATCAATGTTTTCTTTTTTCTGTCTGTCTTTTTTTTTCATACCCATTTCAACCATTGCTCTTGATGCCATTTTAGAGGTAAAACGCTCATCAATTGTTTTAATGGGAATGGAGGGAAATTGCTTCTGTAATTGCTTAATAGCAGCATACACTAATGGTGTAGCATGTGTAGGCGTATCATCTAAATTTAAAGGTTCTCCTATCAATATTAATTCTACTTCTTCTTTTAAAAAATATTTTTGTAAAAAAGGAATTAGTTCTTTTGTTGCAACAGTTGTTAAAGCTGTAGCAATAATTTTTAAAGGATCAGTTACTGCCAATCCGGTTCGCTTTCCTCCATAATCAATACAAATAATACGTGGCATAAAATATAAAGTTTGAAGCTGTAATACCATGCAAATGTTTGCAATTGGTATTAAGTAAATTTAACTGATAAATAATAAATCGGCAATTACAAATACTGCAAATACCACACTGGCTATGCCATTGGCTGTCATAAAAGCAATATTTACTTTACTTAAATCGGTGGGTTTTACTAAAGAATGTTGATAAATAAGCATGCCTGTAAAAACAGCAATTCCTACCCAGTATAAAAAATGAAAATGGCCATAAAAACCCGCTGCAATTACACAAATTGCACTTGCCAAATGCAGCATTTCAGAAATACGCAAACCATTGGCTTTTCCAAATACAGATGGTATAGAATATAATTGTTGCGATTGATCGAATTCAACATCTTGCAAGGAATAAATTACATCAAACCCGCTAACCCAAAATATAACCGATAAAGAAAATAAAATAGGTAATACTGCAAATATTCCTGTTACAGCCAAATATGCACCAATGGGTGCCAACGATAATCCAATACCCAAAACCAAATGGCACAATGGTGTAAACCTTTTAGTATAGCTGTAAAACAAGATTACGAATAATGCCACCGGCGATAAATAAAAACAAATATTATTAATGAAATAAGTTGCTAATATAAAAAGCATGGATGCTGCCATTACAAAGCGTAATGCACTATTGGCGGAAATAATTCCCTTAGGAATTTCACGAATGGCAGTACGCGGATTTTTAACATCAAAACTTCTATCTAAAAATCGGTTAAACGCCATAGCAGCACTACGTGCGGTAACCATGCAGACAATAACGAGAAAGAATTTTAGTGCTAAAGGCTGAAAGCTAAAAGCCGAAGGCATTTTCATCACTCCTAAAAAAAAACCAATTAATGCGAAAGGCATGGCGAAAATGGTATGCGAAAATTTTACCAACGATAAATAATTTTTTACTTTATACATATTATTCTATCCATTAACTTTTTTAAATTTTGATTCCGATAATTTCCACAAAACAATTCCTGCTGCTACAGAAATATTTAATGAATGTTTCATTCCTAATTGCGGTATTTCAATACATCCATCACACAAAGGCAATAAATCTGCAGCAACACCTTCTACTTCATTGCCAAAAATAATGGCAATTGGTGCTTTTGGATCAGCAAATTTTTCTAAAGAAATACTTCCTTCTGCTTGCTCTACCGCATAAATTATAAAGCCTCGTTGTTTTAGTTGTTCAAGGGCATTTTTGGTTGTTTCAAAATACATCCAATCTACCGTTTCAGTTGCACCTAATGCGGTTTTATGAATATCTCTGTGCGGAGGTTGCGGCGTGTAGCCGCATAAACAAATGCCTTCAATTAAAAAAGCATCGGAGGTTCTAAAAACACTGCCCACATTGTGCATGCTGCGAATATTATCTAACACCACAATAATGGAATTTTTTGCAGCTTGCTTAAATTCTTCAATAGATTTTCTACCTAACTCGTCCATCGAAATTTTTCGCATAAAGGCAAAGATAAGTGAATCGCCTATCGAGAATTGCAAGTTGAGAGGTTCATCAATATTTTAGCATTACCAACTGTGCAACGCAACTAAAGTTCAATAGCAATACACAAGTTGGTAACAAAATAAAAAATATTGTACCCTATTTTACGAAGAGTTTATATTTGTTGCCCATGCCAAAATCTGTTTTAGATACACCTTTAATGCAGCAACATAGGGCTATTAAACAAAAATATCCCGATGCCATTTTATTATTTCGTGTGGGCGATTTTTACGAAACCTTTGGTGAAGATGCTATTAAAGCTTCGGCAGTATTGGGTATTACATTAACCAAACGAAACAATGGTGCAGCTTCTTCCTCAGAACTGGCCGGATTTCCGCATCATGCATTAGACACTTATTTGCATAAGTTAGTAAAAGCAGGTTATCGTGTAGCTATTTGCGATCAATTAGAGAATCCTAAAGATGCAAAAGGTATTGTAAAACGGGGTGTTACAGAAATGGTAACGCCTGGTATTGCTACCAACGATAAATTATTAGAGCATAATAATAATAATTTTTTAGCAGCCGTTTATACTGATAATAATAATTGGGGAATTGCCTTCTTAGATATTAGCACCGGAGAGTTTTTTGTAGCTGAAGGCAATGAAGAATATATTGATAAATTATTACAAAGTTTAAAACCTGCCGAAGTTATTTTTCAGCGTAATTTTCAAAAACAATTTAAAGAAATATTTGGCACTACTTTTTATACCTATACTTTAGAAAGTTGGATTTTTGAAGAAGCATTTGCAACAGAAAGTTTATTAAAACACTTTCAAACAATTTCGTTAAAAGGTTATGGCATTGAAAATATGTCTGCCGCAATTATTGCCGCAGGTGCTATACTTTATTATTTAAAAGAAACAGAACACCCCAACCTGCAACACATTACCTCCATTCAAAGAATTGAAAGAGATGATTTTTTATGGATGGATAAGTTTACTATCCGAAACTTAGAAATTATTAATTCGGGTAATGATAATGGAAATAATTTATTGAAAACTATTGACAATACAATTAGTCCAATGGCATCGAGATTATTGAAACGATGGATTGTATTGCCTTTGATAGATATTAAAAAGATAAATGAACGATTAGATGCTGTTGAATTGTTCATTAAAGAATCGGATGCACGACATCATTTAATACAATTAATTAAACATTGCGGAGATATTGAAAGATTGGTAAGTAAAATTCCAATGAAAAAAATTAATCCCCGCGAAGTAATGCAATTGGCCAAAGGATTGCAACAAACAGAATTAATTAAACATACTTGTTCATTATTGGATAATGAGTATGTAAAGCGATTGAGCGATGGCTTAAATACATGTACTGTTATTTTAAAAAAAATAACCAATGAAATTGTTGAAACACCACCTATCACAATCAACAAAGGTGGTGTTATTAAAGAAGGTGTTAATAAGGAATTAGATGAGTTAAGAACCATTGCAAGCGGCGGCAAAGAATATCTTCTTAATATTCAGCAACGCGAAGCAGAGAAAACAGGAATTAATTCGTTAAAAATTGGCTTCAATAATGTTTTTGGCTATTACTTAGAAGTAACCAACTCGCATAAAACTAAAGTGCCGAATGATTGGATTAGGAAACAAACCCTTACCAATGCAGAACGTTATATAACGCCTGAATTAAAGGAATATGAAGAAAAAATTATTGGAGCAGAAGAAAAAATTTTATCCATTGAATTGCAATTGTATGATGAACTATTAATTGCTTTACAAGATTATATTGCTCCTATTCAGTTAAATGGCCATATCATTGGTATTATCGATTGTTTAATTTGTTTTGCAGAAAATGCTTTAAAGCTTAATTATAAAAAACCACAACTGCATAACGGTTTGGAGTTGGAGTTAAAAGATAGTCGCCATCCTGTAATTGAGAAAAATTTGCCTGCCGGCGAAACCTATATTGCTAACGACATTTTTTTAGACCCAAGTTCTCAAGAAATTATTATTCTCACCGGACCAAACATGAGTGGTAAAAGTGCTATTCTTCGCCAAACAGCACTTATTACACTAATGGCACATATAGGAAGCTTTGTGCCCGCTGCATTTGCAAAAATTCCATTAACCGATAAAATATTTACACGTGTTGGTGCCAGCGATAATTTAAGTGGTGGCGAAAGCACATTTATGGTAGAAATGAATGAAACCGCAAGTATTATTAATAATATTTCTCAACGAAGTTTATTATTACTCGATGAAATTGGAAGAGGCACTTCTACCTACGATGGTATTTCTATTGCATGGAGTATTGTTGAATTTCTACATAATTCACCTTCATCACCAAAAACATTATTTGCCACACATTACCACGAACTAAATGCATTAGAAGAAAAATTGGCTCGAGTAAAAAATTACCATATAACCAATAAAGAAGTGGGTAATAAAATAATTTTTTTACGAAAATTAGCACCCGGAGGTAGTACGCATAGCTTTGGAATTCATGTAGCAAAAATGGCCGGAATGCCTCCACGCTTAATTGATAGAGCCAACGAAATTTTAAAGCTATTAGAAGAAAGTAGAGAATCGGGGGAAGAAATTGAAAATAAAGAATTGAAAAACAAAAAATGGAAGATGGCCGAATCGGTAAAAAATATTAATAACACACAAATACAGCTTTCTATTTTTGATGCACATTCGCAAACATTCGAAAATATGCGAAACATGCTCAACGAAATCGATATCAATCGCCTCACACCCGTTGAAGCACTGATGAAATTGAATGAAATAAAAAACTTATTAAAGTAACAACTTAGCATTTTAGTTCAAATTCTAATTGCCTATTGCATTATAGATATTGCCTGAACGCTATCCCTTATCTTTGCCCAATGCACTATATTTCAGCCGAAGGCCTTGAAAAGAGTTATGGTATTAATCCGCTTTTTAATCATATTTCCTTTCACATTAACGAAGGCGATAAAATTGCTTTAATTGCACGAAATGGAATTGGAAAATCTACCTTACTGCGTATTTTAAACGGTACCGAAACACCCGATGCAGGTAAACTTTTTATTAATAAAGATGTTACCGTTGCATTGTTTGAACAAGACCCTAAGTTTGATGAAGATAAAACTGTATTAGAAAATATTTTTCATACCTCACATCCGGTATTAAATATTATTCGCGAATATGAAATGGCCAGTGAAAGTGAAGATGGCGAAGCATTGGCAGAATTGTTTAGCAAAATGGATGATTTAAATGCATGGGATTTTGAAGTAAAAGTGAAACAAATTTTAACCAAACTGAACATCCATCATTTAGAACAACCCGTAAGTAATTTAAGCGGTGGGCAACGTAAAAGAGTGGCATTAGCCAAAACACTGATAGATATTGGTTTTAATCATCAACATACTTTATTAATGATGGACGAACCTACCAATCATCTGGATGTTGAAATGATTGAATGGTTAGAAAATTATATCAACCAAGAAAATGTTACGTTACTGCTGGTTACACATGATCGATATTTTTTGGATGCCGTAAGTGAAGAAATTTGGGAATTGGAACGAAGTGAAATGTATGTGTATCGTGGCGATTACGAAAATTATATAGAACGAAAAGCTGCCCGCATTGAAAGCGAATTATCGAGCATTGATAAAGCCAAAAATGAATACCGAAAAGAATTGGAATGGATGCGTAAACAACCTAAAGCACGTACCACCAAAAGTAAAAGCCGACAAGATAATTTTTACGAAATAGAAGCAAAAGCAAAACAAAAAATTGAAGATGCTCAAGTACAACTGCAGGTTAAAATGAGCCGATTGGGTGGAAAAATTATTGAAATGAAAAAAGTGTATAAAAGTTTTGGTAAAACACCAATAATTAAAGGTTTTGATTACACTTTTAGTAAAGGAGAACGCATAGGCATTATAGGAAAAAACGGAGTTGGCAAAAGTACTTTTTTAAATATGCTGCAACAATTAGAACCTGTTGACAGTGGCAAAATAAATATTGGAGATACCATTGTATTCGGAAACTTTTCGCAACAAGGCTTAGTGATAAAAGAAGATATGCGTGTAATTGAATATGTAAAAACTTTTGCAGAAAATTTTCCTTTGGCAAATGGCGGAAGTTTAAGTGCTGCTCAGTTTTTAGAATTGTTTTTATTTACACCCGACAAACAATATACTTATTTAACTGCGTTAAGTGGTGGCGAAAAAAAACGATTGCAATTGCTAACTATATTATTTCGCAATCCTAATTTTTTAATATTAGATGAACCTACCAACGACTTGGATTTGCCAACACTATCGGTATTAGAAAATTTTTTAAGCGAGTATAAAGGCTGTGTTTTAATTGTAAGCCACGATAGATATTTTATGGATAAATTGGTAGATCATTTATTTGTTTTTGAAGGGGATGGTGAAGTAAAAGATTTTCCCGGCAACTATACACAGTATAGATTATGGCTAAAAGAAAATGAAAAAAAAGAAAATAAATGGCAAGTATTAGAGCAAGAAAAAAGTAAAGGAAAATCTTTAGACGATGCTTTATCTGACATAAATAATCGGCAGCCGGTAACAACAAAAAGAAAACTTAGTTTTAAAGAAAAAAAAGAGTTTGAAGATTTGGAAAAAGAAATTCCGATTTTAGAAGAAGAGAAAAAAGCAATAACAGAAAAAATGAGTAGTGGTAATATAAGTTTTGAGGAACTTAATTTATTAAGTGAAAAAATTACGTCTATTACACATCAACTTGAAGAAAAAGAATTGCGATGGCTTCAGCTTTCTGAAAATATATAGACTATTTATATACTTCCTTCTTCTTTTAAAATGTCATGGCCCATTTTATCTCTTTTCGTTTGCAAGTATTTTTGATTAAATAGGTTGGGTTCAATTTCAATAGGTATAATTTCTACTATTTCTAATCCGTAACCTTTCATGGCAGCACGTTTACGAGGATTATTACTCATAAGTTTTAACTTGGTAACATTCAAATATCGCAACATTTGGGCTCCAACGCCATAATCTCTTTCATCCATTTTAAAGCCCAAATGCAAATTAGCTTCTACGGTATCCATACCTTCTTCTTGCAATTTGTATGCTTTTAGTTTATTCATCAATCCTATTCCTCTGCCTTCCTGATTCATATACAAAATAACACCTTTGCCTTCCGCTTGAACCATTTGCATAGCAGTATGCAGTTGATCGCCGCAATCGCATCTAAAACTTCCTAAAATATCGCCTGTAAAACAACTGCTATGTACTCTGGTTAAAACCGCTTCTCCTTCTTGCCATTCTCCTTTTATTAGGGCCAAATGTTCTCCTCCCGAAACTTTTTCTTTAAAGGCAACTAATTTAAAATGACCATAGCGAGTAGGCATATCTACACGAGTAATTTCTTCAATTAAAGAATCTATTTTTAATCTGTACTCGATTAAATCTTTAATAGAAATTATTTTAAGATTAAATTTTTTGGCTATTTCTACTAATTGAGGAAATCTGGCCATTGTTCCATCTTCATTCATTACTTCTACTAAAACCCCAGCAGGCTCTAATCCGGCCAGCCTGGCTAAATCAACTGTTGCTTCGGTATGCCCTGCTCGTCTTAAAACACCTCCTGCTTTGGCAATTAAAGGAAATATATGTCCTGGGCGAGCTAAATCGGAAGGTTTTGTTAAATGATGAACCAATGCTTGAATTGTTTTGGCTCTATCGTATGCAGAAATACCGGTGGATGTATGTTCGGATAAAAGATCAACTGATACTGTAAAAGCTGTTTCGTGCAAAGAGGTATTAGAAGATACCATTGGCTGCAAATCGAGCTCGGCACATCTTTGTTCGGTTAAAGCAGCACAAATTAAACCTCTGCCTTCTTTGCTCATAAAATTAATTACATCGGGCGTAGCAAATTGTGCAGCAATAATAAAATCGCCTTCATTTTCTCTATCTTCATCATCTACTACAATTAGCATTTTACCGTTTCGTATATCGTCTATGCCTTCTTGAATGGAATGTAACATTGTTTTAAATTTCGGCACAAAAATACAGGAACAACCAATAGTGCAATGTGCAATTGCTCATATTTTATAAATAATTGCAGTTACACCATACATCGTATAAAATTGGTATAAATTATTTAAGTATTTATAGAAAGCTGCTACAGTTGCAGTATGAAATAATGAAACCCGATAGTAAGTTTAACTAAATAAAGTTTGTACACCATGCATAATTCTAAATTCGTGCTGAAGCAACCATTTTTTACGCCACAATCCACCGGAATACCCTACTAAAGTTTTATCACTTCCTATTACCCGATGGCAGGGAACAATAATGGCAATTTTATTTTTACCGTTGGCAGAGGCTGCAGCACGAATGGCTTTGGGATCGCCTAACCGTTTTGATAAGTCCAAATAGCTAATGGTTTTACCAAATGGAATTTCTAATAATTCGCTCCATACTCTTTTTTGAAATTCGGTACCTTCTTGATGCACAGGAACCGTAAAAACCTTTCTTCTTGCAGCAAAAAATTCAATCAATTCTTCTGTGCATTGGTGTAATATATCGCACACACCGGGTTCGCCATGAATAATTTGATCGGGGTTATCTACAAAACTTAATTCAGCAATGTAATGCTCGGTAGCAGCAATTTTTAATAATCCTACCGGACTTTCATAATATGTGTAATACAGTTCATTCATTAGCCAATTAATTGCCCATTTGTTGTTGGTTTATCCGGACGCAATAAAATTACCTGATTATTTTCATCGTACACACCTAATACCAAACATTCGCTAAAAAAGTTTGCAATTTGTTTTGGCGGAAAGTTAATTACGGCAATAATTTGCTTTTGCAATAATTCTTGTTTAGCATAATGATGGGTAATTTGTGCAGAAGAATGTTTAATGCCATAAGCTCCAAAATCAATAGTTAATTGATACGCAGATTTTTTGGCATTAGGAAAATCTTTTACTTCAATAATGGTTCCTATTCGCATTTCAATTTTAGAAAAATCATCCCAAGAAATCATAACATACATTTGTTAAAGAAATAAATATACGCTATGGATATAACAATATCAAAAGCAGAGATACACAATGTAGCATCGTTTGCTTATTTATTTGATGAGTACAGAATTTTTTATACGCAACCACCAGATATACACGGAGCAATTAACTTTTTAAAAGAAAGAATTGAACAAAACGAATCTGTTATTTTTATTGCTTGGCATCAAGATAAGGCAGTGGGTTTTACACAATTGTATCCTATTTTTTCTTCGGTGAGTATGAAAAGAACTTGGCTGCTAAACGATTTATTTGTTACCGAAACGTATCGTGGCAATGGCATTGCCAATAGGCTACTGCAATTTGCACAAGCATTTGGCGAGAAAACAAATAGCAAGTGGCTATTGCTGCAAACAGCTATTGATAATGTTACGGCACAAAAAGTATATGAGAAAAATGGATGGAAAAAAGATGATGCGTTTTACTCGTATTACTTTACTTTTTAAGCAATTATATTCATTAACGATAATAATTCCTTTTGCTTGTATTCATTAGATGGAAGTGTAAAGCATTTAGAAAATTCATGAATTAACAACCGAATTATTTTTTTATGTGATAAAGGTTTATAGAAAGTAGGTGTAGGTGTTATGTTGTTTTTTTTGAAATAAGCTTCTAAATCTTGATGTGAATAGGCATTGCCATTTGCACTATCTACATAAAAAAGAATTTTCTCTTGAGGATGCTCATTTAAATTTGTAAAATCGTAATCGGAATGATAAAATGCAATAATCATTTGCTTGGGAATATTAATCACCTTGGCATTAATATCTAACAAATTGCACATTACCTGATATAAAATACCATTGGTAATAGCATTTCCATTTTTTGTTTCTAGTACTTTATGAAGTAAAAAATTATCGGGATTGGTATAATTAACTTCATTTCCTTTTAATTGATAATAATTATATAAAATACTCGATAAAACATTGGCTTGTTCTAAAGGAGTTAAAAAATTATTCAGTTCTAACCAAATATTTCTTCTAATTTTTTCTATTTCTTGTAACACCGTATTAGCATGTAAATCGGGGTATTGAAACTTGGCAACAATTAATGCACCGGTTAATAAATCCTGATAAGTATTATTAGACCATTCAGTTAAATCGTTGGTAATATCGGTATAATGCAGTTTATGAATTAGTAACTCAATTCTTACCTGCACATCTTCACTTAACGTATTTTCCCAAAGATTTTCGAGGTTGGGAATAATTCCTTTACCAAACCCTACAATTTTTGTAGATACGGTGTTATACACTTCTTCATCGGGGTCATCAATTAAACTAAAAAGTGCATTAATTTCTTTTGTCTCCTGCATTGTTATTGTTTTAAGAGTGATGATAAACAGTTCAACATTGAATATTATTTATCATTTCAGTATCCAAACTAAATTCTTTTTCTTAACACATACAACAGCAAGTTATTCATAGGCTGTGGAAATATTGCCATCACATAAAACAATAAACAATTAATTGTTGCGTTGCAAAAATTGCTTTTTTAAACGCTTATCAAAATTAACAACACGGCTTTAAGTAATAGATTTACTTTGCAGGCATAATAATCAATGCAATGTCTACCAATTCAACTATTCCTAAATTTCCTGTTGTAACAGCCTCGCTGCATACGGAATTGCGTAAAAGAGTACAATCCTATTTTGATGATAGAGGAATTCCTGTAACCGGCAATCATCATTTATTTTTTAAAGCAATTCTATTTGTTGGCTTGTTTATTATAGTATATACGCATTTATTGCTCTATACGCCTATTTGGTATATTGGCATTGCAGAGTGTATGCTATTAGGAGGTTTAATTGCAGGTATTGGTTTTAATGTAATGCACGATGGCAGTCATGGTAGTTTTAGCAAGTATAAGTTTACTAATAAATTAGCAGCTTATTCGGCTAATGTTGTTGGGGCAAATCATTTTATGTGGAATGTAAAACACAATATGCTTCACCACAGTTTTACCAATGTTGAAGGCGTTGATGATGATATTGAAATTGGATTCTTAATGCGAATGGCTCCTACGCAAAAGCGTTATAAAATGCATCGTTTTCAACACTTATATTTTTGGGTTCTTTATATGATGCTTTATGTATTTTGGATTTTCTTTTCCGATTACCAAAAATATTTTACACAACGAATTGGCGATATTCCTTTAAAAAAAATGCACTTGAAAGATCATATTAGTTTTTGGCTAATTAAACTTTATCATGGCTTAGTTTTTATTGCTTTACCAATTTTGTTGGTAGGTTGGTTATCATGGTTAATTGGGTTTCTTACTTTTAGTTTAGTTGCCGGTTTTATTTTAAGTATTGTATTTCAATTGGCACATACGGTAGAGGGAACTGAATTTCCGGTGGCCGATTCAAAAGAACATAAACTGCCCGATGAATTTGCAACACACCAAATAAAAACCACTGCTAATTTTGCTACAAAAAGTAAATTAATAAGTTGGTTAGTGGGTGGTTTAAACTTTCAGATAGAGCATCACTTATTTCCTAAAATATCGCATGTACACTACCCTGTAATAAGTAAAATTGTAAAAAATGTTTGTAACGAATTTCATTTAAAATATACCGAATACCCTACCGTAAGAAGAGCTATTGTAGCTCATGTTAGGTTTCTAAAAAGGATGGGGAAATAATAATTCCGATTGTATTTATTTAAGAAATAGATTATTTATCATTTAGCTTTTTTACGAGCTGCTTTTTTGGGAGGATTGGCTTTTAATTCTTCCATAATTGCTTTTACTTCTTCAATAGACAGCATAGCAGCTTTTTCTTGCTGTTCCTTAGTAAGCTTATAATTGCGTAATCCTTGCTTAATATAAGGACCATAAGGACCTTTTAAAATTTGAATTTTTTCTTTTTCAAAAATTTTAATTGTACGTTCATCTTTGGCCTTTCTTTTATCTTCAATCATCGGAGCAATCTCTTCCAGTTCCACAGTATAAGGATCCATTTCTTTATTAAGCGAATAAAACTTTTTATTATGCGCAGCATAAGGCCCAAACCTACCAACATTAATAATTACATCCTCCCCTTCGAATTTACCCAAATTACGAGGCAACTTAAATAAATCCATAGCGTCCTCAAATGTAATGGTTTCAATACTTTGGGTAGCTTTAAGTTTGGCAAATCGGGGTTTATCATCATCATTCGCATCGCCTATTTGAACCATTGGTCCAAACCGCCCCATTCGGGCAATTACTTTTTTACCGGTTGCTGCTTCAATACCCAATTCTCTTTCGCCTTTGGCTCTTTCAGCATTTTCTAAAGTATGCTCAATATTTCCATGAAATGGTTTATAAAACTCATCAATCATAGCACTCCACTTCACTTTCCCTTCAGCAATTTCATCAAACTCTTCTTCTATATGTGCAGTAAATCCGTAATCCATTACTTTATTAAAGTGTTGCTTTAAAAAGTCGGTTACCACTAAGCCTAAATCTGTAGGAAATAATTTACTCTTTTCTGCACCGGTATTTTCGAAATGATGTAACTTTTTAATTTCGTTATGCGGATTGAGCGATAATATATTTACATTTCGTTTTACGCCTTCTTTATCGCGTTTCTCTACATAGTTTCTTTTAATAATTGTAGATATGGTGGGGGCGTATGTTGATGGCCTACCAATTCCTAATTCCTCCAACTTTTTTACTAACGATGCTTCAGTATATCGGGGTGATGGCCTGGTAAATTTTTCAGTAGCCAACATTTCTTGAAATTGCAATTTTTGATTAGCTACTAACGGAGGCAAAATACCTTCAATATTTTCTTCATCTTCCTCATCTTTTCCTTCTAAATATACTTTCAAGAAACCATCAAATTTCAGCACTTCGCCAGATGCGGTTAATTGCTCATTATTGGTTGAGATGATAATTTTTGCAATTGTTTTTTCAAATTCGGCATCAGCCATTTGACTGGCAATTGTTCTTCTCCAAATTAGCTCATATAGTTTTTTTGTATCGGCATCATTAATGGTTCTGTTACTCATATAAGTTGGCCTAATAGCTTCATGAGCTTCCTGTGCATTATCATTTTTATTTTTAAACTTTCGAGGCTGATGATATTCTTTGCCATAACTGCTATTAATTTCATTACTAATATCATGTAACGCTGTATCGCTTAAATTAATGCTATCGGTACGCATATAAGTAATATAACCACTTTCGTATAACTTTTGGGCCAAGAGCATTGTTTTACTTACTCCATATCCTAACTTTCTGGAAGCTTCTTGTTGCAAGGTTGAAGTAGTAAAAGGTGCAGCAGGAGATCGTTTAGAAGGTTTTACCTGAACATCTTTAACAGTATAAACAGCAGCTTTGCAACTTTGTAAAAACTGCTCGGCATTTTGCAGAGAAGTGATTTTATTAGGCCCTTCTGCTTTAAAATTTACATATTTTTTATTGATGTCTTGGGCAGAAAAAATGGCTTCAATTTTATAACTGCTTTCGGCAATAAATTGATTAATTTCTCTTTCGCGTTCGGCAATTAACCTTACTGCAACGCTTTGTACTCTTCCGGCACTTAAGCCACCTTGCATACCAATTTTTCTCCACAAAACAGGACTTAATTCAAACCCTACCAATCGGTCTAATACCCTTCGTGCTTGTTGTGCATTAACCAAATTCATATCTATTTTACGAGGATGATCAACCGCATTTTTGATAGCCGGTGCAGTTATTTCGTGAAATACAATACGTTTGGTAGTAGCTATATCTAATCCTAAAACTTCAGCCAAATGCCATGAAATGCTCTCACCTTCACGATCCTCATCCGATGCTAACCACACTTCATCAGATTTTTTTGCTAATTGCTTTAATTCCTTTACAATTTTTTGTTTGTCATCGGGAACAATATATCTGGGCGAATAATTATTATTCACATCTATACCCATATCATCTTTTTCAAGATCTCGAATATGGCCATAGCAGCTCTTCACGTCAAAATTATCGCCAATAATTTTTTCAATAGTTTTTGCTTTGGCGGGGCTCTCTACAATCAATAATTTTTTTGCCATTCTAAATAATATAATTAGGTATATAACAGCTTTTTAATTGCTATTGTACTGCTTTTGTAATGTTTTATTTAAGCATTTTAACACCACTTGGCAAGTGCAATATTAGTTCAAACATACAAATCTTAAAAAATCTTATGGAATAGAAAGAAAATCAATTGCGGTATTTACGGTTGATTTTTCTCTGTAAATTCTATTATGCCCTAAACCTTTTGTTAGTATAAATTTAAGTTTAGGCAATTGTAATTGCTGAACCTTTTGGGCATCGGTATACGGACAAATTAGATCGTCTGTATCCTGTATCCACAATACATTTGCTTCAACATTAAGTAAAGCCCTACCAATGGAAAAATAGTCGATAGGTTTGTTCGCAAAGTTGATTAATAGCTTATTAAAATCTGTTCTAATTTTTTCAGTAAGATGTAATTGCTTAAAAAAATTGTTAATAGCTGTTGATGTTTCAGCAGCAGGGGCAATTAAAACCAGTTTTTCTACATTCGTTAATTCTTCCATTGCCAATGCTGCAGCCAAACCGCCGAATGAATGGGCTATCATGGCATATATATTTCCAAATTTTTCATTAATATAACAAATCATGGCTTTATACTGCAACACGGTTATTTGTTTTCCTTCGCTTTGTCCGTGAGCAATGGCATCGAAAGCTAATACAGTAAATCCTTCTTTCACTAATTCTTTTATATATGCTTCAAACTTAAAACTGCAACTATTAAATCCATGAAGTATTAAAACATTTTTCGCATTTTCTTTTTCAGATTTCCATTTCCAACCAACCATTTTTTTGCCATACATTTCTATTGCTATTTGTTCTGCCTTATAAAAAAAAGTAGGCTTAGCAATAGTTTTGTTATTGATATATGGTGTACAAAATAAGTTAAAGGCCTTTTTTGCCGCTTTTTTATCAGAAAAAAAAGCAATGGTATTTATATTAAGCTGATAGTATTTTAAAACTATTTTTTGCATTATTTTTTCCAAACTCATATTTTCTCTCCCCAAAAAATTGAATGATACCTAAAAAAGCAATGATTGTATTAGTTATTAAAATAACAAATGTATGGTCTTAAAATATATGAAGTGATTTTATTAAAAATCCCCGTCGGAAATAACCAGACAGGGATATTATGAGCAAGCAACCGAAATCGTTTATTAAAAATTAACAGTAATTATATATTGACTCTTTTAAATAAAAAATGCTGCACCGAAGCATTAAAATTCTTGCACAATATATATAAAATTGTTTTCGAAGTATACAAAATTGCTGTATATAGTTTTTTACTATATCAAAGTTTTCCCTTTTTCGATGCTACCCATTATATATAAGTATGCGTATTTAAAATACTTTTGCAACGAAATATAGTAGGTATGTACACAATAAAAGTAAACTTTGAAGAGAAAGAATTACAACCGATTACCTTAACTGAAATTAAATCGGGAGATAGTTTATTAGAAATATTATTAGATAACAACATTAACTTACACCATAACTGTGGTGGCGTTTGTGCATGTAGTACCTGTCATTTATACATTAACTCCGGTATGGATTTTATTGAAGAGTTAAGCGATAAAGAAGAAGATTTTATTGATAGAGCCATTAGTCCGAAACTAAATTCAAGGTTAGGCTGCCAATGTGTTTTATTAGAAGGCAATGGCGAAATTGAAATTACACTACCCGATCAATCGCAATTTTTAGGAGAATAATTTAAACCAGAAATACTTTTTTATTATGAGCCAATTTGAGCCACCCATTCATTGGAACGATTATGAAGATATTGCTTTAAAGCTATACGAACGTTTTGGCGATGATTTTTCTGAATCGAAAATTTATAGAATACGATTTACCGATTTATTAGAATGGGTTGTAGAAATACCCAATTTTGTGGGTAAAAAAGAAGATAGTAATGAGGGGCATTTAGAAATGATACAAAGTAGTTGGGTGTATGAATGGCGCGATAATCAGAAAAAATAACAAATACAAATTAGCTACTTAACTTAATTTGCATTTAAATATTTGTTCAATTGAAAATAATAATTGCATTTTTAAAATTAATTCGATGGCCGAATCTTGTTTTTATTCTTCTTACACAAGTTTTATTCGAATATTGCATTTATTATCGTGTATTTTCACCTCTTAACAGATATCCGAACGAGCAATCACAATTTTGGTTAATTGTAGCAGCTTCTATATTAATTGCAGCAGCAGGCTATATTATAAACGACTATTTCGATTTAAATATTGACCAAATTAATAAGCCTCGAAAAGTTGTTGTAAATACAATTATTGGCAGAAGATGGGTTATTTTTTGGCATTTACTGTTAAGCCTATCAGGATTAATAATTACTATAATTGCTTTACCCATATCCACTTATTTTCACTTAGTAATTGCCAACTTTGTAAGCATTGTATTACTCATCTTTTATTCAACTACATTAAAAAAGAAATTACTTATTGGCAATATTATCATATCTATTTTAACCGCATGGGTAATAGGAATAGTTTTCCTTTCTAAAATTAATTTTACAATAGCACCTTCAAATAACACTCAACTGCTATATGCCAGATTTTTTAGACTAACCATTATTTATGCCGGATTTGCTTTTATAATATCATTAATTAGAGAAGTGATAAAAGATATGGAAGATATTGATGGAGATAGAAAATATGGCTGTAAAACAATGCCCATTGTTTGGGGCATTAATGTTAGTAAAGTATTTATTGCCGTATGGCTAATAGTATTAATTGCCTGTATTGCTATTTTACAGTTTTATGTATTGCAATTTGGCTGGTGGATTAGTGCCATTTACAGCATGTTATTGATTGTAATACCATTGATAATTCTATTTAAAAAATTATTTACAACTCAAACCCAACAAAGCTTTCATCAACTAAGTAATTGGATAAAGTGGGTGATGCTTGCAGGTATTATTTCTATGATATTTCTTAAAATTTATTCCTAAAAATATGAATGGAAAAGATATTATTTTGGCATCGCAATCGGCTAGAAGAAAAACATTATTAGAATGGGCCGAAATACAATTTGAAGTAATAACTAAAGGTACCGATGAAACTTACCCCGAAGAATTGCCTATAAATGATGTACCTGTTTTTATTGCAAAAGAAAAAGCAATAGCAGTGCAACAAAAAGTGCAAACATCTTTTCATGGCAACTATAATCATAAACCAATTTTAGCCGCCGATACGATTGTTGTTTTCGAAAATAAAATAATTGGCAAACCAAAAGATAGAGCCGATGCTATAAACATTTTAACCCAGTTAGCTGGCAATCATCATCAGGTAATTACCGGTGTTGTAATATTATACGATGCCAAAGAAATTTCATTTTACGATATTACCGATGTAGAATTTCATCCTCTTACTCAAGAGCAAATTGAATTTTATGTAGATACTTATCAGCCTTACGATAAAGCCGGTGCATACGCTATTCAAGAATGGATTGGTGTGGTAGGCATTAAAAAAATTAATGGCGATTTTTATAATGTTATGGGCTTGCCCGTAAGCAGAGTTATTCAAGCACTTCATTCATTATAATTATTTTCTTATTTTCATACCACATATTTCCCTCATGGTTAAATAAATACTATGACGGAAAAATTGTTACAATTTATTTGGCAGTATCAATACTTTACAATTCTTCATCTTCAAACAGATAATGAAGAAAATCTACAAATCATTCATCCCGGAAAAATAAATTACAATCAAGGTCCCGATTTTTTAGATGCCCGCATTAAAATAAATAATATCCTTTTAGCCGGTAATATTGAGTTGCATATTCATGCTTCCGATTGGGAAAAACACCAGCACAACACCGATACTAATTTTTCGAATATTATTTTACATGTTGTTTGGATAAATGATACCAAACAAAAAACTACTCAAACCTCCATCCCCATTTTAGTTTTAGAAGATAAAGTAACTAAGATTTTGCTTTATAAATACGAGCAGTTAATGAACAACATCACTGTAATTAAATGCAAAAAAAATTTATCCATTGTACACGAATTAATTTGGATTAATTGGAAAGAACGATTGGCCATTGAACGATTACAACAAAAATCTGAAAAAATATTACACTACTTAACCGAAAGTAATCAGCATTGGGAAGAAGTTTTTTGGTGGATGATTGCCCGAAATTTTGGCACTAAAGTAAATGGAGATTTTTTTGAACAAATTGCTAAATCAATTTCCATTAACACGTTAGCAAAACATAAAAATCAAATACACCAATTAGAGGCATTATTATTAGGGCAAGCCAATTTACTAACCGAGTCTTTTACCGAAACTTACCCGCAACAACTGGCAAAAGAATATACTTTTCTTGCTAAAAAATATACCTTATCGAAGCTGCATCAACAACCCTATTTTTTAAGAATGCGACCTGCCAATTTTCCAACCATTCGTTTAGCACAATTGGCAATGCTTATACATCAATCTGCTCATATTTTTTCCGCCATAAAAGAAGCAGATGCACTTAAAAATATTCAACAAATATTTCAAGTTACAGCTAATAATTATTGGAGCACCCATTTTATAATAAACGAAACTTCGGCTTACCAACAAAAAAAGATAGGAGAAGATATGATTAAGAACATTATTATAAATACAGTGGTTCCCATAGTATTTACTTATGGAATTTATACCCATAATGAATACTATAAAACAAAATCATTACAATGGCTTTCCGAATTAAAAGCAGAAAACAATGCAATTATCAATGAATGGAAATCAAATTCTATAACATGCAACAGTGCTTTAGAATCGCAAGCACTGTTACAATTATATCAACATTATTGCAGTAATAAAAAATGCCTCGATTGCGCAGTGGGCAATAAATTATTACAACCTACCAATGAAAGGTAACATCTAATTGAATATCGGGGTGTAAACTTTTTTCAACAGGGCAACTTCTCGCAATTCTTATCAATTGCTCTTTTTCTTCGGGAGTGGCTTTAAACTGATTTGTAAAAAATAATTCACATTTAATACCACTAACCCTTCTTGGAGCATCAGAACTCATAATTTTAGTTATCTCAATTTTAGTTCCTTCAAAATTTAAATGCATATTGGCAGCACGTATAGCCATAGTAGTAATCATACAACTTCCATACGAGGTTGCCAATAAATCGGTTGGAGAAAAACGTTCACCTTTGCCTTGGTTATCAGTTGGGGCATCGGTTTCTACCGCTTGCCCACTTTGTAAATGTGTTAATTCTGTTCTTAAATCACCTTTATAAACAATGGTTGATGTCATGGCGTACAAAAATTTTTCTAAATTTACAATCACTAAATTAAATCAAGTGAAGAAATTAATAGTATTAGTAATAGGATTTGTTTCAATTTCTTATTTATCCAATGCCCAATCGGAACAAAAATTATCGAGAAAAGAAAGAATTAATCAAAGAAGAGAAAAAATAAATCAGTTAATTAAACAGGAAGAGGAAGGTGCTTTAATTTATCATAAACAAAGTTTATTTGGTTTTAATTTAAATACGGATGGATGGAAAATGAATTACGAGCATGGCAAGTATAAAACAATTACTAAAACCAATATTTGGTGGCTGGAATTAGGAGAAAGAAAAGATAGAAAAGAAGAAAAACTTTCCAGCTCCTCAAATATTTATCCGGGCTTATCATTTGGAAACCCCTTTGTTTTTGGAAAACAAAATAATTTTTATTACTTCAAATTTGGTTTAGGTAATCAAATATTAATTGGCGGAAAAGGAAATAAAAATGGCGTTGCAGTATCGTTTATTTATGGTGGAGGTTTATCGCTTGGCATGCTTAAGCCTTATTATATTCAAATTCAAGACCCCAATTCCGGTCAGTACCAAGATATTAAATATGCCAATAACGATTCCATCTTTTTAAATCCCGCACTGATTGTTGGAGCATCACCATTTGGAAAAGGTTTCGGAGAAATGAAATTTGTTCCGGGTGCTCATATAAAAACTGCTTTACGATGTGATTATGGAAGATATAACGAAACCATTTCTGCTATTGAAGTTGGATTAAATTTTGAATATTATTCCGATAAAATGCCCATGATGGTGATGGGAAATCCGCAACGTGCCTTTTTTGATGCACATATTGGAATTGAATTTGGTAAACGAAAGTGAGCTATTTTTGCATCAATAGCTTAATTAGCTTTCATAAATCATTCACTTCTGTTGGTTACTCATTTCAACCGAAGTAAAAATTGTAGCAATTTAAAATTTAAAGTGTGCAAGAACTACCTATCATTAGTCAGGAAAATAAGCTGAGAAAACCAAATTGGTTGCGTGTAAAATTACCTATTGGAGAAAGTTACAAACACGTTAGAGGTTTGGTTGATAAAAATAATTTACATACTATTTGCGAAAGCGGTAATTGCCCTAATATGGGCGAATGTTGGGGTGAAGGAACTGCAACATTTATGATTTTAGGGAATATTTGTACCCGTAGTTGCGGGTTTTGTGCAGTTGCAACCGGCCGGCCGGAACCTGTAGATTGGAACGAACCACAACGCGTTGCCGAAGCCATTCATTTAATGAAAGTAAAACATGCTGTTATTACC
>DAHXOT010000005.1 GCA_027364735.1 Hydrotalea sp. | reverse complement strand
CCAGATGCGCTACCGGCCTGCGCTACTTCCCGAATTTTTTTTTGCGGTGAGGGAGGGATTCGAACCCTCGGTACGGCTTTAAGACCGTACGACGGTTTAGCAAACCGTTGATTTCAGCCACTCATCCACCTCACCAGGCTGAAGTAAGCCAAAACGTTTTCCTTATTAAAGGGCTGCAAAAATAGGGAGACGATATGTAAAATCCTAAAAAAGAAAAATCTAAATTCTAAAAAATATAAATCATCTCAGAATTTAGATTTTAAAATGTTAATTAATAGAGGTTACATGGCAGCTAATTGAACTTTTTGTGTTAGCTCCATAACGTTTTCTCTAAAAATAGAATCGGTATCCATTAAGTCTTTTACGGTTTGACAAGAATGAATTACTGTTGTATGATCTCTTCCGCCAAAATGTTCTCCAATAGTTTTTAAAGAGTTTTTGGTAAATGCCTTCGCTAAGTACATGGTAATTTGTCGGGCTTGTACAATTTCTCTTTTTCGTGTTTTATGTAATAATTTCTCATACGGTACTGCAAAATATTCGCATACCATTTTCTGAATAGCTTCTATCGTAATTTCTTTACTACTTGTTTTAACAAAGTTTCTTAATACTTTTTTGGCAAGTTCTATATCAATATCTTTTTTATTTAAAGATGATTGGGCTAATAAAGAAATTAGTGCTCCTTCCAATTCACGAACGTTGGTATTAATATTATAGGCAACATATTTTACCACTTCTTTACTCATATCCAAACCATCATTTTTCATTTTACGTTCTAAAATTTCAATTCTGGTTTCGTAATCGGGTAGTTGAAGGTCGGCACTTAATCCCCAACGAAAGCGGCTCAATAATCTTTCTTGCATTCCATCTAAATCTTTAGGAGATTTATCAGAAGTGAGTACTAATTGTTTCCCGCTTTGGTGTAAATGGTTAAAAATGGCAAAGAATGCATCTTGGCTTTTTTCGGCTCTTACAAAAAATTGAACATCATCAATAATTAAAATATCTATTAACTGATAAAAATGTATAAAATCGTTAATAGCATTATTGCGGCTATGGTCTTGAAATTGGTTGATGAATTTTTCGCTGCTTACATATAATACTACTTTATTAGGATGTAAGCGTTTTACTTCGTTGCCAATAGCTTGTGCCAAATGAGTTTTTCCTAAGCCAACGCCACCATAAACTACTAAAGGGTTAAAAGAGTTGGCACCGGGCTTTTCAGCAACAGTTTTGCCTGCACGCCGGGCAACTCTATTGCAATCGCCTTCAATAAAAGAATCGAAGGTGTATATAGGGTTTAATTGAGGATCTATTTGCATTTTCTTTAATCCCGGAATTACAAAAGGATTTTTTACCGGATTATCAATTACTAATGGAAAATTCATTTCGTTATTGCTAAAAGTTTTCATGCCACTGGTTGGTATATCCATACTTCCATTACGGGCATTGCCACTATCAACCATTATTCTATATTCTAATCGGGCTTCTTTGCCCAATTCTCTTTTTAAGGTTTTAGCTAATAGGTTTACATAATGCTCTTCTAAGTATTCGTAAAAAAATTGGCTGGGCACTTGTATCATTAATACACTACCTTTTATTTCTACCGGTTTTATTGGTTCAAACCAAGTTTTAAAGTGTTGCCATTCTACAATGTCCTTAATAATTTTTAAGCAGTTAGTCCAGACAGATTCAGCATTTTTTGCCATACAATTTATTCGTCAAAGTTTTAAGAAAAAGGTTTAAAAAGTTTTGGTTGTTTGCTCAATTTTTAGTACATCGAGTGAAACGTAAAAAAAATTAGAGCCGGACTGCGAATATGTAAACTTTATGTTGAAAAAAAAATTTTTTATTCTCTTGTTTTTTCCCCTATTACTACAGTATGGGATTTCAGCAGATTCTTTTTTCCCGATCGAACAAAAGCATAATCTAATCTTCCCAACTGAATACCGGCCCATCCCACTTGATTGACTATGGTATTATTGCCCGATTTATTTCTGTACACTTTAGGTGCATCAAAAAACCGATGCGTATGTCCGCCAATAATTAAATCAATTGAATAACATTCTTTCGCTAAAATTTCATCACTTACTTTATTGTCCTCATATTTATCTCCTAAATGTGATAAACAAATAATCATTTCGCAACCTTGTTGTTTTAAGTAATTGGCGGTTTCGTTTGCTTTTTCAATTGGTGAAAGGTAGGTGGTAGCTCCATATAAATTTTCTGCTACTAAACCTTTTAATTCTATTCCTACCCCTAATACACCCACTTTTAAATTTCCCTTTTTAAAAATTTTATAGGGAATAAATTGGTGTTCCATTGGTGTGTTATTAAAAAGGTAATTGCAGATAATTATGGGGAAGTTAGCATGATTTAGTTGTGTTGCAAAATTTTCTATTCCTGCGTCAAAATCGTGATTGCCCATTGTTGCGGCATCGTATCCCATTTTGCTCATTGCTTTTATTTCGGGTTCTCCTTTATACACATTAAAATAAGGCGTTCCCTGAAAAATATCTCCTGCATCTAATAATAAAACATGGGCTGTTTCTTTTCTAATTGTGTTAATTAAAGCAGCTCTTGCCGCTATGCCACCTTTTCCTGCCCATTTACTTCCATCCATTGGGAAAGGCTCTAATCTGCTGTGTACATCGTTGGTATGTAAAATGGTTAAATAATCTGTTTGTTCACTTGCAATACTATCAAACGGAAAAACCGATGCAGCAATTAATGCTCCGCCGGTAAGTGCGGCATTTTTTAAAAATGTTTTTCTATTCATTACTATTGGTTATTCGGTGTTTAATGGTGGTATCAATAGGTTTGTTTTGGGCTGTAAGCATCATTGTATAATCTATTAATGCATTGCGTACTAAATAGCCTGTTGATGTATAGTTAATTCCCTTTAGCATAGTGCAGCCTCCGCCGCCATTGGCAATATAATCGCTATTGGCAATGGTATAAGTAGCCATTTCATTAAGTGGCTCATTGTTCACATAAATTTTAGTAGCAGTTTTATTTTTTATTTCAAAACTTATTCCATTTAAAGGCCAGCCACCTTCTTCGGCTATTTTGTTTAAAAGTTCTTTTAAAATTTTTCCGCTTACTTCTTGCAGTACAATTATATTATCAAATGGCATTAATTCAAACATATTGCCTATAGTAATATTTCCTTTAGGTAAATAAGAGCGAATACCACCATAATTTATAAAAGCTGCATCAATTTTTTTATTCAACCTTTTTTCTGTTATTATTTTCATTGCATCGGCCATAAAATTTCCTAAAGAACTTTCGGGTTGTTTTTTCATCATTCCATAAATAGAAAAACCAATAACCTGCTGCATGGAACGATGAATACTATCGGTATAGGGTAATAAGAATTGATTGAAAGAAGAATCTATTCCGGTTTTGTTTTTATCTATTGTATAATCTTTATAATTAACAATAATACTTTGTGCTTGTAATTGATATACGCTAATGGCAAATAGAATACATGTACTAAAGAATTTCTTCATTCAATTAAAATAGAAATAAAACTGCAATAATTCAAAATATTTTACGAATGATTTTTTATTACGAAAGTGTTGGAATAAACTATTTTTGTTTTCTAAATATATATTATGAGTTTTGAGATTATTGGTAAGTTGGTTGCTCGGTTTCCTATTGTTCAAAGAACTGAAACCTTTAAAACAAGAGAGTTTGTTATTGAGAAAAGTGAAGATATTAATGGACGTGCTATTGTAAATTATATTAAGTTTCAATGCGTACAAGATAGAACTGCAATGCCCGATAGGTTTAATATTGGCGATGATGTGAAAGTGATGTTTAATATTAAAGGAACAAAATGGGTTAAAGACGGGAAAGAAAATTATATTACTAATTTAGATGCATGGCGAATGGAAACAATTAAATTGGGCGAACAAAATGCACCACCAGATTTTATACCCGATGCATCGCCTACCGATGTAGTAGATGATTTACCTTTTTAATTAATGATTGTTTTATAGGATAAAAACCTATCAGCATGCAAAAAGAAATTTCTTTTAAATTAACGCCGGCAGAGGCTTTTGATGAATCTTATATCAAAAAACACATCGCATCCGAATTGGGTGTTGATGTAAATGCTATTTCCAGATTTATCAAAATTCGTCAATCTATAGATGCCAGAAATAAGCAACAAATTTGGATTAATCTTTCTGTTCAGGCATTTATTAACGAACCGTTTTATCAACGAAAAGTTGAGAAGATTTCTTTTAAAGAAGTTCAACAATCTGCTATTAAAGTAATTATTGTTGGTGCTGGTCCCGCAGGATTATTTGCTGCTTTACAATTATTAGAAAAAGGTATTCAGCCAATTATTCTTGAGCGAGGCAAAGAAGTACGTGCACGCAGAAGAGATTTAGCAGCAATTAATAAACAAGGTATTATTAACAGCGAAAGTAATTATTGCTTTGGAGAAGGTGGTGCAGGTACTTACAGCGATGGTAAATTGTATACCCGAAGTAGCAAACGCGGCAATATTAATCGCATATTAAATTTATTTTATCAATTTGGTGCCGATGAAAAAATTTTATACGAGGCGCATCCTCATATTGGTACTAATAAATTACCAAATATTATAACTGCTATAAGAGAGCAAATTATTGAAGCAGGCGGTAAAGTTTTTTTTGAAACTAAAGTGGTAGATTTTATTATAAAAGATAATATTATTACAGGTGTTATTACACAACAAGGAGAATCAATTGTTGCCAATGCTGTAATTGTAGCAACGGGTCATTCGGCAAGAGATATTTTTGAATTGTTCGATAGAAAAAAAATACTCATCGAGGCAAAACCTTTTGCATTAGGTGTTAGGGTAGAGCATCCTCAAATATTAATTGACGCAATTCAATACCATTGTGCCATACGAAATAATTTTTTACCACCATCATCGTATAGTTTAGTAGAGCAAATAAATGGCAAAGGTGTATTTAGTTTTTGCATGTGTCCGGGTGGTATTATTGCACCGGCCGCTACAAGTGCTAATGAATTGGTGGTGAATGGATGGAGCCCTTCTAAAAGAAATAATCCTTTTGCCAATAGTGGTATGGTGGTTAGTGTAGAAGTAAAAGATGCTGTTGATTATTTGAATAAAACACAGCTAAAAAATAAAAATAAAACTAACCTTACTTCGGCATTAAGCTTAATGCATTTTCAGCAAGCAATAGAGCAAAAAGCATTTATTGCAGGTGGTGGAAAATTAGTAGCACCCGCACTTCGGTTGGTTGATTTTTGTAATAATAAAATTTCATCTACTTTGCCTGAGTGTAGTTATTTGCCCGGAATTGCAAGTGCAGATTTATCGCAAGTATTGCCCAATTTTATTTTAAAAAGTTTGCAGGAAGGCTTTAAGGCTTTTGGTAAAAAAATGAAAGGTTATTACACAAACGATGCAGTAGTTGTAGCAACCGAGAGCCGAACATCATCTCCCGTTCGCATTCCTAGAAACTCAATTTCATTAGAGCATGTGCAAATAAAAAATTTATATCCTTGTGGTGAAGGTGCCGGTTATGCCGGTGGCATTATTAGTGCTGCAATGGATGGCGAAAAAGTGGCAAATGTTATTGCCGAAAAGTTTTTGTATCACTAATTCGTTTAATTATTCTTCCATTTTATTTCCTTCTTTTCTGGCATGTAAATAATTATCTTTTAATAAGGTATTGGCTTTAAAAGATTGTAATTCTTTTTTTAATTTCTTTTTATCTTCTGTATTTAAGGGCGATAAATTTTTTAAATTAGGTTTACCTGCATCAACCCATGCAGTGTACCAAAAATCTGCAACCAAATTTGCCGAATTAATTAATTGTTGGTTAATGCTGCTTTTTAAAGTAGCTGCATACGCTTTAGCAAACTCGGTTGTATAATGTTTTATTTCTTTTTTATTTTTAGTTTGTATTTTATATTTCTGTGCATCGGTAAAATTTTCCGATACTTCTTTTTCTTTCTCCAATACATCATCTAACAGCTTGTTTGCATTGCGTACAGCTTTCCAAATAGAAAGCTCCGGATTTTGTAAATATTGGGCTTTGTGTGAAGATGATAATGTGTATTGATTGATCTCAATTTCCGGAATTACAGTTTCCCAAAGTGCATGTAATCCCTTCTGATTTGTTAATTGCCCATCATAATTAATTGTAGTATGCAGGGGAACATTTGCATCTTCAATATAATGCCCCAAATCGGTTGCATAAAAAAGAATACTGTCTTTATTTTCACTTTTAAATGCTTCAGTTAATTTGTTTTTCATTGTAATAACATAATACGGAACATAGCCATATTGTAATAAACTGTCTTTGCCATACTTCTCAACCGCATCATCCCAATGTAAAGGCATTGCATACGCAGCATTTTTTCCATAAGCTTCTAAATCTATAAAATGCTTTGCAGCTTCACTTGCATCTTTATTTCTGCGTAAATCGGGTCTAACAGAATTGTACACTATATAATCCATATTGCTGTAAAAAAAACCTTGCATACTTTTGGGTAATTCGTAAACAGCTAATTGATGTGTAGTTTTATGTACTAAAAATCCCCAACTTGCTATAATAGGTAGTATGGCAAGTAAAATAATATTTTTAAATAATTTTTTAAGAATCTTCATTTGAAGCAATTTTTTGTGTAAACTGCAAAAGTATTTAAAACTTAAGCACCTTAATAAAAATTAAGGATTGGTGGTAGCAAAAGAATAGCAGCATTAATTTTCGGTATCTGCAAAATATTTTTAATAAGAAATGAACTATATGAACGATATTTTACAACTACAGCATTTAAAAAAATATTATGCTACACAAAAAGCTGTAGATGATATTAGTTTAAATATACAAAAGGGCAGCATATTTGGTTTGTTGGGCCCTAATGGTGCCGGTAAAACTACTTTACTTAGAATGATTACAGGTATTTTTTATCCCGATAGCGGCGAAATAATTTTTGATGGAAATACATTTAATCCCTTAAACGATACCATAAAAATTGGGTACATGCCCGAAGAAAGAGGCTTGTATAAAAAAATGAAAATAGGAGAGCAGGCTTTGTATTTGGCTCAGTTAAAAGGATTAACTAAAAATGAGGCAATGCAAAAAATTAAGTATTGGTTCAAAAAATTGGAAATGGAAAGTTGGTGGAATAAAAAAGTGGAAGATTTAAGCAAAGGAATGAGCCAAAAACTTCAATTTGTTACAACGGTATTGCACGAGCCTAAACTAATTATTTTGGATGAACCTTTTAGTGGCTTAGACCCTGTTAATGCTAATTTAATTAAGGATGAAATTTACGGACTTTCTCAACGCGGTAGTACCATCATATTTAGTACACATAGAATGGAGCAGGTAGAAGAAATTTGTAATCATATCATATTAATGAATTTAGGGAAGAAAATTTTAGATGGAACAGTTGCCGAAGTTAAACAGCAATTCAAAGAAAATAAGTTTTCTATTAAATTAGGTTCATCTCCTACAACCATTAGCAGCAATGCGTTTGAGGTAATTGCACAACAGCATAATAGCTTAACCGTTAAAATACACAATGGATATACCAGTAACGATTTATTGCAATTTTTTTTACAGCAAAATATAATTATAGAATCTTTTAGCGAAATGCTGCCAACTTTAAACGATATTTTTATACAATTGGTAGAAGGAACTAAATCCGTATCAAGAGCATTTCAAACTGTGTAGTAAAACAATATAACAACTGTTTATATGAACAAAATATTATTAGTAGCACAAAGAGAATTTCTTACACGTGTACAGAAAAAAACTTTTTTATTAACTACCATTTTATTGCCTTTATTTATTTTCGGTTTCTATGCATTAATTATTTACTTCTCGGTAAAAACAAGCGATAATTTGCATATAGCTGTTGCAGATGAAGCCAATATATTAAATGGTAAAATTGAAAGTAAAAGCGATATTTATTTTCAATTGGTTAAAAACGAAACTCCCGAATCTTTAAATACTGCAATAGAACAAAAAAAGTATGATGGGTATATTTATATTCCGGCTGCATATAACTTTAAAGGCAACGATTCGCTTCAACTAAAATCCAATAAAACAATTGGTATTATTACTCGTGAAAAAATTCAAAAAAGTTTTAATGATATTTTAGAAGAGAAAAGATTACTATCACTCAATATTTCTAAAGCACAATTAGATAGTATTCAAAACAGTAACAACAGAATAAAATTTGCTACTATTAGCGGCAAAGCCGATGATGATAATAAAGCCGGTATTAGTTATGCCGTTGGGTATATTTCCGGATTTTTAATTTATATTATACTATTTATATACGGCACAATGGTTATGCGTGGCGTAATGGAAGAAAAAGTAAGTCGTATTGCAGAAGTAATTGTAAGCAGTGTAAAACCTTTTCAGTTAATGATGGGAAAAATTACCGGCATTGGTGCAGTAGGTTTGGTACAATTTATTATCTGGATTGTTTTGGTTTTTGGATTACAATTATTATTGCCGCTATTATTTCCCGATTTGTTACATCAAATGCAGGGGCAATCCATGCCCATACAACCTGCCGGCATGCAAGCTGCACAAGCTATAAAAAACTCCGGTGGCATGAATGAAATTATCAATGGCCTTAGCCAAATTAATTTTACGCTTATTATTGGATGTTTTATATTTTATTTTTTGGGTGGTTACTTATTATATTCTTCTTTATTTGCGGCCGTTGGCAGTGCAGTGAATGAAGATCCGCAAGATGCACAAAGTTTATTATTGCCTATTACCATGCCCATCATTTTTGCAATTGTAATTATGACAAAAGCCGTGAATGAACCCAATAGTGGATTGGCAATTTTTGGAAGTTTATTCCCTCTTACTTCGCCCATTGTAATGATGGCACGTATTGCACACGGAATACCGGATGGTGTAAGCTTGTGGGAATTACTTTTAAGTATGATATTATTAATTGGTGGCTTTATGGGTACCACTTGGCTTGCCGCAAAAATTTATCGTACAGGTATTTTAATGTATGGTAAAAAAATAACTTGGAAAGAAATGTGGAAATGGGCTGTTAGGAAAAGTTGATTGGTGAATAGTTATTTGTAAAGAATTTGTAGGTAGCCAATTGTTGTTTTTTATGGCATCATATTGAAGTTGCATCGTATAATTGTACAATAACAGATATAGTCAATAAAAAGCCTCCGATTCGTTATACAACATCGAAGGCTTTTTATTATTACTTAAACGTACTAATTATTATTTCTTTCTTTTCTCCCGAATTTTCTTTGCACCATAACCCACGCCGCCTGCAATAAGGAGAGATAATCCGCCATCTATAGGAGCACTATCCGGATTGCCCGGTACATTACTAGGTTGAGCATGACTTAATGAAGGAAGAAATATTATGATTAGTATAACTAAGGTTTGTATGTTGAATATTTTTTTCATTTTATGTTTTTTTCTGTGAAATTTTTTAGTTTTTGTTTTAATTTTCATAGGCAACTCCATACTTCCTGAATTAATCTTTCATTACTTTCTTGAGAACTTTATTTTCTCCTACAATAACTTCAACTAAATACAAACCTTTTGTATACTGACTCACTGGAATGCTAATCTGACCATTTTGCTGCAAGCCTAAATTGATATTAGTTAATGACTGACCAGCTATATTAATTAATCGTATTGATGTATTACCGGATTGTTTTGCTGCATAGTTCACCAATATATGATCTGTAACAGGATTCGCACCCAATGTTACACTTAGTTCTGTATTGGTATCATCTGTCGCTATTGCAGTTGATTTATTGTTCAATACAATCTGCAATCTCCCTGATTCATTGGCTGTTGTTGTAGTAAAACTGTAATTGGTAATACCACTTATATCAATATTGGTTCTTATACTTGTTAGGTTATCAATCAATACAGCACTTGATAAATTAGTATTGTCAAACCCATTACCATCAATGGCTATAGTATAGGTTGTATTGGCAGTCATTTTATTGGTATTAATCTGCAAAGTATCATTCACAGGCATAGGTCTTGCATCAATACTTAGTGTACGGTTATTTTCTGAAAAAGAAATAGTTTCATTAAAGTTGAGAAACTTATCAGCATCTTTTGCATCATTCTGTTTACTGTAATTATTGTTAAACACAGCAACAGCACCATCGGCAAAACTATTATCTGCTCTATAAAAGTTTACATTTAATTGTGCTGTTGGTAATTGCGTACCGAACACTGTAGTAGATGCACTTGTAGTAGCACTGGTTGTTTTGGCAGCTTCTGCAATTACTAAACTTGGTGCAGAGGTATTGGCCTGTATAAAAAATGCCTGTCCGCTTTGTATGTAACGAGTTTGTTGCTGACCTGAATTAGGTGATTTAGTTGTACCATCTGATGATATAAAGCTTCCTAAAGAAGGGTCATATACCGTGAAAGATGCATTTTATATTTGTTTTGGTAATGCTGCCACTTAGCCAATCAATAGCACAGGGATAAGGATTGGCTATTAAACTGTATTTGGCAGCTGTACCCAATAATGGAGCCGTTCCTGCAGTACCGCCACTGGTTGTAAAAGTTACGGTTCCGGTTGTTAAAGTTCCAGTTGCTCTTAGTGTAGTAGCAGTTGATGAATTAGCACCTCCGGGTGCAACTGTTCTGTCGCCTCTTACAAATAATAAGTAACCTGTTCCGGCACTTAATGTATTTACATTGGTATTGGCTAATCCAACCCATTTACTGCCTATTGCATTATCATCATAACTGTAAATAGAAGCAATGCCAGCAGCACTCACAGCATCAAAACCATCAATACTGCCTGTATTGGCTCCTGTAATTTGTGTACCGTAATTCGGGGTTGAAGCACCGCCTTCCTGCCAGCCTGCTTTTATCGTGGGACTACTAACCGGCGAACTTACCAATGTATACGCTCTTGATGAATGGGCAGGAATATATCTTTCTACAGTTACGTTACCGCTAATAGTTCCTGCAACGGCTGCAAGGCTTGCCGTGTTTGTATTATTGGAACTTAAAGTGAGAAAGCCATTGGTAGTAAGTGTGGCACCTGTGTTAACCGTAAGCACTCCATCAAATGAAATGGAATTACCACTTAAAGCACTTGATGCAGCAATGGTAAGGTTACCTGTACCGCTAATACCATTGCCGTTGTTGGTTATATTACCGTTCACGGTTGCTGTAATACCTGTGATGTTTAATGCAGCACCGCTGTTAATGGTTAAGTTCTTGCATGTAAATGAGGCAGGTGCTGTATTACTTACATCGCTTATTATCGCATTTATTGTTGATGATGGATTACTGTTACTCCATGTTGTACCGTTCCATGTAGTGGAGGTGGGTGTTGCAACAGATACAAAATCCCACACAATATAACCACCAGGATTGCCACTACCACCTACCGTACCAGATTTAGTAAATGTAATAACCTTGCCATTAACACTAGCTGTAAGATTGGCTTGGTTGGAAAGGGTAGATAGTCCGGTGTTTTTGGTAATGGATGTAAATGATGCCAAATCACCACCCGTAAAAGTCCAAGTGTAAGTTGCTGCAGTAAAAGTTCCATTTGCCGGAAGATAAAATGTGATGCGAGAATTGGATGGATTAATATCGTAGGTAGAGCCCCCATAATTAAATTCAATACCGGCGCCAACTGCTACATTATTAGTGTAGCCATCGCTTACGGTAGTACCGGAAAAAGTTTGTGCATTCGAAGTTAGAGATGCAGTAACAAAAAGTAACCCTGTTAAAATACTATGTATATTTTTTTTCACAGATAGTTTTTTTAGGTGAATAATACTAATTGTTTAAGGTCGTTGAGGAAAAATGCCATATACACAAATAACGTAGTTAAGTGCCAAATAGGGTGCTACAGTAGCTACACTGCCGGATGCGGTTATTGATACATTTATCGGTTGGCCGCCACCAGTATAGCCCAGTTGGGCTACCAACCATAGCTGCACTTATAGGCATTAAAGTGGTATTAGCCCCAGCAGTAGAATAGTTTTGTGTTTGTAATGCTACAGGTCCAGGACTATAATTGCCCGTAGCCAAAATAGTATTTGGGCCAGGTACTGCGGTATCACCATTTCTGGTATTGGCAGGGATGTCTAAAGTAGCTATTGATGCCCCACCGGCTGGATGCAAGTGTTCTGGCAATTGGTTGGTAGTAAGTGTAAAACTACCACTACCCACTGCTATAAAGTTGTTACTTAATGTGCCACCAGTTTGGTTAAGGGGTATTGGTGGTAAATTAGGAGTGGTATTAGAATAGCTGTTGGCGCCAACTGGTACACGACTTCGCAAATCCGGTACACCAAAGGTTGTACTGCCATTGCCACCATAAGTGGTGCCTATTAATGCATATAACATTTGGTAATTACTAATAGATAACAATTGCCCATTACAAAATACCAAGTCATCTGGCACCCAACTTAGAGTCCATAAAAATATAGAGCCTACATACATTGTTTCGTTCATAATTATAGTTTTATTTTTAAGTATATATGGATATTATTTTGTACAGGATTCAATCCTAAAGCAAGATATGTAAATAAAATTAAAAGTATGACATTTGTCATGTTTTTTTACTCTACTAATAAAAGTTACCAAACAGCCTGTAGTTTTAAAATGTTTTTAGCAAGCCACACCATTCGAATAAAAGAACAATTACCACTCACTACAATGAAATTAACTTGTTGCATAGTAAGAAGTTTTATTGACATAGCACACAGCAAGATGCTTTTCGTTATGTTGGCTAACGTATGTACTAACTTTTATTCAATTGCTGCTTTGCTATTTTCAACACAACGCAAAGCAGTAACCGTATTGTACAGCCCTTAAATGGTAGTACTTAAAATAATATTCTTTTACAAAAGAGGTTTTGTTAAAGCATTTTCAAACTCATTCCAAATTTCATTAACTACTTCGGCGGCAGGTTTTATTTCTTTTATTAAGGCACTTACTTGTCCTATTTCTAATTCACCATCTTCTAAATTCCCTTCAAACATGCCTTTTTTTGCACGGCCACGACCTAATAAATTTTTTAATTGTTCTTCATCATCGCCACGCAATTCGGCTTCTCTCACTGCATTAAAAAAATTATTTTTTAATAGTCGTACTGCTCCAATTTTTTTTAAACTTAATAATGTATCACCTTCTTTTGCATTAAGCACCGCTTCCTTAATACGCAGGTGCGACGAGGTTTCCGGCGTACAAACAAATCTGCTTCCAACCTGAACGC
>DAHXOT010000054.1 GCA_027364735.1 Hydrotalea sp. | reverse complement strand
GCATTAACCCTGTATCATGCGTGATAACTATATGGGCATTACGTACCAAATCGGCACTTTCGTTTAAGCTAAACTTACCGCATGAATTATAAACTTTAATATCATTTCCTTCGCAAATAATATCGCCCGCTTTTTTATCTTCTTTACCGCCTATTAAAACAATGGGATAATTAATATTGGTACATAATTGTTTTAATTTGGTAATTGGTAATTTTTTGGTGGCATGGGCTGCTCCAATAACCAAAGCTATATAGCCAAACTCGTGCGATAAAGGGAGATCTTTTTTAGCAACCATCTCCTTTTCCGGAATAAAATAGTCTAAGCCTTTCTCATCATTTATTACTCCAAAGCTTTTTACTGTTGCCAAATATCTTTCAACAATATGCACATTAGGTAATCGATTTATTTTGAATGCTGTAAGCAGCCACTTTTTTAAATTCAGCTTATTAAACGAAAAAGAGGGTTTGCCTAAACTCCATTTTACACGCAACGTTCGTAAATTATGATGCAAATCAATTACATAATCGTATGCTTCATTTTGTAATTCATGTATCATCAATTCCCAACTAAAGTTTAATGTAATTATTTTATCTACATAAGGATTGTTTTCAAGAATTTGGGCAAACGATTGTTTAGTAAGAAAGTGTATTTCAGCATCTTTTACCTGCTGTTTCAAACATCTTATTACAGGAGTAGTTAATACAATATCGCCGATAGAAGAAAAACGGATGATGAGAAATTTCATTATACAAATTTCATTAAATATTCATAATGAAAAATAAAAACTATACTTCTAAAAAGTTAAGGTCTTTATGAAAAGTTTCTTCAATCATTAATGCAGCTATAAAAGTAATAACAGCAATAATTAATCCGGTTATCATGCCGCTTTGTACGTAGCTAAATTTATTTTGTAAAGTATAAAATAGTAAGGTAACCAATGGTAAAGATCCTCGAACCATATTAGGAATAGTTGTTGCTGCTGTTGCACGTAAGTTAGTACCAAATTGTTCTGCACCAATGGTTACAAGAATAGACCAAAATCCGGTGGAGAAACCAAGTAAAGAGCATATAAGATACATGTGCATGGCAGTTCCACCATTTTGTTGAAAATAGATAATGCCACCTATAAAGTTTATAATTAAAAAAAGTAATAATGCTTTTTTTCTGCTTTGTAACCACTGACTAATAAAGCCAATAAGAATACCACCAATTGATACTCCGGTATACGTTGTCATTACAGCAATACTTGGATCAACCGGTGCCGATAATTTAAATTCAGTTCCAAACTCTTTAGAAAATGTAACCAATATACCAACCACATACCAATTGGGTAATCCAATTAAAATGCTTAATATATATTTTTTAAATCTTTTTGCATTATTAAATAGCATAAAAAAATTTCCGCGTTGCACTTTCATTTCTTTTACTTTATGAAACATACCCGATTCAAAAACATTTACACGCATTATTAATAACATAAAGCCAAGTATTCCACCAATATAATAACAGGTTCTCCATTCAAATTCTTTCGATATAAAATAAGCGGCTACTGCACCGGTTAATCCAATGCCAGCCATTACTGATGTTGCAATACCTCGTTTTTGTTTAGGCAATAATTCACTTACCAAAGTAATACCTGCACCCAATTCGCCTGCTAAACCAAAGCCTGCAATAAAACGCATAATAATATACTGATTGGTAGTTTGCACCATTCCATTGGCAATATTGGCTAAAGAGTATAAAATAATAGAGCCAAATAAAACACTTAGTCTTCCTTTTTTATCGCCCATTATTCCCCAAATAATTCCACCCAATAACATTCCAATCATTTGAATACTGATAATTAATGCACCATAATCTTTAATTTCTGTAGGCGATAACCCTAATGATTGCAGGCTTTTTACACGAATAATGCTAAATAATAGTAAATCGTAAATATCAACAAAATAACCTAATGCTCCTACAATAACCGGAAGCGATAAAATAGCATACTGTTTTTGAGATAATGTCATGTGTTGCAAAAGTTAGAATTGAAAAATACTAAATTTTATAATTACATTGTAAAGTATAGTTTTAATTGCGAGATATCTTTATTTTGAAATAGCACCTAATTAAATCTTTTACAGGAAGTAATAAATTTGCTGCTGATTTGAGAAGAAATGATTATTTGCTATATTTAATATTTCCTATAAAAACTTTTCAATTTATTTCAATCATTATATTATAAAGTAAGTATTATGCGCATTGGATTTGGAGTTGATTTTCATCAGTTAATTGAGGGAAGAGATTTGTGGATTGGCGGCGTACTTGTACCCCACTCAAAAGGTGCATTAGGGCATAGCGATGCCGATGTATTATTACATGCTATTTGTGATGCTTTGTTGGGTGCTGCCGGCTTGGGCGATATTGGTGTTCACTTCCCCGATACCGAAGTGAAATATAAAAATATTGATAGCAAAATATTGCTGCAAAAAACAATAGAATTAATTCAAAAAGAAGGATATAAAATTGGTAATATTGATAGTGCCGTTTGTTTGCAAGCCCCTAAAATACGTGCTTATATTGCATCTATGCAACAAGTAATTGCAGAAATTTGTAGTATAAGTTTAAGAGATATTTCAATTAAAGCAACTACTACCGAGAATATGGGATTTGTTGGGCGAGAAGAAGGATTAATAGCTTATGCAACCGTATTATTAGAACAACAATAAGCAGTTTAATTACTACTAAAGATGAATGTAATTCAATATTTAAAAAATACTTGGGGATCTATTCCCAATGAGGTACAAACCTTTTTGAAAAGAGCCTTATTTATTTTTATTATTTGGAAACTGATTTATCATTTATTCTTATTTCAAGGAAGAATTATTGACGCACCACTTACACATTTTAGCGGAGCCGGAGCAGAATGGTTATTGCATCGCTTCTATCCCAAAAGTATGCTTACCATACAAGAAGTTTGTAACCCTATTCCGGAACTGAATAATGAAATTGGCTGTATGGATTATGTATCTTTAAACGGCAAAAAAATTGTTGGAATAGCCGATGGTTGCAATGCATTGGAGTTATATATACTTTATGTTGGATTTCTAATTGCTTTCTCCGGACCTATAAAAAAAATGATCATTTTCTCTGTTGCCGGTATTGTTATTATTTATGCCGTAAATGTAAGTAGGTTAGCTGCATTAGCTGTTATGAATATGTATCACTTTAATGCTGCTAATATTGCACATCATTATATTTTTAAAGTAGTAGTGTATGCAGTAATTTTTGGAATATGGGTTATTTATGTTAAGCAAAAAAAGCAACATGAGTAAAAGCTACAAACAATATATTCCTATTTTAGTTTTTGTATTGATGCTTTTATTTGCATGGATGGAGGAAGCATTTTTTATGGAAGGAAGATTGCATGATTATTTTTATGGCGAAAAGCATTATATTTTAAGAGCAATTAATAGAGGGTTTTATGTTTTGTTTCTTTTTGCTATGGGATATATTGGGTTGAAGCATCTTAAAGCAGCATGGCCAAAGCAAGTATGGATAATTTTTAATGTAGTTGTATTGTTTGTTGGCGGTATTAGGCTGTTACCTTTATTGCTGTTTAATTATATTTTACCACAAAATTTATGGAGTTTTTTAGCTTCCTTTTATTCATGGGGTTTAACGCCTTTTCCTTACTTATTTTTATGGCTAATGGCAATATTATTTTCTAATAAAAAATTAAATATTACTCAATAAGATTTTTATTTACTTACAATTTTTATTCACTTGTTATTGTGGTAATATCAATTTATTGTTTAATTGCCAAACACTTTTTTACCACCAACAAATGTGGCAATTACTTTTGTAGTAAGAATTTCAGATTCGGGAATTTGCATTAAATCGTTGTTTAGCATTATGAAATCTGCTTTTTTGCCTTCTTCTAAACTGCCAATTTCATTTTCTAAAAAATCTGCTTTTGCAGCCCAAATAGTTATGCCTTTAATAGTTTCTTCTCTGGTTAATGCATTTTCTTTTTGAAAGCCATTAGCAGGAAATCCTTTGGCATCTTTTCTTGCAACGGCAGCTAAAAATGTTTTAAATGGAGAAATATCTTCTACCGGAAAATCTGTTCCTAACGGTATCCAATTGTTTTGTTGCAAAAGTTGTTTGTAAGCATACCCACCTTTTAATCTTTCTTTTCCCAAACGTTCCTCAGCCCAGTACATATCGCTGGTGGCATGTGTGGGCTGAACAGATGGAATAATGGATGATTGCCCGAATAAATTAAAATCGTTTTCATTAATTATTTGTGCATGCTCTATTCTCCAACGCTTATCGTTAGGGCCTTTTAATACTTTACTGTAAGTCATTAAAATTTGCCGATTGCCTGAATCGCCGATGGCATGTGTACACATCTGAAAATCAGTGTTGGCCAATATTGCAGCCATTGAATCGTAATGGCTTTTTGTATTTAATAAAAAACCTCTCCAATCTTTTCTATCGTTATAAGGTTGCAATAAACAGGCACCTCGGCTACCCAAAGCACCATCGGCATAAAACTTAAAACCATGTACAAAAAGTTTATCGGTTTTGTAAGGCCCCTTTGGCAGATAACGATCAAAATTTTCTTTGTCATCACTTAGCATTACATATAATCGCATGTTTAGTTTTCCGTTTTTTTGTAGTGCATCAATGGCATCAACATCTTTATAATTTAATCCGCAATCGGTAATGGTTGTTAGGCCAACAGCAAAACAATTTTTTTCGGCTGCAATTAATCTTTTTGCATAATCTTCTTTCGATAATTGAGGAATAAAATTGCTCACTAATTCTTTTGCATTATCAATTAAAACACCGATTAATTTTCCGTTTATTGTTCCTACCTCTCCGCCATTTATTTTTTGATTGGCTTTTACTTTTGCAATATCAAATGCTTTCTGGTTGCAGATGGCTGCGTGCCCATCAACACGAGTGATGTACACCGGTTTATTGGGGAATAGCTGGTTTAATTTATCGTTTGTGGGATAAGATTTATCGGGCCATTTGTTTTGATCCCATCCTCTTCCCAGAATCCATTTTTCATCGGGATGGTTTTTGGCAAAAATTTTCAGTCGTTCTATAACTTCATCAAAACTTTTTGAATCGTATAAATCTGCGGTAAATAATTCATTGCCATATCCAACAAAATGAGCATGTGCATCAATAAATCCGGGATAAACGAATTGATTATGTGCATCAATTTTTTGTTTACTATTATATGTGGTAAGAATAGAATTATTGCTGCCTATTGCAATAATTTTTCCATTCTTTATTGCCATTGCTTGTGCTGTGGCAAATGTTGAGTTGACTGTGTAAATTTTTGCATGATAAATAATTAAATCGGCAGGTTGCGGCTTTTTCCATGCAATAGTTATAAGTATGCCAATGGCAATTATTAATTTTCTCATAGAATAAAAGTAAAAAATTCAGTGATAGAAAACTGAATAAATGAGGAATGAAAATTATTATTATTCAATAATTTACTTTAATCAGTTTATTTCAATAAATCGCAAGGCTTTAATCCGGTATGTTTTTTAAATGCTGCTGAAAAGTGGGAGATGGAGGAATAGCCCAGCAAAGAAGAAACATCGGTAACGCTTAAGCTCTTTTCGTACAATAAATATTTAGCATGTTCCATTCTTTGTTGCTGATAAAAATCAAAAATGGTGGTGCCAAAAATTTCTTTAAATCCTTTTTTTAAGTAGCACTCGTTCATAGCTACTTTTCTGCTTAATTCTTTAATAGTTAGTGGGTCGCCAATATGTTGTAATAAAATTTCTTTTGCTTGGTAAATTTGTTCTTTACTTCTATCGTCGGTTAAAAATTTGCAGGAAAAATTTTCTTCTTTTTCATCCAATAAGCAATCTATGCTATACAGTAATAGTTCGTGCACTTTAGAGTTAATGAAAATATTTTCTAATGCACCACTGTAACTGTGGTTCAATAAAGCATCTAAAACATTTCTCGACTTTAAACAAATAGGAAATATTTTAGTAAAAGAGTTGGGACTTTTAAATGCTAATACCTCATCTTTTCTGTTGCTTAATTTAACATTATGCGTAAACTGATGTAAAAAAGTAGCGGTAAAATGAAAATTAAATACATCAACAGTTGGATATTGTCCTTTGCAATTAGCAGTAGGTAGGCTTCCGCAAGCAACACAAACTTTGTCCGAGCAATATCTATTTCCGGTAGTGCAAAAGCGTAATTCTAAATAATTTTCTTTCGGTTTTGATTCGTTAAAATGATAAACCAGCATGCCGGTATCTTCTGCAACCCAAGGATGTTGGGCAAAATATCTGCGAATATTGTACTGAATGGAGCCGGGAATGTTTTGTTTTTTATTGTACAACAAATCCATACTTGGTTCAATACCTTCTTTGTGTGCAGTTTTTAATATGTCTAAAGTTTTTATCATTTTATAAAAGGCAAAATTAGTGTATCTACACTTAATTTCAAAGTCATACTATTGTCAATTTACTTCAATATAGTTTAACAAATTAAAGTATAAATTGTTGGCATTTTTGGTGGAAAAATTGGCAAAACATAAAGCCAAAAGCCATTCTATTTTCCTTATCTTCGCCCACTTCTTAAGAATAATCAAATTCAAGACAGATAAGTATTTTATGAGTGAAGAACAATTAAAAAGCAATGAGGCACAAAATAAAAATTATGGTGCCGATAGTATTCAGGTTTTAGAAGGCTTAGAAGCTGTTAGAAAAAGGCCTGCCATGTATATTGGCGATATTAGTGTAAAAGGATTACACCATTTAGTGTATGAAGTAGTGGATAATAGTATTGATGAAGCTTTGGCAGGTTATTGCAAAAATATATTGGTAACTATTCATGAAGATAATTCCATTACAGTAAAAGATGATGGCCGCGGTATTCCAACTGCTATGCATACCAAAGAAAAAGAAGTGCATTAGAAGTGGTAATGACTGTATTGCATGCCGGAGGTAAATTCGATAAAAATACGTATAAAGTATCCGGAGGTTTACATGGTGTGGGCGTAAGCTGCGTAAATGCACTTAGCGAAACCCTACACGTAACTGTTGAACGAGAAGGAAAAATATTTGAACAAGAATACCATGCCGGTACTCCTAAATATGCTGTTAGAGAAATAGGTGTAAGCAATAATACAGGCACCACTGTTCGCTTTTGGCCAGATGCTACTATTTTTCAAACTACGGTATACAATAAAGATATTTTGGAAGGAAGATTAAGAGAATTATCTTACCTCAATAAAAAAATAAGTATTACACTAACCGATTTAAGAGAAAAGCAAGAAGATGGTTCGGCTTATTCTAAAGTATTTTACAGCGAAGGCGGTATTGTAGAATTTGTAGAAATGCTGGATGAAAATGGTAAAAGAAGCTCATTAATTGCCAAAACCATTTATGTTGAAGGATTAGACGAAACCACCAATGTAGCAGTTGAAGTGGCAATGACCTACAACAACGATTTTAAAGAACACATTTTCTCTTATGTAAACAATATCAATACCATTGAAGGTGGTACACATGTTACCGGCTTTAGAAGGGCTTTAACTCGTGTATTTAAAAGTTATGGCGATAAAGAAGGCTTATTTGAAAGAGCTAAAGTAGAGGTAGAAGGTGATGATTTTAGAGAAGGGTTAAGTGCTATTATCTCTGTAAAAGTTCCGGAACCTCAATTTGAAGGACAAACAAAAACTAAATTAGGTAACAGTGAAGTAAGTGGAGTAGTAGAAACTACGGTAAGTAGAGTATTACAAGCTTATTTAGAAGAAAATCCGCGTGAAGCAAAAAATGTTATCTCTAAAATTGTTTTAGCGGCTCAAGCACGTGTAGCAGCTAAAAAAGCCAGAGAATTGGTACAACGTAAAACAGTATTAAGCGGAGGCGGCTTACCGGGTAAATTGGCCGATTGTAGCGAACGTAATCCGGAAAGATGTGAAATATATTTAGTAGAAGGGGATTCTGCAGGTGGTACTGCAAAACAAGGCCGAGATAGAAGCTATCAGGCTATTCTTCCATTGCGAGGTAAAATTTTAAATGTTGAAAAAGCAATGGAACATAAAATTTATGAAAACGAGGAAATTAGAAATATATTTACTGCAATGGGTGTAACTATTGGAACACAAGAAGATCCTAAAGCATTAAATATTTCTAAACTTAGGTATCATAAATTAATTATTATGACTGATGCCGATGTAGATGGATCTCATATTGCAACTCTTATTCTTACTTTCATTTTTAGGTATATGAAAGAATTGGTAGAACAAGGATATGTTTATATTGCCCAACCTCCTTTGTATTTGATTAAAAAAGGAAAAGAACAAGCCTATGCCTATTCCGAAGAACAAAGAAAATTTTTAATAGAAAAAATTGGTGCAGGTAAAGAAGATAGTGTTATAACCCAACGGTATAAAGGGTTAGGTGAAATGAATGCCGATCAATTATGGGAAACTACCATGGATCCGGCACGCAGAACTTTAAAAAGAGTTACTATTGAAAGTGCTGCCGAAGCCGATAGAGTATTTAGTATGCTTATGGGCGATGAAGTGGCACCCAGAAGAGAGTTTATTGAATCGCATGCCAAATATGCCAAAATTGATGTATAAAAATGTGGATTAATTTTAATCTACTCATTTCTTGAAATAACAAAAAAAGCTTAGTTTGTGTAAGCTTGATAGAAAAATTTATTTAATAACCGGATTTCTAAATGGAAATCGAAAATTTAATGATTATGGATACTTCAAAAATGATTAAAGCATATTGCCTAAAAACAAAAGAAAAAAATGTACCCATGCACGATGCTGTAGTTACTAAAACTGCAAAAGGCGGATATATGGCTTCTGGTAACGATGGCAAGGGAAATAAAATGGCTGCAATTTTAAATGAAGCTAAGGCTTTACAAGCTATTGCGGATGGAGTTGCTAAAAAAGGATTTTAATAGGTAAAAAATAAATAAGTTCTCTAAAAGTTCGGTATTGTATATCGAACTTTTTTTATGGCTTTACTACAACTGCATGATGTAGTTTTTGTAAAAATTGATGCATTTCACTCATATTCTTTATTGGCTCTACTACTAATAAAAAGTTTTTGGCAACTTGTTTTAGTCGTGCTTTGTTAGTGCCGGTTTGTAAAAATTGTATGATATTTTTAAAAGTATCCGATTCGAAATAAGGCGAATCGTTTTTATTAATAAAATAGCAACGCATTATTTCATCTTTTAAGCTCATTTTTTCAAAGCCCAAATCAACAGCCAGCCAACGGCATCTTACTGTAATAAACAAATCGTCTACTTCTTTTGGCATGGCACCAAATCTATCAACCATTTCTGAATGAAAGTGTAGAAGTTCATCTTCCTTTTCGCAATTATCTAATCGGGAGTAAAGCGATAATCTTTCAGTTATATTTTCAACATAGCTATCCGGAATTAAAATTTCTAAATCGGTATCAATAGTACAATCACTTACAAAATCATCTTGCTTGCTAATTTCTTCTTTAAATAAATCTTTAAAATCTTTTCTTTTCAATTCTCGAATGGCTTCATCTAAAATTTTCTGATACATTTCAAAACCAATTTCTGCCATAAAACCACTTTGTTCTCCGCCCAACATATTTCCGGCTCCTCTAATATCTAAATCACGCATAGCAATTTGAAAGCCACTTCCTAAATCGCTAAACTGCTCTAAGGTTTGTAATCTTTTTCTAGAATCGGTTGGTAAAGTACTTAAAGGAGGTGCCAATAAATAGCAAAATGCTTTTTTATTACTACGGCCTACTCTGCCTCTTAACTGGTGTAAATCGCTTAATCCAAAATGATGCGCATTGTTAACGATGATAGTATTTACATTCGGAATATCTACACCACTTTCAACAATATTTGTACAAACAAGTACATCATATTTTTTATCAATAAAATCTAAAATTTTTTCTTCTAATTGATCGCCTTCCATTTGTCCGTGAGCAAAAGCAATGCTTAAATCGGGACAAAGGCTTTGTATTAGTGCACACATTTCGGCCAAGCCTTGTACTCTGTTATGAATGAAAAAAACCTGTCCGCCTCTTTCTGTTTCAAAATAAATAGTATCTCGAATAAAATCGTCGTTAAATACTTGTACCTCTGTTTGAATGGGTTGCCTGTTTGGCGGTGGGGTATTAATGATTGATAAATCTCTTGCACCCATTAAGCTAAACTGTAAAGTACGTGGAATAGGTGTGGCAGTAAGCGTTAACGAATCAACATTTGTTTTTAGCAGCTTTAGTTTTTCTTTATGTGCTACACCAAATTTTTGTTCTTCATCAATTACCATTAATCCTAAATCTTTAAACTTTACATCTTTACCCAATAAGCCATGCGTACCAACTATAATATCAATTTTTCCTTCGGTTAATTTTTGAAGTGTTAGTTTTTTTTCTTTGGATGATTTGAATCGATTAATATAATCAACTGTTACAGGAAAATTTTTAAAACGTTCTTTAAATGTTTGATAATGCTGATAGGCTAATATAGTAGTAGGAACCAGTATGGCGGCTTGTTTTCCATCGCAACAGGTTTTAAATGCTGCACGAATAGCGATTTCGGTTTTACCAAAACCAACATCGCCACAAACTAATCTATCCATAGGCGATGGAGATTCCATATCTTTTTTTACATCGGCAGTTGCTTTACTTTGGTCGGGGGTATCTTCATAAATAAAACTTGCTTCTAATTCTGTTTGCATGTAATTATCGGGTGCATGTTGAAAGCCTTGTTGTGCTTTACGTTGTGCATATAGCTTAATTAAATCGAACGCAATTTCTTTTACTTTGGCTTTTGTTTTTTCTTTTAATTTGTTCCAAACATCGCTACCCAATTTATTTATTTTAGGAACTGTGCCTTCCTTTCCTGTATATTTCGATATTTTGTGTAATGAGTTAATATTTACATATAAAATATCACTGTCTTTATAAATAATTCTAACTGCTTCTTGTAATTTTCCATTCAACTCAATTTTTTGTAATCCGCTGTAGGTGCCCACTCCATGATCTATATGTGTAACAAAATCTCCGGGTTGTAAGTCTCGTAATGTTTTTAAAGTAAGTGCTTTATTTTTACTAAAAGCTTGTTTAATTTTATATTTATGGTATCGTTGAAATAGCTGATGATCGGTATAGCAAATAACTTTTAAATCTTCATCAATAAATCCTTCGTGAATAGAAGTAGCAACGGGTATAAATTGTATTTCGGTAGCTAAATCGGTAAAAATACTGTGTAATCTTTCTAATTGTTTTACTTGTTCTGCAAAAATATATATTCCAAAACCTGCCGCTTCATGGGCTTTTAAATCTTTTATTAATAAATCGAATTGGCGATTAAAGGATGGTTGTATTTTGGTATTAAATTCAATTTCAAAATTTGAAAGATGAGGTTTGTAACCAAACTCTATAATATGGCGTAATTGAATTTGCCGTTCTATGGTTGCCATGGGAACAAAATCATCTATTGAAACATCTTTCCAAATTTTAGTATCATCTTCCTCCTCATTTTCTTCGGTTTGTTGGGTAGAATTGTTTTTTATTCTTTCTAAAAATAATCCCAAGTCTTCTTCTTGTGTTTCAATTTTTTCTTTAATTACATCCCAATCTTTTAACCAAATCACTGTGTTTTTGGGAAGAAATTCAAGAAGGGTAACTTTTTCTCCACTTTCAAATTGCGTTTCAATATTTGGAATAATTGAAACTTGTAATAGCTTTCTTTCGCTTAACTGTGTTTCGGGATTAAAAATGCGAATACTATCAACCTCATTTCCAAACAATTCAATACGATAGGGTTTTTCGTTTCCAAAAGAATAAATATCTAAAATGCCACCGCGTAATGCAAATTGGCCGGGTTCGTATACAAAATCTGTTCTTATAAATCCGTACATCACAAACAATTCCAAAATGCTATCAACATTAATGGTATCATTGGTTTTTATGGAAATAATATTGCTGCTTAGAGTTTTAGGTAATACTACTTTTTCAAACAAAGCTTCAGGATAGGTAACAATTATTTTTTTATTACCACCAACAGAAAGTTTGGTTAACATTTCTGTTCTTAGCATTACATGCGATGAATTAAGTAAGCGAAAATTTTTTCTGTTTTTAAAAGAAGATGGAAAATAAAAAAGATCAAGTGCCGATGTTAAGTTTTCTAATGTGTTATGAAAATAGGCTGCATCTTCTGCATCGTTCAAAACAATTAAGTGATTGAGATTTTGTGTTTGCGGATGATTGAAAATACTTGTTACTACAAATTCCGAACTACTTCCTTGTAAATTTTTGAGATATATTTTCTGGGTATCGGCAATAGAAAGCCTGTCCGCTAATTGAAAAAGACGGGGAGAAGACTGATAATTTTCCAAAAGCACATTCACATTCATAATCTGCCATGCAAATATAAAATATCATTGCATAGTAACGCAATTATTAACTAATAAACAGCATAAGCGTCTTGTTTAATGTCAATTTTGGTAATACTATTGTTATTTACTTTAACCGGTGCTATATTATTTTTTGCATCAAAAGTATTGGCGTAAAAAAATCCTTTTACCTTTAAAAAAACAGAATAGTTACCTGCAGGTAGCGAAAGTATAAAGTACCCCTTTTTGTTAGAAACTGTTTTGGCAACAAGTTTTGAGTTGATGGCTGTGTAAAAACCCGATTCGGTTAATTTTGATGTATTAGCAATATTTGTTAATTCAAAAATATAAATCGTGTCTGATAATGGCTGTGGTGGTAATGGTTGAATATTGGGGGCCGGCATTTGATTTCCCGAAATGGTATAAACAAATCCTTCTATTCCTTGAATTAATGATGCTGAACGATATTTTTTTGTAGGTGCACATGCAATAAGCAATAGTAAAAAACAAAGTATGTGAAAAATATTTTTTTTCATACCGCAATTTATAAGTTGAAAGTATCTAATTTACAAAAAAATTATATTGAACTAAAATTGTACTTATGGTTAAAAAAAGCTTATGGGCTTTAATTTTACTGTTTACGAACTATACTATTTATGCTCAATCTGTAATAAATCATGTTGCATTAAATAAAACTGCACAGCAATATGCAGCAATAGAAAATAGCAATTATTATAAAGCATTGCAATTAGCGAAACAAAAAGGATGGGCAATTGCTTTTACCACAAAAAGTGGAACAGAAGTACAATTGGTAGGTGTAGATGAATTAGGTAAACCACAATATTTAGCAACACACAATAATATTATTGCAGCAGCTACCACTAATGCTAATCTTTTATGGCCAAATGGTTCATCAGGATTAAATCTATCAGGTGCATCTAGTTCCCTTAAAGGAAAATTAGCTATTTGGGATGGTGGTTCGGTTTTAAATACCCATGTTGAGATGAACGGAAGAGTTTTGCAAAAAGATAATCCTACTTCTGTTAGTAATCATGCAACACATACTTCGGGTACTATGATTGCATTAGGTGTAAATCCTATTGCAAAGGGTATGGCTTTTGGAGCTCAGCAACTAATTGCTTACGATTATAATAATGATGTTTCGGAAATGAGTTCAGAAGCACCGAATTTGTTATTATCTAATCATTCGTATGGTTATTTGGCCGGTTGGTATTATGATGGAACAAATTGGATATGGGAAGGAGATATTAATATTAGTAAAACAGAAGATTATGGCTTTGGCTATTACGATATTAATGCTCGCATGTTCGATTCTATTGCCTATCTCTCTCCTTATTACCTAATTTGTATGTCTGCAGGTAATCAACGAAATTCTAACGGACCAGCAGTGGGAGATGCTTACAAATATTATGATAGTTCCCGTAATTTAGTTTCTGGCGTACGTGCTTCGGGTATTAGTAATAACGATTCTTATGGAACTATTGCCTATACACAAAATGCCAAAAACATTTTAGATATAGGTGCAGTTAATGGTATTCCGTTGGGATATAATAATAGCAATGATGTAGTAATGAGTAATTTTAGTGGTTGGGGACCAACCGATGATGGTAGAATTAAACCCGATGTAGTTGCAGATGGCGTAAATGTTACATCAAGTATTGCAACATCCAATACAGCGTATGCTACCTATAGTGGCACATCTATGGCTGCACCCAATGCAACAGGCTCTTTGTATTTAGTGCAAGAATATTATAATAAGTTACATCCTAATTCTTTTATGCGGTCTTCTACATTAAAAGGATTGGCAATTCACACAGCCAATGAAGCCGGCTCATTTCCTGGTCCGGATTATCAATTTGGTTGGGGATTATTAGATGTAAAAAAAGCTACAGATGTAGTTACTTCTTCTTTTAATCAGCAATCAGATACAATAGTAGAAAGTATTTTAAATAATGGAGCTACTTATACATTCAACATTACTGCATCGGGCAAAGGGCCATTAATAGCTACCTTAACATGGATAGATCCGCCTATTGCACAATTACCTATTAACTCGGCTGTTTTAAATAATACAACACCCAGGTTGGTAAACGATTTGGATATGCGGATAAAGCAAGGAAATAATACCTATCAGCCATGGATTTTAGATCCGGCAAATCCGGCTAATGCAGCCAAAAAAGGCGATAATTATTTAGATAATGTTGAAAAAATTCAAATTGATAGTGTTATTCCAGGTAAAACCTATAACATAACTATAACCAATAAAGGAAATTTGCAAAGAAGCACACAAGCATTTTCTTTAATAGTAAGTGGAATTGGCGGAAGTACTTACTGCAATTCAGCTTCAACCAATAATACAGGAACAAGAATAGATAGTGTAGCTTTTGGGGGCATTACCAATAAAAATACATCAGTGCATAGCAATTATTCCGACTTTACCAATGTAACCGGTAATATTCAACCAAATCAAACTATTCCTATTAGTATAAAAGTGAATAGTTCGGATGGAAGTTCTGCCACTCGAAAGATTAAAGTATTTATTGATTATAATAACAATGGAAGTTTTAACGATCCGGGCGAAATGGTAGCCACTAATGCAGTTACTGATAATTCGATTAATGGTATAGGTGGAATATTTACTGCTAATATTGCAACTCCTTCAGGATTGAAAATAGGTAATTATACCATGATGAGGATAGTAGTAAGAGATAGTGCTGCTACTACTGATTCTGCCACTGCTTGTGGTAATTATGCAAATGGCGAAACGCAAGATTATCGAATTCAATTTGTTCCTCCTACTAATGATATTGCTGTTGTAAGTGTGGTTGCTCCCTCTGTTGGTTTCTGTGCTAATAATTCTCAGTTCTTAGTAATAGCTATAAGGAATAATGGTTCTGTCGATCAAACTAATATTCCTTTAACAGCCACAATAAAAAATGGCAATACCACAGTTGCAAGTTTTAATGCTGCTTATCCAGGTACAATAGCTGCTGGTAGTATTGAAAATTATGTTTTTCAGAATCCATTTAATAGTATTCCCGGAACTTCATATATTATTACAGCCACGGCGAATTTAGCTACCGATCAAGATATAACCAATAATTCAATATCTGCTAATGTAACTATTGCAGGTATGCCTACTGCACCAAGTGGTAAGGGAGAAATTTGTTCCGGAACTGCCTATTTAAATGTTACAAATAGCGATTCTGCTTCTAACTATTTTTGGTATATTTCAAATACTGCCCCAACAGCTTTTGGTGGTGGATTAACAACATCTACCTCTAATATTACATCAAATAGTACTTATTATTTACGAAGTGGTGCTAAAGCAAGTATTGGTCCATTAAATAAAACAGTTTTGGGAGCTGGAGGATACAATGCTTTTGCGGGTAATTATGTAAATATAACAGCATCGGTTCCTGTAAATATTGATGTAGCAAAACTATACATTAGTAATCCGGGTAAAATTACATTTACTGTAGCAGATATTTCAAATGTAACTTCAACACAATATAGTTATACGCCTTATACTTCTAAAACTATAGATGTATATGCTACTACACCGGTAGCCACACCTCCATCGGGTAATGGTCAAATTCCCGATAACCCAGCCGATTCGGGAGCATATTATTATTTAAATTTACCAATACCTGCTGGTAATCATTCTATTATTGTAAACAGTGCTAATAATGCTACCATTTATCGTAATAATGCAGTAAGCAATAATCCTTATCCTATTTGGGCTCCTTATATAATGGGTATAACGGGTAATAGCGTGCAAAGTCCTAACAATTATCAGCAGTATTATTATTTTTTCTATGATACTAAAATTAGTACTAACGATTGTATTAGTAATATGGTTCCTATTGTTGCCACAACTGCTGCAACGCCAACTATTTCATTATCTGGAACCAGTTTAGTTAGCAGTATCACTAATGCCATAAGTTATCAATGGTATTTAAGCGGAAATACCATTGCCAATGCAACTGCCAGTTCTTATACGCCTACCAAATCGGGAAGTTATGTTGTAGCTGTAACCGATTCCTTGGGTTGTACCAAATCTTCGGCTGCATATAGTTATGTGGTTACCGCAGTGCAAAATGTTAGCAATACCGAAATTGGCTTAAAAGCTTCACCTAATCCTGCCAAAGGATTATTTAATGTTAGTTTTTATTTAAGTAATAAAGCCGATGTTAGTATAGAACTAATTAGTACCGATGGACAAATTGCTATGAGTAAAATGTATTCTGGCTTTAGTGGTCAGTTTAATCAGCAATATACTGTAGGAAATATGGCACCCGAAACCTATATTTTAAAAGTACAAGCCAATAATAAAATATATAGAACAAAAATAGTTATTGTACAATAAAATCTATTTTCTATAATTGTAAAATACGAATACCGGCTTTGATAGTCGGTATTTTTTGTTACTTTGAATTTTCAATCAATTGTTAAATAAAAATATAGTATGTTACCAGAATGGAAAACCGGAAAGGTTATAGATATTGTAGATGAAACCACATCTACTAAAAAATTTTTTATTGAAATACAAGGTGTAACCGATTTTCAATTTCATCCCGGGCAATTTATTACGCTCGACCTGCCTATACACGAACAAAAAAATAAGCGTTGGCGTAGTTATTCTATTGCATCGGCACCAAATAAAACTAATATAGTTGAATTAATTATTGTGCATTTACATGGTGGAGCAGGAACTACTTATTTATTTAATGAAGTAAAAGTGGGAACTGAATTTCCTGTGCGAGGCCCTCAAGGTAAATTTATTTTACCCGAAGAATTTGATAAAGATTTGTTTTTAATTTGTACCGGTACAGGTATCGCTCCATTTCGTTCAATGATTCATTATTTAAACGAGCAAAAAATTATGCATAGAAAAGTAAACTTAATAGTGGGTTGCAGAAAATTAACCGATGCTTTATACTTTAATGAACTAAATGAGTTAGCAAAAAGTGAACCTAATTTTTATTATCATCCGGTTTTTTCGAGAGAAGAAAATGTACCTGAAGGTGCTTATAAAGGGTATGTGCATCAAGTATATGAGCAATTATTAAAAGAAGAAAAAGATCCTGCCCGATTTTATTTATGTGGTTGGAAAAATATGATTGATGAAGCCAAAGAACGAATTATGGCAATGGGTTATGAAAAGAAAGATATTCATTTAGAATTGTACGGGTAAAAGATAGAAAGTTTAAAAAAGCTTCAGAAATTTCTGAAGCTTTTTTGTGTATTAGAATATTTGTTGAAGAACAATTTCTTTTACTTTACTCATCGGCACACGTTCTTGTTGCATGGTATCTCTGTATCGAATGGTAACTGTTCCATCTTCTTTAGATTGATGATCTATTGTAACACAGAAAGGTGTTCCAATGGCATCCATTCTTCTGTACCGTTTGCCAATGGCATCTTTTTCTTCGTAAAAGCAACGAAAATGTGGTTTGCATTCGTTCATTAATTCTCTTGCCAATTCGGGTAAACCATCTTTTTTGGTTAGTGGAAGAATCGCTAATTTAATGGGTGCTATTTTAGCAGGAATATGCATAACCACACGGCTATCGGTTGAGCCATCTTCTTTAGTTAGGGTTTCTTCATCGTACGCATTCGAAAGAATTAAAAGAAACATTCTATCTAAACCAATGGAAGTTTCTACAACGTACGGAACGTAGTTGCCATAAGGTTTTCCGGTTGCGGAGTCAACATCAGCATCAAAATATTGCATTTTCTTTTTGCTGTATTGTTGATGTTGTGATAAATCAAAATCGCTTCTGCTATGTATTCCCTCTACTTCTTTAAAACCCATAGGAAAATCAAATTCAATATCGCAAGCCTCTTTAGCATAGTGGGCTAATTTAACATGATCGTGATAGCGATATTTTGCTGCATCAATTCCTAAACTTAAATGCCATTGTAAACGAGCTTCCTTCCAGTATTTATACCATTCTCCTTCTGTGCCTGGACGAACAAAGAATTGCATTTCCATTTGTTCAAACTCTCGCATTCTAAAAATAAATTGTCGGGCAACAATTTCGTTTCTAAAAGCTTTACCTGTTTGTGCAATACCAAACGGAATTTTCATTCTTGCAGTTTTTTGCACATTTAAAAAATTTACAAAAATACCTTGTGCCGTTTCGGGGCGTAAATAAATGGTATCGGCTTCATCTGTAACAGAACCTAATTTTGTATCGAACATTAAATTAAACTGCCGAATATCTGTCCAATTACAAGTACCGCTAACGCTGCATTTCATGTTATTGCTAACTATCAATTCTTTTAATCCTGCATAATCTTCTTTTGCCAATAAAACATCCATTTCTTTTAAAATGGTTTCTGCTTTTTGTGTTTCACCTTTTTCAGTTAATGTTTCAGCAAAACCTTCAATTAAATGATCTACACGATAACGTTTTTTACTGTCTTTATTATCAATCATTGGGTCGCTGAAATTATCAACATGGCCACTGGCTTTCCAAGTAGTAGGATGCATAAAAATTGCGGCATCAACACCTACAATGTTTTCGTGCATTTGTGTCATACTTTTCCACCAGTAATCACGAATATTTTTTTTCAATTCGCTGCCATACGGACCATAATCGTACACTGCACTTAATCCATCGTAAATTTCACTACTCTGAAATACAAAGCCATATTCTTTTGCATGCGAAATAATGGCTTGAAAACGGTTATCTGATTGCGTACTCATAAGTTTGCAAATATAGGGAGAAGCACTAAAGAGGCAAAGCAGTAAGAAGCTAAAATGCAGGTAATTAATATACTTATTTTAACTTGGCATTCTTCTTATGCCTTTCTTTATCGCGTATGGTTTTTTTCTCAAAATTTTTTTGTAGTGCATCGGTTAAGTTAACACCGGTTTGATTAGCTAAGCAAATTAAAACCCACAATACATCGGCCATTTCATCGGATAGATTTTTGGAAAGATCGGATTTTTTAAACGATTGATCGCCATAAGTTCTTGCCATAATTCTGGCAAGTTCGCCTACTTCTTCGGTAAGAATAGCCATATTGGTTAGCTCGCTGAAATATCTTACACCAAAGGTTTTTATCCAATCATCTACTTGTTGTTGAGCTTGTTGAATAGTCATTTTTGTTAAAAATTTTTTACAAGAATCATTTTCATAGCCATTCCAATTGAGGCTGCTTTTTCTTTTGCTTTTTCTGCATTAATACCGCTATACATCTCGTCAATACACTCGCAAAAAATAGCTACCCATCTGTTAAAATGTTCGTATTTAAAAGGTGCTAAAGTATTAAGGTGTTCGTGGATGGTTAAAATATTATTGGTATAGTTAACCGTATTGAAGAGCGTTGATTCCCAAAAGTCTGTAATGCGAGGTAAGTGTTTTTCTAAATTAACTTGAGTAATTGTAGTAAAATAAAAGTTCATAAAATCATCTATAAATACCTTATCGTAAAAGGCAGTCATAATTTTTTCTATATCGGCTCTATTTTCAATATCTCTCATACAATATAATATTAGTTATTCTTTATTTTTCGAATCAATGAAAATTGTTACAGGTCCATCATTTAATAAATGTACTTTCATATTGGCTCCAAAAATGCCCGTTTCAATTTTTTTATTCAAATCTTTTTTTAATTGTTGTATCATTCGCTCATACATTGGGATGGCCAATTCGGGTTTACTTGCTTTGCTATACGATGGTCTGTTTCCTTTTTTAGTAGCAGCATGCAAAGTAAACTGGCTAACTAATAAAATATCTCCGTTCATATCTAATACGCTTTTGTTCATTATGCCGTTTTCATCATCAAAAATTCTTAAATTAACTATTTTATTACTCAGCCATTCAATATCTTCCATTGTATCGGCATCTTCAATTCCTATTAAAATCAATAAACCTTTTTCAATTTTACCTGTAATTGTATCATCTACTGTAACCGATGCTTCGGTTACTCGCTGAATTACCACCCTCATCTTTTTGTAATTTTATACTATGAAGATAAATATTACTAATGAAATTGAATTTTCAACAGCCCGAAGTGGTGGAAAAGGCGGGCAGAACGTAAATAAGGTTGAAACGATGGTAGAAGGTAGATGGGATATTGCAGCATCGCGATTATTGAATGAAGAACAGAAAGAAATTATTTTTCAAAAGCTGAGTAATAGAATTAATAAAGAAAAAAAATTGTTCGTAAAATCTCAAGTAGCCAGAACGCAATTAGAAAATAAGATATTGGTAATTGAAAAAATAAATGAATTAATAGCCAATGCGTTAGTAAAAAAGAAAAGTAGAATTGCCACTAAAATATCTAAAGCTGCTAAAGAAAACAGATTAGAAGTAAAGAAAAAACAATCTTTTAATAAATTATTGAGAAAGAAAGTTAAGCCAAATGAATATTAGCAATAGATATTTCTGAAGGCATATTTTACATTTGCTATTTTCGCAAGATAAATGAGCAGTATTAAAAAATTAGCAGGACAAACTTTGTGGTATGGATTAAGTTCCATTGCAGCTCGTTTTATCAACTATTTACTTACGCCATTACTAACTTATAACTTAGCACATGCAAGTGATTATGGCAAAAATGGATTAGTATATTCTGCTATTCCTATTTTAAATGTGGTATTTACGTATGGTTTCGAAACAGCTTATTTCAGGTTTTCATCTAAAGAGGCCAATAAACAAGTTATTTATAATACTGCGGCATTATCATTACTTTTCTCTACAATCATTTTTACCACCATCTTATGGTTTGAAAGGGGCTATTTTGGAGAAGCTATTGGCTTAAATGGGTTTCCCGAGATTATTAAACTAAGTATTATTATTATTGCTTTAGATGCATTAAGTACTATTCCATTCGCTAAATTACGCCAAGAGGAACGCCCACTAAAATTTGCATTTGTTAAAATAAGCGGAATTATTATTAATATATTGTTGACTTGTTTTTTTATTGTTTATTGTCCGCAGCAAGTACAACATAATCCCAATACTTGGGTAACAAAAATATACGATACTACTACTAATCCTGTTGTATATATAGTGTTGGCTAATGTAATTCAATCGGGCATTACACTACTATTATTGGGTAGTGAAATTTTAATGATTCGCTTCCACGTTGATATTCATTTATGGAAGAAAATGCTGCTGTATTCTATGCCACTTATTATTGCAGGAATGGGCGGAATGGTTAATGAAACTTTTGACCGACTTATGTTAAGATGGTGGTTGCCGGGCGAAACTTTATTTAGAGAAGAACAAGTTGGTATTTATAATGCATGTTATAAATTATCTATTCTTATTACCTTATTTATACAGGCTTTTAGAATGGGAGCAGAGCCATTCTTTTTTAAGCAAGCCGAAAGCGATAATCCACAAAAAGTATATGCCCGAGTAATGAAATTTTTTGTAATAATAATTGCCATTATGTTTTTGGTAGTTGCTTTGTATATACCCGTTTGGAAATATTTTATTGGGCCTAAATATTGGGTTGGTTTAAAAGTTGTGCCCATTCTTTTATTGGCAAATATGTTTTTAGGTATTTATTACAATTTAAGTGTATGGTATAAGTTAGGCAATAAAACAACAGCAGGCGCATGGATTACAGTTGCAGGTGCAATGCTAACTTTTGTTATTAACTATACATTCATTCCTTATTTTAGCTACATGGCTTGTGCATGGGCTACTTTTGCTTGTTATGGCAGTATGATGGTAATAAGTTTTGTATGGGGGCAAAAGCAATATCGTATTCCTTATGCTTGGAAAAAATTAGTAGCTTATATTGTAATAGTGGTTTTACTTTTTTTCATTCATACTGCAATCAACTTTTTTATAACTAAAATATTTATAAGTTTATTATTCGCTACTATATTTCTTTTTATTTTTATATGGTTTGTAATGCAAGTTGAAAGAAAAGAGCTTAAAAGAATTCCTCTTTTTAATAAGTTCTTAAAGTAGTAGGTTTTTAACATTTACTATACAACCAAGTAATTATCCGAAATGGTACTACAATTCATTTCTGTTATATTTGCCCACCGAAAATATTATTAAGTGAAAATAAAACAGGTAGCATTTATTATTTCTATAATTATTATTGCCGATCAGGCATTAAAATTTTATATTAAGTTAAACTATTTTGCCGGAGAAGAGCACCGTATTTTGGGTAATTGGTTTCGTTTGCACTTTGTTGAAAATGAAGGAATGGCTTGGGGTATGAAATTTGGCGGCGATATTGGTAAAATTGTACTTACTCTTTTTAGATTGGTGGCTGTTGTATGGGGCACTTTTTTACTGAAAGATTTTGTAAGAAAAAATTATCACAAAGGATTTATTATTTGTGCTGCACTAATTTATGCCGGTGCTTTAGGCAACTTAATTGATAGTATGTTTTATGGATTAATTTTTGAAAACAGTAATTTATTTACCGAAAATGTTGCCAAGTTTACACATTTTGGAAAAGGATATGCCGGCTTTTTGCATGGCAGAGTGGTGGATATGATTTATGCACCTATATTTAATGGTACTTTTCCAAAATGGTTGCCTATTTGGGGCGGACAAGAATTTGAGTTTTTTAGCCTTGTATTTAATATAGCCGATGCATCTATTTCTGTGGGGGTAATTATTTTATTGTTATTTCAAAACAAATTCTTTCATAAAGAAGGTCATATCAATTTGCATACTGTTGCCGATTCAACCAATAATAAAACTATCGATTCAAATACCAATCTATAATCTGCAATACTTATTAATAAATTGTATACTTCTGTAAAGTAAATGACGATGGCGGTGTGGTGATGAAATCAGTATTAATCCACCCTACAGATTTTGCATAATAAGCATAATCGCTAAATACAATGGCCGTTTTTCCATTGTATAATTTATAAATTAAATCTTCTTTTACTTTAATTACCGGCGAATAAACGATATTATTATACGTGATGGTAGTGTCTTTTGCGGCTATTGTAAAATTCATAAGTACACTTGAAACACCAACCCGTAATGAAGCAACTTCATTAGTTGACCACGAAGTATTTACGGTAGCATAATCTTCTAAAAATTTATAGTCTACTCCATTATTAGTGCTATCATCTAAATAGGCATATTCATAATAATTTCCATTAGCATCTTTCCTGTATAAAAAAGTATCGGTTTTGTTAGAAGCGAAAACCTGATAAGTTAACCCAGATGCAGGATTAACTTTAAAATTATTAATTGCAGTAATTGTAGTAATGATATTATTATAAGAATCGAAATAGCTCCAATTACTGTTAATAGTATTTGGAAAATAATCGGTATTGGAAATAGGAGGTAGGAAATAGATAGTAAATTGGCAATAAGAATTATTAAAGCTAACTGTTTTAATGGTAGTTAAGGGTAATACAGGTTTGCCATGTCCATGTACTTTAATAGTTTGTATGCCGGTTGCTACTACAAAAGCCGAATCGATAAACCAAAATCCGTTAGCCGAATCGGTGCTTACCAAATATTTTCCTGGTGATGTAATGTTGATATTAACTAAAACATAATTGCTATCGGTTAAAATTGAATCAACAGCATAATTACCATGTATTACAATATTTTGGCAATTGCCTGCAGAATCTTGTAATGAGCCTAAAGCTTTACCACCATTACTTGCCCCTTTATCAATACTGTATTCTTTTTGACAAGCGAAAGCAAAATATACAATGGATAATAGAATAAGAAGCTTTACTTTTTGATTGAAGTAGTTCATACCAAACTAAGTTAGTTAGTTTTAGATATAGCTTACGCTAACAGTGCTGCTTTGTTTGTTAAATTTTTGTTGTTCAATAAATTCCAAACATTATCTAGTGTTACAGCAGAAATTTGTTGTAATGCCTCCTCTGTAAAAAATGCCTGATGAGCTGTTACTAATACATTGGGAAAACTCATTAATCGTTGAATGGTATCATCTTCAATAATATTATTCGATAAATCTCTAAAAAAAAGTTTATCTTCTTGTTCGTATACATCAATACCTAAATAACCTAATTGTTTCAACTTTAAGGCGTCAATTGCTGCTTTGGTATCAATTAAACCACCTCTGCTGGTATTAATAATAGTAACACCTTTCTTCATCATAGCCAAACTTTCTTTATTAATAATATGATGTGTTTGCTCTGTTAATGGGCAATGCAATGAAATAATATCCGATTGATTAAATATATCAATGAGCGGAAGAAATGTAACTCCCATTGCTTCTAAATCTCTATTAGCAATTACATCAAAAGCAATTATTTTGCAGCCAAAGCCCATCATAATTTTTGCAAAGGTTCTACCAATATTTCCCGTTCCAATAACGCCAACAGTTTTTCCATGTATATCAAATCCTAATAATCCATTTAAAGAAAAATTTTGTTCTCGAACTCTGTTATATGCTTTGTGGGTTTTTCTGTTTAATGTAAGAAGCATTGCCACTGCATGTTCGGCAACAGCTTCGGGAGAATAAGCAGGAACTCTGCAAACTTTAATGCCATAAGCTTTGGCGGCTTCTAAATCAACATTATTAAAACCGGCGCAGCGTAGTGCAATTACTTTTATTTTCTTTGTTGCAAGTTCTTTAATTACTTCGGCATTTACTTTGTCGTTTACAAAAACACAAACAACATCAGTATTATCAATCACATTGGCAATGTGTGGACCTAAATGTGTTTCATAAAATTCTAATTCAAAACCAAATTTTTCATTCTCTTTTTTGAAAAATTCTTTATCGTATGGTTTGGTTGAAAAGAAGGTAATTTTCATGTGAAATTTTAAGATGAATAATTTGAATTAATCAGAAATTTTATTGCTTAAGATGTAAAGGATTTAATGATTTAAAGAAATCGTTTCCTTTATCATCTACCAAAATAAATGCAGGAAAATCTACCACATCAATTTTCCAAATGGCTTCCATTCCCAACTCTGGATATTCAACTAATTCAACCTTTTTAATATTGTTTTGTGCAAGAATAGCAGCCGGCCCACCAATAGAACCTAAATAAAAACCGCCATATTTTTTGCAAGCATCTGTTACCTGTTGACTTCTATTTCCTTTGGCCAGCATAATTAAGCTGCCACCGTTTTCCTGAAAGCGGGCAACATAACTATCCATACGGCCGGCAGTGGTAGGGCCAAATGAACCCGATGGCATTCCTTCTGGTGTTTTTGCTGGTCCTGCATAATAAATAGGATGGTCTTTAATATATTGTGGTAATGATTCTCCTTTATCTAATCGTTCATTCAATTTTGCATGAGCTATATCTCTTCCAACAATAATAGTTCCGGTAAGCGATAATCGGGTTGCTACAGGATATTTAGTAAGCTCGGCTAAAATTTCATTCATTGGTTTGTTTAAATTAATTTTTACGGCATCTCCTTCACCGGCTTTTCGATATGTTTCGGGAATAAAGCGTCCCGGATTTTCTTCCATTTTTTCAATCCATACCCCGTCTTTATTTATTTTGGCTTTAATATTTCTATCGGCAGAACAAGAAACTCCCATGCCAACCGGGCAAGAAGCACCATGGCGAGGTAATCGAACAATACGAACGTCTAATGCAAAATATTTACCGCCAAATTGTGCACCAATGCCTAATTCTTGTGCTGCTTGTAATACTTCTTGCTCTAATTCAACATCTCTAAATGCTTGACCAAATTCATTTCCTTCTGTAGGTAAATTATCTAAATATTTTGCAGAGGCTAATTTTACAGTTTTTAAACATGCTTCCGCCGATGTTCCGCCAATTACAAATGCAATATGATATGGTGGACATGCTGCGGTGCCAAGCGTTTTCATTTTCTCTGCCAAATATTTTACTAAAGTATTTGGATTTAAAAGTGCTTTGGTTTCTTGAAACAGATAAGTTTTATTGGCCGATCCACCACCTTTTGCAACGCATAAAAATTTGTAATCCATGCCGCTTGTTGCATAAATATCAATTTGTGCAGGAAGATTATTGCCTGAATTTTTTTCGGCATACATGGATAAAGGAATGGTTTGAGAGTATCGTAAATTTTCTTCGGTATAAGTTTGATAAACGCCTAATGATAAAGCTTCTTCATCATTTCCTCCCGTCCAAACTTGTTGTCCTTTCTTAGCTACAATAGTTGCTGTGCCTGTATCTTGGCAAAAAGGTAATACACCCTTTGCTGCAATTTCTGCATTTCGCAGCATAGTAATGGCCACATATTTATCGTTATCGCTGGCTTCATCATCATTTAAAATATCGGCTACCATTTTTAAATGTTCGGTTCTTAACATAAAGGAACAATCGTGAAAACATTGTTTGGCAACTTTGGTTAAAATAGCCGAATCAACTTTTAAAATTTCTTTTCCTTCAAAAGTTGTTGTGGTAATACCTTCTTTAGTTAAAAGATAATATTCGGTAGTGTCTTTTCCTAACGGAAATGGATCTTGATAATGAAATGGAACTGTGGTAGCCATTTTAAAATATTTAAAGATGAGTAAACTATAATATTAAATACATGCAAAAGTACAAAGCAACCAATAAACTGATGAGGATAATTAAGTTGATTTTTTTTATTTAGGTAACGGTAAGTAATACTGCTACATAATGGCAAATTGCTGCTGCTAAAACAAAAAGATGCCATACTGCATGGTGCCATTTCCATTTTTCTAATAAATAAAAAACCACACCAATTGTATATAATAGTCCACCAATAATAATCATTATCACTACCGATAAAGGCATAGAAATAAAAAATGATTTGCCACTCCAAATCATCATCCAACCCATTAGTAAATAAATGATGGTGGAAATAATATTGAAACGGTTAATGAAATATATTTTGAAAAAAATGCCAATTAATGCTAATGCCCAAAGAATGCATAGCATTGTAATACCTGTGGAGTTAAATAAATAACTTAATAGAAAAGGAGTATATGTTCCTGCAATTAAAAAGTAAATACTAATATGGTCGAATATTTGAAGTACCTGTTTTACTTTAGGTTGCTGAAATCCATGATATAAAGTAGAAAAAGTAAACAGCATTAAAAAACAAAAACCATAAATGCTGGCACCAACAATTGCATGAATATTATTGCCCCTAATAGCCATTGCCGTTAATAATGGTATAGAAGCTAATCCAAAAAGAATTCCGATACCATGCGTAATACTATTGGTAATTTCTAATTGTAATGCTGTTTGCTCGTTAATTTTTTTGGTCATTATTTTTAGTTGCTGCTATTATTTAGCTTTTCAACGGTTTCGGTTATTTGCGAGTAATTTAGTTGTTTTGATTTTATAGCTGCAAGTACAGCGTTGTTAGTAGATAAATTTTCTGAAAATACAGTTTCGAAATTTTGTTTAGTAACTAAAATAAGATCTCCATCTTTTTTTAATTGGAAATAATAATCGCCAATTTTTCCATCGGTGGTACTGGCCACTACCGATTCGGTGCCTACTGTAATTAATTTGCCATTATTATCCGTTACCTTTTGAAAAAGATTTCCTTTACTGCCACTTACTATAGTTTTGTAAAAATCGCTTAAATAAGTTATATACACCGTGTTGTTAGTGGTAAAGCTTTGTAAAGCATCGGCAGTAAAAGTTTTTTTTACTCCTTCGTTGTTTATAAATTGTATGTTTCCCTGAGTTTTAAACAACTCTTTTATATAACCATCTAATGATTCGTTATTGTTGGTTATAATATTTCCTTTGCTAAAATCTGTTGGTATTGTTGCTTTGTTTTGAGAGAAACTTGCAAAAGAAACTGTTAATGCAATAGCGGTTAAAATAAGGACTGTTTTTTTCATGGTTTTAAAGTTTTAAAAATTATTAATTATAATTACTTACCGATAAGTAAGTTTTTTTAAAAAAAATTATACTTTTAAATGTTGAAGAATAGATTTTTTAATAGCAACAAAATCTTGTTTGCCGGTAATTCTTGCTAATTGCACTCCTGCAGCAAGATTGGTCATTATAAGTAAAGCTTGTGTACGAGCAGGAGTGGTAAAGTTTAGTTCGCCTGATTTTTTTCCCTTTCTAAGTGTTTGTTCAACTAAACCAATTACCAAATCAATTAATTCAGATATTTTTATTTTAACTACATCGGGTAATGTGTTATAATCCGATGCTATAGAGCCAATAATGCAAATACAGTTATTATCTACTAATTGTGTATAGGGGTCTATAAATTTTTCTAATTTTTTTAAGCTGTGTAATGATGATGTTTCTAACTCTGTTCCTAAATTTTTATATTGGCTAATATAATTTGTTAATAAGGATAACAACAAATCTTGTTTCCCCGGATAGTGATAGTGAACTGCTGCATTTTTTATGTTCAACTTTTTCGATATATCGGCATAGCTGAATGCGTTATATCCAACAAGTTGAATAAGCTGTTTTCCTATTATTAAAATCTCTTCTTTGGTATCTTTTGTTCGTAAAGACATAAGGCAAATGTAACAATTACTTACTAATTAGTAAGTAATTTATTTAGTGCATTTTATTTTTTCTAAAATAATATTGAACAATAACAGTAAAATTGTTATTTTGATCACTAATTAATTTTGAAAATGCGAATTTTATTTTCTTTTATATTGTTTTTTATTGGTTATGTTGGCATTGCACAGAAAGAAAGAAAAGGAATGCCCATTCCTTCAAAATTGCAATTGCAATGGCATAATATGGAGTTTTATTTATTTGTTCATTTTGGGCCTAACACTTTTACAAATAAAGAATGGGGTTTGGGCACTGAACCGGAGAATGTGTTTAATCCAAGTCAATTAGATTGTAGGCAATGGTGTAAAATTGCTAAAGCAGCAGGTGCAAAAGGTATTATTATTACGGCTAAACACCATGATGGATTTTGTTTGTGGCCCAGCAAATACTCTACGCATACCATTCGAGAGAGTAAATGGAAAAATGGGCAAGGCGATGTTTTAAAAGAACTTTCTTTAGCCTGTAAAGAATATGGATTAAAATTTGGCATATACATTTCTCCATGGGATCGTAACCATCCTGCTTATGGAACAGCCAACTACAATAATGTATTTGCCGGAATGTTGAAAGAGTTATTACAAAACTATGCACCAGTGTGGGAGTTATGGTGGGATGGGGCCAATGGCGAACTTGCAAATGGCAAAAAGCAAACGTATGATTGGAACAAATTTATTGCAACCGTAAAAACTGTTTCGCCTAACACACTTATATTTAGTGATGTTGGTCCGGATATTAGATGGGTAGGAAATGAAAATGGTATTGCTTCAACAACCAATTGGAATTTATTGGATACAGTTGGATTTACTCCCGGCATTGGAGCACCACCTGCTGATACTTTATTTCAGGGCAATAAAAATGGAAAAAATTGGATACCGGCTGAATGTGATGTGAGTATTCGGCCTGGTTGGTTTTATCATGCAAATGAAGATGCTCAAGTAAAAACACCCAATCAGTTGTTTAATTTGTATTTAAAAAGTGTGGGCCGTGGGGCTAATTTATTATTAAATGTACCTGCTGCGGGTAACGGCTTAATTTCTCCAATAGATTCTTTATCGCTTATTGAATTTAATCATCTAATACAAAAAAACTTCTCTACTAACTTGCTGAAACATGCCATGCAAGTAGATAAAATTCGAACAAGTAAATCGGCCGATAGAAAAACAGAATTAGGATCGATTTTTATTTTAAAACAGCCAACAAATTTAAATTGTTTGTTATTGCAAGAAGATATTACCAAAGGTCAGTTAATAGAAAATGGAAGTATTATTTTAAGTAATCAAGGAGTTGAACTAAAGCGAATAGATATTACAACTATAGGGCATAAACGTATTATTACTTTTCCTGCTATGGAAGTATCAGAGGTTTCGGTTGTAATAACTTCGGCCAAAGCAAAGCCGCATTTAGGCAAAGTGGAAGGCTATTTACTGGCTGAAGATTTAATTGAAAAATAAATTTCATTCTATTAGTGGTTGAATTAGTCTGTATTATGATAATATTTATTTTAGCAAATAATATTTTATATGATTGTTGATATAATTAATGAAATTTTTAAAAAAGATACTACAATAAAACGACATATAGCTAAATCAATTTCATGGAGAATTGTTAGTAGTTTTGATACAGTTATTTTGGGATGGTATTTTACTGGTAAATGGAGTGTTGGAGGTTTGTTAGGAGTATTTGAGATAATTACAAAGATTATTCTTTACTTTTTTCATGAGCGAGTATGGCATAAATTAAAATTCGGGAAAGCTTCTCGTTCATTAATTGCTGCAAATGTAAAAAAGCAACTTAATCATCAACTATTTGAGCAAAAGTTTTCGGTAACTTCTGCAATGCGTGAAAAACATCAAAATCATAAAATTTTTACAATTTGGTTAACCGGATTATCTGCTTCTGGTAAATCTACTATAGCAAGTAATTTAGATAATATTTTTTTTAATAAAGATATAAAAGCATTTGTGCTGGATGGCGATAATACTCGGTTGGGTATTAATTCTGATTTGAATTTTTCTGATGAAGATCGTAAGGAAAATATTAGAAGGGTTGCAGAAATATGCAAACTTTTTAATAATTCTGGAACTATTGCTATTGCTTCTTTTATTTCCCCGTTTGTTTCTGATCGAGAAATGGCAAAGAGTATTATTGGGGCTGATAAGTTTATTGAAATTTATATTGATGCGAATATTGAAACATGTAAGCAAAGAGATAGAAAAGGGTTATATGCTTTAGCAGAAAAAGGTAAAATAAAAAATTTTACAGGAATATCAAGTCCTTATGAAACTCCTTTGCATCCTATGATTCATTTAAAAACAGATGTTTTAGAAATAGAAGATTCTGTGGCTTCTGTAATAGCATTTTTAAAGGATAAAAAACTGATATCATAAAAGACGATAGCGATTATTTTATTTTTTTTTGTTGTAATTGTTCAAAAATTTCGTTGCTTTTATGAAATAAATTTATATCATAGTCGCTTATGTTTTTTGTTAGAGCTGGCTTAAAATAATTCTCGCTTGGTATAATTGAAGTATCTAAATAAAAATTTAATTGATTGAATATTTTTAGAGGTTCAGAACAAATATCCTCATACTGAACTAAAAAAGCATTTTTCGGCGTATTTGCTAATATCTCTGAATAATAATTGTTCCAAATTACTAACCAATAGTTGATATGATTTTTATTATATTTTTTTAATTCAGTTATATTTTTTGTGTCAAATAGGAATGGTTTATGACCATTTCCAAATTCAAAATGACCCAACCATTGCATGTAATTTAATATGAACCGATCTTTTGTTTGTGCGTGTATAAAATGATGATGTTGGTTCATTAGCGAGAAAGCGTGTTGCAAAGGATTTCGAAATGGAATAACAATTTTTGCATCAGGAAATGCTTTTTGAATAGCAGATATGCGAAGAATATTATTATTATTTTTTGATAGATATCTTTTTGGTTGTTCATTTTTCGAAGCTTTTGTAACCAACTTAATAAACCAACGAAATTGATGAATCATTTCATCGCTTACTTGGTGTTTAATTAAATAATTATTTTGTATATAATCTTTATGATAAAACACTCTCCAAAAAACTTCTTCAAAAGATTCAGGGCTTTCATTATTCACCATTATGCCATCTTTATGGGCTCTTTCTTGTAATTGTGAACCCGATGTGCTTACATGAAACTTCTTCCATAAATTAGGCATTAAAACAAAAGGCATATCAGAATAAGTAAGAGATTTGAATGAATTTGATTCATATAAACTTCTCATTAAAATTGTTGTGCCGCTTCTTGCTAAACCTGTTATAAATACCGGTTTTTCAACAATTGAATTTGTATTGAGAGGTGTTAATGCTTTTTCTAGCTCAAAAGAAAGCTTAGCAACATTGATGTTACCTAAAGCCATTTGGTGTAAAAATTTGGATGCAAGAGTATAATTAGAAACCATATAATTTTTGTATAATAAAATATGCTATAAACGAAATTGAGGAAATTATTATTCCTTTTAATGAAAGTAGCATGTAAATAATGGATAAATTATGATATAAACTATAACTTATTATTCCAGTAGTAATAAATAAAGCTATAATTATTGTTATAATAATTAATCCAATAATACTACTTCTTTTAAAAAGTGTAAAAGAAAGTAATAGTAGTTTTTGTTGTTTTTCTGTATCGGATAATGAATTGTTTTTTAGCGTATTAATTATACTATGAAGTGTAGATAATACTGTGTTTGTACGTTTACTAATCTGCAACCATTTAAATATAAAACAAATCAAAAAAAATAATGAAAAAATTAAAATATTATTGAAGAAGTTCATTGTCTTTATTAATAGGAATAAATAGTGCTTTTAGTTTGTAAAACAGTTTTTTAATTGGGTACCATACCAATGCAAATATTGCTAATAAAAACGAAAGTAATACGCCAAAAACAACTGCAATTATGCCGCCATCCATGCCAGGACCTATATACAAATGAATCATATGTTTATTATAAAATTAAAAATATTTATTTTCAGTAAAACAGAATTTGCAATTTCCATTTTTAAGCAAATATCTACTCCAATTAGCAATGCTTAAATGATTTTTGTCAATTTTATTTATATACTGCCATTGAAGCCCCTGTTTATTGCCTTTTATTATTCTACCATAATTACTTTCTTCTACAAAAAAATCACCATTATTAAAAACTTTTAATCTACCTTCTGTTATAGTTCTTATTTCATTTTTTCTCATGATAGAAGAATATGGCGTGTCTACTTTATTATTTGTAAAATCATAAATGTATAAATTGTTATAACCTCGAAATAAGCTGTCGCCGGAATAAGTTCTTACAACATCATTCCCAAATACACTGATATGCGTTGAATCAAGAAAGTCAGGACAATGTTGGTTTAGCCATGGGCCAGTTTGTAACCAAATGATTTTATTAGTAGAAGGTCGGTATAAAAAAATGGTACTTTTATGTCTCATGCTAATAAGAAGATCATCTTTTTGCCAATATTTAGAAGAGTATAAGGCTGGTCTAATTTCGTTTAAATGCACAATGTCTTCAGTATTTCCAATAAAGCCTAATGCAATTGCAGTATAGCCATTTTCTATCAATAATTGTGTAACTGATTTTTTATATAAAATAGCTCCTTGAGGTGATATTTTAGTGATTGCATCATCTAAAAGCGGACCAAATTTTTCCTCGTTTATAGTAGCGGTATCCATATCACTTGGAGCCCATATATTTCCCTCTGCATCTATTTCAGTTGAATGATGAAAATAATTATTAACCATCCAAATCAAATGAGAATTAGAATCAAGTTTAACTAAAGGACCCTCAGGTGAGCTGAAAATAATTGAACCATCTTTAAGTAAAAATGGATTTACTGCTCTTGCAACTTTGTTACTTAAATTTCCAGGAGTAAAATTTTTATTTATGATAGAAGTTTTACTTCTAATTACATCTAATGGAGGATTCCACTGATGTATTATTTGATTGTCTTTAATTGATATTAGCTGAATAATATTATAGCCTTTAGATGCATCGAAGAAAGAGTTTAATAAATAACCCGAATCTTGTTGCTTAGAGTAAAATGCAAATTGATTTGTTTGTTGAAATCTATTCGGTATTATTTGTTGAGAAGGTAAAAATATTTGTTGTACAGAAGACTTCGCTATAGTATAAGAATTAGCTATTGCTTTTACAGTTGGATTGTTAAAATACTTTTTGTAGCCGAATGCATATAAATTTCTAACTACAGTTCCCCAAACTAGCATTAATGCTAACATGAAAAAAAATAACAAAAATGTATACCGTATACTTAGTTTCTTATTCAGTAGTTTATTAAGTTGCACTGTAGTTCTTCAATTAATTGATTCAAAAAAATAAATATAAAACTACGAGTAAACTTATAAAAATAATGGAGGTTTAATTTGTATTCGGTAAAATATTTTTATTTTTCGGTGAATAGGAGAATATATGCGTATATATATTAATTTATCTACCTTTAAAAACCGGATTACGTTTTTCAATAAATGCAGTAGTTCCTTCATGCATATCTTCCGTTATAAAACATTTTCCAAATTCATTTATTTCAACTGTAAATCCATTTTTACTTTCATCAAAAACAGCATTGGCGGCAGTAATACAACTTGCCACTGCAATGGGTGCTTTACTATTAATAACGGTTAAAATATTTTTTGCTTTTTGTAGTAGCTGATCTTGGGGTAAAACATAATTTACCAAGCCATAATGCAAAGCAGTGGCAGCATCAATCATAGTGGCACTCATTAATAATTCCAATGCCCGTCCTTTACCAATTAATTGTACTAAACGTTGTGTGCCTCCATATCCCGGCATAATACCAAGGTTTACTTCGGGCTGACCAAATTTTGCATTTTCGCTTGCCATTCTAAAATGGCAACTCATAGCTAATTCGCATCCGCCGCCTAATGCAAACCCATTCACACATGCTACAATTGGTTTTAATGAATTTTCAATTTTAAAAAATATTTCTTGTCCTTTTTGAGCTATGCTTTTTGCTTGTTCTATGTTTAATCCTACGAATTCTGAAATATCTGCACCGGCAACAAAACTTTTTGGTCCGGCACCCGTGATGATAGCAGATTTTATTTCTGGGTTTTGATATACTTCATCCATTACTTTATTTAAATCATGCATTACTTGCTGGTTAAGTGCATTTAATTTATCAGGGCGATTAATGGTGATAATAAGAATATTATTTTCGAGAGAAGTTAATAACGTTGAATACATCTTTAATTGTTTTAGCTGTGAAAAAAGAAAGCTGTGAGCTACGAGCTTTGAAAATTATAAATTAACTTTTTAATATTTTTTGAAAAGCAATAATCATTTTTTATGGTTGCGAACAAAATATTTTCGTGCTTCTTAGCTCACAGCATTCTTTAAAAATTTCTATGTTCCTTAACCCAAACTTTTATGTAATCTGCAATTTCAGAAGTATTGGTTCCGGGATGAAACAGTTTGCCTACACCCGATTGGTTTAATGTAATAATATCTTCTTCGGGAATTATTCCACCACCGGTTAATAATACATCATTCATTCCTTTTTCTTTCATTAATGCAATAACTTTTGGAAAAACAGTATTGTGTGCACCGCTTAAAATACTAATACCAATAGCATCCACATCTTCCTGCAAAGCAGCATTTACAACCATTTCGGGCGTTTGCCGAAGTCCGGTATAAATCACTTCCATTCCTGCATCACGCAATGCAGTAGCAATTACTTTAGCACCACGATCGTGTCCATCTAATCCAACTTTAGCGACCAATACCCTAATGGGGCGTTCTTTTTTCATATCAACAATCTTTACCTAAAATTAATTGAGAATTGGATGCAGATTATATTTTGCTTTTAATTCTTTTATATTTCTTTCTGCAATGGCTTTTGCCGTATCGTCCGGAAAGCTGTATAAAATAATTTTTGCTTTATATTCACGAGCATATTTCTGCGTAACAGAATCTTTAATTTCTGTTTTTTTAAAGTGATAGAAAAACGAATCGGTTCTATCGGACATGTTGTAAGTAGCAAACAAAAAATAGGTATAGTTGAATGTATCGGGTAACCAAAAAGCAAAGCTTGCATCGTCGGAATATATTTCAGGTAAATTAAATTGCTTTCTGTAAAAAGCTAATGCAGCCGCTTCGCCATAATTATTTCCATACACCATTGTTTTTTGCCTAACACTATCGGGCAATTGATGATAAACTTTTGCAGTTTTTTCAGCCATTTCTTTCCACCCCAGCATATCTGCAAAATCTTGTGGCAATGGATTATTTTTTTTCTCTTCCCAATTTAATACACCTGCTTTTTCTGCATGAACAGCTTTATAAAATGCATCTAATTTTTGTGGAGACATAAAAGGAATAGCAACGGGAAAAACGAAGACAGTAATCATCAACATAAAAACAGGAATTGCCCAATGCGCCATTTTGATTGTATGCGATGAAATTATTTTTTCGAGATAAATACTACCAATTGCTAACAGTGCAGGATAAATACTGGCAGCATAATAATATTTTCCTTTAAACCCAAGCAACAAAAGGATTACAGATAGATAAATAATGCCAATGGAAATATATTTTTTCCCTTCTTTTTTTAAAAATAAAAACCATAATGCTAACATCCAGATATAAAAACTGGAAAGAAACATAATAATTTGGTTAACTAAAAATTCAACACGACTGAGGTATTGCAATTGATAATCTTGCAGCATTTGCATGTGATGCAATACCGGAAAATGATGATTGTATTGCCAATAAAAATTTGGTGATACAATTATTAGAGCCAACAACATGGCAAAATAAAAATGTTTACTCTGCAACCATTTTCTGTTTGCTGTAAGAATAAAACTTATTAAAAATGCAACGATAAAAAATGCCATGGTATATTTCGATAACATGCCCAATCCAAAACAAATACCCAAATAATACAAATATTTTTTGTGGTTAGTGTTGATTAATTTAATAAGGAAGTAAACGCTTAATGTCCAGAAAAATGCATCCAAAAAATTCGGCATAAATAAAATATTCATTCGCAAAAATCCCGAGCATAAAAAAGCAAGGCATGCAATAAAAACCGCATAAGTACTGCCTTTCAGCTCCATAACAATTTTACCAACCAATATAATTGTCATTGTTCCGAACAAAGAACTCCAGAAATAAACGGCATAAAATGAACTGCCAAATAATTTACTGATGGCCCCTAAAACGGCAAGCATGGGTGGCATTTCAATATAACCCCATGCCAAATGATCGGCATCGGCTAAATACAAATATTCATCGCGGTGAAGTTCAAATGCAGCATTGATGAATACAAATGGAATGATGAATTTAATGAGGGCAAAAAAATAAATAACCCGTTTGCTATTTTGCATGAACTGATTTTATAGAAAGATAGTAAGACTTTATTGAAACTGAAGTAAGATTGATGATATGCGGAAAATTAATTTGAATGTTAACCCGTCAATATTTCTTTAAATAATTTTGCTGAATGAATATTGAGAATTTTAATAGTTTAAAAAAGTTTACAAATAATTTAGAACAACAGCAGCAGTTAATGCCTGTTTTATTTGTTGGTCATGGTTCGCCGATGAATGGTATTGAGGATAATGAATTCAGTCGCAGATGGTCGGCAATGGCTAAACAAATTCCTGTTCCAAAAGCGGTGTTGGTTATTTCGGCACATTGGTTTACCAAAGGAACGCATATTACTGCCATGGATTTTCCTAAAACCATTCACGACTTTGGCGGCTTCCCCAATGAATTATATTC
>DAHXOT010000052.1 GCA_027364735.1 Hydrotalea sp. | reverse complement strand
ATTTCAATAACATACTTAGTTAATTCTTCTACTTTTTTCAGCAATAATCCATTCATTTTTCCCAAATCAATTCCGTTTTTAAGAACTTCTTGTGTAGTTGGAATATCGGGTAAATGGTTATTTTCGGTTATATAGGTATTTAATTTTGCTAAAGGCATTAATTGATAATTGGGTTTAAATACATTATCAAACCAATCGTCCGAATTTTTAACGGCAACTTTCACCTTTTCAGTTAAAATACCTTCTTCAACATATAGTTTATAGCCATCAAATTGTGTATTAACATCTCCAATTTTTACTCTTCCTTGATACGAATCGATTGAAAAAAACTCTTGCTCAACATTACTTCCAACCGGTTTATGGCATATTTTAAAAGTTTGTGGAGTCTTTAATGAATTATCGCCCGATACACGAGCCCCTATTGTCCAATAGCTAACATTGTTTGCCGAACTTACATCTCCATTAGAGAATAAAATGCTCGGTTCATTTTGTCCATTGGGCGACCACTCATTGCTTAATTGTAATAAAACATTTTTCTTTCTGGTATCGCCGGCATTTCGTTTTATTTCTAAGGGAGCTTGAGGAGTATTGGTACCAATACCTGCATTACCTGTTAGCGGAAAATGATTTTCGCTATTAGGGTAAGTAGTATCTACATATTGATAAACAATATTTTTTGAAGAAGGTTTTTGCGATGGATAAGTAGCCGGAGTTTTAGCTGCAGGTTTTTTTGCGGAACGAACAGCACCTGAATATTTAGATTTACCAATATTAGTATTTTGGGCTACCAATTTTTGGGAAATAAAAAGGCTAAAAAATATAATAGCAAAGGATAATATTTTTTTCATGGTGCAATGATTTATTTTTCGGGCAATGTATCTTTCAAAAATAAATAAATTATTTCATCATTTACTTAAATGAAATGATTGATTAGTTTATTTAAAGCATAAAAAATTAAAGGAAGCGTTTTTAGCTTCCTTTAGGTAAAAATTATCTTTCGTAAGAAGGATGTTTCAGTTCCTCTTTTTCGTGTTCTTTATCGTAGGCTCTAATTATCGCTTTAACCAATCTATGTCGTACTACATCTTCTTCATTCAATTCTATATGGGCAATGCCATCAATGTTTTGTAAAATTCTAATTGCTTTATTTAATCCGCTATGTTGGTTACGTGGCAAATCAATTTGGGTAGGATCTCCTGTAATAATGGCTTTTGCATTGGCACCAATACGCGTTAAAAACATTTTTAGTTGAAGGTCGTTGGTGTTTTGTGCTTCATCTAAAATAATAAAAGCATTATCTAAAGTTCTTCCACGCATATAAGCTAATGGGGCAATTTCAATGGTTCTTGTTGTCATATAATAACCCAATTTGTCGGCCGGAATCATATCATCTAAGGCATCATATAATGGTCTTAAATACGGGTCAATCTTTTCTTTTAAATCGCCGGGCAAAAAACCAAGACTTTCACCAGCTTCTACTGCGGGGCGAGTTAGAATAATTTTTTTAACAACTTTGTTTTTTAGGGCTCTTACGGCTAATGCAACAGCAGTATAGGTTTTACCTGTTCCTGCAGGACCAATTGCAAAAACAACATCATTTTTATCTGCTGCTTGTACCATTTTTTTCTGATTGGCCGTTCTGGCTCTTACCGTTTTTCCGTTAGGGCCAAAAACTAAAATATCATTTGGATTTCGTTCAACAAAATTGTCAATTGTTTCTGCATCGTCTCCGCCAAGAATTTGTTCAAAATAATTTTCACTTAAATGGCCATTGCGTTCTAAGTATTGAATAATTAATTCAATTTTTTCTTTTGCATTTTCAATTTGTTCGGGTGCGCCACTTAATTTTATTTGAGTACCACGCGATAAAATTTTAAGCAAAGGAAATTTACGTTTAAGAAGATCTAGTTTTCCATTATTTACTCCGAAGAATTCAATCGGATTGACGGTTTCAAGGTTGATGATTGTGTCTGTCAAAATTCTTGCCTTTTAGTTAAGTAATAGATATGTATTTTAGTAACGAATGCTTCTATCTCAAATATAACTTGTAATATCTAATTAATACAAAAATTTGTTATACACAGAATGTGAATAGAATAATAACTAATTGATTTTTTATAGAAAAAGAAAAAGGCTATGCATATATCTTTTTTAAGCTGTTAATGGTTTCTTTTGGATTAATTGATTTAAAAACGGTATTGCCTGCAACCAATGCATCGGCACCGGTATGTATTAAAGCAGCTGCATTTTCAAGAGTAACGCCGCCATCTATTTCAATTAATACATTTGCACTGCTTTGGTGAATTAAATGTTTTAGCGATCTTATTTTATCAATAGTTTGTGGAATAAATTTTTGTCCGCCAAAACCCGGATTAACGCTCATTAAACAAACCACATCAATATCTGTAATAATATTTTCAAGTAATGATACAGGTGTATGCGGATTAAGGGCTACACCTGCTTTCATTCCTAAACTTTTTATTTGCTGAATATTTCGATGCAAATGTGGGCATGCTTCAATATGAACGGTTAAAATATCGGCACCAGCTTTTTTAAATTGCTCGGCATATTTTTCCGGCTCCAAAATCATTAAATGTACATCAAGCGTTTTTTTAGTTATTTGATGAATATGCTCAATAATTGGTAAACCAAAGCTTATGTTAGGTACAAAACGACCATCCATAACATCTAAATGAAACCAATCGGCATTGCTTTCATTTATCATTTTGCATTCTTCTTCTAATTGTAAGAAATTACAGGACAACATGGATGGTGCAATAATTGGCATGATATGATTATTTATTATTGCGGTAAAATTACTTTTCTTTTTTTAATTGATGTGTATCTGTGTTTATTGTAATCTCTTTATGGCATCTCCCGCTTCTTGTAATGTATTATCTAACTGAAATGCAATTTGATAATTTTTTAGGGCTTCTTGTTTATTGTTTTGTGCTTCCAAGCATTTTGCCATCCAATAATAAGCATCCGGATAGGTATTGTTAATACTTGCTGATAGTTTAAAAATTTTTAGTGCCGCATCATAATTCTTGGCATCGAAAAATATAAATCCTTTTTCTAAATAGGCTTCTAAATAGCTGTAATTATTGCTAATGCATTGATCGAAAAGTTGCAGTGCTTTTTTGGTATTTCCAATTCTGGCAAAATATACACCACTTATAAAATAACTATGTGCATCATATTCACGTCCCATTCTTAAATTAAGTACCGAATTGCAAATAGATAGAGCTTCTATATTTCTTTTTTCTGCCAGCAAATTAGCCAACGATAACATGCCATCGGGGGCAGGATAAATTTTTAATGCTTTTGTATAACTTTTAATGGCTTCAAAAGTATCTTTTGCGTTTTCCATTAATTTTCCTTTTCTATACCAAAGTCCATAATTGGTAGAATCTTTTTTTGTTAAAGAATCTATTTGTTTAATGGCCTCCGGATAAAGTTGTAAGCTATCTAACACATCAATTAATTGTAAGCGTAAACCAATACTATCTGGATATTTCGATATGGTTTGTAAAATTGGTGTAACCTGTTGAAGTTTTTTATTTTTTGATGACGAAGCAGTAGTTGTAGTATCTCTGTTATTGCAGTTAATAAATAAAAAAGATATTATGATGCTAATTCCTATAATTTGTTTCATGCAGCAAAAATAGATTGCTTTTTTGTTTTAAAATGAACAGTTAATTATTGGCTTAAAAATTAACTTATAATTCGAAGTATTATTACCAAAATAATCTTCAATTATAAGGTGCAATAACTTTCTTGTTGCTACAATAAATATCATGGGCAGTGTATTATTGAGCAGCGTAACTTGGTTAAATATTTTTCTTAAGTTAATTAATTAACTAATAACTTAGCATATAGTAAAGCTGCATCTTACAGTGGCTTTAACTAAAAATATTCAATTTTTACAAACTTATCTTTATGGAACAAGAAAATTTACTGGTTGATGGTTTATTGGGTTTACACAGTCTATTAAGGTGGTTTATATTGTTATTATTGTTATTAAATATTTTTCGAAGCTTTATTGGAACTGATGGACAGCCATATACAGCAAAAGATAAAAAATGGAACTTGCGGTTGTTGATTGTTGTGCATATTAACTTTTTAATTGGTTTAATTCAATATTTTGCTGGAAGCAAAGGATTTATTTTCTTTAGACAAAACAGCTTTGCTGATGTAATGAAAAACTCGCTGATGCGTTTTTGGGCAGTTGAGCATATTAGCGGAATGTTAATTGCAATAGTTATTATTACCGTAACAAGAACTATTGCCAAGAAGGAATGGGAAAATAGTGCTGCTAAACATAAAAAATTAGGAATTCTTTACCTGCTTGCTTTGATAATTATTTTACTTGTAATTCCTTGGCCATTTAGAGAAAATTTTCAAGCCTACCCTTGGTTTAGAAGCCTTTATTAAATTTTATACAGTTGTTGAGTTGAAAATAAATTTTTCAAATTTTTTTGAAATGTGAAATAATATTTTAATTTTGTTAACTGATTGGTTAAATTAAATGGTTAATAAAATTAAAGATACAACAACCGAAGAAAAAATTTTAGAAGCCGCAAGAAAGGTTTTTATCGAAAGAGGCTTAGATGGTGCCCGAATGCAAGAAATTGCCGATAAAGCCGGAATTAATAAAGCATTGCTTCACTATTATTTTAGAAGTAAAGAAAAGTTATTTGAAGTTATTTTTAAAGAAACTGCCGGAAATTTATTTCCAAAGTTTGAAATGATATTGAATTCTGATAAACCGTTGTTTCATAAGATAGATGAAATTGTTAGTAATTACATAGACTTGATTATCAAAAACCCTTATCTGCCCTTATTTGTGCTAAGTGAGATGAATAAAAGCCGTAACCTGCAATTAGCCAATTTCTTTGAAATGCAAAGAAATAAGTTTGTTGAGAAATTTGTTAAAAATATTGAAAGAGAAATTAAAAGAGGCGTAATAAAAAAAATTAGTCCTGCTCATTTAATCATCAACATATTTTCCTTATGTGCTTTTCCATTTATTGCCAAGCCGGTAATAGGAATTTTATTGGAGATAGATGATTTGCAATTTAAATATATGATGGAGCAACGAAAAAAAATAGTTACTGATTTTATAATAGCATCAATTAAAAAATAATTTTTTATGCATAAATTAACTATTTGGTTAAATAAAATAATTACAACACTCGCTTTCACTTTTATAGTTTTTAGTCCTATTGCCGCACAGCAACAAGAATTAACATTAGAAAAAGTATATCAATTGGCAAGAGAGAATTATCCATTAATTAAGGAAAAAGGGTTAATTGAAAAATCTGCATTTTTAACTATCGAAAATATTAAAACTGCCTACTTGCCTCAAATTAGTATTAGCGGGCAGGCTACTTATCAATCCGATGTTACATCGCTGCCCATCAAATTGCCTAATATAAATGTTCCTACAATTTCTAAAGATCAATACAGATTTGTTGCAGACATTAATCAGTTGGTTTATGATGGAGGCGTAATAAAAATTGAAAAAGAAATTCAACAAAAAACTTCTTTAATTGATAATCAGAAAATTGAAGTAGAACTTTATAAATTAAGGGATAGAATTAATCAATTGTATTTAGGCATTTTATTATTGAATGAGCAATTAGAACAAAATAAGTTAACCAAAAATAATATACTTATTGGTATCAAAATGATTAAGGCACAAATAGCTAATGGAACAGCATTCCGTTCGGCTCAATTGGTGTTGGAGGCTCAAGCCTTGCAAGTGGATCAAAAATCGATTGAATTGCAAGCAAACAGAAAACAGTTGATTCGGGTATTGGAATTATTTATTAATCAGCAACTGAGTGATGATGTTCAATTAAAAAAACCTATCGTTCAATTATTTTCAGCAGATAAAAATATCGACCGACCAGAAATGAAGTTGTATGATTATCAGGATAGTTTATGGCATAAGCAACGTTCATTGATAGTTGCTAAAAATTTGCCTAAATTAAGTTTGTTTGCAGAAGGAGGCTACGGAAGACCCGGATTAAATCTATTACAAAACGATTTTGCATTTTTTGGTATTGGTGGTTTAAAGTTTAATTGGGCATTAAGTAATTTATATACTTCTAAAAGAAACAAAGAAATTGTAGCCGTTAATCAAACTATTAATACTGTACAGAAAGATGTTTTTTTATTTAACATTAATGCTCAGCTATTACAACAGCAAATTGAAATAAATAAAATTCAACAATTAGTTAGTGTTGATGAAAAAATAATTGATATACGAAAAACAATTACCGAGTCTGCAAAATCTCAATTAGAAAATGGAGTAATTACTTCAAATGATTATTTACGAGAAGTAAATGCGGATGATCAAGCCATGTCTGTTTTTATTTTACATCAAATACAGTTATTAGAAGCTCAAATAAATTATCAAAACATAAAAGGAAACCAATAAAATAATTTTATGAAACTAACATCACTTGTTAAACTATCCATTGCGTTAAGCGTTTTGGCAGCATGTAATTCTACTCAACTGCAACACGATGCAGCCGGAATTTTTGAGTCGGATGAAATTATTGTTTCTTCCGAAGAAGCAGGAAAATTATTACATTTTGCAGTGAATGAAGGAGATGTTTTGGCGAAAGATTCAGTTGTAGCATTCATAGATGCAGTACCATTTAATTTACAAAAAAAGCAGGTGGAAGCAAATATTAAAGCGTTAGGCGAAAAAACTATTGATGTAAAACCTGAGGTAAAATTATGGAAAGATCAGATTGCAGTTTTACAAACACAATTAGCTAATTTATTACATGAAAAACAGCGTATTGAAAGTTTATTAAAGTCGGATGCTGCAACAACTAAACAATTGGATGATATTAATTTTCAAATTGAATACATTAAAAAACAAATTCAAGTAAATCAGCAACAGATAGCTGTTAGAGAAAGTAGTGTAGCTACTCAAAACAGAAGTATTTTAAGTGAAGTACAACCTTTAGAAAAACAAATTGCTACAATTACGGATAAAGAAAATAGAACTAAAGTAATTAACCCCATTAATGGAACAGTATTAACAAAATATGCTATGGAAGGCGAAATAACCGGTATTGGCAAAGCATTATATAAAATTGCCGATTTAACTACCATTAATTTGAGGGCTTATGTTAGTGCTAATCAGTTGGCTAAAATAAAATTAGGACAACAGGTGAAAGTTTTTGCTGATGATGGAACAAACAAATTCAAAGAATATTTCGGAAAAATTAGTTGGATTTCGGATAAAGCAGAATTTACACCTAAAACCATTCAAACAAAAGACGAAAGAGCCAATTTGGTTTATGCCATAAAAATTATTATTAAAAACGATGGCTTTTTAAAAATTGGTATGTATGGAGAAGTTGATTTTGTTAAGTAAATTATAGTAAAACTAATTGTACATCAGAAATGTTTAATTATGCCATCAGTTGTTGTAAAAAATATTACTAAAAAATATACTCAAAGTAAAAAAGAGCAACCAATAATTGCATTACAAAATATTTCTTTTGAAGTTGAAAAAGGTGAAATATTTGGCATTGTTGGTCCTGATGGAGCCGGGAAAACTTCTTTATTTAGAATATTAACCACATTACTTATTGCAGAGCAAGGTTCAGCAACAGTTGATGGATATGACGTTGTAAAAGATTATAAAAGTATTAGGCAACGTGTAGGATATATGCCCGGAAAATTTTCTTTGTATCAAGATTTATCAGTTGAAGAAAATTTGAATTTTTTTGCAACTATATTTCACACAACAGTTGAAAAAAATTACGATTTAATTAAAGATATCTACTCGCAAATTGAACCCTTTAAAAAAAGGAGAGCAGGTAAATTATCGGGAGGAATGAAACAAAAATTGGCTTTAAGTTGTGCATTAATACATCGCCCATCAGTATTATTCTTAGATGAACCTACAACAGGTGTAGATGCCGTATCGAGAAAAGAATTTTGGGAAATGCTAAAACGATTAAAACAAGAAGGCATTACCATATTAGTATCTACTCCTTATATGGATGAAGCAAGCTTGTGCGATAGAGTAGCATTGATACAAAATGGTAAAATTATGGCTATTGATAAGCCCAATAGCATCAATCAAAATTTTGGAAAGAAGCTATGGGCTGTTCGGGCTAATAATATGTTTGGAGTATTAAAAACATTAAAAAGCTGGCAAGAAGTATTTAGTTGTTATTCTTTCGGAGAAAACTATCATGTTGTTATGAAAGATGATGATAATGCAAATGCAATGGCCATACATGATTACTTATTTAAGTGCGGTTATAGAGAGATAGAAATACAATTAATTGATGCTAATATAGAAGATTCTTTTATGGCTTTAATGCATACAGAAAATGAAAAATGAACCAGTAATAGTGGTAGAAAAATTAACTAAGCAATTTGGTAATTTTATTGCAGTTGATGGTATTTCTTTCGAAGTAAATAAAGGAGAAATATTCGGTTTTTTGGGTGCCAATGGTGCAGGAAAAACTACTGCTATGCGTATGTTATGCGGATTATCTATACCTACCTCGGGTAAAGCTAAAGTTGCCGGTTTTGATATTTATCAGCAAACAGAAAATATTAAAAAAAATATTGGTTATATGAGCCAAAAATTTTCTTTGTACGAAGATTTAACCGTAAAAGAAAATATTAATTTTTATGCAGGCATTTATGGATTAAATGAAAATCAAATTAAGGATAAAATAAACTATTTAGTTCACCATCTTCATTTGCAACATCAGCAAAATACTTTAGTAAAAGCATTGCCTTTGGGATGGAAACAAAAATTGGCATTTTCTGTAGCTATTGTTCATGATCCGGCAATTGTATTTTTAGATGAACCTACCGGTGGAGTTGATCCTGTTACACGAAGAGAATTTTGGGAAATGATATATGATGCATCAGAAAAAGGTATTACCATTTTTGTAACTACACATTACATGGATGAGGCTGAATATTGTAACAGAGTTTCTATAATGGTTGATGGAAGAATAGAAGCACTTGATTCACCCAAAAAATTAAAACAAAATTTTGAGTGTGTATCTATGGATGAAGTGTTTTTAAAATTGGCAAGAAAAGCTACCAGAAGTGAATAGAGATTGGTTGTTAAGAGAGCACAATATTAATAGGCTGTGTAATAAAGCCATCAATAAAAAAATAGTACATGAAACAGTTTTTTGCATTTGTAAAAAAAGAATTTTTTCATATATGGCGAGATAAGCGAACGCTGTTTATTTTAATGGGAATACCTATTACGCAAATAATCATTTTTGGATTTGCATTAACTAATGAAGTAAAAAATGCTAAGATTGCTGTACTCGATTATGCCAGAGATAATGTTTCGCAACAATTAATACAAAAAATAGCAGCTAATAAATATTTTCAGATAGATAAATCATTGTACTCTTATCAACAAGTAGAGCCTGCATTTAAAGAAGGAAAAATAAAAATGGCTATTGTATTTCCGCAAAATTTTGCCAGCGATTTACTGCATGGAAATAAAGCACAGCTTCAGTTTATAACCGATGCTACCGATCCTAATGTGGCAACTACTTTAGTTAATTATGCTAATGCAATAGTAAAAGATTATCAAACTGATATTAATAAAACTACCGTATATCCTTATACCATAGAAACCGAAATTAGGATGATGTATAATCCGGAATTGAAAGGTGCTTACAGTTTTGTTCCGGGTGTAATGGCTTTAATTTTAATGCTAACATGTGCTATGATGACATCTATTGCAATTGTAAAAGAAAAAGAGATGGGCACCATGGAAGTAATTCTTGTATCTCCATTAAAGCCATTTCGTGTTATATTGGCTAAAGCGGTACCATATATGCTATTGTCAATGATAAATGTTATTAGTATTTTATTGTTAAGTGTATTTGTGTTAGATGTTCCAATACGTGGCAGTTTATTATTATTGCTTTCAGAAAGCTTATTATTTACTATTACTTCATTAGCATTAGGGTTATTAATTTCTTCCCTTACCAATTCACAGCAAGTAGCCATGTTATTTTCTTTTTTGGGTTTATTTTTACCAACAACCGTTTTTAGCGGGTATATGTTTCCCATAGAAAATATGCCAATCCCCTTACAAATTATCTCAAACATTGTTCCGGCAAAATGGTACTATAATATTGTTAAAGCAATAATGATTAAAGGTTTAGGAATAGCATCGGTTTGGAAAGAAACTTTAATATTATTAGCAATGACTATTGTTTTATTTACAGTAAGTATAAAAAAGTTTAAAACAAGATTGGCTTAGTTATGATACAACCATCCATATTAATGTATAGCAGTATTTGTTGTGTTACTCATTTATCATTAAACAACTTATCAGAATGAAAGCATTAAAATTCTTATTGCAAAAAGAGTTTAGGCAAATATTCCGTAATCCTGCCATTCTCCGCATGATATTTATTATGCCAATTATTCAGCTAATGGTTATTCCAATGGCAGCAGATTATGAAGTTAAGAATGTAAATATTGCTGTAGCCGATCATGATCATTCTGTATCTTCTCAACAACTTATTCAAAAAATTGCTGCATCACGATATTTTCGATTAATCAATTATAGTAATTCATATCAACAAGCTATCAAATACATTGAATCGGATAAAGCAGATATTGTATTAGAAATTCCCTTGCATTTTGAAAGAGATATTGTAAAAGAAAATTACTCAAAATTATTTCTTTCTGTTAATGCTGTTAATGGAATGAAAGGAAATTTAGGTGCTGCTTATTTGCAAAATATTATTCATGATTATAACGATATACTTCGGTTAAAATGGATACAATTGCCCAAAATAAGTGCTCAGCCTTTTATTGAAACCGTAGTTATTAACCGATTTAATACTTTATTGAATTATAAAATATTTATGGCGCCGGGTGTAATGGTTACTTTACTAACATTGGTAGGATCTTTTTTAACTGCATTAAATATTGTAAAGGAAAAAGAAGTAGGAACAATTGAACAAATAAATGTAACTCCAATTCGGAAATATCATTTTATTTTAGGCAAGCTAATACCATTTTGGATTTTAGGTTTAATTGTATTATCGGTAAGTTTATTAATTATTCGAATTGTATACAATGTACATCCTGCCGGAAATATTTTTAACCTTTATCTTTTTGCTGCTATTTATTTATTAGCAGTTCTTGGCTTAGGATTGCTTATTTCAACTTATGCCGATACGCAGCAACAAGCAATGCTAATTTCATTCTTTCTGTTAATGATTTTTATTATGTTGGGCGGTTTGTTTACTCCTATTGATAGTATGCCTTATTGGGTACAAAAAATTACGTGGTGGTTAAATCCGGTTTCTTATTTTATTGAAGTGGTGCGAATGGTTGTTTTAAAAGGAAGCGGGTTGGCCGATATTAAAAATCATATTCTTATTATTTTAGGATTTGCCATTTTTTTTAATAGTTGGGCAATTATTAATTATCGAAAAACTTCATAGCCTATTGCATTTTTCAAAAAAAAATGTGTAAATTAAAGCAACTAAAATAATTGTTATGCTACCTTTTAATCAAATTAGAATTGGTAATTTATTAAGAGTAGAATATAAGCATCGAATTTGTGAAGGTGAAGTTGTTGATTTAAATAGGGATGAACAGCAAATATGTGTAGATACCGGTGTTCAGGAGTTTTGGTTTGATAGTAAAGATGTATTTCCTATTCCTTTAAATGATGCAGAACTACTCAAATTAAATTTTGCAAAACAGGTATATGCCGATACTGGCGAAGTAAAATATTCGAAAGATGCTTTTCGATTGATTATTCCTTCGGCAGATGATTTTTCGAATATTGAAATGTGGTATCGAGAAGATAGAAGACATCATCCCGATGTGCATTCAATACACCAATTGCAAAATTTTTATCGAGAAATGACTAAAATGCATCTTTCTAAAGAGTTGGTTTAACTTTTTACATTATTTTTAACCGTTTAAACAGCCTTATTTGGGCTGTTTTTTTTCTTTATCTATATTCACCCTTCATTTATTTTTTATGAAGAAAATTATTTTCTTGTTTTTTCTTATTTTATCAGTATTTGCTAATGCACAAAATGTAGAAAGTCCGGAACAATTTTTAGGCTACAAATTGGGAACTAAGTTTACACGCCATGATAAAATTGTTAGCTACTTTCAATATGTAGCATCGGTACATCCCGAAATGGTTAAAATTGAAAAATATGGAGAAACAAATGAAGGGCGAACACTACTTTTAGCCTATATAGCTTTGCCGGAAAATAGTAAGAAGTTAGAAGCTATAAGAGAAAATAATTTGCGATTAGCAGGATTACTAAAAGATAATGTACCTGTTAATACTGATGCGCCTGCCATTGTATGGTTGAGTTATAATGTTCATGGAAATGAAGCAGCTTCGAGCGAAGCAGCCATGCTTACTTTATATGCTTTGGTAAGTTCCAATAATCTTGAAACAAAAGAATGGTTAAAAAATACCATTATCATTATAGATCCATGTATTAATCCCGATGGAAGAGATCGTTATATTAATTGGTATAATACTACCGTTGGAAAAAAGTATAATCCCGACCCTCAATCTCGAGAACATAACGAACCTTGGCCGGGTGGCAGAACTAACCATTATAATTTCGATTTAAATAGAGATTGGGTTTGGCAAACACAAGTAGAAAGTAAGTTGCGTTTAAAAAAGTATAATGAATGGCTACCGCAAGTGCATGTTGATTATCATGAGCAAGGATATAATGAGCCATATTATTTTGCACCTGCCGCAGAACCGTATCACGATGTTATTACGCAATGGCAAAGAAATTTTCAGGAGTTAATTGGAAAAAACAATGCCAAATATTTTGATGCGAAAAATTGGTTGTTTTTTACAAAAGAGCGATTCGATTTATTTTATCCTTCTTATGGCGATACCTATCCTTTGTATAATGGATCAATTGGAATGACTTTTGAACAAGGTGGTATTCGTGCCGGATTAGGTATTATTAATAAAGATGGCGATACATTAACGTTGGTTGATAGAATACAGCATCATTATACAACAGGTATTTCTACCATTGAAGTTAGTTCCATGAATGCACAACAATTAATAAAAGAATATGTAAAATATTTCAACAATAATCGTAACGCTACTAACACCGAATACAAAACTTATGTGGTAACCTCTAATGATGCAAATAAAATTCTTGCCGTAAAAGAATTACTCGATAAAAATAAAATAGAATATGGAACGATTTCGGGAAAAATAAAAGGTTATAGATATTTTACGGGAAAAGAAGAAGAGTTTCAATTGAAAAATTATACACTGGCCGTTTCAGCCTATCAAACTAAAGGCTCATTAGCAAGGGTTTTGTTTGAACCTAAAAGTAAATTATCTGATAGTGCTACGTACGATATTACCGCTTGGAGTATTCCTTATGCATACAACGTAGAAGGAATTGCGTTAAAAGAGAAAAAAGAACTGTCTCCTTTTTCTGTAAAATATGTAGATACAATTCCTAAATCGGAGTATGGATATTTAATTCCCTATCATTCTTTAAATGCAGCAAAATTGCTTTCTTTTCTTCTAAAAAATAATATTAAAGTTCGTATTGCCGATAAGCCTTTTGTGTATAATAATAAAAGTTACGATAGAGGAACTTTGCTTGTTTTAAAAACAAGTAATAAATACAATCAATGGAATGAATTATTAGAAGAAGCATCGAAGAGATTTAATATTGCTGCCGATGCAGTAATGTCTGGACTTGTTGATAGTGGTGCCGATTTTGGAAGCCCCGATATTCGCCCTTTAAATGCACCTCGTGTTGCATTAATTACAGGTCAACAAACTTCCGCAACAGATGCCGGCGAAGTTTGGAATTTCTTTGAGCAATGTTTAGATTATCCACTTACCCTTATTAATGCCAATGATGTATCATGGATAAATTTAACCAAATACGATGTTTTAATTTTACCAGATGGTTATTATCATTCATTAAATGATAAAACTATTCTAGATAAATTAAAAGAGTTTGTAAAGAATGGAGGAAAATTAATTGCAATACAGGGAGCTGTAATGCAATTAGCTAAAAACGATTGGGGTATAAAACTGCAAGAAAACAAAGAAGAAAAAAATGTAGAAGACAACTCAATGAATGTAAAAAAATATGCTGATAGGGAAAGGAATGATTTATCCGATTTTATTCCCGGATCTATTTATAAAGTTGAATTAGATAATACACATCCGCTTGCTTATGGATTTAATGAGTTTTATTTTACACTAAAGCAAGATGCCGGGAACTACGAACTATTAAAAGATGATTGGAATGTTGGGGTAATAAAAAAAGATAATTATGTTGCAGGTTTTGTAGGATATAGACTGAAAAAGAAATTAAAAGATGGTGTATTAATTGGAGTTGAAGATATTGATAAAGGACAATTTATTTTTTTTGCTGATAATCCTATTTTTAGAATGTTTTGGGAAAGTGGAAAGCAGTTGTTAGCAAATGCAGTTTTTTTAACCAGATAATAAATAGAAATTATTTTACTAATGAGGAAGTTACTTTTTCTTTTTTTATGTGTTCTTATAAGTACACTAAAGCTACAAGCACAAATAAATTATAATAGTTCTAACATTTATTTGCAATTAAAAAAATTAGATGTATTGGGTAGTGTATTGTATGTAGCAGCACATCCTGATGATGAAAACAATATATTATTACCCTATTTAGCCAAAGAAAAACTTTATCGTACAGCTTATTTAAGTTTAACAAGAGGAGATGGCGGACAAAACTTATTAGGTAGTGAACAAGGCATTGCGTTAGGATTAATTCGTAGCGAAGAACTATTGGCAGCCCGTGAAATTGATGGAGCCGAACAATATTTTAGTTCTGCTTATGAATTTGGATTTAGCAAAAGTGCATCCGAAGCATTAAGAATATGGGATAGTTCTTTGGTGTTAAGTAATATGGTTTGGGTGATAAGAAAATATCAGCCGGATATTATTATTACTCGTTTCCCTGGCGATGCAAGAGCAGGTCATGGTCATCATGCAGCATCGGCTATTTTGGCAAATATTGCATTTTATGCAGCCGCCGATTCTACTGCCTTTGTTGATCAATTTAAATTAGGAGTAAAGCCATGGAAAGCAAAACGAATTTTATGGAACACGTTTAATTTTGGCGGCACTAATACAACTTCCGATAATCAATTAAAGATGGATGTAGGTGTGTATAATCCATTATTGGGCGAAAGTTATGGAGAGGTAGGAGGAGAGGCCAGAAGTATGCATAAAAGTCAAGGTGAAGGAAGGGCAAAACGCAAAGGATCTATCATGGAATATTTTTTAAATATTGGCGGCGATACAGCAAAAACTAATTTGATGGAGGGTATTGATATAACATGGAATAGGTTAAAGCATGGCTCGGAAATAGGAGATTCTATTCAAAAAATTATTGAGCAATTTAATTTTAATCATCCCGAATATTCGGTTAACAGTTTGGTACATGTATACAAGCAAATGCAATTGCTTTCTGATGGTACAGTTTGGTGGAATAAAAAAATTGATGAAGTGAAAAATCTTATTATAAGTTGTAGTGGGATATATGCAGAAGCTACTACTAATACACAATCTGTTTTGCAAGGAGATACAGTAATAATTAACTGTTTAGTAAATAATAGAACTGGTGTTTCAGCCCAACTTGCAGGAATAAAAATTGCATCTGATACACTCATTAATAGTCGTCAAATATTATCATCTAATAAAAATTATTGGTACAATATTAAAGTTACTATCCAAGAACCTGCTATGGAAAATACAACCGATCCATATTGGTTACAAGCACCGCAGCAACAAGGCAACTTTACCATTACTAATCCGCTATTGGTTGGTAAATCTTGGAATAATCCATTATTATCTGCTCAATTTTCAATTATAATTGATAGTGTTACCTTAAATATATTTCGGCCTGTAGTGTACCAATATATAGATCCGGTAAAAGGAGAAACAACAGAACCATTAGCTTTACAGCCGCATCTTTCCATAACTGTTTCTCCGCATGTTGCACTATTAGATGTTAATGCTAATCATCATACTATTCATCAAGATTCTGTTTCAATAAATATCTATTCTAATTTTTCGGCTAATGGAATTACTACCTCACTTTATGCTTTATCCGATACAACTTATTCTATTTTTGAAAATAGAAAAATGAATTTTGAGAAAGATAAATTGTACAGTTTTAAAGTAGCAGTAAAAGATGTTTTTCATGAGTACAATAATAAATCAATGCATGCTGCAGTTAAAATTACTGTAAACAATAAAGACTTTTTATTTACGAAATATTTTGCAACAATTAATTATCCGCATATTCCAATTATACATTATTCATATAGAGATAGTATCAATTTCGTGAATGAAAAAATTAATGTAGTTGGAAAAAGAGTAGGCTATATTAATGGGGCAGGAGATAAAGTAGCAGATGCATTATTGCAATTGGGCTATTCGGTAAAAGTATTGAATGAACAAGATATTACAGACAATTATTTAAAACAATTCGATGCAATTGTTATTGGAATACGAGCATATAATATGCATGAATGGTTAAGTAATAAAAACGATGTTTTAAATAAGTACATAGCAAATGGAGGCAACTTAGTTGTGCAGTACCTGAAAAGTAATCAGGTTGATGCAGCAACCGTAAAAGTTGGTCCGTATAACTTTATTGTTAATCCAAGATTGCGAATTACCGATGAAAATGCTATGGTTAATTTTTTAATTCCCAATCATCCGGCATTAAATTATCCCAATAAAATAATTGAAAAAGATTTTGATAATTGGGTACAAGAGAGAAGTACTTATCAGGCAGAAAAATTTGATTCGCATTTTGAAGCCATTTTAGGAATGCACGATAAAAATGAAAAAGAAACGAATGGAAGCTTAATTATCAGCAAATATGGAAAAGGGAATTTTGTTTATGTAAGTTTGGTATTATTTAGGCAATTGCCCACAGGCAATGCAGGTGCTTATAAACTGTTAGCTAATTTAATTGCGTTACCAAATAATAAATAAATTATGCATTCTAGGCGAAGTATAGGAATAGGATTGGCAATAGTAATTGGAATTATATTAGGTGAATTTTTAAAGAATATGAAAATTGGACTATTGGCAGGTTTGGCCATAGGCTTATTTGTAGGAGGGCTTTTAAGTAATAAAAGTAGAAATCAATAGTAATTCAATATATATGAGTACAAAAAATAAATCATCTCAATCTGCTTTCTGGAAGCGATGGTACATTTTAGTACTTATTTTTTTATTAATTCTTATCATTTTTTTTAAATGGCTCACTGATTATTTTTCATGAGTATATTAGACTGGATAGTGCTAATTGTTACTTTACTAAGTATAATTATTTATGGATTATACAAAAGTAGAACTAAAAAAAGTTTAGAAGGATATTTTTTAAGTAGCAGAAATATGCCATGGTACTTAATTCTATTAAGTATTATGGGTACTCAGGCAAGTGCTATCACTTTTCTATCGGCACCTGGTCAAGCGTTTACTGATGGAATGCGTTTTGTACAATATTATTTAGGCTTGCCTATTGCAATGATAATTTTAAGTATCACGTTTGTACCAATTTTCAATAAGTTAAAAGTATTTACTGCGTATGAATTTTTAGAACATCGATTTGATATTAAAACAAGAACATTTACTTCAGCACTTTTTTTATTATCAAGAGGGTTATCAACCGGTATAAGCATCTATGCTCCTTCCATCATATTATCATCGTTATTGGGATGGGATATTTTTTGGACCAACATTGTGATGGGTGGATTACTAATAATATATACAGTAAGCGGTGGTGCAAAAGCAGTAGCATATACACAGCAAATACAATTAATTATAATTTTTATAGGAATATTTATTACCGCTTATTGGGTTGTGCACTTATTACCCAAAGAGCTTGGATTTGTTGATGCTTTAAAAATAAGTGGTATTGGCGGAAAGATGAATGTAATTACAACCGGATTTTCGGCTAAAGGATTTGATTGGAAAGATAAATACAATATTATTAGCGGAATTGTGGGAGGGTTCTTTTTGGCATTAAGTTATTTTGGAACTGATCAGTCGCAAGTAGGCCGATACTTAACAGCTAAAAGTGATAGAGAAAGTAAATTAGGGTTACTAATGAATGGATTAGTAAAAGTGCCAATGCAATTTTTTATTTTATTAATTGGTGTATTATTATTTTCTTTTTATCAATTAAAAGAACAACCTATTTTCTTTAATTCTGTTCAGCAGCAACAATTATTCAATAGCAATAAAAAAGCAGAAGCAATTAAATTAGAAAATCAGTTTCATATTCTTAATCAGGAAAAAAAAGAAGTTTTAAAGAATTGGAAGCAAAATCAGCAAACAGTAAAACTCCAATTGCAACAGTTGAACGATGAAACTTATGAATTAAAAAACAAGTATAAGGCATTAATAAAGCAAGTTGGAATGAAAGGAGATGACAATGATACCAATTACATATTTATTAGGTTTGTAGTAGATTATTTGCCTAAAGGGTTGGTTGGTTTATTAATTGCCATTATTTTTTTGGCAGCTTGGGGCTCCATTGCGGCAGCTTTAAATTCTTTGGCAAGCTGCACTGTTGTTGATTTCTATTGCAGATTTAAGAAAAAACATGTACACCCTATTCAATCGGATGAAGAAGAAATTAAAAAATATCATGTTTCAAGATATGCAACTTTCGCTTGGGGCATTTTTTCAGTTATTGTAGCAGAATTATCAACCGGTATGGGTAGTTTAATTGAGGTAGTAAATATTATGGGATCGTTATTTTATGGTGTGATGTTGGGCATTTTTTTGGTAGCATTTTATTTTAAAAGTATTAAAGCAGATGCGGTATTTTATGCAGCAGTTGTTAGCGAAATTGTAGTAATTATTGTTTTCTTTTTAGATAAATATAATGTTATAGGAATGGGTTTTCTATGGTTAAATGTAATAGGTGTTATGGCTGTAATTGGTATTAGTTTTACGCTGCAATTATTTCAATCTTTTCGATACAAAATAATTAAGGGTTGAAATTTTCAACCCTTAATTATTTGATGCTGCATAAACTATTTATTGACCTATTTTTTTGCTGTTTTTATTTAGCTGTTGATTTAATGCTTTTTGATCTTGAGAAGTTAAATGTCCGCCATCCATTTTACGCATATCTTTTTTTTCTTGATTAATAAGTGAAAGATTTTTTCTGTCTTGTTGTGCTTGAGCTTTTGTTAAATCGCCTTCTTTACGTTCTTCAGTAATTCTTTTTTCTTGGTTATCAATTCTTTTATTTACTTGGTTTACGCGAGGATGATTTTTAATATTAGTTCTTTGATGCCCCGGACCTTGTGCATAAGAAGTAATACCTAATAAACCTGCAATTGCTAATAAAAATACTTTGTTCATTTTTTCAGTTTTAAATGTATTAATAATGCAAATGAGACTTTAGGCTGTTTTAAAAGTTTAAAACTTTGGTTTAAAAAAATATTAAAAAATTAGCGATGGGTAATTTTAAAAATTAGTTTCTTTTTGCATAGCTAAAACAGCGATAATAATATCTGCTAATTTGAATAATAACTAAAAATAAAAGCAACAACATTATTTATTTATTTCCAAACAATTTCTTTTTTGCAGCTTCATATTCTTCTTTGGTTATTAAACTATCTGAATACATTTTTTTCAGTTTGCCTAATTCTTCTGCTATGTTTGTTATGCCACCACTTTGATTTGTATTAGTACTTTTCTGAAACTCTGCCGGAAGTATTATTTCACCTGTAGCAATTGCATTTTCTACATCACATTCATATCGCATCAGGTCTCCTAATTTTAGCATTGCATAATATACATATCCGTTTTTTTTGCCTCCTACTGCTTTGGTTTTTGCAACTTCCGAAATTCGGCTGCTGTAATTTGCACCGGCGTATGTATAATTTTTATTTGAATTGGAGAAGCTAATATCTATTCCCGGTTTACCGGTTTCATACCGTATGTATTTAAACGATCCATCGGGCATACTACCTCGTCCTAACTTTAAAGAAATGCCTTTGTAAACTTTAAATCCGCTACTTGTAATAATTGTATCATTTACAAATTGCACATCTTGGGCGTAACTAAAAATTACCAGAAAGGTAAATAATGATAGAAAGATTGACTTCATACTATTGATTTTCTATAAATATAAATGGAGCTTTTGAAATTTCAAATAGAAGAGAAAATATTTCTTCTTCAGCGATTTACTTTTTCTTTAATAAAATAAACAAGTGTTCCAAGAGTTATTACAGTTAATCCGCTAAGCATCATTTTAGTTCCGGTATAAAAAAATATGAAGAGCCATATTGCAATAGCCATCAATGCAGGCAAAGGATACAGCGGCATTCGCCATGCAAAAAAATCTTTTCCTTTTCGTTTATTTAAAAGTAATAATCCAATTGCTTGTCCAATAAACTGTATTAAAATTCGCATAGCTAAAATAGCACTAATAATATCGGCTAATTTGAATAGTAAACTAAAAATAAACGCAACAGAACTTAATACCAAAAGCGAAACATGTGGGAAATGTTTAGTAGGATGTACTTTAGCGAATACAGAAAAAAATGCACCATCAGTAGCAGCAGCATAGGGAATACGACTATAACCCAATGTTGCAGAAAAAACGGAAGCAAAAGCTACCCATAGAATTAAGCCGGTAGCAATTTTGGCAGCAATATTTCCGGAAAGTGTTTGAATAAATTCGCTTATTATAAAATTGCTTTGTTGAATTTTGGTTAATGGCAAAACACTTGCAACACTAATATTCATTAATAAATATAAAACAGCAATTCCGGCAATTGATATATACATGCTTCGTGGAATATTTTTAGTTGGATTAATGATTTCTCCACCTAAATGGCAAACATTGTAATAGCCTAAATAACTATAAACTGTTTTAACACTCGCAAAACCAATTGCTACAGCAAATGCGTTATTTAATTGTATTCCATCATTAATGTGATGAATAGGTGCCATAAAATTTCCATGAAATATTCCACCGCCAATAATCCATAACATAGTAATTAGTACGCCCATCCAAAGTAAAACAGATATTTTACCTATTGTTTCAATTTTTCGGTATAATAAAAATGTAATAGATAATACAACTAAGCCGCTAATTATTTTTGTTTCAATATTATTTAATGGTACTAAATAGCCTGTATAATGTGCAAATCCTATTGCTGCAGAGGCTATAACTAATGGTGCTTGAATCATGGTTTGCCAAACAAATAAAAAGCTCATTAATCTTCCCCATTTTTCTCCATATCCTTCTTTTAAAAAATTATAACTTCCACCAGCTAAAGGAAATGTTGAACCCAATTGGCACCAAACACTGGCATCTACACACGATAAAAAAGCACCTGCAATCCATGCATATAAAAACCATGGGCCATTCATAATTTGTGCAACTAAGCTTAAAACCACAAATGGTCCTATTCCAACCATATCAGTCATGTTAATTGCTGTGGCTTGTAATAAACTTATTCTTCTATCTAATGTATCTTTCATATTTAATTCAAATTAAAACTATTTCTTTGTAACTTAAGCATCAGCAATTATGAGTAATCATTTTCCATCTGTTTCTTGGATAAAAGGAACCAATATTTATGAAGTTAATATTCGGCAATATACAGCTGAAGGTACATTTCAGTCTTTTCAAAAACATTTACCCCGTTTAAAAAGTATGGGTGTAAAAGTGTTATGGTTAATGCCTATAACACCCATTAGTACCGAGGTTAGGCAAGGTATGTTAGGCAGTTATTATGCTTGCAGTAGTTACACCACCATTAATCCTGAATATGGTACACTTACCGATTTTGAAAATTTGGTAAATGAAGCTCATTCGTTAGGTATAAAAATTATTATTGATTGGGTTGCCAATCATACAGGTTGGGGGCATCATTGGGTAACTGAACATCCGGATTGGTACATGAAAGATGCATTGGGAAATTTTACCGAAGAAAATGGTTGGCACGATGTGATTGATTTGAATTACGATATTGCTGACATGAGAAAAGCTATGATTGATGCTATGATGTTTTGGGTTAAAAGTTTTGATATTGACGGCTTTAGATGCGATATGGCTCATTTAGTTCCATTAGATTTTTGGGAAGAAGCCCGAAGTGCTTGCGAAACCATTAAACATTTATTTTGGTTGGCCGAATGTGAAGAGGTAAACTATCATAATGTTTTTGATGTTACTTATGCTTGGGAATGGATGCATGTTTCGGAGAAGTTAAGTAAACAAGCATCCACCGTAAACGATTTATATACTGTTTTACACAAATATTCACAATACCCTAAAGATTCGTATAAACTTTTTTTTACTTCCAATCATGATGAGAATAGTTGGAATGGAACTGAATATGAAAAATATGGCGAAGCTGCTAAAGTTTTTGCTGTACTTACTTGCACATGGAATGGGATACCTCTTGTATACAGCGGACAAGAATTGCCTAATTACAAGCGATTGAAGTTTTTTGATAAAGATGAAATTATGTGGGCGGAGAATATTCAATTACATCAGTTTTATCAAACACTTTTAACAGTTCATGCATCTAAATGTGTAGCCGAAGGCGAAACATTTAATTTGCCTGTTTCTAACAATGATGTAATGGCTTTTATAAGAAAGAAGGGGGAAGAAATACTGTTGGTTATCTTAAACTTTTCGGCTCAAGAAAAAATTAAAATTTCTATAGAGCATGAATGGTTGGCAGGAAAATATGAAAATATTTTTTCGGGTTTGCAATATCAATTTTATGCAAGCGAAGCATTCGAATTAATGGATTTTGATTACTTGGTTTATAAGAAAATATAGTTTGCGTGAATATAAAAAATGCCACATGGTTAGTGTGGCATTTTTTATATTATTTAAATGTTTATTCTATTCTTCATTATCAATTCTCACAGGGTAGCGATACGATTCGCTGAATCCGGGATAAATACCATCGAAATAAACAGTGCCATGTGCATTCTTTAATATTTCTTTTAAATCGTCTAAAGTATTTATATCATTACCATTTACGGCTGTAATTACAAATCCTTCTTGAATTCTTGATTTCTGAATTGCACCATCTTTTACAATTTTCTTTACCGAAACACCACCACTTATTTCATTGGCTGTTGCAGTTTTTTTATCAACAGTTTCAAAAGTTGCTCCCAATTTTTCTAATGTAGATTGAGATTTAACAAATGCTGTAGTATTAATTTTATTTTTAAGAATAATGTTAACTGTATTTTCTTTTCCATCACGTGTATACGTGATTGTTATTTTATCGCCTGGTTTGTATCGAGCAACTTGTTCAACCATTTCTGGTCCTGAATTAACCTTTGTGCCATTTAGCTTAGTAATAAAATCGCCTTTTTTAATACCTGCGGCATTGGCAGCACCGCCTTCGGGTACATCTATTACATAAACACCATCGCCTTCTTTAATACCTTCTTTCTTTTTTTCTTCATCACTTAAGCCTTCTCTTGCATAGCTTATACCAATAAAAGCACGTTGAACGGTTCCGTATTTAATAATATCGTTGACAACTTTCTTTACAATATTAACGGGAATTGCATAAGAAACACCTGCATAATAACCTGTACCGGTAGCAATGGCAGAATTAATTCCAATTAATTCACCATTGGTATTAATTAGTGCTCCACCACTATTGCCCGGATTAACTGCTGCATCGGTTTGAATGAAAGATTCAACAGGAGTTTGGCTTTGTCTATCATTAATATTAATACTTCTTGATTTAGCACTAATGATACCTGCTGTAACAGTTACATCTAAATTCAGTGGATAGCCAATTGCCAGTACCCATTGGCCTAATTTAGCTTCGTCGCTATTGCCATAAACTAAGTAGGGTAATCCTGTAGCATCAATTTTTACTACTGCTAAATCGCTACTGGGGTCAGTACCAACAACTGTTCCTTTGTAAGTTCTTTTATTGGGCAAGGTAATATTAATTTCATCTGCATCTGCCACAACATGGTTATTGGTAACAATATATCCATCTTGACTAATAATTACGCCGCTGCCACTGGCACGTTGTTCGGGTATAATTCTTGGTCCGCCAAATAAATCGCCAAACAAATCATCTCCTCCTCCAAAAAAGTCGCCAAATGGATTACTTCTTTTAGGTAAATTATTGCTTAATTGTTTTGCTTTGGTTCTGGTTTTAATATGTACTACTGCAGGTGTGGCAGCCATAGCAGGTTGCTCGAAATTTACTGCATCGCCACTTGCTGATTTGCCAAAGAATCCTGCATAATTTACAGGCAATTTTCCTGCTTCTTGCATTCCGGCAGTTTTGCTTTGCACCCATTTGCCATAGCCCCAAACGCTTGCTATAGCTGTTGTGGCACTTATGCCCATAATTACTAAAATATCTTTCAGTTTCATTGTGTAATTTTTTTTATTTCGTTCAAAAATTATGCCTTTGAGATTACAAAGAAACAAACCTGTTTAATCGTCAGTTCATCTTTTTAAATATTTAACGATTATTTTACGAGGTTAATCGTACATCGTATTTTGTGTACTTATTAAAGTTACTGGTTTAATTTAACTTTTGGTTGATTTAGTGGTTATAAAGGTAATTTTTAATAAATGCCATTGTATCAATTCCATCGGCATAATCCATTAAAGAGGGGCTTTGTGTTGTGCCAAAATTAACTTCTTCTTTCGCTACAATACATTGCACATTAGTATTCTGCTTAAGCGTTTGTATAGTATCTTTTTTATTATCATAGTATTCAAAATATATTTGACTTATTGGGGAGAATAGGGAAGTGTTTTCGGTTAAAATAGCCGAGCCACTATTAAAATATTTCGCATTGTTCATGATAAGAATGGTTAATTGATAATCGAAGTTGTGTTTGTATTTGTGATAATCTAAATAATAGTCGTACTTTTTTAAGGCATTTAACAACGGCGTAAAATTGTAATTATTGGGAACATATATTTTGGTAACATTTCGGCAACCTAAGCCAAAGTATAACTGAATATCATCGGCTAATTTTTCGAGTTCTTCGTTGGTTTCATTCCCCTCTAAAACTGCGGCAGATGTGCGGTTTCGGCGTATAATATGAGGATATTTAGAGAAATAATAATCAAAATATCTACTACTATTGTTACTGCCTGTAGCAATATAAACATCGCAATTTTGTAATATTTCTGCAAACGAAATATGGTTAGCTACATCGTTATCCCATTCTACCATTTTTTCAACAATATGTGAAAGTAAAATTTTATCTTTTGAGGATAGTTTAATTAATAAACGATGCCCGCTAATAAAGCCACATAAAAAATCATGAAATCCCACCAAAGGAATATTGCCTGCCATCACTAACCCAATTATTTTTTTTGCTGGAGTAGTATTGGGTACATGATAATGATTAACCCAAGCCAATAATTTTTCTTTCTGAAGAAATTGGCCTACAATATTATTTACAGAAAGTTCAATAAATTCGGGGGTAAACCAAGGATTTTCTCTGGCGGCATTGGCTTTTATATCTTGCCATTCGGTAGAATTATCTGTAAAATAATTGCCTAAGCGTATAAATAATTCTATTCTTTTGGGTAAAGTCATATTTTATTTGTTGAAATTGCTTATAAATTTGTAATTAGAACAACTAACTATTTTTTAAAATCAAAATTAAGATTATGGCAATTAAGATTTCTGAAGAATGTATCAACTGCGGTGCATGCGAACCTGAATGTCCCAATAATGCTATTTATGAAGGAGGCGTAGAATGGGCAATTGCTGATGGAACAACAGTAAAAGGATCATTTACATTAATGGATGGATCATCAATTGATGCAGATGCTAAACAAGCTCCTTTATCTGTTGATACCTATTATATTGTTCCAAATAAGTGTACAGAGTGCCAAGGTTTTCATGAAGAACCTCAATGTGCTTCTGTTTGTCCGGTAGATTGTTGTATACCTGATGAAGCATATCAAGAAACTGTAGAATCGTTATTAGCAAAAAAAGAATCTTTGCATAGCTAATAAAAAGTATACATTTTTTATTAAAAAAATTTGTATAATATTTATTTATTTATTAGCTTAGTAGCAAAATAAATGTTGCTGTTTAACGCAACAACATCGAGTAAAAACGGGTGATATTTCCCGTATAAGTGAGGTGAAGAAGCCGGACAGTTTCTTCACCTTTTTTATTTTAACTATAAACAATTGATATTTTATTTTATAGCTCTTTATATTTGATTTATAATATTTGGTATGAAGAAAAAAATTGCATTAGTAACCGGTGGTTATAGCGGAGAAGCCGAAATTAGCTACAAAAGTGCTATAACCGTTAGTAATAACATAGATAGAGATAAGTATGATGTTTATAAAATAGATATTCATCCTTCAGGTTGGTGGTACGTTAAAGAAGATGGAGAAAAATCTTTAGTAAATAAAGAAAATTTTTCCATAATTGATTTAAACCAAACCATACAATTCGATGCCATATTACTTTGTATTCATGGAACACCCGGTGAAGACGGAAAACTGCAAGGATATTTTGATATGCTTCATTTGCCCTACACAAGTTGCGATGCAGCCACTTCGGCATTAACATTTAATAAACGCTATTCTGTTGCTGTTGCAGCATTCAGCGGAATATATGTAGCAAAAAGCTTACACGTTTTTAAAAATACGCCTATATCTACTCAACAAATTCTTTCTCAACTTACACTTCCAGTTTTTGTAAAACCTAATAATGGTGGTAGTAGTATAGGAATGAGTAAGGTAAATAAACCCGAAGATTTACAAATTGCTTTAGACAAAGCTTTTAAAGAAGATAATCAACTTTTAATTGAAGAGTTTATAAGCGGAAGAGAGTTTACCGTTGGTGTTTTTAAATCGAAAGGCGAAATAACCGTATTGCCCATTACCGAATTAATAACACACAACGAATTTTTTGATTTTGAAGCAAAATATCATGGTAAAAGTGAAGAAATTACTCCTGCAAATATTGATAATTCAATAGCAGATAAATTGCGTACTGCTGCAAAAAATGTTTACACGGTTTTTAATTGCAGAGGTGTTGTAAGAATTGATTTTATTTATAATGAAGCCAAGCAACAGCCATATATGTTAGAAATAAATACCGTCCCCGGTCAATCGGCTGCAAGTGTAGTACCTCAGCAAGTAATTGCTATGGGACAAAGTTTAAAAAGCTTTTATACAGATGTTATTGAAGAAGCGTTCAATCATCTTTCATAATTATTAATTATTAATAACAATCAATATTGTGTTTAAATTCATTACTTCAAAATCTTTATTTATAAATATTCTGGCAGGAATACTATTTCTTTTTATTTTAATTGCCCTGTTTTTTGGTATGCTCGATTGGATAACAGGGCATGGGAAATATGAAAAAGTTCCTTCAGTATTAGGCCAAAATATTGATGCAGCTAGGCTTAATTTATTAGCCAAAGGTTTTAGTGTAGAAGTATCAGATTCTGTTTACGATAATTCGGTTGGTGCATTAAGTGTTGTTCGGCAATCTCCGGAGGCAGATGCAATGGTAAAACATGGTAGAGTTATTTATCTTTCAATTAATCGTGCGGTTGCACCTTTGGTTGAAATGCCCAATATGGTTGGTTTTTCTTTTAGAAGTGCTAGCATGTATTTGCAATCTTTACAATTAAAATTAGGTGATACTACTTATAGGCCCGATATTGCTCGCAATGCAGTTTTAGAGCAACGCTATAATGGAGAAATAGTTAAACCCGGAACAAAAATACCATTGGGTAGTATTATTAGTTTTGTGTTGGGTAGTGGTATTGGTAATGGCGATATTTATGTTCCGGATTTGGTAGGACTTACCTTGGCTCAAGCAAAAACACAATTAGCTACTTTAAGCCTAAATCTTGGTTCAATTGTTCCATTAGAAACAATAAAAGATACTTCTAATGTATTTGTTGTTCGCCAAAATCCTCCGGTTTACAATACAGATACTGTTGGAGTTGAACCTAATAAAGTTCGTCCCGGACAAATTATTGATGTTTATATTAGTAATACACCACCTATAAAAGATTCAATTCCATCATCATTAAAAAATAATCAATAATAATTATGAAAACAATTACAACCGATAATGTGAAAGCGAGGTTAGATGCAGGTGAGCAACTTAACTTAATTGATGTAAGAGAGCCTTATGAGCATACCGATTTTAATATTGGTGGAATTCTTTTGCCATTAGGTAAAATTCGATCTATGCAAATTGAAGAAATTGAAGATTTAAAAAATAGTGAAATAATATTGTATTGCAGAAGTGGTAATCGTAGCGGGCAAGCAGCACTTATATTAGAACAAATGGGTTTCTCCGATGTTACAAATATGTTAGGCGGTATGCTTGATTGGCAATTAAAATTTTGATGTGATTATAAATATCATGAGCTTGAATTGAATGAATACTTCAAGCTCATGATGGGTTACTATAATTTAATATTTATTGCAACAACAAAATTAGTTCCGGCCATAGGATAATATCCATTTTGTATATTTAAAACACCACCGGAATAGTATGGATACGTCCATCCATTGGGTTGATATAATGTATTAAAAATATTATTCAATTGCCCAATAATAGTCCATTCTTTAAATAATGTATGTTTAATAGTGTAAACAGCTTTTACATCTTCAGTGAAAAAAGCATTTAAACTTCTGTTGGCATTTTGTGTATTATCTAAATATATTTTGCTAACATATTTGCTAATACAACTAAATTCAAAATTTTTGGTAGGAATAAAAGTTACAGTTCCACCAGCAATTACATTGGGCGAAAAAGAAATATCGGTATTGGTGTGTTTAACAGATGTTTGTCCTCCATTATCCCAATTATCAATATATTCTGTAAAAGATTCAATTTTATTTCGACTAACAGCTAAGTTGGCATTTGCAGTAAGCCATTTAGTAAAAATATATTCACCTTGTAATTCAACTCCTAATCTATAACTGTTTGGAATATTAGTTCTTGTATAAGCGCCTACATCGTTTATTTGGCCTGTTAATACCAACTGATTTTTATAAAGCATGTAATAAACATTTGCCGAGAAATTATATTTAGTAGATTTTTTTTCCAATCCTAATTCAAAATCGTGTAAAGTTTCAGCAATAGGTTGGTTGAGTAAACTTGCTTGAAAATCATCTCTGTTGGGTTCTTTATTACCTTCGGCATAGCTAAAATAAACTTGTAATCCTTTATAGTGATAAGTAATTCCTGCTTTGGGATTAATAAAATTGAATTTTCTTGCAACAGACAATGTTCCATTTCCTTCAAAACCATCCATTCTATGGTATACGTGCCTATACTGAATATCAACAAAACTTTGCCATTTTGGCGATATTTGATATTGCCATTTTGCATAAATATTGGCATCTGTTTTTATTGCAGGATACGTATAATAATTAGGCTTGTTGATGGGAGCAACACTTGTCCAAATTACATTTCCAAAATGACTACCATCATAATTATTCCATCCGCCACCAATCATTAGCTCGTTGTTTTTCTTCTTGTATTGAAATGAAAAAATTTGTCCCCAAAAATAATTTTTTAACCAACGTTGTCTCACAAGGTCGGTGGTATCATTTCCAATGAATGGCATACCATAATCGGTAAAAGCTTGGTTTGCTTTATATTCCTCATAATATCCTCTTCCGTATGTAAGAAAGAGGGCTGTATTAAAACTCCAATTACTGTTTATTGTATGATCGAAAAATAGTTGATAATGATTTTGCCAATAATTATCTGTTTGGTTATTGTAAGGCGATCCGGGTTTTTCGGTACCTGCCGGATTATATTTTCTATTGGTAATTAATGTTGCAGAATCTATGCCGTACCATGCTTGATACGTTTTTTCTTTTCCCGAAAAAATATTTAAACGCAAAGAAGAATTTTTTGCATAATAAGCAGTGGAGATGGCAAAAGATGTAAGATTACTGAATGCACGGTCAATATATCCATCACTGGTAATACTACTTATTCTTCCATCAATTGTAAAATGGCCACCCAATAATCCAGATCCAAATTTTAAAGTATTTTTCCATGTATTAAAAGAGCCATAGCTATTATTAATTTCAGTATAAGCCTTTTCATTAAATTCATTGGTTAACAAATTAAGTGTAGCCCCAAATGCACCGGCTCCGTTAGAGGAAGTACCAACGCCACGTTGAATTTGAATTGAATTAACCGAAGAAGTAAAATCGGGTAAATCAACAAAATACGTTCCCATACTTTCTGCATCGTTATACGGAATACCATTTAAAGTAACATTAATTCGAGTAGCATCACTTCCTCGAATATGCATATAAGTATATCCTACGCCGTTGCCGGCATCGGAACTAATGTATAACGATGGAGTTTGATTTAATAACACAGGAAGATCTTGTGCAAGATTTATTTTAGCAATTTCATCTTTACTTATATTAGTCTTTGCAAAAGGAGCCATATTTCCGGCTCGTATAGACTTTACCTCTAAGGGTTGCAGCATTAGGTTAATTGCCTTTAATTGCAGCACTATTGGCTCTTTGGTGGTTGGTACAGGTATTTTAGTATAATAATTTTCATAGCCAATACTGGTTACTTTCACATCGTAATTGGTTTTTATATTATTTCTACAAGAAAGTATACCATGTTCATCGGCAATAAATAACCTATTATTCAGTGAGATTGTAGCATTGGGTATAGGTTGTTTAGTTTGTGCATCAACAATTTTTACTGTAATAAATGTTGGTTGTTGGCTAATGGCAATAGCTGTGATAAATGTAAATGCCATTGTTCCCAAAAATTTTTTCATTTTTCTTTTGTTTGTAGTTAAAAATTTGGGAACAGGGAAACGCTAATGGAGAGGAGATGATAAAAAGTATCGCCTTCCCTTCGCAGGAATTACCCTGTTCAGGTTCAACGGGTTTGTTCTCAGCCTCTTGTTTCTTGCAAGAAGCACCCCGAGGAAAATTTCAATGCAAATGTAAATTATTTTTTCATTGTAAATTTGTAACTATTACTAAAAAAAATCGTTGTACAATAAAAGGTCAGGTATGAAAAAAATAGTTTCAGTGATGGTAATACTGTTTCTCACAGTAAATATAACCTTTGCACAAAATGTAAAAAATTTAGTACACGATGCCAATGCCGAAATTAGAAAAGTTAAAGATTTTGATGCAATTGAAGTATCGAGTGCAATTACAGTGTACCTATCTCAGGGTAATGAAAATGCAGTGGCTATAAGTACTGACGAAGGAGAAAATAATAATATAAAAACCGAAGTTAAAAATAATGTACTTAAAATATATCCTGAAAATGGTTTTTGGGGAAAATGGAACTGGGGCGACAGGAAAATTAAGGCATATATTACTTTTAAATCATTAAAAAAATTATATGCAAGTGGTGCATGTAAAGTGGTGTTAACAGAAAAACTAAAAACAGATGATTTAAAAATTGAACTTGATGGAGCAAGTGTTTTTAAAGGAGAAATTAATGCATCAACCATATCATTATCATTAGGAGGTGCTTCAGCAATTAATATTAATGGTACTGCCAATAATTTAGAAATTAGTGCTATGGGTGCAAGCAATGTTAAAGCTTACGATTTACTTGTAAATACTTGCAGTGCAGATGCAAACGGAGCTTCCAATATTAAAGTAAATGTTGCCAAAGAGTTTTCGCATATTCATGCAAGTGGAGCGAGCTCTATTCACTATAAAGGAGATGCTGTAATTAAAGATTTTGAATCGAGTGGTGCATCGTCTATTAAAAAAGAAAATTGAAAATACAATATTTATTTGGGAGATAAACTTCCGGAGCCTACATTTGCACCCCATTAAATCGCGAGGTAGAGCAGCG
>DAHXOT010000034.1 GCA_027364735.1 Hydrotalea sp. | reverse complement strand
CATCCTATCATAGAAATGGAACTTTTGAAAGCGATCAACGATGCATTTGAGTGTAGTTATACTGAGGCTGAACTTGAACACTTGAATAAAAAATATTCAGATAAAATCGAAATTGCTTTTTCCGGAATATTTTCCTAAGGCTATGAGAATTAAATTAAATCTAAGACATTATTTGGTTGTTGGATTAGTTTTTTGGGGGTGTATTGCAATGTTATTTACGGATTTTTCGATGATTTTACCTCTTTCATTACTTATAGGGTTAATTTTCTTCCCAAAAACTCATATCCAAAAGCAAGATGAGTTTGAAATAGGAAAAAATAAACTTATTTTGTACATTATAGTTATATGTGTTGTTTATTTAATTGATGCTTTATTCCTGAGGCAAAAATGGAAGTATAATATGTTAATTACAAACTCAGCTAAAGCAGTTGAGTTTTTTGTTGATGCAAGTAATATTTCTTTAGGAAAAGGTAGAGGTTTTTGGGATCTTTTTATGAATACCTTTTTAATTGCACCTTTCGTTTTGGTAGATTTTGTAAAAAAAAGAGACACACTATTTAAGGTAGTAGGATATTGTTTATTTACTTTAATATTGATTTATGAGACAGGTATTAGTCGGGGATTTTTGTTTACCGGTATTCTGGCATTAGTTTTATCGAGAAAACCTAAGATTAAGCATATTTTTTTTATGATGCTACCTTTTTATTTTTTGTTCACTATTGTTAGTGAATTGCGCGATAAAGGACAAGCCTCATATATGACTAACGAGTTTTTTGATGCATTCTTGTTTCCAGGGTTAAACTTAAATCTACTGGTAAATAATATTGCGAAATACTCATCTTCGTTCGATTATTTTCTTGAAATTATTAAGAAAATTATCCCCTCTTTTATATATCCTAAGGAAATATTTTCATTTAATATTGAGTTAACTCAAGTTATTTACCCCCATATGGGAGATGAAGTTTCTTCAATTTCAGTGTTTACATATGTTAGTGAATTAATTTACTTTAAGCCTGCAATTATTACTGCTGCCATTGCAGGTATAGTATTTCGTTTTTTGACATACCACTTAATGAAGCTATTTAGAGTATTGAATTTGCAGGTAACTGAAAGTTATTTGGGAATAATGTCTATAACTTTATTGCGTTCTAGAACATTAGATGTTGTATCCTTATACTTATTTGCTATAATTTTTTTAATATTTATTAAAAAGAGTGTAATTAAATAAAAATGAGTTATTCGAAAAATATTATTATAAGCCTACATTGTGAACCAAGTTTACTTAATGAAATAATACTTTTGAGTAAAGATTTTAGATCAGAGATTTTCATTTCAAAAAAATATAAATGTGAAAACTCACTTTCTTTTTTTTTATTACTAAAAAGGATATTTGGAGTTGAAAAGTACGATTTTCATTTCTATAATACATCAATCTTGAATTTTCCGATTATTTTACTTATAAGAATTTTTGGTGGAAATGTTATTTATTACTTTCACGAGCCAACACTTAAAATTGCGTTTAGAAACGGACTTGTAGATAATATTAAATCTTTGGTAATAAATTTTTTGCATCATAATTTTTTTTTACTTAGCCAACAGTGTGTGGTTTTTAGTAATTGTGGTCTTGGTAGAATCCCTAGAAGGTATTATTTTAAGACTATTTTAAAAAGCTTGCCATTTGATAAGGAACAGTTGATAAGATATTTAAATAATAAGAAACTTAGCTCAAAAAAAAGAATATTGTTTTACGGTAATATAAATTCCGGGAAAAATCCTTTCCCATTTATTAGACTTTTTGACTTACTTTCTCAAGAGGTTCACTTGAAATGGGAGTTGATTGTTTATTTAAGAAAAGGAAATTATAATATAGTGAACTCTGATCATGTTACTTACATAACTCACGATGATAGATTAACAGAAGATAAAATTTTAACAGAAATAGCTCATGCAGATTGTGTTTTATTGCCTCATTTGAGATGTACACAAAGTGCAATTTTTGAAAAAGCTACTTTCTTGGGGAAACCTATAATATTTGGACCTTGCTATTGTTTTAGAGAGTTTTATAATATTTATGGTGTATATCATGGGGAAGATGAAATTGAATTAGAGCAGAATTTGACTTTTTTAGAAAGTAACTTTGATTCTTTTAAAGAAAGATGCTTAAGTAGATTTAAGAAAAAAATAATTAAATGAATAATGTAATTACGATAATTGGCAAAAATTCAAATCTTTATCGTTGTCTTGATATGAGTATTCTAAAAGATAATTTCAATCTTGTCGAGTTAAGTCATAAGGATGTAAATGAGTTGGAATTAATTTATAATCCAGTTATCTTTTCATATTCAAAAAATATATATGAAAATGCCGAGTTCATGAAGATAGTATTGAGTAAAGTAAGAGGAAAAATAATTTATATAAGTTCGATTGCGACTTTAATAGTTAACAGCTTAAAGACATATAATTATCCTAACGTGAAATACAAGGCAGAGGAGTTTATTTTAAGTGATAAAAATAATTTGGTTCTGAGAATAGGAATTGTAGAAGATTTGATTAATGTGGAAAGTCATTATCATGGTGAGATAAAAGTTTCCAATTGTAGAGATATTACTTTAGCAATTAAGAATGGATTTACGAATGAAAATATGGTTGGTATACAGTATGCTACAAGCAAGAAGTTAATACGAGGAAATTTAATTTTCAGATTTATATACGCTTTTCAGACACTCACTTTGAAAGTATCTCCTATCCTTTTCTTCTTCTTTAGGCCACTTGATTTTGTGTATAAGATGTTTGGATATTATAATTACGGATATACTTTTCTTGCAAACAAATTTTAAATTGCTTAGTAATGACTGTTTATGATCATATAATTATAGGTATGGGGATGTCAGCTTTGGGGGTTATTAAAGGCTTGTCAAGTGCTGATTGCAAAATCTTGGTTTTGGATAATTATGATAATAAGCCTGAATTCGCAGACTATTGTGATGAAAAAATAGCTATTGGGAGACTTGGAAAAGGAGGAGCCTCATCATTGTGGCATGGAGTTATTAGTAACCTAAGTAATTACCGAGAACTAGAAAATTACAATGATGATTTCAAAGATAATTTTGATGAATTGTATCATACAAATGATCATTCTTTATTTGAAAAGGGGTATTCATTTATACCATTTAAACCCCTTAGACCTTTTAGTGTAATACAATCTAAGTTTTCCCAGAAAGTGGATATAGTTTATGATAAAGTTGTTGAGTACCACATTGATGTTTCAGGTAAGGTTGAGGTTAGAGGTGAAAAACAAAAATTCTATAGTAATTACCTATGGATATGTGCTGGTATGGTAGGGACTATTTCTTTAGTTTCAAAATCAACATGCCAATTTGGTAAATTTACCAATGATGATCATATGGTAGGTTATTTTGGGCAGATTCGGCGTACTGATTTAAGTAGTGACTTTATTGTGAAAAATCAGTATACTTTTAGTGGACATTTTAAAAAATTTCATAAAATAAAGTTATCAAATAATATATCTCTGTATGTTAATTTGAGACCTGCTCATTTTGAGTTTAAAGATATTCGAAAAGCGGCGTCCAAACGAAGTTTTTTTGGGGAAGAATCAGGGAGAGTTATTCATAAATTAATAAATTCAAAGAGTCCAGGTTTAATCTTAGAAGCTTTGTATAACAAATTCGGTTTTAGTATAAAATCAAAAGTCTATAATATAACCGGACATATTGAAATACTTGGAGCTATGGAAATTGAAGTTTCAAACACTTACTGTAAGAGTAAATATCTTAAGAGTGAAATTGAACTTTCTGAGGAGGATATAAAATTGATAAAAGAATATTTTAAAACGGATGTTTTTATACCCCTGAAAATACCGCTATCTCCCGGAATACATTATCTAAATAGTAATTATCATTTCGATGATACTATTGATGCAAATCTTTGTAATGAATTTACAGGAAGGAAAATAATTATTTGCGGCGGCGCTGGCTTAAAATATTCTTCGCCAGAGCACCCTACTTTTTCATATTATTCAATGAGTTTTAGAAAAGCCCAAAGTTTCAATAAATTCCAAAAGGGGAGGATTTAGAGTAATGATTGGATTCTCTGTTTTAGCCTCAGTATACGAAAAGGTTGTACCTGATCATTTAGATTGTGCATTGTACTCTATATACAATCAAACTTTACCACCAAACGAAGTTGTCTTAGTTAAAGATGGACCATTAACAGGACGGTTGGATAAGATTATTCAAGGCTACCAAAGCAAATATGTTAAATCTTTTAAAGTTATTGAGTTAGAAAAGAATGGAGGGTTAGGTAAAGCTCTTAGAGTGGGTTTATTGGAGTGTTCTTATGAGGTTGTTTTTCGTATGGATATGGATGATATCTGTGTCGAAAACAGATTTGAAAAACAACTTACTTACTTGATCAATCATCCTGAAGTAACGGTATTGGGAGGAGCTGTTGAAGAATTCGAAAATAAAATAGGAGATCTTGGAATTTACAGACGTATGCCAACAGACTACAAAAATATTCTTCGATTTGCTAAGTTTCGTAACCCTTTGAATCATCCTACTGTTGCATTCAGGAAAAGTGCTATCCTTGAAATAGGTTCTTATGAGGAAATGCTTTTATTTGAAGATTATTATTTATGGATAAGGTTACTCTCTAAGGGAAAAAAAATAGAAAATTTGCCTGATATTTTGCTATATTTTCGTATAGGTAATGATATGGTTGGAAGACGCCATGGCTTGTCCTATCTTAGGAAAGAATTTTTTTTTTATTTAAATGTATGGAAAAGCGGCTATATAACTAACGCTATCTTTTTTATTATTATTTGCGTCAGACTACCTTTGAGGCTTATTCCAAAAAAAGTTCTTGAATTGACTTATTCTTCTGTTTTAAGAAAAAAATATAGTCGAGATAAATAGAACATTTTTGTATTTTTGAACTTTATTCTTTTGTTCAAAATATTCTGTATTTCTGACTTATCGTAAGTATAATTTGTAAAATCATTTTAGTTTCTTAATTAGTAAGAATACATACTTTCAATTGCCATTATACAAAACTATAGGATTAGATTAATTTCTCATCGAAATTATTATTTATTTTTAGAACGGGTTAATTAAATTATTTCAAACTTGTTTCAACGCTCATTAAATAATGAGGTAGTTTGCATACATCTTAACAAAGAGGTAGTTACGTTCATATAGGTGCGTAATTATTTAATTTATATATGAGTATCTTTATAAATGAAGCGGGAATAATTCAAAGTTGATAATTACTATTTTGTGTGAGTCGAAATAAGAAAGTGTTCATTAATTGGGCATAGCTAATCGCATGGTTAAATGTAAATATTATTTTGTTGTGGTAGTTGGCTACTTGTTATGTAGTATGTATAATAATGTTTTAGCTCAAACAATTAACCTGTCTATTGAACAAGAAATAATCAGGGTTAAGCAACTTACCGATTCTGGTTATGTAACTATGAGTAATACAATTCAACCGGTGGTACTATCCAATAAAAAGTTGGTTCAGGATAAAAATAAAAAAAATATTTTAAATTTCTATCAATCATCCGAAGAAGATAATCGTAATAAAAATTTATTTTTTTCTTTCACACCATTGGTTGTATCGCAACAATATAATACCAATTATCCCTATGCTACGAATGATGGTTTTATGATTGCTGCAAGAGGGTATCAAGTATATGCTTCTGTTGGGTTTAAAGCCCATTATGGTCCATTACATGTTCAACTAAACCCAGAAATGGTATGGGCACAAAATAGCAATTTTGATACACTGGCAACTAAATTTATTAATACATCAGTGGGTAGTAGATATTATGCATTAAAACATTTTACAGATAATCCTGAGTTATACCCGGGTGGTAGCTATAAAAAAATAGGTTGGGGGCAATCTTCAATAAGCTTGGAATACAGGCATTTAGCAGTAGCCGTATCTAATGAAAATATTTGGTGGGGGCCAGGTATTTACAATAGCTTAATTATGAGTAATAATGCTCCCGGATTTTTACATGCATCTTTCCATACAGTTAAGCCAATACATACTTCCATTGGGAATTTTGAATGGCAATTGATTTCAGGGATAACCGAAAGCTCTTCTGCAACTATTGCTAAAGGATACTTAAATGGGTTGGTAATCAGTTATCAGCCATTTCATTTCAAAGGATTGTATGTAGGATTCATTCGTGCATTTAATCAATTTCAAGTAACTGCCCAAAAATACCACGATTACTTTCCTGTATTTGGTAATTTATTTCGTTCGAAAGATAAGGTTATTGATGATTCTTTATATCGTGATCAAATTGCTTCTGTATTTTTTAGGTATGTTCTGCCAAAGTCTGGTTTTGAAATATATGGCGAATATGGACGAGAGGATGCTTCTTATAACATAAGAGATTTTTTGATGACACCCAATCACTCTCGTGCTTTTATAGTTGGGCTACAAAAGCTATATACTTTGCCTATGCAGCAGTATTTGAAGTTGGGTATTGAAGTTACACAAGAACAACAACCGGCAGATTATTTAGTGAGAGATTCGGGGCCATGGTATTTAAATTATCAAGTAACTCGGGGATGGACTAATAACGGAAAAGTATTGGGTGCAAGTATTGGGCCGGGCAGTAATAGTAGAAATTTTACTTTGCAGTGGATAAAACAGTCGAATTGGTTAGGCATAGAGTTGATACAAATTGAAAGAAATAATGATTTTTATAATGAAATATTTTACAATACAGTTGATAATCGAAAATGGACTGACTATATAATTGGAATTAATGGTAATACTTTATATGGAAAAAATAAAAAAATATTGATAAATTTTAGTGTAGATTATATTCTTTCTAAAAACGCTCATTGGCTTTTAAATACGTATGCTCCAGGCGATATTAATGCCACAACTGCTTACACCGGTAATTGGCATTTAAAAATTAATACAGTATATAGATTTTAAAAATTAACCACTGCCCAACTGTAGGCTTTCCTACTTTATCAAGTATTGTAAAACGAATGTTGTAGTGTTTAAGGCATTATGGTTAGAACACATTCCTCCACTTTTTAAAAGCTGTTGAAAGTAACAATCACTTTTATTGTTTTGATGATTATTTTTAGTTCGATTAAAAAAGACATATTTTTTATATAATATAAATCGTACTCCAATTTTTCGAAGCTTTCTTCCGGTGTGGCTTTAGGATTATGCACTTGTGCCCATCCAGATAATCCCGGCCTAATAATATGCCTTAAATGATAATAAGGACTCTCCCCTAACAATACCGATACAATATCATCTCTCTCCGGCCTGGGGCCAATTAAACTCATATCACCTATTAGCATATTCCATAACTGAGGCAATTCATCAATTTTAGTTTTTCGTAAAATTTTACCCAGCCAAGTAACCCTATCGTCATTGTGTACAGTGTGTTTTGTATGGCCACCGGGCTTGTGCACCATTGTACGAATTTTATACAAGGTAAATATTTTACCCCCCTTCCCAATTCTTTTTTGTTTAAACAAACAGGGCCCTTTTGAAGTAAGTACGGTTAAGCCCATTGCAATTAAAGCAATAGGTAATGCAATAGGAATTAATAAAACCGCAACAAGCAAATCGGTAACCCTTTTCAATAACAAAAAATTTTGTTTGGCTTCAAGATTTAATAATACTTCTTGCGGCATATATTGCTCTGATAAATAGAGCAAAGGTAGTTTTCCTGAAAAGTGTTCGAAAAAAGAAGTAACGCTATACACTTTTTTTCCTCTTGCTTTTAAAGAATTAATAAACAATAAATCTTCATAAGTGAGTATGTAGGAAGGATGTGTATCTATTAAAATAATATGATAATTTCTTTGCGTATTGATGTTCTGCAACTCGAATTCACTCATCTGTCCTCCATGTAAATAGGAAGGATTATAATATTTAATGAATTTTTTTTCAGATAATAATTTTTCGGTTAAATGAGCCGGATTCACAATTAAACATCCCGATTTATTCGATTTAAAATTTGTTAGTGATAGTAAGGATGCTTTTCTTGGATAAGTGTTTAATTGAATTGATGCAGCGTGATTATTGTTGGTTATATAGTAGGCATTTTCCCCCATATTAAGAATATTTTATTTAGCTTGGTTTTCAAAAAATCATTCTCTACGCCTCGGGGGATATTGCAAATATAAAACAAATATAAAGAAAGACAAATTTTAATGGGTATATTTTTAAAATATTTCCATCATCTATGAAGCTAATTCAAAGTACTTTTTAATAGAAAAAAAAGTTTTTATGAAGGCTTGATTTTTTTCTACTCTTTTGAATTAAGGCAAAAAGTAAGCGAATAAGAAATATTCAAATTCAATTTAAAGAAAATCAGGTTTTATTTTTTTATGGAAAAAGTAATCAAAAAAACTACCCGAAAATAAATACAGGATATTTTCGGGAAACACTTCGATTAAGCTTTGGTGCTACTGTGGTTGCAGCTTTTGAATTTTAATTTAAAAAAGAAAGAAAATATTTTGTGATTATCGCCCTTAGAAAAATGATGCAATACAACAAGGTAGCGAAACGAAAAAGAAAATCTTGTTTGAGGAGCAAAGCGACGAGTTCATTTTCTTAGTGAAGCAATCTGTAGTTGTATCAGCATTTTTCGGAAGGTTTAATTTTTTTTGCTACTTTTTTGTATCAAGACAAAAAAGAAAGAAATCAAACTTTATTTCTTAAAAAGCAATCTATTATCACATTGTGGCTTCAGCTTTTAGTATCAATTTAAAAAGAAAGAAAAGGATTTATTTTAGTTGATTTTTTTGCTGCTTTCTTGAAAAGTATGAGAATAAAAATATAACTCATATTACAGCTCTTAATATAGCTGATAAATCAATGAAATGCCACCATGAAAGTTAAGAAAATCGTAACCCATTTTAAAATAATTAGACCCCGGTATTCTCCACCATTCATAATTAAGAGAGCGAATTAATCCCATTTCTGCTTTTAAGTAAAAGGAATTAAATTTCCAATAAGCATGAGCTGTAGTGCCAAGATCAACCCAATGTCGGGTATAATCTTGTGTATCAAAAAAGGCGTTGTAATAAAAATCTTCGTTATGAATAATTCTTTGAAATTGTATCCCCACTTTTTTATTTCCCTTTAGCCAACTAATATCAATTGTTTGGCTATTACTACCCGGTCCAATACCTGCCCCCAATACTTTCCCGTTATTAGTAAATCCCTGGCGAACATAATTGTTGGTATACCAACTTTCGGCATTGGTAATTAAATTGGCAGCAGAAAGTTCCAGTTGTGTTATTTCAGCTGTTACTTCAAAGCGGCTGCCATTATCACGAAGGTTGGTTAGCTTTCTCAATCCTACTGTATAACCCAGTGGAAAGTTATTTTCGGATAACAAATTAAGAGCAGTTGCCATTTTATCGTTTCTACCGAATTCGGTATAAATTTCTGCATTTTCCTCCGATAATATATATCGCATAAATACAGAACCTAAAGAGCCTATTTTTTGTTGCTTAGCTGATTTTGATTGAATGATATTAGCCAATGGAAGAATATCGGCGATACTACTAATATCGGAATGGTATAAATAAGCAGCTTTGGTAAAACCAATAAATAAACCTTTTACCCATTTAGGCTGCCAGCTTACAGTTAAACCGGATAAATAACGCCAATCATCATTTTTAGGTTGGTATAAGCGATTGCTGTTATAATAACGATTGGTTTCGGGTGGTAAAATTCCGGAATTGGATAGCTTACCTCCAATAAGTTGAAATTCGAAATGACCAATTTTAGTTGCAATAGGTTTTTGCGAATGAATGGTAGCATGTAAAAAACCCGGTGCATTATTGCTAAGAATTAATGCATTAAAAATGCCTGGCCCCCACCAAATATTTTCGGTAGAAATACCCATAGCAATTGATGGAGAAGGGTGATATAATATGGCCGATTGCCCTGGAAATAATTTTTTATAACTGCCATTTCCATACTGTTCAGGATTGTCTATTTTATTAAGCCATTGGTAATACGATGACCAGATAACATCAGCAAATTCGGTAGGAAAAGTTCCAAAAGAAAGGTTTTGTGCATACACTATTTCGGGCTGTAATTGAAAACTGAATTTACCGTATTGGGCAAATATTCCGCCACTAACAAGTAGTTGTGCACCAGCAGAAGGAATCATAGCGCCGGTATTCCAGCCAAAAGGGTGATGGCTATTATATTGCGTATTAACAAAAAAAGGCAGTATAGAAATGTGGTTATTTTTTTTGAGCGGAGTAGTATAGGGTAAAGTATCAATATGATTTTTATAAGGAAGCGGAAGAATACAAAAAGATTCAATGGGTGTAGATGAATCGGCTAATTGTTTATTGCGGAGATAATCGTAAAGTTGATTGGCTTGCAGAGAAATATTTTGTGCTGTACTATTGATTGGTAATAGAGAAAAAGCAATAGCCATTGCGAAAATAAAATGAGTGAAACTAATTTTTTTCATACCCACTACTTTTTAAATGGCTTTATTTCTTTTTGGTTGATAATGAACAGTCCCATAAAAAAACATCCAGCCCCGAAGCCAATTATTAATGCCAGTAATTTAGACGTTTTGTTTTTTTTAAGTGGCAGTTCGGGCGAATCTACAATTTGAACGGTAGGTGTTTCCTGTACTAAAGCTGTTTTACTTAGTTCAAGATTTTTAATAATTTCTGCATAAATAGTAGCCTGCATGTATTTTTCTCTGGACGATATTTCTGCCGAAACAGAGGGGGTAGCAAATGCAGGATTTACATCAATCATGTGCGTAGTGGCTTCGGCGGCAGAGTAGGTTTTTTTATTTAGTAATGCACCTAAGCTATCGGCCCTGTTTTGTAACCGTTCAATATTTTTTCTTAATCTGGTTGTTTTAGTATTAATATAAAAATCGGTGGTGGTAGTAATTAATCTGGTACAAAATAGTTGGCTAAATTTTTCATCTTTCGATGTTACTTGCAATTCAAAAATATTAAGTTTCTTATCTGGTTTGGCAATAGATATTTCTTTATTAATTACTTTTTTTATTATCAATTGCAGCAAACTATCTTCCAATCGAGAAGTGGCAGCATTGGTCATAAAATAAACTGTTGTATTTATTTTACGATTATTTTTCCATTGTTCTTTCCAACCATTTATTTCAGCATAGACATCGGCTAAAGAAAGTTTGCCTGTATCGTTATATGGGGATAGTAAAGTTTTTTTAATTAGCGAGTGGCTTTTTAAAAGTTCCATTACATTATCACCTGCCAATAATCCATTACCTCCGGTAAGATTACCCATATCGATACCAATTTGACCGGCTAATGCAGACATGAGTGAGCCGCCTGTAGATTTAGCATCTTCTACCACAAATGTGGTACGTGCTGTATAGGTTACCGGATTAATAAACGCATATACTAAAGCTATTACGGCACCTAATATTCCTGCAATGGTAAGTTTTTTCCAGAAGCGAATAAGCCAAACAATGTTGTTAATATGGTGGGAAATATAGTTTCTAAAAGAGAAAATTTCTTCCTCTTTTTCCCAATTAGTATAGTTGTCTTTTTCTTGCATTAGTGAAAGATTATAAAATATTTGTAACTAAATTTTTTAGTTTGATTGTTACAAACGTAATATCTGTGCCATGGCTATTAATGCTGTAAGAATACCGGTAACAGCAGATAGTTCTACAATAGAAGGTCCTTTTTTTCGGTTAGGATCTGCTTCCGGAATGATAATTTTACTACCCGGTTCAATGGGTGGATAATTTCGGAAGAAGAGAAAATATCTTGTTTTTCTGTTTAAACCGTTGCTGTATTGCACATAAGCCCTTCTTAAATCTGCTTTATCGGTAGCACCACCTGCCGCTGAAATATACTGATAAAAACCAGCAGATTGATAATTTAAAATTTGAGGTGTAAACACAGCACCTTTTACTTCAACAAAAGGATTACTTCTTGGAACATAAATGCTATCATCCGGTAAAAGTAAGAATGCATTTTTACCTGCTATTGAATTTTCGGGCATTAAATTATTACTTACCCTTACATTTTTTCTCTAAATCTGTACATCATTCATAGATGCAAAAGGCGAAATACCTCCTGCTCTTTGTAAAATTTCTTGAACAGTTTCATTTCTTTTTTCTACTTCATAATCTCCGGGATATAATACTTCTCCTCTTATTTTTATTTTACCTAAAGAATGATAATTTAATAATTGAGGTACAAAAATATAATCGTAAGGTTCTATTAAAGGTGTTGCAGCATCGGAATTAAGAGACGAATCTACGGAAGCTGTAATTACATGAATTAATGTGTTTGCTAATGTATCTGCTTTGTTTTTTTCTAAGCGGGATATTTGAATTTTTCTGGTATCGGCATCATTAGAAAAGCCACCGGCAAGCAATATCAAATCTTCCAATGTTGTACCTTTTCGATACTGAAAATTACCCGGTTTTCTTACAGAACCCGAAATGCTAATAGTTGCAATATCCTGAATACTGTCTTTTGCAATTAATAATACTGAGTCATCTTTTGCCAAAAGAATATCTTGCTGTTTAAGAGTATTATTGTTAGTATTAAACGTAATTAATTCGCGTAAAGAGCCATTGACAATACGTTTAATATATCCTTTTTCAACAGCGGCATCTTTAATAATTCCACCGGCTTTATGAAGTAATTGTGAAAGGTTTAATTCGGGTGTAAGTTCGTAAATACCCGGATTATATACTGCACCGGCAATAGTAACTTTATTAGCATAAACGGGTAATATTTTATCAATATGAATGGAGTCGGCATTATGCGGTATATAATTTCCCAAATCGGCAAAAGCAAAATCTTTAATTCTTTTTTCTTTATCGGTTGTTTGAATAACTCGTATGGTTTCTTTTGCCGCAGAATCGCCCCATCCGCCGGCATATTGCAATAAATCTTGCAAAGTTTCTTTATCGGTTAATTCATATACGGCCGGCCTTTTTACTTCTCCGGCAATATATACTCTTTTTTCATATACCGGAAAATGAATAATATCTTGATCTTGAAGAGTGATGTCTTTATTTAAAAGACCTTTTTGAAGAAACGAATAAAAATCTACCGTTTCAATCATCTTATTATGTCGAATAATTTCAATTTTTCTCAGAGAACCATTTTGAGAAGGTCCGCCCGATAAGTATAAAACATTAAAAAAAGAAGATAGGGCCGAAACCTGATAATTGCCGGGCCGCTCTGCTTCACCAATAATGGCAATGCGAATAGATTTTACGTTACTGAGTGATGCAAGTAATGTAGTTTTTCCGGTAGTTAAAGCCGGATATACCATTTTCATTCTACTTTTAATGCGTTGAATAGCTTGTTCGATAGATAAGCCGCTTATATTAATTATGCCGGTATAAGGTATTTGAATATTACCTTGTGGATCAATTTTTACATCAATATTTGTTTCGTTTAATCCGGTTAAAGAAATAGATAACTCATCATCGGGACCTAAAATATAATTTTTAGGAGTGGCAATTCTGATATTTGGCTCGAAGCTTATAGTAGGATTGCTGAAAAAATCGAAACCATAGAATATGGATTTTCTTTTCACATTAGGAACTTCTATTACCCAGCTGCTATCTCTCAAAAATCCAATAGAGTCTTTAATTATAGCCTGTGTGCTAAATTTATTTTTATTGGCACTTTGTAATTGTACCAGCCTTTTTTTAAAGTTTGTTACTTCTGCAGGGTTTAATCCTTTTCTTACCAATAAATTCATGGCATCCGATTCTGATAAACCACTTTTTTGAGCTTGTTGCCATAACTGTATAATCTGTTGGTCGGAAAGTTGATTGGTTTTTAATAAAGATATATCAGAGCTGTTATTGTTTTGAGCCAATAGCTTAAAGCTACTTAACAGTAGCAATATGCAGAGAATGGAGAATTGAAAATTCGATGACTTTTTTAATGTATGAATAAGCATATACACAAATATCCAATTATTATTAAATAAAAATACAAATAAGTTACTTGTATACTATTTTGTACTGTAGTAATTTTTTTAATTTATTCGAGTGTGTAATTGAATCCCAAACTAAAATTAGTATAGTGTGTATTTAATAAGTTTACTTTATTAGATAGTAATAAATTACTGGCAGATGCAATAATGTAAATATTATTTTTCCATTCGTAAGATATATTACCGTACCATTCTGTTTGTGTATTTTGTAAACCAAACAAAAAAGCCGGTTGTGGTTGTTGTAAATATTGTTGTGCAACCGAGCCGGTAGCCCCTTTCCTGCTATATTGAAATCGGGCATAGCATTTTACTCTGGGAAAAGGAGTATATCTGGCTGCTAAAATTAGTCTATCGAAATTATTGCCCATCCAATCACCCATATTAAAGCCATAATTGGTAAAAGTTTGTGCAGGGTTTAAATTATTATACACAAAAGGATTTACCCGAGTATATTCGCCAATAAGTGTTAGGTAAGGAACAAAAGCATCTGTAATAGAAGCACCAATAGTAAAACCAATTTGATTTCTGCTACTGTCTCTATTAAATATTTTTGATATTCTTATTTCATCAATAAATAGCGTTCCGTACAAATGCATCTTTTTAATGAGGTTTCTGGCACTTGCTTGAAAAAAAAATTGTCCATTACTTCCTGCTAAAATGCGGTTATTACTGGTATTATCATCGAATACTTTAAAAAACATAAATGGAATTAGGTATCCAATATTTAATCTATCGGTATAAATAATAGATTCTCCTATGCTAAAATCTAACCCTTTTTTGGGAGTGATGGTAATAGTATGGCTTGCCATGTATTTAGGAACGTAAATTATTCTTTTACCGCCATAAACGTTATTGCCATATCCATAAGTTTGAGAAGAATCAATGATATTAGAATTGAGCCATGCATGTGTATAATTGAATCGAAGCCAAGGAAGTGGATGATAATCGAATCGCAAATAAGAATAAATGGGTGCTTTATCGGATAGTACAATTAAACCATTTTCACCATATCCCCATAATAAGGAATTTTGCCCTATGCTTATGGACCCATTTTTCCAACTATAAGCAATAGATGCTTTAAATTGACTATAATTTAGGTTTCGATGATTGGCTGAATCGTTCAAAATAACAAATCCGGTTTCAGGAGTTTTAAATGCAATACTATCTATTCCACTTCCATCTCTATTTTCGGTAACATCTTTGGCAGCAAATTGAAAGCCTATATGTGAACCTATCTTTCCCCATACCGATAAACCGATGGCTCTATGCAGATAGCTTTTAATATTGTTCTCATTCATGGTTCCTTCTATTACCGGATCGGCTGTAATATAAAAATTATGGCTTTTGGCATAAAATGAACGCCACCTTTTAGAATCATCGGCTCTAAAAAAGTGAGTAACTGAAGAATCGTACTTATTAGTAAAAAAATGAGTATTATATTCTTGACGATAGAATAAAAGTTCTTTTTTTTCAATAGGAGAGAGTTGGTCTTTTATAGAATATAATTCATCTAATTTCTGTTGAATATAATCTCTGCTAATTGGTTTTATAACATCGTAATAGTTAATTACGCCTTTTTGAGCCATCCGCGAAAGATATTGATATATTTCGTTGTGTTGATTTTCCCAAACTATCTGGGAGCTAATAGTATTTATCAGGAAAAAAGAAAATAGTGTCAATAAATTCTTTTTTCTTAGAAAATTAATATGCATTTTGGTCGCCTCTGATAATGTTAATAATGGTTTGTAATATAATCTGGCAATCGAGCCAGAAAGTCCATCTATGAATATAATATAAATCGAAATTAACTCTTTTTTGCATGGAACCTGGTATTCGAGTTTCGCCGCGGCAACCATTTACTTGTGCCCATCCGGTAATTCCGGGTAAAATAATATGCCGCAACATATAATTGTCAATAGTGTGCATTGATTGAATATTGAGCGGTGTTGGATGAGGTCTGGGGCCTACTACAGACATGTTGCCAACAAGTACATTCCAAAATTGAGGAAGTTCGTCCATATTTGTTTTTCTTAAAAATTTACCAAAACCGGTAACTCGCTCATCATCTTTTTTTGCTTGGTGATAGAAACCTTTCTCATCAATATCTTTGCTATCGGCAATCATGCTTCTAAATTTATAACAAATAATTCTTTCGTTATTTAATCCCCATCTTTCCTGTTTAAAGAATACTGGTCCACGAGAAGTTAGTTTAATAATTAAAGCAATTATGGGTAATAACCAAAACCCTAATACTATAAAAACTAAAACAGAAAAAATAATATCAAAGCTTCTTTTTAAAATTTGATTTTCTATTTTATCCAAAGGAAGCGATCGAAAATTAATTACAGGAACAATGCCTATATTATTAATTTGTATTGCAGAAGAAGTGTACTGATAAAAATCGGGTAATATTCTAACTTTGGTGGAATGGTAATCGCATATTTCAATGCACTGTTGAATTTTATTAGTTTGTGAATTGGGTAAAGCTATTACCACTTCATCAACTTGTTGGTGTTGCAAAACTTCGTTAAGGAGATGCACTTTGCCTTTGTAAGGGCAGCCATTCAATTTGGTGGTTTCATTATCTAAGAAGCCTACACATTTATAACCGTAATAGTTATATTTATTAATGGTTTCATACATATCAATTGCTGCCGGAGTTGCGCCTACAATTAAAATACTGTCGTATAATTTTCCTTGATAGATAGCTGAATGCATCAATTTTCGGATGATATATTTAGTAAGAGTACTTAAGGTGAATAACAGCAATAAAAATGATAAAAAAAACTCATTACTGAATTTAAAAAAATTATGTAAAAAAAAGGCAATAGAACTTAAAAGAATAGTAAATAAAATAAGTGTGTAAACAATAAATATAATTTCTTCTGAGAATTTATTAGATCTTCTATCTCCATAGAGTTTTGAGAATGTAGTTACGATATACCAAATACTTGATGCTATTATAAGAAAGGCTGCATGGTGTAAAGGAGCAATGTTTATGGTATTGTCTGGAAAAAAATGTATAGCAATAAAATAAGATGCAAAAATTATCGGTGCATCAATCAGATAACGAATGATAGTATATTTGTTATATGATTTAGCCATATTGGCAAATATCCTTATTTCTTTTTTAATAATAGGTCTTGCATCAATAAAAAATAGTTTGTTGTTATATTTTCCCAGTTGTACTTTGCCGTAATTCCTTTTCTGGATTGATATTTTAAAAGGCTTATTTTTTCGGGAAATGCTTCGCATTCAACTATAAGTGCTGAAATGGATTTGGCTTCTTTCTTAAAAAAATAGCCGTACACGCCATTAGAGAGCATTTCTCTGTTAAACGCTGTATCTAATGCAAAAATACCACATCCGCAAGCCATGGCTTTTAAAAGTGTTGGATTAGTGCCTCCAAATTCATGTCCATGTATATATGCAAAGCAATTAAGATATAGCTCCGATAATACAACATCATCTTTTATATAGCCTGTAAATATCATTTTTTTACCTGCTTTCATTTTTAAGTTATCTGCGTAAGTATCTTTATAAGGTACATCGCCTACAACTACTAATTTTTTATTACTGTTACTTTGAAGGTAACCTGCAACAATGCTGTCGGCATTATTATCGGGAATTAATCTACCTACAATTAAATAATAATCGTTTGGAATAAGGTTAAACTGGTTAAGTATACTGCTATTTGTTGAATATTGCAAGTTAGCACCATAAGCAATCATGGTGGATTCTTTATTAAATGTATCTCGATAAACCTGCTGCATAACTTCCGAATCGGTAATAATAATATCATATAGTTTAGTTGCCCAATAGGCTGCAATCTTAAAATATGCAGCTCCTAAACCTTTCCATTTTGGACGCAGCCATTCCATCCCATCAACATTTATGAGTGTTTTTTTTCTAAAAATTTTACTTAAAATCCCTAAAGGGCCATTAGCAGCATTTACAACTAATATAATATCTGTTGTATGTACACATGCATGTAACATGCTAAAAAATGAATGAATTAGCTGACTTAAACTTTTGGTTTCTATTGTAGGGATATATACTAAGTCTACACCATTGATATTTTCAGGATAATTAGTAAATAAATTTTTATGGCAGTATACCGTTACCGATACATTTTTTTGAACTAATCGTTCAGAAAATTCTTTTACAAAAGTTTCGTAACCGCTGTAAACATAAGGATAGCCTCTTGAACCAATTATTGCAATTCTCATGAAAATAGTTTAATTATCTTTTCTTCAAATGCAAGTAAAGAAAAGTTTTTTAAAACATATTCTTTTGCCAACTTTCCAAGAATTAATCTTTTGTTATCGTTGCTAAGTAGTGGTAATATTTTTTTGCAAGATTCATTTACATCATCAGGCGGAATTAATATACCCGTTTCATCAGGAATAATCATTTCTTTAGCACCGCCTATATTAGTAGCAATAACTAATTTTTCTGCTGCCATAGCTTCTAAGATAACTGTGGGGAAGGGGTCTTGATGAATAGAAGGAACAATTAAGATATCAATATTTTGTATTAATTCATGTACATCGTTTCGGTAGCCTAAATTAAATACTTTATGTTCAATAGCTTCTTGTTGTATTATTGTTTCTATTTTTTTATATAAAAATTCATATCCTTTAAAGGCATCGCCTATCATTACAAAAACTATATTAGGGTAGGTTTTAGTTAGTTGTCCGGCTATTCTTAAAAAATAATCTTGGCCTTTCCAAAAATGAACTCTTCCTATCATTCCTACTATTAGTTGATTATTAGGAAGATTAAGCTCTGTTCTTAATTTTGAGGATGGAGATAAAAAGGGTGAATAATCAATTCCATTATAAATAAGTTGAAGTTTTTGAGCAGGAATAAATTTAGACCAGTATTGTTGTACTGCATTTGATACCACAATTATTTGATTACTTTTTAGTAATAATTTACTAAGTAGCCATGAGAATATGGAGGGATTTTCGATAATCTCGTGAACATGCCAGATATGCCTTAAATGAAGTTTTTTGGCTGCAAAAATGCCGGTAATTACACCAAGTGTATTAGAATAAATAATATCTACCTTTTTCTCTTTTGCAATTTTTAGTAATGAGTGAACTGCTTTATAACCTATTATGAATCGATTGGCTATTCCTTTAGCTGAAAAATATTTTCTTCTGATAATGCCTAATCTAATAAAAATAACTTCTATCCCTTCTGTAGTAAGTTGTTCTGAAAGTGGACCTTCCTCTGATAAAACAACAATAGGCGTGTGCCCATTCTTTTTAAGTATTCTTACTATGGTAAGAAGAATCTTACTGGCTCCATATAAATCAGAAGAGCTATGTAAAAACAGCACATTCATTATAATGCATTTCTTGATTTAATAACCTTTGCAGGAACTCCTGCAACTACACTAAATGGTGGAATATCTTTTGTAACAACACTACCTGCAGCTATAACTGAGCCTTTGCCAATGGTTACGCCGGCTAAAATAATACTATTAGAAGCAATCCAGCAATCGTCTTCAATTTTTACAAATTGCTTAGTAACCCCTTGTTCTTTAATAGGATGATTTGTGTGTATAAAAACATGATTTTCTGCGTAAATGCTTACTCGGGGCGAGATAAGTACGTTATTTCCAATTTCAATAAAGCCTGAGCACCCGATATACGAGTATGGACCAATATTAGAGTTGTTTCCTATTTTTAATCCTTCACCAATTTCTCCTCCATATAAATTACTTGGCCGAATAATGGCATATTTACCAATAGTTACACGATTGCCAATTTTAATTTTCTGTTTTGATAAACAATTAATTTCTGCATAATCTTCAATTATAAAATCTTTTCCAACCTCTAAATTATGGGCATAGCGAATAGATACCTGTTTGCCAATTAATACCAGTCCTTTAGATTTTTTAAAGTACAATCTTTGATAACAACCCCTGATAAAAAAAATGCTTAATCTTATATAAGTAGTTAGTATATCAAGTGCGTTCCAATTTTCATTAAATCTCTCAAGGCGTTTTTTTGATGAATTTGACAATTTAATTTTCATTTTATGGTAGTAACAAAAATATCCAAATATTTTTTACAAGAGGTGTGATTGGAAAACTAAAAATAAACTAACCTTAGGTTAAAATAATGTATTTTTCAGTTACTTCTTTTCTATAGCTTCTTCAAATATAGTAAGTAGCTGGTTAGCTGTTTTTTCCCATGAAAATTCTTCCAATCTTTTAAGCCCTTTTGTAATCATTTCTTTTTGAAGATTTTTATTGTTGATTACAGTAATAAGTTTATCTGCAATATCTTCAATATCGTAAGGATTAAATGTAATTACGGCATCTCCACCAATCTCAGGTAAGCAGGTATTGTTGGAAACAAGTGTTGGCAAGTTAAATTGAAATGCTTCTAATACCGGAACTCCAAAACCTTCATTAACAGAGGGAAAAATGTAGGCTAATGCATTTGAATACAGCATGCTTAAATCGTTGTTTGTTATATATCCCGTAACAATTACATCATTAGAAAGATTACATTCGGTAATTGTTTCTATAATTGTACCATAATCATCTAAAAGTTCTTTACTGCTTTTCTGTCCTGCTAAAACTAATTGTATATTATTATTAGTTGCAGATTTAAAAATTGCAAATGCCTTAATAAGGTTAGGTATGTTTTTTCTTTTCTCTAAAGTTCCTACATGAAGAATGTAGTGGTTAATATAAATTTTAGTGCGTAAAATTTCATTAAAAAATGTTGTGCTTTTATTGATACTTTTTTCCAGAGTTTTTGGTGCTACATAAACTGGAATTATTTTATCATAATCAATGTTGGTAAAGTAATGAATTCTTTCTTTTGAATATTTTGATTGAGCAATTATGAATGGAGATTTTTTTGCTGCAGGAACTGCTATTTTTTTGAAAAAATATAGCCAAATTGAATTGTATTGTTTTGGATATTCATAGAAAAAAGCATCATGAAAAACTGGAATGGTTGTATATCCAAGATGGATGTAGGGAACAAAATAATCATTGCAAAAAATAATATTACAGTGGGTTCTCCATGCTTTTAAAGGAAGTATAATTTGTTTCCATAATTGAAAGCGTATATGTTCAATTATTTTTCCAACTTTATTGGTGCCGGTATAAACGGGTATCATTGTATCAAAAAAATAAAATTGATATTTTTCTGAAGTCATTTTACGGAATTGATTTGAAATTTCTTCTAATGATGTTCTTGTTCCTGCTTTAGAAATTCTCAAGTCTCTTATATCAACTCCTATAACTAATTTTTTCAATGGCATAAACACGATTTGTATTTTTTTGAACAACCATATTGATAAGTAGACCTGTTAAAAACCAAGTTACATAACTTATGTAGATATAAGATTCTGTTTCGGAAGTAAACAATGGAATAATCAATCCCACTTTTATTAAAAAAACAAATAAAGCCAACTTTCTTATTTTACCTTTATCGTATTGCGTAGAACGATATGCAGTTCGAATAATTTCTACATAAGCAAGTATATAAATAAATAAAGCAATAATTCCCAGTTGAACACCAATAATGATAAATTGATTTTCTCCACCAGTGCTAGACCCAAGGGAGGATGAAACTCTACCAGACTCTCCAAGTCCTAAGCCCAGCGGGTGAGTAGTAATAGCATCAAGTCCGTTCAGCCATTCAATAACATGACCTATGCTGGAAGCATTGCTGAATTGTATGGTTTCAATAATAAATAGGAAAAAGTTTTTTTGAATGCTAATGAATAGCAATCCAATTATTCCAATTAAAAAACTGTAATGAAATATTTTACTAATAATTTTCTTTTTTGTAAGAAGAGAATAAATATATATAATAAAAAAATAGCTTACAAAGGAAGCTCTTGATAAGGCGAAAGAAATGGAAAACAGTGTACAGGCAAATGTTAATAGTGTGAATTTAGAAAAACGAATGTTATTTTTATGATCTGTTATTATTGCTCCTAAAGCAGCTAATGTAAGTAAAGTAGCTGCAGCATGCTCTAAAGGGTTGGCAAAAAAACTGGCAAATCTTTTTGTTCCATTTTCAATTTGAAAAGTCCAAGAAAGTCCATAGTCGCCTTCAGGCTTGTTGTTAAAAAAGTACCAATTATAATCGGCATACCCTGTAAGCGTTTGTAAATGTGTATAAGTAAATACTTCAATTAATAAAACAAATGCTGCCGCTATTGAAATTGTACAAATAAAGTAAAATTGTTTAGTGATATTTATTTTATGAAAATTTATAAACCTTCCGGCAAAATAAGTAACTGAAAAAAATGCGATACTTTTAAATGCTAAAATTTTTTCAAAAAAACTACGAGTTCCAAGTGGTAAAAGTGTATACAGCATTGCATAAAAGAAAAAGGTTAGTAACAAGTAATCAATTGTATGTAGTTGTATTTTTTTGTTGAAATAGTAAATCGAATATCCTAATATGACAATTATTATGATTTCTTTAAAAGATTGCATATAGGGAACAATGTGCGAATAGCCATATAAAAATGTTACCGATAGTGAAATAGTGTAAATCGATAGTCCAAATAACAGAAATAGAAAAATTCCCTGAATATCATGTGATAATAATTTTTTTAATGCCAAATAAAAAAGAATTACATATATAATAGGGAATAAAAACATCAACATTGGTTTTTGATTCTATCATCAAAGAAACAAAATTCATTTCAATACTTTCTATTTAAAAATTGGTAAGGAATTGTTTCTCAGCGTGTTCCTAGTTTAAAGAACTTACTAAAAATAATGATTAATATTTTTTTTATATAATCCTTTAGGGTATAATCACTGCCAACATTAATATATTGGTGTTGTTTAGCGTGGCGGTATAGTTGTAATTGGCCATTTCCATATAGTACTGTTACAGGTACTTGTAACGCAGCCGCTAATGTAGCAGTTCCGGTTGTTAAACAGTACATCTTTTTACACGAAACAATTAATGAGCAAAATTCAATAAGAGATTTTGTTGAAATATAATTATCACAGTCTATTGGCAAATATTTTTTACCTAATTGTGCCATTTGATAATTAATCAGGATATTATTCTTTTGCAGCCATGCTTTAATTAAAGTGCTGTTTTTAATATCTCCTGCATAAGAAATATAATTGGGGTCATATATGGTTTCATTTTTCCATTTAAGTTCAATTGGTGGTTTATAGTATATTTCCGGATCATGCATTCTTTTACTGTCATCCAAGCCGTATCCTAACATAATTGCATCTAATATATTTTCGTTTGTTCCAATATTTTTAGGCGAAAAAAATATACCTCTCTCACCAGAAAAACCATCAATGTATGGATTTGTTTTCCAGATTAAATCCTTATAATCTTCATTCCTGAATATTGAGTAATTAGAAATGAATACCTTATCAAAAGCATTTGTTTCTTTGGCTATTCTGGGAATATGACTATAGAATAGATGATCTCCCAAACCTCCCTTTTTTATTTCTATTACTAATATTTTCATTGAAACCTTTTTATCCATTTATTTTTAAAAGCAATTTCAAATGCCCATTTTTGTCTTAAATAGGGCATATTTTCAAGTTTCAAAAATTTTTGTATTATTTTATTATGATGATAAGATAACTTATTTCCATGCTGCGTATAAAATGAAGCAGTTATCACAAATCTTTCTTTCAAATAATCTTTTTTAATGAAAATATTCATTAAATGCTGTTTTATTTTTAGTATTCTATTTCTTTTTTTGTGATTAGAAAAGGTTACATTTTGTTCATGTTTTCTATAGTATACAGTAGGCACAGGCAGTGCAGTTGCTTTACCAAATGTGAATGCTATTAGGGTAATCCATGCGTCATGATTAAATATTGTACTATCAGGAATTTCAAGAAAAAAAGACCTCATTTTTTGATTGAACATAATAGTACAACCTAAAACAAAATTTCCAAACAATAAAGTTTCCAAACAATGTTGGTACTTATTTTGTTCCATTTCATTTTGTAGTGAATAATTAATAATTTGAAGATGATTGTCAACCAAAATTAAATCAGAGTATACCATTGCAGGGATATTAGAATCAATTTCTTTTAGCGATTTTGCCGATAATGCTAATTTGTCTGGTAGCCATATATCATCCTGGTCAGATAGGGCAATATAATTATTCTTGTTTGTTAAAGAAACAGCCTTTTTGAAGTTTTCAATTAATCCTATTCTTTTTTCATTTTGGTAGAACTTGATGATAGGATTTTGTTCATATTTTTTTATAATTTGAGAGGTATTGTCGATAGAAGCGTCATCACAAATAATAATTTCTTCTGGTAAAAGTGTTTGAGATAATATAGATTCAATTTGTTGTTCTACATAATTTGCTCCATTGTAGGTAGCCATTGCTACAGAAATTTTTAAATTTTCCAAATCAAATTCGGTGCTTTTAAGATGCATTTTAATTGATGGTTAATTCTTTATACGCTACTTTATTGGCTTAATAAATGTAAATACAAATTTATTTTTAAATAGAAATAGTTGAATGGAAAAATAAAATGCTGTACAAGTAATTAATGATAGTGCAATGGTACTAATAAGTGAAAGTTGCAAAAATCGTATTAAAATAATTATGGGTAAAAAGAAAATAACAGTTACTACGGTTTGTGTTATAAGCTTCCATTCAAAATGTATTTTTAAATGTTTTTTAACGAAATAGAAATATCCTATAGTTACAAATAATTCTGCCGTAATATTTGCAATAGCTGCACCATTATATAATAGTGTAGGAACTAAAATAAAATTGAGAATAAAGCTTGTTATTAAACCTACTAACATTGATAAAAACATTTCTCTGTTTTTGCCAGCAGGGATTAGAATTTGAAAAGAAAAGAAATGACCAAAGCCTACAAAAATTGGCAATAAGGATAGAATACGCATTGTTGAAATAGCATTTACAAATTGTTTTCCCGAAAAAAGTAAAATTAATTCGGGTGATAAAATGGCTAAGCCAAAACAAATAGGGATGGAGAAAAAAACAAGAAAACGAAAAGATTTCTCTAATAACAGAGTTACCGAGCTCATATTATTTTCGGCCATATTTTTAGAAATGGATGGAATAAGAATAGCCCCCATTGATGTAACAAAAGGTAAAGTAATTTTTATTAGTTTGCTAGAAGCTGTATACAACCCAACCGAACGATTGTTTGAGAGAAATCCTAATAAAACGGTATCAAAAACAGAATACATACTCGAAACAATTGAACCGCTAAATATATATATCAGAGGATTGATATGCTTTTTTATATTTAGTTGCCTAAAATTTAAACTGCTTCGTTTAAAAATCATTAAAAAACTTACCAATTGATAACCCAATATTGAAAATAGCATAATAAAAAGATAGTTCTTAAAATCGGCTTCGGTTTGTATAAAAGTATAGATAAGAATAAGCGATATTGATTTTATAAATATCGATCTAACAGTGATGGTTTTAAATTCTTCTATCCCAGAGTAAAACCAATCTGTATAAGTAAAGCTGAAAAGAATTAATACTCCTGCAAATAAGTACATTTCTCTATCATGTGCAAAAAATGGAAATGAAAAAATTACTATAAAATAGATGAAAGAAAAAAACAAGGAAGCTATAAAAAAAATACTTGTAAGCTCCGTAAATATCAATGATAATCCTTGTGAATCATTTTTATACTTCGCTGTTTCTTTTATACCATAAATAGGAATTCCAAGTGCGGCAAAAATGGCAAAATATTGTGCAAAAGAAACTATAAATTGAATTTTACCAATTCCTACCGGACCTAAAATATGTGCGGCATAAGGAAAACTTAATAATGGAAATAAAATATTTACTACAGAAAGCAAAAGATTGTATAAGTAATTTTTTTTCATTGATAGTATTGCTTTCCGGTAAGTTCAATATCTACATATAAGATTATTGGTTATTAATAGTATAAATTGTCAGATTATCTATTGACCAACTTCTGTAGCAAAAGTCATTTATATTAGAACCCGCATCGCTACATGACAAAGTGAAAGTTGGATTTGAATGTAAAACAGTTCTTACCATTCTATACATACTGGAACCATATTGTGAGCTATTGCAAGTTCCGGGTAAATGAATTGTATAAGCATCTGTTTGTGCCGGACTTAATGCAGAACCATTGCCTAACCAATTTGGATAAGATTGTTGGATGGTGCTATCATTTGAAAACCCTGTAAGTAATTGAGTTACTCCATCATATTCTAATTTCCAAAGATCATTTCTCCATGTATTATGAATATATAAGTCAAACGAAACGCTTATAGCTGTATGCGGTGGAAGTTTTGTTAATGTTAGTGTAATTTTTCCATTATTTAAAAACCCCAGTACTTTAGAACCATTGTAACTATTAATTCTAATATCAGTTACTGGTCCTGTCATTCCATTTAGCCACCCCGAAACTACTATTCCATTTAAATTATAGGTTTCAAAGTCATTTTGATACACTATTTGTGTTTTGGGTAAATTTTTAAAGCAAGCTGTAAAACTTATCATTGCCAATAAGCTTATGCTAAAGGCAATAATTTTTTTCCTTATTGAAATAACTAAGAATTTCATTATAACAAATGTAATTTGAAAACTGGTATTGTTGTTCATTGGTTTCAGTAATTTTATTTTATGTTCTTTTACTACCTTCGCAGCCATGGATCAGATAACCATTAAAATAATTAATAAATCATCTCATCCAATTCCGCAATATGCTACCGAGGGGTCTTCGGGCATGGATATTAGAGCTGATAGTGTAGAACCAATAGTATTACAATCATTAGAAAGATATTTAGTACCTACCGGATTGTTTTTAGAACTTCCTATAGGCTATGAGGCTCAAATACGCCCAAGAAGCGGGTTAGCCATTCAACAAGGTATTACTTGCTTAAATAGTCCAGGCACTATTGATGCAGATTATCGGGGCGAAATAAAAATAATTTTAATTAATTTATCATTACATCCTGTAACTATCCATCCGGGAGATCGTATTGCTCAGATGGTGATACAAAAAGTAGAAAAAGCAATAGTAGAAGAAGTTGCAATTATTAACGAAACTAAACGAGGTGCCGGCGGTTTTGGGCATACCGGTAAATAACAAAATCATGCAAAAAATATTTATCATTATAGCAGCTGCCATATTCATTTTTTCTTGTAAATCGGTAAAAAAAGTTGAAGCCATTCATAATGTTATAGCTAAAAAAGATACTGCACAAACAATTATTGTTGCCGAAGTGTCTAAAGTAGATTCCGAATCTATTGTAAAAGGCATTATGGAAAAAGTAATGCGAAAGAAAATCGATTTTACCACGTTTAATTCAAAAGTAAAGGTTGATTATGAAGGTTCCGAGAACTCTATTCACGTAACAGGCTATATCAGTATTTTAAAAGATAGTATTATTTACATTAAAATAACACACCCAGTATTAGGACTTGTATTTCAAATTCAAATTGCAAATGATAGTATTTTAATTGTGGATATGAAAAAAAAATACACCGAGAAGAAGGCAATTACTGCTATTCAGGAAATTACTAAAATACCTTTTAATTTTTCAACATTGCAAGATGCTTTGGTGGGTAATCCTATTTTTTTAGATAGTAATGTAGTTTCGTTTAAAAATAATGCTACCCAATTATTGGTTTTAATGGTAGGAGATGTATTTAAACATTTACTTACCATGGAAAATTCCAATTTTAGAGTGTTACACAGTAAGTTGGATGATGTAGATGCTATGCGAAACAGAACCTGCGATATTACCTTTAGTAACTACCAAACAATTAATAACAGGCAATTTGCTACTTATCGGCAAATATCTGTTTCCGAAAAATCTAAACTCGATGTGTATCTCGATTTTAAAGAAACTTCCTTTAACGATCCGTTAAAGTATGTATTCAGTATACCTAAAAATTTCAGGCGAAAGTAATTTATTCTCATCTTTAGCGTTTATCTATTATTCAATTTGCTTATGTTATCTGCTATTAAAAAAATACTTTTTTTTTCATGTATCTTGATGAGTTTGTGGCATCCGGTATCGGCACAACAAAATCAAACGAGAGATGAATTGCAGAAACAGCAAAAACAATTGCAAAAAGAAATTGACGATTTGAACATTTCGTTAAATGCCATTAAAAAAAATAAAAAACAGTCTTTAAGCCAATTGGCTATTGTTCAACGAAAAATTGCTAAACGCGAGCAATTGGTTAATAATATTAATAAAGAAATTCATAGGATAGACGATGATATTTTTAATAATGAATTAGAACGAAACCATTTAAAGAGAGAATTAGATACTTTAAAACAGAAATATGCACAAAGCATTGTGTTTGCTTATAAAAACAGAAGCAGTTACGAGTATTTAAATTTTCTTTTCTCCGCATCCGATTTTAATGATGCGTTTAAACGTATGGGCTATTTAAAAAGTTATCGCCAATTTCGCGAAACACAAGCACAAACTATAGCTAAAACGCAAAATTTATTGCAGCAAACACTTGTTAATCTGAATAATAGTCGTACAGAAAAAGGGAAAGTATTACAAACGCAAAGCAACCAGTTACATGTATTAGAGCAAGATAAAATAGAGAAAGATCAGGTAATAAAACAATTGAAAAACCAAGAAAAAGATATACAAGCTCAAATAAGAAAACGTGAAAGACAAAGGCAAGAGTTAAGTAGGGCCATAGCAGCAGCAATACGAAGAGAAATTGAAGAAGCCAACAGAAGAGAGAAAGAACGATTGGCGAAATTAAAAGAAGATGAGAAGAAGAAAAATAATACGAGTATTGTAAACAAATCGGGAGCATCGAATAAAAATTCATCCATTAACTTACCTAAGTCTAATGAGCCTATTACCGGTGTTACAAGTTCAAATATTAAAAGAGAATATTCTCCATTAGAAAGTACTCCGGAAGGCAGAGAAATGTCTATCAATTTCGAAAATAATAAACATAAATTACCATGGCCTGTTTCAGGTGGTTATGTATCGCACGAATTTGGAGTACATGTTATTCCTGAAACAAAATTGAAAGAGCAAAATGACGGTATTTTTATTGCAACCCCCATTGGCACTAATGTAAAATGTGTAGCAGATGGTGAAGTTATTAGAGTAATGGATATGAGTGAAAGTCAAGCTGTAATGGTGCAGCATGGAAAATATTTTACTACCTATAGTAATTTATCGGGTGTTACTGTAAATAAAGGGCAAAAAGTAAATGCCGGAACCGTATTAGGAAAAGCAGGTACTAATTTAGAAGGAAGTGGCGAAGTTGAGTTTTTAGTGTTGAACGATAAATTACAATTTCTCGATCCCATGGGTTGGTTAAAAGCAAGGTAACAGCACAATTGTTAACGATGCTTAAACTTAGCTTTTCTGCACAATAAATTCTCCTTATCTTCCCCGAAACGATTGTTTATATGAGCCATCAATATATCTTATCTTTTGATCAAGGAACTACCAGCAGTCGTGCCATTGTGTTTGATAAAAAAGGAGCAGTAATAGCCGTTGCACAAAAAGAGTTCACTCAAATTTTCCCTCAACCGGGTTGGGTAGAGCATGATGCAAATGAAATTTGGAGTACACAATTGGGTGTAGCTGCCGAAGCAATAACCAAAGCCGGCTTAACTATTAAAGATATTGCCGCTATAGGTATTACTAATCAAAGAGAAACTACCGTAGTATGGGATAAAATATCGGGTATTCCTTTATGTAATGCTATTGTATGGCAAGATAGACGAACTGCAACTTTTTGCGATGAACTTAAGGAAAAAGGTATTGCTCAATTAATTCAGCAAAAAACCGGATTGGTAATAGATGCTTATTTTTCTGCTACTAAACTAAAATGGATTTTAGATAATATAGAGGGAGCAAGGGTAAAAGCAATGAATAATGAACTTTGTTTTGGAACTATAGATACATGGCTTTTATGGAAGTTAACTAATGGAAATGTTCATGCAACCGATGTAAGTAATGCTTCAAGAACCATGCTGTTTAACATTCATACTTTGCAATGGGATGAAGAACTTCTTACACTATTCAACATTCCTCCTTCAGTATTACCGGAAGTTCGCAGTAGTAGCGAAATATATGGCTATACACAACATATTTTAACTGCCCACTCAATTCCTATTGCAGGCATTGCAGGCGATCAGCAATCTGCTTTATTCGGGCAAATGTGCACACAACCGGGCATGGTTAAAAATACGTATGGTACCGGATGTTTTATGTTAATGAATACCGGTACTAAGGCTGTTCCTTCTAACAATAATTTATTAACTACCATTGCTTGGCAAATTAATAAGGAAACAGTTTATGCCTTAGAAGGAAGTGTATTTATTGCTGGTGCAGTAGTGCAATGGTTACGTGATGGACTTAAAATTATTCGTTCATCGGCCGAAATAGAAGCATTGGCAGCCGAAGCCGATAATAATGGCGGGGTATATGTTGTTCCTGCTTTTGCCGGATTGGGAGCACCTTATTGGAATCAATTTGTGCGTGGTACAATGGTAGGTATAACACGCGGTACCACTGCAGCTCATATTGCCAGAGCTGCATTAGAAAGTATTGCTTTTCAAACCAAAGATGTATTGAAAGCTATGGAAGCCGATTCGGAGATTTTAATAAAAGAATTGAGGGTAGATGGTGGTGCTACCTCAAATAACTTATTAATGCAATTTCAATCAGATATTTTGAATTGTAAAGTAGTTCGCCCTACCATTACGGAAACTACTGCTTTAGGTGCTGCTTATTTAGCGGGGTTGGCAGTTGGTTATTGGAATAGTATGGATGAAATTCAGCAGCAGTGGCAAATAGATACTGTATTTTCTTCGAATATGAAACATTCGGAAAGAAATTCATTATCTGCCGAATGGAAGAGGGCAGTAGCTTCTGCCATACATTGGTCGGTATTTGAACAATAATTGAAATATTTATTACATTGGATAAATGCTATGAACAGAGCTAATATGTTGCAGCAATTGCAAGCAACAAAAGAATGGGATATTATTATAATTGGAGGAGGAGCAACCGGTTTAGGCGCCGCTTTAGACGCAGCCTGTAGAGGGTATACAACTTTATTGATAGAACAATTTGATTTTGCGAAAGGTACTAGTAGTCGTTCTACAAAATTAGTGCATGGCGGAGTTAGGTATTTGGCACAAGGCAATATTAAATTGGTAGTTGAAGCATTAAAAGAGCGAGGCAGATTATTGCGTAATGCACCTCATGTTACTTCTGTACAACCATTTGTTTTACCGGTATATAGCTATTTTCAAAAATTGTATTATGGAATTGGATTAATGATATATGAGTTATTATCGAATAAACTCAGTGTAGGTAAAACAAAATTACTTGGTAAGAAAAAAACGATTCAATTACTTCCTTCTATTCATCCCAAAAAACTAAAAGGTGGTATTTTATATTACGATGGGCAATTTGACGATGCTCGATTGGCTATTGATATAGCAAAATTAGCTGCAAAAAAAGGTGCTGCCATTATTAATTACATGCAGGTTACTGAACTTTTAAAGAAGGATGATAAAGTTCAGGGCGTAAAAGTTACTGATACTATTAGTCGGAAAGAATATATGCTACTCGCAAAAGTGGTAATTAATGCAACAGGTGTTTTTGCCAATACTATTTTAAAAATGGATGATGCCGGAAGTGAAGAAATTATTACTCCTTCTCAAGGCATTCATTTAGTAATTGACAAGCAATTTTTTGCAGGAAATAATGCATTAATGATTCCTAAAACCGATGATGGCAGAGTATTATTTGCTGTGCCTTGGTATAATAAAGTTATTGTAGGAACCACCGATACACCTATTAATAAAATTAGCTTCGAACCCAAACCTTTACAAGAAGAAATTGAATTTATTTTACATCACTTTAACCGGTATTGTACAAGTACTATTACTTCAAAAGATGTGTGTAGCATTTATGCCGGATTAAGACCTTTGGTTAAAATTGGAAAAAAAGAAAAAACATCGCTTCTTTCAAGAGATCATACACTGCTTGTCTCAACATCTAATTTAATAACTATTACCGGTGGAAAATGGACTACCTACAGAAAAATGGCTGAAGATGCTATTAATAATGCAGCTTTTGTTGGCAAATTAAACAAAGTGGAATGTACCACTGCTTCTTTGCAAATAGGTATTGCTTGTAATTTATCCAATATTCCACAACATTGGCATTTATATGGAGAAGGGGCATATCAAATTGTACAGTTATTGCAGGAAAATAATAGTTGGAATGAAAAAATTCATTCCAATCATCCTTATATCAAAGCCGAAATTATTTGGATGATTAGAAACGAAATGGCTGTAACCGTAGAAGATATTTTAGCAAGAAGAATAAGATTATTATTGTTAGATGCAAAAGCCGCCATAGCAGCTGCTGTTGTTGTTGCAATGATAATGAAAGAAGAACTAAAACAAAGCGAATTTTGGATGCAAGATCAAATAAATTCATTTACAGAACTTGCACAGCAATATTTAATTACTTAATTTGGTTTGACTATAATTTTTTCACTAAGTATTTTATACAATGACTGCATTTTTAGGAGAACTTACCGGTACGGCTTTATTAATAATTTTAGGAAATGGTGTAGTGGCAAATGTGGTATTAAATAAAACCAAAGGAAATAATAGTGGATGGATTGTTATAGCATTTGGATGGGCTATTGGTGTATTTGTTGGAGTTTTTGTATCGGCAGAAAGTAGTGGAGCTCATTTAAATCCTGCTGTTACTATTGCATTTGCAGTATTGGGCAAACTGCCGTGGAATGTAGTTGCTACCTATATTTTAGCCCAAATGCTTGGAGCTATGTTGGGTGCTACCATTGTTTGGCTTTCGTATCGAGAACATTTTAACGAAACCCATGATGCTGCATTGCAATTGGCCGTTTTTAGTACAGGCCCTCAAATTCGCAACTATTTTCAAAATTTAATTAGTGAAATTATTGGTACACTTGTTTTAGTATCAGGTGTATTACATATTGCTGCACCTGCCAGTAGCTTAGGTGCGGTAAATGCCTTACCCGTAGCATTGTTGGTATTAGGCATTGGGTTAAGTTTAGGCGGACCAACAGGGTATGCCATTAACCCTGCAAGAGATTTAGGCCCAAGAATAATGCACTTTTTACTGCCTATAAAAGGAAAAGGATCAAGCGATTGGGCATATAGCTGGATTCCTATTATCGGGCCTATTATTGGTGGATTACTTGCTGTTGCTATATTTTATTGTATAAACTAATAAAATTGCCATAGTTCTTAGGCAAATTACTATTTCCATTGTTTTAGTCCATGGAATAATACATAAATAATATAAAAATAGACTAAGGCCACTATTTCTAATCCCAAAATATACCAAGGCCAATTTCCAATTAATAAAGGACTCTCCGATGCTGGTTTGGCATTAACATACATATAATTACTTTCATTTAGCCAATTAAAAACAAATAAAAAAATCGATAATAAATTGAGCGAATAAAATATTTTCATCCAACTCATTGTTCTGGGTTTTAGCCCTTCATAGATTCCCAAAAACAAAGGCATTAACAAAACTCCTCCATGATCAACATAAAATTGCACTAAATAAAATCTATCAAATCCATTAATAAATTCTGGAGAAATTATTGCATTCAACCCTCCGGCAATACCAAAATAGCAACTCCACTCAAAAGTGGTTACATTGAGTGTAAACATAGAAATAATGCCACACACCATAGAAATAGAGCATAAATGAAGTGGTAAAGAATTGTGTCTATCCCATAAACCATTGTAATAAGTATAAATGTGAAAAGCAAAAAAACTTACACTGTATACAATAGCAATTGCTATGCGGATATACTTTTTTTGCATGGTATTGCACAACTTAGTTAACCATAATATAGCACCTATAATAAAAAAAGTACTTAAAATTCCATATAACTATAAAGGGGTGCCAAATGGAATAGTAGGGTGCTGCATCATAAGCAATCGTTTAAAATAAAGTAAGCTAACCTTGTAGATAAAACAAAATTTTTCTTTCTGTACCATCATTTTAAACGTCTCATTCCCTTACCTTTGCCGCCAAATATTGAATCGATAAATAAGATTTCATACAAAAACTTAAACCTACTTATAACCTATGGCTAATAAGGGTAAGATTAAACAAATTATCGGTGCTGTTGTGGATGTTCATTTTCCCGACGAAAATACTTTGCCCGAAATTTATAACGCATTAGAACTAAAAAGAGATAATGGTGATACATTAGTATTAGAAGTGCAACAACATTTAGGAGAAGATAGTGTTCGCTGCGTAGCAATGGACGGAACTGAAGGATTGGTAAGAGGAATGGAAGTAATTGATACAGGAAAAGCAATTGCCATGCCTACCGGAGAAGCAATTAATGGTCGCTTATTTAATGTAACCGGCGATGCAATTGACGGATTACCTCAAGTGAGTAAAGTGAATGGTCGCCCTATTCATAACAAACCGCCTTTATTCGAAAATTTAACTACATCAACTGAAGTATTGTATACAGGCATTAAAGTAATTGATTTAATTGAGCCTTATGCAAAGGGAGGAAAAATTGGTTTATTTGGTGGTGCAGGTGTAGGCAAAACAGTATTAATTCAGGAGCTGATTAATAATATTGCCAAAGGATATGGAGGTTTATCGGTATTTGCAGGTGTAGGTGAAAGAACACGTGAAGGGAATGATTTATTACGTGAAATGATTGAAGCAGGCATTATGAAATATGGAGATGCATTTAAACATAGTATGGAAGAAGGTGGATGGGATTTAAGTAAGGTAGATATGGAAGGATTAAAAGATTCAAAAGCCACTTTCGTATTTGGTCAAATGAATGAACCGCCTGGAGCTCGTGCACGTGTGGCATTAAGCGGATTAACCATTGCCGAATATTTTAGAGATGGAGATGGCCAAGGAAAAGGAAAAGATATTTTATTCTTTGTAGATAATATTTTCCGTTTTACACAAGCAGGTTCCGAAGTATCGGCTTTATTAGGTCGTATGCCATCTGCCGTAGGGTATCAGCCCACATTAGCAACCGAAATGGGTTTGATGCAAGAGCGTATTACCTCTACCAAAAATGGTTCTATTACTTCTGTTCAAGCAGTATATGTTCCGGCAGATGATTTAACCGATCCTGCTCCGGCAACCACTTTCGCACACTTAGATGCTACAACGGTTTTGGATAGAAAAATTGCCGATTTAGGTATTTATCCTGCTGTAAATCCATTGGAATCTACATCAAGAATTTTATCACCTACAGTAGTTGGCGAAGCACATTACGAAACAGCCGATAGAGTTAAACTAATTCTTCAGCGATATAAAGAATTGCAAGATATTATTGCCATTCTTGGTATGGATGAATTAAGTGATGAAGATAAAATGACGGTAGCAAGAGCTCGTAAAGTTCAACGTTTCTTATCACAACCTTTTCATGTTGCAGAAGCATTTACAGGATTAAAAGGTGTATTTGTAAGTATTGAAGATACTATCAAAGGATTTAATGCTATTATGGATGGTGAGGTTGATGAATATCCTGAAGCAGCATTTAATTTAGTAGGTACTATTGAAGATGCTATTGAAAAGGGTAAAAAATTATTAGCTCAAGCAAATGGGTAGTATTGCTGATTTAAGGTATTGAGCCTAAAACTTCAGCTTAAATTTCAAATGAAAGAATAATGATTCTTGAAATATTAACTCCGGAAAAAAAATTATTTAGTGGGGAAGTTTATGGAATTCAATTACCCGGTATAACCGGATTATTTGAGATATTAGACAGGCATGCACCATTGGTAAGTGCTTTGGCTAAAGGCAATATGAAAATTTTAAAAACTAAAACCGAATTTGAATATTATACTATTCAAGGTGGTTTTGTAGAAGTATTGCATAATAAAGCCACAATATTAATTGAAGGAGCTACTCAAGTATAATTTATTTATATTATTAATACGCTATTGAATACTTAACCTCAACTTTGCTTGAGGTTTTTTTATTTCAAATGCAAAAGAAAATTAAAATATTTTTTTTCATGTAACTTATGCATGTAAAAACATTCTATATAAGAGAAAATTGAATTTATATGAAATTTACTTTTAAACCCGGCTGGTTTTTACTAAGTGCAATAACTTTTTTATTGTTGCAAGGATGTACCAAAAATATAACTTCCAGTTATAGTTATCCCGATACCAGAATTTATATTGCTCAAAGAGATTCTACCGTACAGTATAATACGTTTAAAACCTTTAGCGTGTCCGATTCAATTACAATTATAGATAATGGACAAACCTATAAATCATTAACTACAACAGGACAGGCATTTATAGATGCTATGATTAAATACATGAAACAGAACGGATATACTTTGGTAAGTAATACAGCCAATCCGGATTTGGGCGTTAATCTTTCGTACATTAATACTACAAGTAATTCAGTTATAGATATGTCGAGCTACTTAAATTATTATGGCGGTTATTGGGATCCCAGCTATTGGGGATATGGTGGTTATGGTTATTATTCTCCATCTTATTATGGAACCTATCAAATTAATCAGGCCAGTTTATCAATTAATATTCTTGATTTAAAAGATGCAGTTACCAATGGAAATAGAATAAAAATAATATGGAATGGATTAATTCAAGGAGAAGGAATTGATGATGCTACAACTGCAGATACCCAAATACTTCATTTATTTCAAGCATCCCCTTATTTAAAAGCCAATTAAAGATTTGTATATGAAAAAGTTGTTAAGTTGCGTGGTTTTAATAATAGTAATAAGCAATTATGCTAAAGCTCAAACAGGGTTATTAAAATTCACTATGGGTTATAATTTGGCATCACCAATGGGAAGTTTTAAAACCAATTATGCAAATGGTATTTCTCCCAGAGGTTTTGAAGGCGATTTGAGTTATGGAATTAACAATCAAATTTCTTTGGGAATAGGTTTTGGGTTTCAAGATTTTTATCAAAAATTTCCTAGGGCTATATATGGTATAGCTTCTAACGAAAATGTATCGGCTGTTTTAACTAATACTATTCAAGCAGTACCTATTATGGCTAAATTTACCTATACACCGTTACTTGGTAAGCCGGTTACTATTCAACCATATTTTTCAGCAGGTGCAGGTGTTAGCTTTAATTCGTTTAATCAGTATTTAGGTGAGTTTTCTTGGGTTAATAGTTCTACTACCAACCTTGCTTTTAATGCCGATGGCGGTATTTTAATTCCTTTTAAAAAATACAATGTAAGTAGTGCCTTTCAATTAGGAGTGGGGTATCAATACATTAATTTTAATCAGGCACTTGCCAATAATTTAAATACAATTAACATTCATGTAGGGTTAATATTACCATTGCGGAGTAATTAGAAACAGAAGCATTAATTTTTTAATCTTTCGGGTACTAAGCGTTCTGCAATTTTTTCGGTAATAACTTCGCCGCGGTTACCGCCTTCATGGTATTCGGCATCTTCATTTACATTCCAAATATCGTATAATTGATTGCCGGCTATAATGTTTTTTGCTGCTAACATGGCTGTCATCATACTGTGATCTTGGTTATTGTATTTATGCATTCCGTTTCTGCCTATTAAATATAATCCGGGATAATTAGAAAGAGCTTGTTTTACCAGTTCTACATTTTGTTTGTATGAATGATCGTAAACCGGATAAGCTTTTGGTTGGCGTACCACATACCCATCTACTATTGAAGCTTGTTTCGCTAAACCAATTTGTTCTATTTCTTTTTTAGCCAATTCAATTAAATCTTCATTCTTGCTCGTCCACATGCCATCTCCTTCAAAACAAAAATATTCTAATCCATAACAAGCCATTGTAGGATCGGGAACCATATAGGGACTCCAAGATTTAAAGTTTTGAATTCTTCCCACTTTTACGCCCGGCTCATGAATATAAATCCAGTTATCTGTAAATGCATCTTCATCTTTACAAATTAAAACTACGGTAATAAAATCTCTGTAATTAAGTTGTTGCGATGCGTTAAAAGCGGCTTCGGGCAATTTAGGATAGGTAGATGCTATCAATTCTCTCATAGGAGCAGAAGATAAAACATGCGAGAAACCTTCAAAAGTTTTACCTGTATTGGTTTTTATGCTCCACTCATTATTAATTAAATGAATTTCGGTAACAGCAGCATTCATTTCAACCGAAACGCCTAATGCTATACTTTTTTCAACACAACGCTCCCACATCATACCCGGGCCTCGTTTAGGGTAGCGAAAACTGTCAATTAATGTTTTAATTACTTTATTTTTATCAGCATTATTTGTTCTTGGTTTAAAAACTGCATTCCAAATAGCAGAGCTTAAGCTTAAACCTTTAATACGTTGTGCTGCCCAATCGGCCGAGATTTCTTTGCAGGGTATGCCCCAAACTTTTTCGGTATAGGTTTTAAAGAATATTCTGTAAAGGCGTTTTCCAAATTGATTACTTACCCAATCTTCAATATTGGTAGGATTTTTAACCGGAAAAATTTTTGCATGTAAATAGCTTAGTACACATAATCCGCTTTCAATAATGCCTAATTTTCTTAATGCTTCAAAGGCAGCAAGCGGATAAGCAAAAAATTTTTTGTTATAATACATTCGTGAGCTGCGAGGGCGTTCTAACATTTCATCGCCTAAAATTTCTGTCCAAAAATCTTCTACTTCTTTACTTTTCGAAAAAAATCTATGACCACCAATATCAAAATTAAATCCTTTATACGTCTCTGTTCTTGAAATGCCTCCAACATATTGGGCATCTTTTTCAAATACCACCGCTGTTACATTAGCTTTTGCCAATAAATAGGCAGCTGTTAACCCTGCCGGACCTGCACCAATAATTGCAACTTTTTTTTGCATGATATTTTTTTTGTAGTTGAATAGGTATGAATATTTGTTGTTTCCATGCCCACCCTATAACCTTGTACTAAATTGGCGGCAAAATTGCAAAATAAATATCGTATTGCAATGAATATGCTGCTTTGATAATAGATTTGCTTTGAAAAGCGTAAACTGATATGAAAAAAGTTAACCTAAATTGGGTTATTAAAACATTTAAAGATATTACCCCATTAGAATTGTATGCTGTATTAAGGTTACGAAGTGAAGTGTTTGTGGTAGAGCAGAATTGTGTTTTTTTAGATATGGATAATAAAGATCAATTTAGTTATCATTTAATGGGTTGGGATGATACTACATTAGCAGCAAGTACCCGATTAATTGCTCCCGGGAAAGTATACGAGCAAATGAGTATTGGCAGAGTGGTTACCTCGCCTTTATATCGTGGTAGCGGCATTGGTAGAGAATTAATGGAAGTATCTATTGAAAAATGTTATGAATTATTTGGGAAAGGACATATAAAAATTGGAGCACAATTGTATTTAAAAAAATTTTATGAATCGTTGGGTTTTGAGCAAACCGGTGATATGTATTTAGAAGACGATATTGAGCATGTTGAAATGATAAAGCCTTAATTGAGATGAATAATGATTAAAAAAATTCCAACAAAGGAAGAAGTAGATAAAGCAATAGTAAATATCGAAATTTCAATCGATAAACTAAATTTTTCTAAACTTAAATTTAACACACCTGAGGAATTTGAAAAATCAATTGGTTATATATCTTCAATATTTGAAGGATTCTCATTTTTGCCAAGAATTATTATTCCTTCAAGTACCTCTAAAAGTTTATTCACTAGTAAGGTTTATAGAATCAGAAAATATGATGAATCAATTAAAGAAATATTAATCAGCGAATTCTCATTTCCTCCAATCAATAGTGCATCTCTTTCACGATTAAACTATGATGGATTTCCAGTTTTTTATTGCTCGCCAGATCCAGAAACCGCTTTATATGAAACATTGGAAAAGGGGTTTAAGCGAGCAGATGAAAATAAATATTATTTATCCGAATGGTCATTTAAAGAAGATTTACCAATTTATGTTTCTATTTTTTTGGCTGGTCATTATGTTAATTCTGCCTACAATGAGTTAAGTGATAAATTCTTATTAGAAGTAATAAAAGAGTTTGGAAATATTTCAGAAGAGGAAAAAGAAAGGTTAAGGTATTATTGCAAAAGCCTTGCAACTCTATTTGAAAAAAAAGATGAAAAATATTATTATTTAACAGCATACATTGGTCACACTTATTTATATTATCCTGGAAATATTAGAACGGATATTTTTATATATCCTAGCATAGCTTTAAATAAACAAAAATTAAATTTTGGAATTCAGCCAAATGCTGTTTTACATAAAATGCAACTTGACAAAGTCTTCCTTTTTAAAGTAAGTGACTATCAGTATGAACATAAAAATGAATTAGTCTTTGAATATGAAATGATTAATCGTATAGGGCTTAATAATAATCATGGCTATTTAACATGGCTCGATAACTTGTCAAAAGAAGAATTTGAATATTTTCAAAAACTATTCCCAATTAAAATTGATTAGCCATTTATTTCTTCTTTTAAAAATTTTGCAGTAAAACTTTTTTTATTTTTTATCATTTCTTCCGGTGTGCCTTCAAATAATATTTGTCCACCGCCATCTCCACCTTCAGGGCCCAAATCAATTATATGATCTGCCATTTTTATTACATCTAAATTATGTTCAATAATCAATACGGTATTTCCTCTATCAACTAATTTATTTACAACATCCATTAATAATTGGATATCCTGAAAATGTAAACCTGTTGTAGGTTCATCTAAAATATAAAATGTTTTTCCGGTATCTTTTTTCCCCAATTCAGTAGATAGTTTCACACGCTGAGCTTCTCCACCGCTAAGGGTTACAGCCGATTGGCCTAAAGTAATATATCCTAAACCAACATCTTGCAGCACTTTTATTTTTCTATATAACCAAGGTACCGCATTAAAAAATTCACAAGCTTCATCAACATTCATGTTTAATACATCGCTAATAGATTTTCCTTTGTATCGAATTTCTAATGTTTCTCTATTATACCTTTTTCCATTACACTTCTCGCAATGCACATAAACATCGGGTAAAAAATTCATTTCAATAACACGCATGCCGCCACCTTCGCAAACATCGCATCTGCCTGTTTTTACATTAAAAGAAAAACGGCCGGCATTATAACCACGAATTTTTGCTTCGGGAACGGAGGCAAATAAAGTTCTTATTTCGGTAAAGAAGCCACAGTAAGTTGCAGGATTACTTCTGGGTGTACGACCAATGGGTGATTGATCGATTTCTATTACTTTATCAATATACTCCAAACCCTTAATGTTGCTGTATTCCATTGCATTGCCTTTACTATCGTAACAATGCTTTGCAAGTAATGGATACAGTGTTTCGTTAATGAGTGTTGATTTGCCACTGCCACTTACACCACTTACCACTATTAATTTTCCCAAAGGAAATTGTATGTTAATATTTTTTAAATTATTTCCATTGCAGCCAGTTAGTTCTATGCATTTGCCATTGCCTTTTCTTCTTTCTTTTGGTACAGCAATTTTTTTAATGCCATTTAGGTATTGTGCTGTATCTGACTTTTTTTCTAATACTTCTTTTGGTGAACCTGCTGCAACAATTTCGCCTCCGTGCTTTCCTGCTTTTGGGCCAATATCTACCAAATAGTCTGATGATAGCATAATATCTTTATCGTGTTCAACTACCAATATGCTATTACCTATATCTCTTAAGTTTTTCAATGCTTCAATTAGGCGATGATTATCTCTTTGGTGCAAGCCAATGCTTGGCTCATCTAAAATATAAGTAATGCCTTGTAGCTGAGATCCTATTTGCGTGGCAAGCCTGATACGCTGCGATTCACCTCCACTAAGGGTTTTAGAAGGGCGATTTAAAGAAAGATAGTTTAAACCAACATCTAATAAAAATTGAATTCTTTCTCTAATTTCTTTTAAAATATCTTTTGCAATGATATTTTGTTTAGGTGTTAAACGATCTTCTATTTTATTTAGCCATTGCAATAATTTATCCAAGTTCCAATTGCATAATTCTGCAATATTTTTTTCATCAATCTTAAACCATAAACTTTCTTTTTTTAATCTTGTTCCATTGCAGGTATTGCAGGTGGATAGTTGCATATATTTTTCAACCCATGTGCGTAAGGTTTCTGTGCTTTGTGGCGAAGTAAACCATCGTTTAAGCATGGGTATAATTCCTTCATAACTGCCCGTGTATGTTTGAGGTATGGTTGCATCATCTAAATCCATTTCTAAAGTGGTACTAATATTCTGATCTCCAAACAACAGTAAATCTAATTGTGGTTTTGTTAAATCTTTGATGGGTGTGTTTAAGTTTATTTTATGTTTTCGAGAAAAACTTACCACTTGCTGAAAAACACTGGCCTCTCTGGCTTCTCCTAATGCGGCAATACCACCTTCATTAACCGATTTTGTTGTATCGGGCAATACAGAATTGAGGTTAATAGTATACACGTTTCCTAATCCTTTACAAGTTGAACAAGCACCATAAGGAGAGTTGAAGGAAAAAGAGTTGGGACTTGGTTCTTCATAACTTATTCCTGTATCAATGCACATTAAATGTTTCGAATACTGCACTATTTTATTGGTATCATTCAGTAAAATGAATAACAAATCTTTGCCTATTTTTAGGCTTTGCTGAATACTCTGCGATAAACGTAAACGCATATCGTTATTTACAGAAAGTCTATCAATAACAACTTCAATATCATGAATCTTATATCTGTCAACCTGCATTTTCGGAGTAATATCATTTATATCTCCATCAATTCTAACTTTTAAAAAACCTTTCTTTCTTATATCTTCAAACAATTCTCTATAATGCCCTTTTCTCCCTCGCACAATAGGGGCTAATACCGAAATTTTTTGATTGTAATATTTTTGAAAAACATTTTCTACAATTTCTTCTTCACTAAATTTTACCATTTTTTTTCCGGTATGATAACTGTATGCTTCACCTATTCTTGCATAAAGAAGTCGTATAAAATCGTATATTTCTGTTACGGTTCCAACGGTTGAACGAGGATTTTTATTAGTAGTTTTTTGTTCAATAGATATTACGGGAGATAGCCCTATTATTTTATCAACATCGGGTCTTTCCATATCGCCCATAAATTGCCTTGCATACGCACTAAAACTTTCCATATAACGGCGCTGACCTTCGTTGTATATGGTATCGAATGCTAAAGATGATTTGCCGCTGCCACTTACGCCGGTAAATACTACCAATTTATTTTTAGGTATCGAAATGTCAATATTTTTTAAATTATGCTCTCTTGCACCAAATACCTCAATTTGTTCTTCTTGTGTAACAATAGTTGGTGCTATTTTCTTTTGTTTTGCCATATAATATCAGTAAAGATAAGAACAAGCTGTAAGTAAAAAAGTTCTATAAAAATCTAAAATTTAAATTAAAAATATATTTTATATTATTTCTTCTAAGAAAAAAATATTTGGTAAATTGGTCATTGCACTTATACTTTTGCAGCAGTTCTTTCAACAACACTTATCAAGAAAGGCAGAGGGAATTGGCCCAATGAAGCCTTTGCAACCCTGTTAAACTACTCATTTAACAGAAGGTGCAAACTCCATCTCGCGTTTAGGCGAGAAGAGATAAGTCAGAGTGAGATTTGATTTTAAAATGATCGTAGTATCTACATATTTCAGGCTCATCTGGCAAAACAACAGATGAGCTTTTTTTATTTTCTCCCTAATAATTTAAAGCAGCATCTTAAGTTGTATTGATTGTGTGTAGTAAGACTAAAATAATTTATAAAATAAAAATTTAAAGTAAGTATTATGGAAACACATCAATCATTAACTATTGGATTATTTGGATTTGGTGTAGTAGGCGAGGGATTATATAAAGTATTGCATCAAACTTCGTCTTTAAAAGCAGAGATTAAAAGAATATGTATTAAAAATGAAAATAAGCAACGGAATGCTCCCGCCTCTTTATTTACAACCAACAAAAACGATTTATTATTTGATAAAGAAATTAATGTAATTGTTGAAGTAATTGACGATTCGAATGCTGCTTTTGAAATAGTATCAACAGCACTTCGTCAGGGTAAAGCTGTTGTAAGTGCCAGTAAAAAAATGATTGCAGAACATTTGCCCGAAATATTGCAATTGCAATTAGAAACAAAACAATCATTTTTGTGCGAAAGTGCAGCCTGTGCTTCGATTCCGGTGATTAGAAATTTAGAAGAATATTATGATAATGATTTACTACACTCTATAAAAGCCATTGTAAACGGATCAACTAATTTTATTCTTACTAAAATTGTAGAAGAAAATTTAGCCTTTAAAGATGCTTTATTATTAGCACAACAATTAGGTTTTGCAGAGAGTAATCCAACATTAGATATTGAGGGGTTTGATGCAGTGAGTAAATGGAGTATTTTATTAAATCATGCATACGGTATTGTAGAACATCCTTCTAATATTTTATTTAATGGCATTCAAAATATTCAATTGCACGATGCTGTTATTGCAAAAGAAAAACATCAGGAAATAAAATTAGTAGCACAAGCCAAAAAATTAAACGATGGAAAAGTAGCCGCATTTGTGTTACCGCAATTTGTAAAACAAGATGATCATCTGGCATTTGTAAAGAACGAATACAATGGAGTTGTAATTGAAAGCGGCTTTGCCGATAAACAATTTTTTTATGGAAAAGGAGCAGGGAGTTTCCCTACTGCATCGGCTGTATTAAGCGATATTGCTGCATTACGATATGGGTATAAATACGAGTATAAAAAATTATATCACCATCAGCCACATATATTAAGTACCGATTTTTATATAAAAGTGTATGTGAGTTTTGATAATTGGGAATCTATTCCCAGAGAAAAATTTGAATGGATAGATGAGTGGCATGCCGGCGAAGAACGCAACTATTTATCGGGCGTATTACATGTTAGTGAATTGATAGAAAATAATTGGTGGAAAATAAATAATACTTCTTTGATTTTACTTCCCGATGCAATAATAGAAGACATAGAAATTAAGCAGTTAAAAAAGCGAAGTTTAGAATTAGCAGGTATTGTATAATATCAATAATTAGCATATATGGTATTTAGTTAAGCTTTTCATTTTAAGTATTATTTTTACAGTTATGCAACAACTATTTATCAATAATTTTAAGAAAGCTGTTTTACTTACGAGTGTTACAGCACTGCTTCTTTTAATTGCTGTATTTATAGAAGGAAAAAATAATTTATTTCTTTTATTGAATAATAATTTGGGGACTATTGCAGATTATTTTTTTAAGTATTGGACCTATATGGGTGATGGAATAATTTTTATTCCTGTTTTATTGTTATTTATTATCTATCGAAAAAAATATATTTCATTACTTGTTGCCACATTTGTTATCTCAACTTTACTTACTCATTTATTTAAGGATTTGCTTATTCCTCATGAGCCACGCCCCATTAAAGGCATTGCAGATATTAGCCAAATACACACTGTGGCTGGTGTAGAGCTTCATTCATGGGGTAGTTTTCCATCGGGGCATACTACTACTGCATTTACTATTTTTTTTGTAGGCACTTTATTTATAAATAAAAAATGGATGTTGCCTGTAGGTTTTATGCTTGCATTATTGGTAGGGTATTCAAGAATTTATTTGGCTCAGCATTTTCCTACCGATATTGCCGGTGGAATGTTTGCAGCAATACTTACATTATACTTTTCTTTGGCATTGCAGCAATGGTGGGAAAAAAGAAAAGCCCAACCAAAACTTGATTGAGCTTTTTTTAGTACATACTTTAATTTATTCAATCAGGTAGGTTGCAATGGAATGTGGTAAAGCAATTGCCGGTGCGGCATTACCATTTATCCATAAATGAAAATCAATTTTATTGTTAGAAGTATTCATTACTACAATTGCAATTTTTCCATCTGTATTTTTAAATCCGGTGGCTAATAGTTGAGCTCGGCTACTTGATACATTAATTCTTTTGGCTCCGGGTTTAATGTATTTAGAGAAATGACCAATATAATAATACGAATTCATGAAATGTAAAGAGCCATCTTTTAAATTAGCATGAACAGGTGCAAAACAAAAGTTTTTTACATGATTTGGGCCTCCGGTTTCGTCCAATAAAATATTCCAATCTGTCCATCCAACTGCTCCATTATTAAAATCGTTAATCATATTTTTCCCATATAATTCTCCCCATTTCCAATTACTTAAACTATCCCAATTAAAAGGATATAAACATGCTTCTGTTAGCATAATATTGGTTGCAGGAAAGGCATCTTTTACACGTTTTACATTATCAAACATATAGTCGCCTGTCCAGTTTTCATACCAATGAAATGCTACACCCCATATATATTTTGCAGCATCTTTATCTTGTAAAATGGTGGATGCTTGCTGATATAATAAATCTCTATTATGATCCCACACCATTAGCTTTTTATTTCCCAATTTATTCTTAGCTAATGTTGGGCCTAAATATTTTTTTACAAAATTTCTTTCATCATCGGCAGTATATACACAAGATTCCCATGTTTGTGTTGCCATTGGTTCATTCTGAACGGTTAAGCCCCAAATAGGTATTCCCAAACTCTCGTATACTTTAATAAATTTTACATAATAATTGGCCCATGATTGATAAAATGCTGGACTTAACATTCCGCCATGAAGCATGTTATTATTGGTTTTCATCCAAGCAGGAGGGCTCCATGGACTAACAAATAGCGTAAGTTTACCACCGGCTGCTGCTATTGCTTGTTTAATAAAAGGAATGCGATAGGTTAAATCGGGCTTAACATTAAATGTTTTTAAAGCAGTATCATTATCCGCAACATAGCTGTAAGAGTGGCTTGAGAAATCGCAACTATTTATATGTGTTCTGGCAATAGAGTATCCAATGCCTTTTTCTTTATCGTAATAAGCTTGTAATAATTCTTTTTGTTCTTTAGGTTTTAGTTTAGCAAAAGTTTCGGCGGCAGCATCGGTTAAAGCACCTCCAATACCTACAATGGTTTGAAAGGTTTTAGATGTATCTATAAAAATACAAGGTTGCGTTTCTAATGGTTGCCCAAATGGAGCTAATTGCATGGTTTGTGAAGGCGATAATCTTAAATCGGTTTTATCTGCAGTAACAAATGAATATATTTTTTTAGAAGATTTTTGTTGTGCAAAACTTTGAAAAGATAGTATCCACAAAAAAAATAACAACGCTCTTTTCATACATAAAAATTTATTGGTTATAAAATGAATATAAAGTAAGTATATACGCTGCAGATCCATAGCCTATCATTGGTGTCATGCCAATATATTCTCCACTTTCTCGGCGAATACAGTTGCACCATTTATCATCCAATAAAAACTTTTCATCCTCATTTCCATTTATATAGCTGTACATTTCTGGAATAGTATTATTATTTACAGATGCTTGTAAGGTAATATAATTAAGCAAATTTTGGGCATCATTTTTTTGGTTGAATAATAAGTGTGCCAATGCTTTTCGTAAATTAATAAATACCCATTCCTGATTTTCATACGGATCATTGCTAACTAATCTTATATATCCGGATCTTGCTCCTTTAATACGAAGATGCTTATCGTATTCTTGGTTGTGCGAAGTAAAAATTTGTTTATCTGTAATTAATCCATCAGCAAAAATTTCATATACCCCGGCATCATAATATTCATGGTCGGTGATTAAAGTATCGTTAGCATTGCCTTTAATATATTTTTTATTACAAAGTAGTTTGTTTAAAATAGCCTGTTTAATATTTTGAGAAGCATTATTGTATTTTGTAAATGGAAGATGATATTGTTTTTGTAATAAAGAAAATTTTTGTAATCCTCTTGCACAAACTCCCGACGTAAATGTGTATTGTTTTGTTAATTGTAAATGATGTTCCCACGGACCCGAATCGGCTTTTATTAAAGAATCTTTATCAATACAATGAATAATTACATCGGCCACTTTTTTAGTAATTACATTATTCCATTTTTTATAAAAAATAGTATCATGTGTTCGTTCAACATAATCGCAAAATGCAATTAAAAAAAGTCCAAAATCATCATATTCAATATTGGGCCCGTAATCATTAAAATCGCATTCCTCTCTTCCGTTTCCAAAATATCTTGTTAATGAAATTTGATAATCAATACCGGGTCCATAATCTTTTCCATCTGTATAAATATAATGTTTGAATTGATTGGATGGAGCTTTTAGCATAAACTCCAATCCTTTTTTTGCTTCTTTGTTTAAACCCAATCTTGTCATGGCTTGTATGGCAAAACTTCCGTCGCGTACCCATGCTTCGTGCCATAATCCAGGGCGTAGTGATGCTATAATTTGTCCATGCGAATAGGGAAAAATTTCGGCATCGGATACTTGTGCCATTTTTAAGAAGCTAATGGATTGTTCAACAACATGATGCTCTTGCTTGGTTAGATTTTTTGGTATGATGCATGATAGAAAAACTTTTTGCATGTAATGTAACTCATCATCTAACAAAGAATTTTTTTCGTGCATTAATTGTGTAATGGCTTTTTCTACAATAGTTGTATCCGTATGCAAAGAATCGGTAAAGGAATACAAAAAATATTTTTCGTACAATCGGTTATTGTATTTGCGCATACAGGTTTTGCTAATACAATTACCTGTAATGCGAATGGGCAAATCTTCGAGTGGGTTTTCGAGATGATGTATATTGTTTACAATTGTACCTGTTGCTGTTTGTGCAGTAAACGATAAATGTTCAATTTCATTTTTTTGTCCGCGAATAGCAATATAAAAAACGGTATTGTTGTTAATAAACGATGAAAAATAATTAACTGTAAATCTTTTATACTGTGCTTGAATGATATGTGTATTTTGAAGATACTTTGTTGTAAAGGGTTTATCAACGCTATTGAGACAAATATTTCCCGCAAAAGGATGAACATATTTTCCTGAATCGTATAAAGCAAAAATATGCGGATAAATATAATCAATGCAATTTGTTTGCTGGTTATACACTGCTACAATTAATCCGTTTGAAGTAGTAAGCTTGAAATAAGATGGGGTTATATGGTACTCTGTAGCTTGTGCGGGTACTTGTAAGTTAAAGCAAAGCAAGCAGAATGCAACAGTAAATATTTTATTTTTCATATCGCTTTTAATGCACTCTCTAAAGTTTAGTTTTAATTCTAATGGTTCTTTATTGAGCAATAATATTTTCATTTTACCATATAAAAGTTCCTACTGCACCGGCATCTAATGTTGTGCTTGCTGTTTTTGAGTTGAACTGTATGTTAAAAGATTGAGCACTATTACTATCATTTAATACTATTAAAATTTTTTTTCCATTCGGATTTTGAAATGCCACATTGGGTAATAAACTTGGTATGTTAGATGCAATACGCCATGCTCCGGGCATAACAAATTTCGAGGCATGTCCAATAATATAATAAGAAACGTTTCTGCTTACATTTTGACTAATGGTTAAAGCTCCTAAGCAAGTAGTACAACCGCCTATTGTATGTGGCTGATAATTTGGATCGGAAGCTAAATTCCATTCTATTACATTTTTACTCCAATTTCTGGTAGCCCCAATAATTAAAGTTTTTATATGCCAATCTAAATCGCCACTAAAGTTGCTGGGTCCGCCAACCCATTGTTCGGTAAAATAAACATTCTTAGCAGGAAAACTATTATGCACGGTAGTTAATGCACTAATATCACCTGCATATAAATGAAAAGCAGATCCATCAACAAATGAAGCAGCGAGGCTATCGTTTAAAATTGTTATCGGATAATCTGGTCTATCGGCATTATGATCGTAGGCAATAATTTTTGTTTTAATTCCGGCAGACTGAAATGCAGGTCCTAAGCTATTTTTAATAAAATCTCTTTCTTCAGTTGCTTGCATTACCATGCTTGGATTATTGCCACCATACAGCGGTTCATTTTGTGGAGTAATTGCAGTAATAAATATTCCATTTGCTTGCATAGTTTGAATGTATTTTACAAAATACTTTGCATAGGTATTGTAATATGCGGGTAATAAACTGCCGCCTATTGAGCTATTATTACTTTTCATCCATGTAGGTGGAGACCATGGTGTTGCTAAAATTTTGATTGAAGGATTTAAGGCAATAATTTTTTGTAAAATAGGAATTACATCTTTATCTCCTGCAGTAATATTAAATTTACTTAAGGTGGTATCTCCAATAATATCATCATACGAAAAAACATTGGCACTTAAATCGGATGCACCTACACTAATTCGTAAATAGTTGATACCAATAAATGTACTATCAGTAGTAAATAATTCTTTTAGTAATGCATCTTTTACAGGTTCGGCTAATGAATTAATTAAATAAGCACTACCACCGGTTAAGGCAAAACCAAACCCATCTATAGTTTGATACGTTTGGGTAGAATCAACAATAATTGTTGGATTGGAATTGCCGGCAGAGTTAAAAGTTAGTGTGGTAGTTTGTTTTTGCAATAAACTACTTTTATTGGCAGTAGTTAGCCAAAAATCGATAGTTGATTGTGCGGTAGGAGTTATCGGTTTTGTTGTATCGGCAGTAGATGCTTTTGTGCAATTATTAAAACTAATAGTTACAGTTAAAATAAATAATATATTTTTTAAAGCACTTTTAATATGTTTTTTCATTATCGCAATTTTTTATTTTTCTGTTTTATTCATAGGATAAACTAATCAACAGCTAAATAATTGAATTTGTATTTTTTCATTTCAGCAATTAAGTACTTACAATGTAGCAATATGATTTCTTGTAATTGCATAATTGATGCAAATAGAAATATTGTAGAAAGAAAAATTTTGGCATTAAACATTATATATTCAATAGCATAAAGTTATAGAAATTAATAACCCTAAGTTTTTGATAGATAGCAAAAAAAGATGGTGATGAAAAATATTCAACTGTATATAGAAGCTGTTTGAGTTAAATTAGAAAAAAGTTGTAAAGTTTTTGATGAATAGACAAAAGAAGGAAATCGGTCGTTAAAGAGTTAATGACAAAAAAAACAAATTTTCAACCGACTTCCAGTGGCAAATTTTAGAAAGTTTA
>DAHXOT010000022.1 GCA_027364735.1 Hydrotalea sp. | reverse complement strand
GGTGCTGATAATATACAATTTAATGCCGTTGAACTCAAAAAATTCAACACAGAATTAAATAAGATTGAAATTAAAGGAGAGCGACTGCCACAGATGGTGCTTAATTTTTCTAATGTGGAAGCTCCACCAAAGAAATAAATTGTAATGAAATGAAAATATCCACATTTATTTTATGCATCATCGGTTTAGGTGTATTAGCCGGTTACTACTCCAATGCTCAACCTATGCCATCTAAAAAAATATTGATTGTGTATTGGTCGCGAACAAACAATACAAAAGCAATAGCAGAAATCATTCAACACAATGTAGGTGGAACATTAGTAGCATTGGAACTGGAAAAACCTTATCCTGCAAATTATCGGCAAACAGTACAACAGGTAGTAAAAGAAAATGAAACAAACTATTTACCACCGTTAAAAACAAAAATAGATGCTATTGAAAAATACGATATTGTGTTTCTTGGCTTTCCTACCTGGGATATGCAAATGCCGCCACCAATGAAAAGCTTTTTACATCAGTACAATTTAAGTGGAAAAACAATTGTTCCCTTCAACACAAATGCAGGTTATGGTGTAGGAAGCAGTTTCGAGACAGTAAAAGATCTCTGTGCGAAAAGCAAAGTATTGGAAGGTTTTGAAATGAAAGGTGGCATAGAAAGAGACGGGATTTATTTTGCTATTAAAGATGAAAAGGCAAAAGAGGCCGAAACAGAAGTAATAAAATGGTTACAAAAAATAAAACTAATTCCGTAAGCACGTAGTTGAATTATGCAATGCTCTATAAAATATTTATGGATTGAATAAGGCTACGAAGAGTAACCGATACTGAATATTATAGTGCAAAATATCCGGCTGCGGATAATACAATTCAAGAACAAAAAATTATCAATCTATCTAAACAAAAATGCAGATTGTTTAATGAAAAATTAAGTTACAGTGTATAACGTAAATATTTAAAATTGCACACAGTTCAGTTTATGAATTTGGCAAAAAATGCTCTTCTTTTTTTTATTTAGATTTAGTTTTTTACCTTGCATTGCTTATATTATTATTTAATAATTACACAAAGTGAGAAAACAAAGTCATTTTTGGGGGAAGCTATTTAATAAGGCACATAACAAAAATGTTGAAGTCAAAATTGACTTAGTTGAATATGAAGACGACAGCATTCATTATGTGTACAGTCCAGCTTTTGATTTAATTGGATATGGATACTCCCAAGAAGAAGCCAGACAGTCTTGGGAATTAGTTCTGCAAGAGTATTTTACATATACATTGAATAAAAATACTTTAATTAAAGACTTGCAAAGCAGAGGATGGATAGTAAGAAAAGGGAATAAATATTTTACTCCACCAACCTTTTCATGGTTACTTAAAAACAATCATGACTTGACAGAAGTATATGACAAACATAACTTTCAAAAGTCTTCGAAACCTATTACTGTTCCTTTAGCTGATTATTCATGAACCCGAATAATGTTTCATTAAAAAATTTCCTTAGTTTTCTTGAAAGTAAAGGTTGCAAATGTATTCGTCATCACAAGGGGCATTATGTTTATAGCCACTCAAATGCGACACGACCTATTATTATACAAGACCATATTGACCCTGTTCCTCTAATGGTTATTAAAACAAATCTTAAAACTTTAGGTTTAACATTAACTGACATAAGAGACTTTCAAAACTAAATTTCAAAGAAACTGTGTACATCAAGATGCTTACATTATGTTGCCTTGCAGGTGTATCTTTTGTTTTTAAATTTCACACATTACCTTTTATTCAACTTCTGCGATACTTTTAACAAACGCAGAACAGGAATCGGTTTTTTAATTTCATTTCGGCTTAATTATTAACAACCCTACCAATTGCTTATCCTGCTGTAGGTATATTGGCAAAAGCATCAATCTCTTCACCCATAGCGGCACGTTTCATTTTATGTGCCATATCGTGACCAACATAATTTTCAATCCATTTTTCAATAATATAAATAAGTGGTGTTAAAATAATAGCCATAACAAACTTGTACGTATAATTAACCAAACAAATGGCTAATACCAATTGCCAACTCCATCCATTACCAATTTTAAAAGCAATAAATAAAACAATAAAACTATCTACCAATTGCGAAACCAGCGTAGATCCTGTAGCCCGTAGCCAAACCCACTTCTCTCCTGTTACACGTTTTATTTTATGAAATACGGTAACATCAACAATTTGACTAACCAAAAATGCGGTAAGACTTCCGAAGATAATCCACATTCCCTGACCAAAAATTCCTACAAAAGCATTTTGCATATTAGGAATACCGCTATTGGCTTTAGAGCCAATCCAAAAATCGGCAGGAGGAACTTGCATGGCGGTATAAAACATTAAAAATGCGTAGCCAATTAAAATTACAGCAGTATAACTAATTCTTTTTACTGCTTTAGGACCATAAAACTCATTTACCACATCCGTCATTACAAATTCTAATGGCCATAATAAAACACCTGCCGTTAAATTAAACGACAATCCGGATTGTCCAAATATGGTAAAATTAGCAGGAGTGCCTCCCAACAGTTTTTCGAAAGAAAATATTTTTCCGCCAATACATTCTGCAATTAAAGCATTGGCAACAAAAAAGGCGGCAAATCCTATAAAAAGCTTGGTAGGCTTATCTTTTAAAATATTGCTGATCATTGATTGAATTGGTTAATTGAAAATGAAAAAATAAAATATTTGACTCAAAAAGAATAATAAATTACCTAATAACAACCATTTAGGCAATTCGGTTTCCTTTTTTTGAAAGAAAAAAAATAATGCAGCAATATTAAGTGCCATATTTAAAACGGGCGAAATAATCCAACCAAGAATAATAATATAGTTATTGATATCTTGATTAGTAAAAACATTTTCTACTCGGCGAGCAATTAAACTTACTATAAAAAGGATATTGCACACAAAAGCTACTTTATTAAGAAATAATAAATGCCGCATATAAAATTTTAGTTCAAAATAGCATTAATTTGCCAAACAGTTATAAAACAAATACGATGAAACATTTTCAGTGGAAATTGCTTTTACCACATGCAGTAGCTATCATTATTTTTTTACTGATTGCCATTATTTTTTGTAAACCCGCTTTAAACGGAAAAGTGTTACAACAAAGCGATGTTACACACTGGAAAGGAATGGCACAAGACCTTTTTCGCTACAAAGAAACCCATGGGCACTATCCTTTATGGAATAATAATTTGTTCAGTGGTATGCCCGCATACCAAATTGCTTTAGAAGCCGAAAACCCAATTAGTATTGGCTACCTACATATACTTTTTACATTAGATTTATGGAAACCAATTGGTTTTTTCTTTTTGCTTTGCATTTCATTTTATTTTTTAAGTCAGGTTGTAAATGTTAACCCCTATATAGGAATTGTAGGATCCTTAGCGTATGCTTATGCGAGTTTCGATCCGGTAATTATTGTTGCAGGGCACGATACACAAATGCAAGCTTTAGGTTATTTACCTGCACTACTTGCTGCTATTTGGTTATTATACCATAAAAAATATTGGTGGGGCACAGCTTTAACTGCTGTATTTAGTGCCTTATTAATTCAGCAAAATCATTTACAAATTACCTATTACTTTTTAATTATTGCAGTAGTAATGACCATTGGATTTTTAGTTCAATGGATTCAATCAAAACAATACAAACATGCATTAAAAGCGATTGCCTTAGCCGCAATTGCCGGAGGCTTAGGTGCAGCTTGTAACTTGGTAAACCTTGCTACAACGTATGATTATTCTAAAGAAACCATGCGCAATGGATCGGCATTGTTAGACACAACATCGGCTAACAAAAAAACAGATGTTACAAAAGCAGGATTGCCAATAGACTATGCCTTTGCTTGGAGTTATGGAAAATTAGAAACCTATACCCTACTCATTCCCGGTATTTATGGCGGCTCGGGCGGAAACGAAATTCATGCTAATTCTAATTTTGGAAAATTAGCTACCGAAAAAGGTTTACAAGAAGATCAAGCAGAAAATTTTGCAGCAAGCATGCCTGCCTATTGGGGGCCACAACAATTAGGTACCAGTGGACCCGTGTATCTTGGTGCCATTATTTGCTTTTTATTTATTGTAGGAATGTTTTATTTAAAAACACCCAATAAATGGTGGCTACTTGCTTTATCTGTATTGGCTATTGCCATGAGTTGGGGGAAAAACTTCGAACCATTTAATGAATTTTTGTTTAACCACTTGCCAATGTATAACAAGTTTAGAGTGCCCACAATGACTCTAATTATTCCGCAACTAATATTTCCGTTTACAGCAATTCTTACTTTACAACAATTCTTTTTCGAAGAAACCGATAAGCAACAGTCTATTAAAAAAATTCGTCAATCTGTTATTGTAACAATACTTCTTTTTGTGATAGCAGCATACTTATATTTTAGTTTTAACTATGTTGGCAGCACCGATGAAAACTTAAAAAAATATTTATCAAAAGCGGTAGGTGGTGAAGAAACAGGTAATAGTTTTTACAAAGCACTTTTACAAGACAGACAAAGTTTATTTGGCAGCGATATTGTTCGTTCTATAACTTTTATAACATTGGCTATTGTAGTTCTATGGCTTTTTATTATAGAAAAACTAAAAGCAAACTATGCCATTATTGCATTATTATTCTTAAGTACAATAGATGTTTTAGGCGTAGGAAGAAGATATTTGAATGAAAACAATTTTCAGGATGAAGAAACTATTAATGATGAAAGTTTTAAACCTACACCTGCTGATGCAGCTATTTTAAAAGACAGTTCATACTATCGTGTTTTAAATTTTACTGTTGATCCTTTTAATGATGCATTAACCTCCTACTACCATCATTCAATTGGTGGTTACCATCCGGCTAAGCTGAGCATTTATGAGGATTTGCTAAACTTTCATTTGCGTAAACAGCCTATCAATTTTAAAGTATTAGACATGCTCAATACAAAATACTTTATAGTTGCTAATCCGCAAACCAATCAACCAATGGCACAACAAAATCCACAGGCATTGGGTACAGCATGGTTTGTAAAAGGTATTCAATACGAAAAAAATCCACTTTCTGTAATTAAAGCATTAAATAATTTTAATCCAAAAGATACGGCTGTTATAGAAGAAAAAGATAAATCACTTATTCATATTTCAAATGAAACAGATACAGCAGCATTTGTACATTTAATTAAAAACGAGAATGATTTTATAGAATACCAATCACAAAGTAATAACAACGAGTTTGCCGTATTTAGTGAAATATTTTATAATAGAGGTTGGAAAGCATATATAGATAATAAGGAAACTCCTATCATACAAACTAATTATGTACTAAGAGGTTTATCCATACCTTCCGGCAAACATACAATAACCTTCGAGTTTAAGCCTGCCGCTTATTACAGCAGTAATAAAGTAGCCGTAATTTCTTCGGCAATTGTTTGGCTATTATTGTTGGGGGCCATTGCAACAGGATTTAAAAAACCGAAAGTTGAAAATAGTTAGAGAATGAAGGTTCTCGGTATCATTTCTTTTAAAGCATTTCCTGCAAAAATGGGTGGGCAAAAAGGTATTGCCCATTTTTATCATTATTTATCCAATCACTGTTCGGTTATTCTGGCTTTATCTAAAGAAAACGAAATTGAAAAAACATATCCTTTTCAATTACATCCTTTTTTATTCAATCACTGGGTGGGATTTTTAAATATCATTTATATTCCATCCCTAATTAAACTAATAAAACAAGAGAAAATTGATATAATTATAATAGAACATTCTTATTTCGGATGGTTAGGATTTTTGTTGAAATACTTTACCGGCAAGCCTTTTATCATTCATTCACATAATCTTGAATTTGAACGGTTTAAAATGGCAGGTAGAAAATGGTGGAAAATGTATGCTGCGTACGAAAAATGGGTTCATAAAAAAGCCAATCATATTTTTTATAAATGCGAAGAAGATGCAGAAGCATTTTTACAATTATTACCGGCAAAACATCCTTCCTATTCTATCATTACTTACGGTACTCATTTAGAAAAAGCCCCTACACATCAAGAACAACTTGCTGCACGAAAATGGGTAGAACAACATCATAACATTTCTACCAACCATCTTATTTTTTTGTTTAACGGCACTATGAATTATGCTCCAAATAACAATGCAGCCAACATCATTATCAAACAAATAATACCCTTATTACAAAAAGAAAAATTGGCTTATACCATAATATTATGCGGAAATGGTTTTACCGAATCATTTTTGCAATTAGCAGATAATATACCGGAAATAATTATTGCCGGCTACGTGCCAGATATTGATACGTATTTAAAAGGATGTACTGCATTTATTCAACCATCTGCATTAGCAACAGGTATTAAAACAAAATTGGTAGAAGCTTTAGCCAATAACCTTACAGTAATTACCACCCAAAGCGGTGCAAGAGGTTTGCATTATACCTATTTGCATGATAAAATGAAAATAGTGGAAGATAACAATATTGAAAAGTTTATCCACCAAATGAAGAGTGTAGAATTAGATAACAGCCAACCTATTGATACTTTATTCTTCGAAAATTTTTATTGGAATAATATCGCACATAAAGCCTACTTATCTTTACTTCAATTATTATGAGTAGTATTAAAATATCGGTAGTTATTTGTACCTATAATAGAGCAGCATACATTACTGATGCTATGGAAAGTTTATATCAACAAAGCTTACCAAAAGATTTGTATGAAGTTATCATTGCTAATAATAATTCTACCGATAATACGCAACAAATTTGTGAAGTATTTATTGCTTCGCATACCAATGCTAATTTTATTTATATTGAAGAAAAAAAACAAGGTGCATCGTATGCAAGAAATACCGGAGCAACCTTTGCAAAAGGCGAATTGCTTTGTTTTATGGATGATGATGCTATTGCCAACCCCGATTATTTAGAAAAAATTGTACATTTTTTTGAAACACACACCGATGCCGGAGGATTAGGCGGTAAAATTATTCCGAAATATATACCGGAAGAACCTAAATGGATGAGTTACTATGTGGCATCGTTAGTGGGCAATTTTGATTACGCAACACAAATTGAAGTTTTTAAACCCGGAAAATATCCTTTAGAATCGAATATGATTATTAAAACTATTGACTTTATAACGGTAAATGGATTTAATGAAGCATTACCCGGCGTAGTTGGCACATTACGTATTGGAGGAGAAGGAAAAGAATTTTTTTATAAACTTCAGGCATTAGGAAAAAAAATTTATTACCATCCGGCTATTGCAGTACAACATGTTGTTGAAGTAAAAAAACTTACCAGAGAATATATGTACAGAGTAGCAAGCGGCATTGGTAGAGGTGAAAGAAGAAGAGTTTTAGAAATAGGTAAATTAGCTTATTACCAAAAATTTATTGAATACATTTTTAAATTAGCTGCTGCTATTATTTTAGGATGTAAATATACATTACAATGGCATCCTGCAAAAGCATTGCCTGTTATACGTTTTAGAATAGATGCTTTAAAAGGATTAATGAATAGATAAATTGTTTTGAATGACAGTCAACATTTCTATAATTACTATCTGCTTTAATAATCTGTCCGAATTATTAACTACCATCAAGAGTGTTGATGAACAAACCCAACTTCCTTTTGAGCATTGGATTATTGATGGCTCTACCAATTCTGATATTAAAAACTATTTAACCAATAACGCACAACCTGCTTACAGAAAATGGCTATGCGAAAGAGATGATGGAATAGCCGATGCCTTTAATAAAGGCATACAATTAGCATCGGGCGATATTTTAAATCTATTAAACTCTGCCGATTATTATATACACGAAAATGTTTTAAAAATTGTTTCAGCAACATTTATTAATAATACTTCCATACAATGGCTACATGCAAAATATCAATTGCAAAGAGGTGGAATTTGGGTAATTATTGGTAAACCTTTTGAAAAAAGTAAATTATACAGAGGAATGCGGGGTTTAGCACATCCAACCATGTTTATTAAAAAAACATTACACAACACGCATGGCTTATACAAAACATCACTTTCTATTGCAATGGATTACGATTTTGTATGCAGAATTGCTTCAGAAAAATGCATGTTTCTTGATCAACCTTTAGTAGTATTTGCAGCCAACGGAACCAGTCAAGTTAATTATATTACCTCTCTCAAGCAAACACAAGCAGTATATGAAAGTTATTTCGGAAAATCGTTAAAAATGAGTATCTGGATGTTACGACTGAAACTATTACATTACTTATTAAAAAGTGAATTGGGCAAATATTTATACAAAATAAAAGTGCTGCTAAAATTAGAAAATATGTAGCTGCTTTTTATTAATTGCTTTTACTAATGAAGTTTCTCGATAAAAGGTTACGGAAATAATTAAACGTCATACAGCACTTCGATATTAAGCCAATTTTCAATAACTCAATAGGAATTTTTTGTTGAAAAAGAATCATTTGTTTCAAAGAATTATCAATAGGCATTGTATCATAGTTTTCTATATCAGACAATTGCCTAATATTTAAATTTCGATACATTCTCCAATAATAATCATATACAAAATAGTTGTTCAAAATACTTACGCCCATTTCGCGAAGCAATAAATGATTTTCGGGAATTTGAACTGCAGCAACTTTAAAAGTATATTTTGTAACCTGCGTATCATGAAAACCAATATGCAAAAGCACTTCATCAATATAATGCCATTGCTTAACTTTCTTTATACAACGAATATAATATTCAAAATCTACCACAAACTTATACCTATTATCATACCATAACTCAATATCTCTTTTAATTAAAGTACAACTCGGATTTCCAACATATACCTTTTTAAATAAATGCAATGGATTAAGTTGAAGCATCCATAAATGAAACCGATTACAGCGAACAATTTCTTGCTTTCCTTTATCTAAATCAATATTCTCAAATGCAGAAAAGAAAAAAGAACAATTGGGATGAGCGACAATTGCATTATAAAAATTGTAGAGTGCTGAACTATTACTAAACCAATCATCATCATGCATTAATTTAATCCAGTTTCCTTTTGCTTTTCGGATAGCTTCATTCCAATTTTCAGGAGTTCCTAACGAAGAGGTATTTTTATAATATACAATAGGAAGATGGGTATACAATTGATGAACTAAATCATACACAGAATGATCAGTACTATCGTCGGTAATCACTACTTCAAAATTGGTGAAGGTTTGAATAGCAATAGAATCTAATAACCGCTTTAGATAATTTACCCGCATATAGGCAGGAATACAAATTGAAATAAGAGGAGTTTCCATTAAAAAATAATAAAATTACCAACTAAGCTGCAAGTATATACAATAGCTTTCGATTATACAAAAGATGCTTTATGGTATTACTAACAAGCAGCTAATAATCACAGAAAAATAATTGTAATTTTACAGTTTTAAGTTCACTCAACCATAATCAGAATGGGCATTTATAAAACAATAGGCATTAGAAAATTAAGTTTACAAATTGCTGAACTAGTTCATTGGATTAGAATTTATCAATTAAAAAAAGGATTGAAAATATTTATTGCTTTATTGCAACCGGGAAAAGAAAAAAAAGTTTCTTTTGAAAAAAATATAACTATCTACTTGCGAAATAACTTCTCTGATGTTGCAATTTTTAAACAAGTTTTTTTAGAACAACAATACCATCTTTATCCATTTCCAATTAATAACGCTACAAAAATTATTGATGCCGGTGCCAATATTGGCTTAGCTGCTATATATTTTGCCAATAAGTTTAACAATGCCGAAATTATTTCTATTGAACCGGAAGAAAATAATTTTCAACAGTTATTAAAAAATACGCAATCTTTATCTCGTATTCATTGTGAATATGCAGCTATTTGGGGTAAAGAAAATAATGTATCTATACAAAATCCAGATTCGTTAGCAGCGAGTTTTATAGTAGCAGAAAATAATATTGCCATTAATGGAAAAACTATTCCGGCAATTACGATTAATTCATTATTAAAAAAATACAATTGGACTGAAATAGATATTGTAAAAATAGATATTGAGGGTGCAGAAAAAGAAGTATTTGCCAATGAAAGAGCTGCCGAATGGCTTTCAAAAACAAAACTACTTATTATTGAACTACACGATAATTATACAGCAGATTGCAGTAAAACGTTTTTTAAAGCTTTAGAACATTTTAACTACATCGCCACTTTTCATCACGAAAATATTTTTATTCATTTTAATCACTAATTAATGCAAAGTTTACAAGAGATTTATGACAATCACAATGGCAGATTACTTAATAAATGGAACCATTATATTGCTATTTACGATCAATATTTTTCGAAATATAGAAATACGGAATTTGTTTTTTTAGAAATTGGCATTGCACATGGCGGATCGTTACAAATGTGGAGAGAATATTTTGGTCCACAAGCTACCATAATTGGTGTTGATGTAAATCCTGAGTGCAAAAAATTTGAAGAAGGGAATACTAAAATATATATTGGCTCACAAGAAGATGAAAACTTTTTAAATCAATTAAAATCTTTATTACCAAAAGTAGATGTTTTATTAGATGATGGTGGCCATACAATGAAACAGCAAATTACCACCTTCAATATTTTATTTGATCAAGTAAAAGAAAACGGACTTTATGCTTGCGAAGATTTACACACATCGTATTGGTTTGAATATGGTGGTGGATATAAAAAGAAAACAAGTTTTATAGAATTTAGTAAAAACTTTATTGATTATATTCATGGATGGCATGCAACAAAAAAAGAAAAACCAAAAATGTTTAATAAAATAACCGAATCGGTTGCAGGCATTCACTTTTACGATAGCATTCTAATTTTAGAAAAGAAAAAAATGCAACAGCCTATTGTTAGCTTTAAAGGCAAAGAGCAATTAGACTATCATTTTGAACAATATGGGCAAAAAAAGAAATTCACGAAAAGATTAAAACAATGGTTAAAATTGCAGCAGTAGTTATTCTTTATTACCCTCCTTCAACTATCATAAAAAATATCATGTCGTATGTTAATGAAGTGGAGGAGTTATATATTATGGATAACTCGCCTCATGCAAATACAACCATTACAACAGAACTTAGTAATTACAATATATTTTATATACACGATGGAGAAAATAAAGGAATTGCAGCAAGATTAAATAGTGCTGCAAAAATGGCTTATGACAAAGGATTTCAGTGGTTGTTAACAATGGATCAGGATTCATATTTTACCTTCGGAGCAGTAAAAAAATATAAAGCTTACATACATGATTTTAATAACAAAGAAACAGTTGCTGCTTTTGGTGCATCATTTTCAAATACAGAAAATACAACTACTATTTACCAAGAAGTTTCTTTATTAATCACCTCCGGATCTATTATCAATTTAAACGTTCTAAATACCATTGGAAATTTTGATGAAAATTTATTTATTGATGAAGTGGATTCGGAATATTGTTATCGCTCCCGAATAAATCAATTCAAACTTATTGAATGTGCTACCATTCAATTACAACACCAACTTGGAGAAAATATAATTGCACGATCTTTTAAATCGGGGAAGCTTTCTACAAGACGCCTTCATCAACCTATTAGAATCTATTATATTGTTCGTAACTATTTTTATGTTCGCAAAAAGTTGCCTACACTTTCAGCTGAAGAAAAAAAGCAAATGCAGCATAATTTATGGATTCATTTAAAGAATAATATTTTATATAACAAGAAAAGATTGCTTGTTATTCATTATGCTTTTAAGGGTTATATCGACTATAAAAAGAATAAAATGGGCAAACTAAATAGATAAATATTTTAAAAACAAGTTCAGTCCTTTTTGCTTATCATCTGTAAGTATATAACTAATGTTTTTGGTATAATATTTTTTCAAATCATACCAAGGAAAAGATACAGTTGCCAGAACTTCATCAATATGATTTACGCCATAATCGTTAGCTCGGTTAAAAGCATCAATAAAATCAGGATCTAATTTTTTATTGGCAACCCAAGCAGCAAAAACAAATGGCAAACCGGTCATTTGTTTCCAAGCCAAAGCTAAATCGTAGGTGTATTTCGATACGCTTCTTTGCAATAAAGCCCTATCGCCAATTACTACACCGGCAGTAACGCCTGAAATATGCTCAATAAAATCGGTACCGCCATCAATAAATTTTACTTCTTTTTTCCAAAAATTATTCAATAAAATTTTTGCAAGATTGACAGAAGTTTTACTCTGATAATCTAATAAAACATTTTGTACATTATCAATTGGAACATCGCTAAAAATAGCTACAGAAGCCACTTCGGCTTCTGCACCAATACAAAAATTGGTAATAATATGCGATTCTTGTAAATGCGGAATAACTGCAACAGGAACTAAGCCAACATCAATTTCATTAGTTAATAGCTGAGTGGCAATATTAGACGGGTAATCTTCAATCAACTCTATATTACTCATTAACAAACTACTTCTTTTTACACCATAAATTAATGGAAGGGTATTTAAATAACTTACAGCTCCAATGCGTATTCTCTTGTTCAATTCATTTAATTTTGTTTGCAAAGAAAAGAATTTTTGTGTTGCTGAAAATAGTAATCACAGAGTTCATTATTCATTAATTACCAATTTTAAAAATGGAACTAACCAATTTAACTGCCATTTCACCTATTGATGGTCGATATCGTAAACAAGTTTCACATTTAGACGACTATTTTTCAGAATTTGCTTTAATTAAATACAGAGTATGGGTAGAGGTAGCTTATTTTTTATTTCTTGCAGATAAGAAATTCTTTAAACTATCGGCAAAAGAAAAACAAAAAATACAGCATATTGCCGATAATTTTAGCATAGACGATGCAACACGAATAAAAGAAATTGAACAAATAACTAACCACGATGTAAAAGCCGTTGAATACTTTTTAAAGGAACAATTAAACAAATTGGCAATAACTGGGTTAAATGAATGGATACATTTTGGTTTAACCTCGCAGGATATTAATAATACTTCTATTCCTCTTAGCTGGAAACATTGCATGGAGCAGGAATATTTGCCAACTGTTGTTAATTTACATAATCACTTATTTACCATTGCACAACAATGGAAAGATGTTTCAATGTTAGCCAGAACACATGGCCAGCCTGCATCTCCAACTAAATTGGGTAAAGAAATAATGGTATTTGTTGAAAGAATAGAAAATCAAATACACTTATTTTCTCACATACCATATACAGCCAAATTTGGTGGTGCCACCGGCAATTTTAATGCACATGCCATTGCATTTCCATCAAAAAATTGGATACAATTGGGCAACGAATTTGTTGAATCCTATTTAGGGCTACAACGCTTACAATTTACTACCCAAATTGAACATTACGATAATTTAGCTGCTCATTTTGATAACATAAAAAGAATCAATAACATATTAATAGATATTTGCCGCGATATTTGGACGTATATTAGTATGGATTATTTTAAACAAAAAACAAAAAAAGATGAAGTAGGTTCTTCGGCAATGCCGCATAAAGTAAACCCAATTGACTTTGAAAATGCAGAGGGAAATTTAGGCGTTGCGAATGCTTTATTGGAACATTTTTCGGCCAAATTACCCATTTCGAGATTACAAAGAGATTTAACCGATAGCACCGTACTGCGCAATATTGGCGTACCCATTGCACACACCATCTTAGCAATAAAATCTTTAACAAAAGGGTTAGACAAATTGGTATTAAACGAAAAAAAGTTAAACGATGATTTAGAAAATAATTGGGCCGTAGTAGCCGAAGCTATTCAAACTATTTTACGAAGAGAAAACTATCCAAACCCTTACGAAGCTTTAAAAGAATTAACTAGAGGAAAGGAAAAAATTGATAAAGAATCAATACATAGTTTTATTAGCACTTTAAAGGTAAGTGCTGCCATAAAAAAAGAATTGAAAGCAATAACACCCATCAATTATACAGGTGTTACTGCTGAAAAAATTTAATTTATTAGAAATATATATTGGTAATTACTTTATTATTTTGCCACAGTTTGTACTTGTGTAGCAATCATATCGCTTACAATTTTTGCAGTACTACTAATGTACAAATCATTTTTTACTCTTTTTAACCAATCTTGGTATCTCTCTCCTTTTGATTTATCAGGATTATTATAAAATTTATCTTTATCTAATTTCATTACTTCAACATCCATATCAGTAGTAAGTTTAGCTAAACTGTTATTTTGCATAACAGTAGCTCTTTGCTTTTTTTGTTGCTGAATAAAAGTTGTAAAATTTAAGCTAATTGGCTTATCCATATTTTTAGATAACCATTCTGTATTATTCTTTATTAAATTAAACTGTGTATTTTTTTTAATCTCATTATTTTCTTTTTTTATTACTTCATCCAAATTATTGGTTTCTTGCCAATATTGATAAGGAGATTTAGCAATTTCATCCCAAGGCAAAGCAGAATCATTATCTTTTTCTCGAATTTTTAAATATTCGTAAATATCAGGAATAACAACATCGGGAGTTACACCTTTTAGTTGAGTAGAACCTCCGTTAATACGATAAAATTTTTGGAAGGTAAGTTTAATAGCTCCATTCTCCGATCTGCCGGTAAAATCTAAAATTCTTCCTAATGGAATATTTCTTTGTACAGTTCCTTTTCCATAAGTAGAGGAACTGCCCACAATAATACCACGTTTATAATCTTGAATAGCAGCTGCAAAAATTTCGCTTGCCGATGCACTTTCTTCATTTACCATAACAGCAAAAGGCCCATCATATAATACAGAATTATCTCTATCGCTTAATACGGAAGATTTACCATCTTTATCTCGCACCTGAACTACAGGTCCTTGACCTATTAACATTCCAACCATTTGAACTACTTCGTATAAAGATCCTCCACCATTAAATCTTAAATCGAGAATAATCCCTTTTACATTTTCGGCTTTAAGTTTTCCAATTTCTTTGGCAAAATCTTCAGAGCAATGTGCACCATTTGCTCTTTCAAAATCAGCATAAAAATCTTGTAACCATATATAGCCTATTTTATCTTTTCCATTTTTAATTATGGCGCTTCGTGCCGAAGATTCATCTTGTACAATTTCGTCTCTAATTAATGAAAGTGTTTTTATGGTACCATCTTGCTTTTTAATTGTTAATCTTACTTCAGTACCTTTCGATCCACGAATTAATTTCACGGCATCTGTAACATCAAATCCTGAAACATCAACCGGAGTTTCTTTTCCTTGAGCTACTTTTAAAATTATATCATTCACCATTAATTCACCACTTTTCCATGCTGGTCCGCCCGATAAAATACTTGCAATTTTAATTATACCATCTTGCTCTTGTAATTGAGCACCAATTCCATAAAATTTATTGCTCATCATTTCATCAAATGCACGTTTTTCTATAGGAGGCAAATAATCGGTATGAGGGTCCATTAAGTTAGTAATTACATTTATAAAACTATTAAAACGTTCGTCTTCATTGTATTTGGCTTTAATTCTATCGTACATTCTGTTAGTAACTTTTAATACTTTTTCTCTTGCTTCTTTTTCTAAAACAGAATCGGGTTTTTGAACAGATGTATCGGCTTTATTTTTTTCTTTTTGTTCTATTAAATCGGCATAAATTTCTAAAGTATATTGTTTTAATTTTTTTCTCCATCTATCATCTCTTTCAGCTTCATTAGAAGAATAATTTAAGCTATCGGCATTTTTTAAATTGTATTCATTGGTTGTAAAGTTGAATGGTTTAGCCAATATTTTTTTATATAAAAGCATTACTTCATTAATTCTTTTATCGTAAATGGCACTTACAGCAGGAACAAATTGTATATCAGCCCCATGAATTTCATCATCCATAGTTGTTTCATATTTTTTAAGTGCATTAATATCCGATTGAAAAAAAAGTGTTTTATCATTATCTAGTTCTTCAAGATATTTTTTAAATACTTTTTTAGAAATAGCATCATTAATAATTTTAGGGCTATAATGTTGGGTTTCTAAAATGGATCCTATTTCTGTTAATATTTTTTTTCGTTGATTAATATATTTATCGCTTCCACCATTTCTGGTAAACGCAAAAAATAAAGTTCCAAACAATACAATTGCTGTGATGATTATTCCCTTTGTACTCTTCATAAATTGTATAAATTTTTGCATAGATACGCTCAAAAGTAATAGAATTAATATTGAAATATAATTATAACCAGCCTCTTAACAAAGGTTTTTGATAAAAGGATTATTTTGATGATTAAAATTGAATTTTTCTATTACCTCTTTTGCCTTATTTTTGCAGCCCGCAAAATGGAGAGTATAGCTCAGCTGGTTAGAGCGATAGTTTGTGGCACTATAGGTCGTGGGTTCGAGCCCCATTACTCTCCCAAAAAATCCTTCTCGCACGGGAAGGGTTTTCTTTTAATACACAAGCATGAATTTTTGGAGTTACACAATTCCTATATTTGGTTTTATACTGGGTTGGGCAATCAACTCAGTTTTATTATGGGTTATTTTTAATCCTGTTAAGCCTATACAAATACTGCATATTAAGTTGCAAGGAGTAATTTATAAGAAGCAACAAATTATAGCTAAAAATTTAAGTGCATGGCTGGCAGAAAACTTTTTTTCTTTTCAACAAATTGAACATCAATTTACCAATCCTTCAGCCATAGAAAAAATAATGCCTGCTGTGGAAACGGAAATAGAGTTTTTTTTACGCAACAAATTACCCGAGCAAATGCCAATGATAGGTATGCTTATTGGCGACAAAACAATTGCTCAAATTAAAAAGGTGTTTGTAGAAGAAATAGGACAAATGTTGCCAAAGCTTATTGAGCAATACTTTAGCAATGTGCAATCCTCTTTAAATATTGCTGCATTAATTGAAGAAAAAATAAATTCAATAAACCTTTCTGCAATAGAATCTTCTTTAAAAAAATCATTTAAAACCGAAATACTTTTCTTCAAATTATCAGGTGCAATTGGCGGATTACTGATTGGTTTATTCGAATTGCTTTTACATTTACCGCTATAATCAATTGTTCACCGAAACAGCCATCTGCTAACCACTTCTACTTTACCCATTAAAAGTAACATCTTGCCGTTTGTATAGTAATACATCTTCTTTTATACTACTTGATAAGAACTTTGCAGTTACAAATACAATTTAATTTATAATGAAAACCATTTTTTTAACAACACTACTCGCAATAGCAATTATACATAGTTATGCCCAAATTCCACAAGGCAACAAAATGGGCAAACAGAATATGAATATTGGTCATTTTTACGGAAAAATTGTCGATTCAAAAACAAATAAAGGCATTGCCGCAGTAACCGTTCAGCTAACCGGAAATAAGTTTGATACTGCTACCAAAAAAATAAAACAAGCTATTTTAAATACAGTTATTACAGAAAATCATGGAGATTTTAGCTTAGAAGGATTACCCATATTTGGCAACTTTACATTAAAAATTTCTAGCTTAGGTTATAAACCTATTGAGAAGCAAATAAACTTTGGAATTAAATTTCCGCAAGCAGGTGCAGCAACCGCCCAAAACGGATTATCGGGCATGCAAAAAATATTAGATCAAGTTGATAAAGATTTAGGCAATATTAAATTAGAACCCGATGCTACAGATTTAGGCAATGTAACTGTTACTGCATCTGCCAAACAACAATTTGAATTAGGCATTGATAGAAAAATTTTTAATGTAGATAAAAATTTAGAAAGCACCGGCCAAACAGCTACCGAAATAATGAAAAATATTCCATCGGTTAATGTTGATATTGATGGTAATGTAACTTTAAGAAATGCAGCCCCTATTATATTTGTGGATGACAGACCAACAACGCTAACCTTAGATCAAATACCATCGGACATTATTGATAAAATAGAAATTATCACCAATCCATCTGCCAAATACGATGCTTCGGGAGGGAATGCAGGTATTATTAATATTATTTTGAAAAAGAATAGAAAGTTTGGATACAATGGTGGAGTAAGAGCTGGTACCGATTCGTGGGGGAAAGTAAATGGCGGCGGCGATTTTAGTGTAAGAGAAGGAAAAATAAACGCATTTGTTAATGGCAACTACAATCAAAGAAAATTTGTATCGGAAGGAACTACTAATCAAAATAATTTCTTTAATCCGCCAAGTAATGCTAATTCCGTTACCAGCTCAAATAACAATGGAGAATTTAGATTTTTAAGAGCCGGGATAGATTTCTTAGCCGATAATAGAAATACATTTACCGTTGCCGGTAATTATGTACGTGGTCATTTTAACTTTGCCAATAACTTTAATACCGATTCTTTAATTAATCTATCAAACGTAGCCAACAACCAAAGTACTACCGGAAGTGATAGAACCTTTGAAAATACAGGTGTTCAATTTGGCTACAAGCATAATTTTGCAAAGAGTGGCGAAAATTTAACTGCCGATGTAAACTTAAATACAAGTAATAACCATAGTTCTTCCGATAACAGCACTTATACTTTCTTTCCTAATTCAACCATACAAAAACAAAATCCTTTATTACAGCAAACCTATACACAAGGTTATAATAAATTTTATACAATACAATCTGATTATGAAAATCCTATTTCAGATAAAGTAAAATTGGAAGCAGGTGTTAGAGCAGCAATTAGAGATTTTGGCAACAACAGCTCTCAACTAAAATACAATACCTATACAGGTACTTATGTAGAAATTCCGGCTATTAGTAATAATTATAAATACAACGATCAGGTATATGCCGGCTATATTAACTACAGTGCCAAACGCACCAAATGGAATTATCAATTAGGATTACGTGTTGAAAGTTCTAATTATACCGGAACATTACTGAATAATAAGGGCACCGACTCTTCTACATTTGCGGTAAAATATCCTGTTAGCTTATTTCCCAGTGCATTTTTAACGTATAAATTAACCGATAAACAAGATTTACAAATTAACTATTCTCGAAGAGTAAATAGGCCTAACTTCTTTCAGTTAATGCCTTTTCCTAACTATTCCAATTATCCAATTATTGTTTTGCAGGGTAATGCAGGCTTAAATCCGGAATTTACTAACTCAATGGAATTATCGTACAATAACAATTACAAAACTAATTCTAATTTTTTGGCAACTGCCTATTTTAAATATGCTACCAACTTAATTACGCAATACATTTATAGAGATAAAAATGCACTATCGAATGGAAATGACAGTGTTTACTACTCAACTTATATTAATGCCAACAGCGGAATTTCGTACGGTATTGAATTAACCAATAAAATGCAAGTAACTAAATGGTGGGAACTAATGTTAAATGCAAATATTTTCAACTCTAAAATTAATGCCTCAAGCGTAAATAGCAATACATCTCACAACATTAGTATTGCAACCAATTCAATATTAAGCTGGTTTGGAAAAGTAAACAGCACTTTTAAATTGCCTAAAAGTTATTCCATTCAAATTAGTGGTTATTACCAATCAAAAACTGTTTTACCCCAAAATGGTGGCGGTGGTGGTGGTGGGCCATTTAATCAGGTTCAAACTACAGCCCAAGGATATATTTTACCTAAATATGGTGTAGATATGGCAATAAGAAAAGATTGGAATTGGAAAAAAGGAAGAACCGGATCGTTAACACTTAGTATGAACGATATTTTAAAAACCGAATATCAAAGAACTTTTTCGGAACAAACAGGATTATTTAATCAGAATACTGAACGTATCAGCAATCCACAAGTTTTACGTTTAACCTTTAGCTACAGATTTGGCAAATTTGATACATCACTTTTCAAACGTAAAAACACAAAATTTGACCAAAACGGAAATAGTGTAGATATGATGCCATAATAAAATACAACAGAGCTCTTATTGTGAATAAAGAATGCCGCTATACTATATACTGCGGCATTTTTATTTAATGTTTTAACCCCCTACTATTTTTTAGTACGCTATGTTCTTTCAACATAAAAAATAAAGTATGCTTCAAAATAAAATTGTAGCACTTATCTTTATACCTATTTTTATGAAGTACTTATCCATATTTTTTTTATTTATCATTCTTTCTTGCAACAGTGGCACACAGCAATTTCGGAAAGCCGAAAATGCTTTAGATGCCGGACGAGAATTTATTGATGCTACTTTAAAAGGCGATTTTAAAAAAGCAGCATTTTATACTTTGCCTGACAGTCAAAATATTGCTTATTTACAGCAGGTTGAAAAAGTGTATTTACAAAAATCATCAACCGAAAAAAAAGAGTATAACAATGCTGTAATAAACATAAAAGAAGTTACAGACTTATCGCAAAACATTACAGTAATTACCTACAGCAATTCGTTTGATAATAAACCACATACTATTAAAATTATTTATCAAAACAATCAATGGATGGTAGATTTGAAATATACAATTAATAGCAATTTATGATGGTTAAAAATTTTATATTGGTTGCAGCAGGAGGAACAATAGGATCTGTATTAAGATATTGGTTTTCTATTATAATAAAACATAATTATCTACCTTTTGCTACTTTTACGGTAAATGTTATAGGATGTTTTATTATAGGCTTAGTAATGGGTTGGGTGTCTAAAAATAATAGCTTAGGAGAATGGAGATTATTTTTAGCTACAGGAATATGTGGAGGATTTACTACCTTTTCATCCTTTTCGTGGGAGAATATTAATTTACTTGAACATGAAAGATATGTTGCTTTTGGTTTATATCTTTCTGCAAGTATTCTATTAGGTCTTTCAGCAACAGTGGTAGGTTATTGGTTAACAAAATAAATTTAATATTTTATGACAACAACAGTATTACATCCATGGCATGGGGTAAGTTATGGGCAAAATGCTCCAAGAACAGTAAATGCAATTATCGAAATTCCACAAGGTAGCAGATGCAAATATGAAATAGATAAAAAAACAGGATTATTAAAATTAGATAGGGTAATTTATTCCTCCTTCTATTATCCGGTTAATTATGGTTTTATTCCTCAAACCTATGGCCACGATAAAGATCCTTTAGATATTTTAGTTCTTACCTCCTTACCCGTAGTGCCATTAACTTTAATGGAAGCTAAAGTAATTGGCGTAATGCAAATGATTGATGGTGGAGATGCTGATGATAAAATTATTGCCGTAGCAGCTACCGACCCAAGTGTTAACCACCACAATAATATAGAAGAATTACCTGCACACTTTTTAAATGAATTAAGACATTTTTTTGAAGAGTATAAAGCATTAGAAAATAAAACTGTAGTTGTTGAAGAATTTGGCGATAAAGTAAATGCTTTGCAAATAATTAACGAAGCCATTCAATCGTATAAGGATAACTTTGGCAATCAGAATAAAAAATTAGTTGACTTTATTGAACTGAAATAATTTGAAAAGAATGAATTTTACCATAGCTGCACTAATAATTCTTATAATTATTGGATTACTTTCCGGCGGTTTAAGCGGATTAATTGGTATTGGCGGTGGTGTAATTATTGTACCTGCACTCGTTTACTTTTTGGCTTTCTCACAAAAAGAAGCACAGGGAACTTCTTTAGGCATTTTATTGTTGCCCGCAGGTATTTTAGGCGTTATTCAGTATTATAAAGATGGTGCTATTGATTTAAGAGTAGTTTTTATTGTATCCATTGCATTTATTATAGGTAATTATTTTGGCAGCAAAATAGCCTTGTCGTTACCTGACAAAACTTTAAAAAAACTATTCGCAATTGTTTTATTAGTTTTAGGAATAAAAATGTTTTTTTTCGATTCAGCTAAAAAACCAACTCCGGCAACTTCACCCAAAACTACTGTATCGGATACCATAAAAACATAACAGTTTGGTTACATTATTATAGCTATTATATTTGCAAAAAATTACACAATGGAAGAAGCACAAAAATCAACCGGGAAGTATTGGATATACTTTGTTATTTGGCTTACTATTTTAGTTGGCATGTTATGTATGCCGCAGTTTCGTCAATTTTTTTGGTTAGCTTTACCCGGAACAGTAACTTCCTTTGCCAAGGCTATGGATATAATATAGCTACACTTTTTTTACAACTCTTTTTATTAATCGCAACGTATGGGTTCTTTCACCTGTATCGGAGTTAATAATTCCCAGAGTATCAATTTTATCTACCCGTACCTTACCCGAGGCATGGATAATAGTATTGATGCTGAGCAAAATACCTACATGTGTAATAGTGCCTTCTTCATTATCAAAAAAGGCTAAATCGCCACATTGCACCTCTTGCAAAAATCCAATAACCTCGCCCATATCGGCTTGCTGATAAGCATCACGCAACAAATGAATATTAAATAGTTTAAACACCTGCTGAGTAAATCCACTGCAATCAATTCCAAAAACAGATTTGCCTCCCCATAAATAAGGTGTATTGATATACTGATGCGTAATGAACTCTATATTAAAAGAATTCCATTCCATTTCGCTATTTGAAATAGCATATTTAGAAGGAAACTGAACTTGATAATGATTACCAAAACTTACTATACTATCGGTTGCATAAATGGGTGTACCGCAACTTATTCTGCAATCTCTCCCATTTATTTTAGCTATACTTATGGCTTTACTTAAATATAAATTAGCCGGTTTAATTTCATCAACAACTGCTAACTGAACTCGCTGACACCAACCTTCATACCCATCGTATACACACTTTATCTTACAAAAATCTTTTGTTGTTACCAATAGTTCAGCATATTCACCTAACAATAATTCACTTACCATTTCACTTTTGTGAGAAGCTTCTTTGCGCATGGTAGCAACTGCAACAACACTTATTACAAAACTCATTTCCTTAATTTTAATTCAAAGTAAATAAATTTAATGCACAATAATTATTATCGAAATTTGTAGTGCTGCGCTTATTTTTTACATTGGGTTTAAGGTAAAATTTATTATGCTTTATGGATTAATTGAATAAACGCATCTTAACATAAATACGATATTTTAATAGTGAACAACAGCCAATATCAACATATAACAGATAAAGATTTATTAGATAAATTTTATACCGATGAGGATAATAAATGGCTGGGCATTTTGTTACAACGATATACACTTTTGCTTTTAGGAACTTGTATGAAATATTTAAAAAATGAAGAAGAAGCAAAAGACAGTGTTCAACAAATTTTTTTAAAAGTTATTGTAGAAGTTAAAAAATACAAAATAGAGTATTTTAAAAGCTGGCTATATATGGTTGCCCGCAATTATTGTTTAATGAAGTTAAGAGATAAAAATACAATTGCACCTTTAGAAGAAAATATAAGTATACCAGAAGAAATGCCGGATAATTATGAACTAATGAATAAAGAAAAAACATTTGTATACATTGAAAAAAGTATTCAAGAATTAAATGAAGAACAACAAAAATGTGTTACACTATTTTATTTAAATAAAAAAACCTATCAAGAAATTTCGGATAATACAGGCTTTACATTAATGCAAGTAAAAAGTTATATTCAAAATGGAAAACGCAATTTAAAAATTTTGGTAACCCAAAAACTGAATGAAAAAAATGAGCAATATTGATAACATATTGAACGCTAACAATACCGATTTAACCGAAGATCTATTATTAAAGTATGTTGAAGGAAAACTACTGAAAGAAGAAGCCTATGCCGTTGAAAAAGCAATGGCCAACTCGCAATTTGTAAATGATGCTGTAGAAGGATTGGAAAATTTTAAAAACAAAAAAAATATTCAGCAACTAATAGAAGAACTCAATACGCAATTACAAAAGCAAACAATACAACCAAAACTAAAAAGAGAAAAAAGAAAGATAAAATTTATAGACGGAATACTTATTGCGGTTATTATTGTATTAATACTTAGTATGCTGGGATATGCAGTAATACATACCTACAATAAAGCAAAACCCAATCATACAAATAAAAAAATAGTACCATAACTATTGTAAAATTCGCAATTATTTTCTACAAAACTTTCTAATATACGTCTCATAGTGAGGATACATTTTCATCAATATGTCTGCTTTAGCCAATTCAAAATCGCTAAAATCAAATCCGGGAGCTACTGTACAGCCAACTAAACTATAGTTACTACCCGGTGCAGGTTCTGCAGCAAACCAACATCCGGCTGGTACCACATATTGAAATGTATCGCCCATTGGTATATTACTACCTAACCTAACTGTTGTTAAAATTCCTTTAGTATCTATAATATAAATTAACAAGGTTTGTCCGCTATAAAAATGCCAACATTCATCACTTTTAATTTTATGAAATGCCGAAAAATTATCTTTTCCCAACAAAAAATAAATTGCAGTTGAAAAATGCCTAACTCCTGTAAACCTTTCCGGCAAAGCATTTTGCGCAATAGTTTCAGAAGATTTATAAGTTTCCTTATAATATCCGCCTTCGGGGTGAGGCAATAACTGATAATGTGCAATTAGTTGCTGAACAGAAAGTGATAACATATATCATAAAAATAGCCAAAATAGCTATCTCTAATTACAAAGTTGGATTATATACTTTCTTCCTAACAATTCGATGAATAACAATTACAGTAACCAATCCGATAGAATATGTAACCCATTTATTTACACTTCCATTAAACATTGCCCATCCATACATTGTTATCCAAAACATTAAGTAGCCAAGTAAAATAATGGCAATAACAATTATGATGGTAGCTCCAATTGCTTTTATTTCATTTCTAATGTCAAGATTTAGTTTCATATACTACAATTTTAGGTTTAACAAATAGGATAAAGACAATGATTTAATTTACTACATTTCGGAATAAATAATTGATACAATTTTTTTAAAAAGATAATTAAAAATGACAAGAAAAGCTAATAAAAAAAATAGTATAACTTATATGTATCTTGTAGTTAAAATACTACAAAATAAGTAGTAAACTAATTTTTATTTAAAAATTTGAATTGCATGGCGCCTAAAGATAAATTTTCCAATCAATCGAAATTATATGCAACCTATCGCCCTAATTACCCTGATGAATTATTTAATACTATTTATCAGCAGCTAAATTGTTTTACAACAGCATTAGATGTTGCTACAGGAAACGGACAAATAGCCTCGGTTTTAGCCAATAAATTTGAAAAAGTTTATGCAACAGATATTAGCGAAAATCAATTAACTAATGCAATTAAAAAAAATAATATCATTTATAAAAAGGAAGCAGCAGAGAATTTTTCTTTTGCCGATAAAAGTTTTGATCTAATTACAGTTGCTCAGGCTATTCATTGGTTCGATATTGAAAAATTTTATACCGAAGTAAAGAGAACACTTAAACCCAATGGAATTATTTGTGTAATTGGATATGGCTTATTACAAATTGATGAACTCATTAACCCAATTTTAAATCATTTCTATACCAACGTCATTGGCCCTTATTGGGATAAAGAACGAAAACATATTGATACAGCTTATCAATCTATTCAGTTTCCATTTAAACTCATTCCATCTCCCGAATTATTTATGGAATATGAATGGACGTTAGACCATTTTATAAAATACCTTGAAACATGGAGTGGATACCAAAATTTTGTACAAGCAAATAATTATAACCCAATTGGATGTAGTATGCTACAAGATTTACAAGAATATTGGAATAAAGACGAAACCAAGAAAATAAAATTTCCCTTATTTATAAAAATGGGAAGTAAAATATAAATTACTCCGGTATTTATACTGCCTTAAAAACATTTTTGTACTGTAATACATGATGTTTTACAGCATTATTTTTCATTAGCTGTAACTGTGTTTCGTATAAATCTTCTAATATTTTTGGTTTAATAATCTTAACATTATTTAACCATTGAAATATCCAACCTAATAATTCTCTATTAATTCCACATTGCATTCTATATTTCCAATTTCCATTCGGCAATTTTGAAAATTGCTGTGTATCATGCCATTGATATTTACTAACAAAATCTCCGGTTACAGAAGCAAATTCCAATTCAATATTATAAACCTTATTATCTATATTACTACTAATTCCAAATCTTTTCTGCATTTCCTTCAATCCACTTTTTTGCAATAGTTTAGAATAAAAACTGTTATTACTTAAAGTATAATCAGCAATTTTTGAAATATCAAATACCAAAAATAAATTGTTATGTACAGAATAACCGGTTACAAAAAACTGACCTCTGTGATATACAATCATTAAAGGTTTAAAATGAAATGGGTATCTTATTTTTTTAGGCAAAGAAGTTGCATCTCCATCTATTGAATTAATGGTTACTATTTTTTGATTTGAAATTGCCCAAATTAAATCTTCAACCGTTTTATGAAATGAAGTGGTATACTCTGCTTCATAAAAATGGGTATTTACAATTTGAAATGAATCTAAATAAGTGTAGGTTATCTTGTTTTGAGATAATACTTTCTCATCTAAAATATCTCTAAATTTTTTAAGAGAAGATTCTCTTTCATTACTTAATATTCTTGGTAGTGTAATTCTACTAAGTTGAAATGAATTAATATCAAAAATTGAGATTTCTTTACTCTGATTAATTTTTTGTAACCAATAAGTTTTTTTATTATAAAGCCCGGTTTTAATTACTATCTGCTCATCTGCTCGCAAGTAATATTTTTCCAGTTGCTTTACATCAAGATATAATTGCCTGCTTTTAACTTGAATACCTTTTGCTAATAAAGTGGTATATAAATCATCAATAGAAATTGCTCGCTTTTCAAGTATTGTATAAATTAATTGAATTCGTTCAAGCTGATTCATGTTTGCATTTTAATTACAAACATAAAAGTAATATTAAAAAATAATGCATACACCAACTAATTTTGTATTGTAAGCTGGGTATTTATTATACTTAAAAATTACCATAGAATTAATCTCGTATCTGGGGGGTGTTAGATTAAGGTTTATCGGTAGTTAGAATACACTAAAAGTTTACTAAAAAAAGCTGCCTTATTCGGCAGCTTTTTTGTGGACCTGAGCGGACTCGAACCGCTGTCCAAACATAATTACCATAAGCTTTCTACATGCTTAGTCTATTATTAATTGTCGGTACTCGGCAGGAAACAAACCAACCAACTGAGCACTTAGCTGAATAGTCTTACATTGTTAGCACAGCCTTTAACAATAGCAACCTGTTTTGTTTTGAGTCGGCGGCGGAACTTGGTAACAGATAAACCTGTTCGGCGGCCCAAATGACTGATTAATCACTGATTAAGCAGCCATGGCATACTGAGTATTGCCATTTAATTGTTGAATATTCAGATTAAAGTGCTAATTATCCAACGCACTGCATGCTTACACCTACCGTAACCTATGCTGTCAAAACCAGTACAGGCCCAAAAAAATGTATGATGTATGATTTTTAGATGTATTATTTTTTATCAAAGAACTTTTTGGCTTTTTAATTCTTGTAACGTAAACCTTGTACCCTATTTCTTCTACCTTTTATTTAAACAATCTTAAAAAATCTAATCCTAATGCATACGCCATTAAGCCTAATAACAAAATCATGCCAACCATTTGAGCATACTCCATAAATTTATCACTTGGCTTACGACCGGTGATCATTTCTACAATAGTAAACAAAGCATGCCCACCATCTAAAGCAGGAATAGGCAAAATATTCATAAATGCCAATATAATTGAAAATATGGCAGTGAGTGTCCAGAAAGTTTGCCAATCCCACTGACTTGGAAATAAGCCGCCAATACTAATTACACTACCCAACGATTCGCTTGCTTTTGCTTTGCCGGTAAAAAGTTGTTTTATACCGGTTAAATAATGTGATAGTGTATTCCAACACATCGTATATCCTGCGGGAATAGCTTCGGCAAAAGAATATTTTTTGGTTTCTACCGTAAAACCCAATTTAGCAAAATCTGTTACAGGATACACGCCTATTTTGCCATCGGCACTTAATGGAACTTTAATTTGTAAAGTATCTTTTTGGTTTCGAATTAATTTTAATTGAACAGATTTTTTAGAACTGCTGTTTTTCATTGCAGCAAAAAATTGATTGGCATATAATGCCGATAGAGAATCTACCCCAATTATTCTATCGCCTACTTTAACACCTGCTTCAGGAGCTTTAGACGATTTTTCGAATTCATTAATAATATACGGAAATCGAACTGTAGCAAATTTTTCGCCTTTCGATTTATTCAATTCTCGAATTAAATTATCGGATATAGATAATTGCACTTCTTGCGAATCGCGTAAAACAGTAATTGATTTTGCTTCAGATACAATAATTTCGCCGGCAATTTTAAATTCATTTTTTACATCTTTATCCCCAATTTTCAAAACCACATCGCCATCTTTCAATCCAATTTGTTTACCTAAACTATCGGCATAAAAGCCATATTTTAAACCTTTGGCAGGCAAATATTCTTCTCCCCATGCATACATAATTCCAATAAAAATTACAATTGCCAAAATAATATTTACTACCACGCCTCCAATCATAATTATTAAACGTTGCCATGCCTTTTTTGAACGAAATTCATAGGGCTGAGGAGGCAATTTTAATTGTTCTTTATCCATACTTTCATCAATCATTCCGGCAATTTTTACATAGCCGCCAAATGGCACCCATCCAATACCATACTCGGTTTCGCCTTTTTGCTTTTTCCACAAACTAAACCATGGGTTGAAGAAAAGATAAAATTTATCTACTCGGCACTTAAAAATTTTGGCAGGAATAAAATGCCCTAACTCGTGTAGTACAACTAATATTGAAAATGATAAAATAAATTGTGCAGTTTTAATACCAACTACGCTCCATTCGATTGCTAATAACATTTAATTTTTTTTAATTAATAACTATTCTATTTCTTTTTGTTTTTACTGAAAAAGCCTTGTATCTCTGAAAAGTTTATAATTCTACAAGCGAAGCTGCAAAATTACGAGACTCGGCATCTGTTTCAAATAATTCTTCTATGGTTGGTTTTTCTATGAAAGAAATTTTTTGTAAAGCTCTTTCAACCATTTCAGTCATATCTAAAAACCCAATTCTATTTCTCAAAAAAGCATATACGGCAATTTCGTTAGCAGCATTTAAAATACAAGGCATATTACCACCTTTATGTAATGCATCTATTGCCAATGCTAAATTTCTAAAGGTTCTTAAATCGGGTTCATCGAAAGATAAAGTATTAGGTTTTCTAAAATCGTATCGAGGGAAATTATTAACTATTCTTTGTGGAAAAGCCATCGCATATTGAATAGGTAATTTCATGTCGGGCAAACCCATTTGAGCTTTAATACTACCATCTTGAAATTGAACCATACTATGAATAATGCTTTGCGGATGAATTACAACTTGAATTTGATTGGGTTCTAAATTAAATAACCATTTAGCTTCAATCATTTCTAAGCCTTTGTTCATTAAGGTGGCAGAATCGATGGTAATTTTTGCACCCATACTCCAATTTGGATGCTGCAAAGCATGATCTCGTTTTACATTTACTAAGAAATTGGGCTTTCGGCCTAAAAAAGGTCCACCGCTTGCAGTTAAAATAATTTTATCAATTTTATTTCTGCCTTCGCCCACCAAGCATTGAAAAATGGCAGAATGTTCGCTATCAACCGGAATAATGGGAATTCTTTTTTCAACTGCCTTTCTCATTACAATTTCTCCGGCAACTACTAAGGTTTCTTTGTTAGCTAAAGCAATAGTTTTATTATTTTCTAATGCTTGCAACGTAGGTTTTAATCCGGCATAACCTACAATAGCAGCAAGCATCATATCATAACTATCTAATGCTGCAGCTTCTTCTAATCCTTTCTCACCTGAAAGTACTTTTGTAGGTGTATTTGCCAATGCTTGTTTTACAGATTGATACTTTTTCTCATCTCCAATAACAACATAGTTTGCATTTAGCTGCAATGCTTGTTGAACTAACAATTCGTCGTTGGTATGAGCTGTTAGCACTTCAACACTAAATAAATTGGGGTTAGCGGCAATTACTTCTATTGCCTGTGTTCCAATTGAACCTGTAGAACCAAATATTGCAATACGCTTTTGTTGTGTCATGAGTGATGCAAGATAAAGAAAGTCTTTTATGACTGAATAGTAAAATGAATAAGTTCGTTGGCAATTTTTCTATCATTACTTAATCTGGGAACTTTATTTTGGCCGCCTAATTTTCCTATAGAACGCATATAATCAATAAATCCATTCTTTTTTACAATTCGTATTTGCAGCTTTTCTAAGATATTTCCTGTTATCAAATCATCGTAATACACATTTTTACTTCTCAAATTGGCATCTACTTTTTCAATGAAAATGTCCATATCTACAGGATAGTTTTCAAATTCTATAAACCATTCATGAAAGCTTTTACCTTCGGTAGTAGATATATTTGGTGCTACTGTAAATTCTATAATTTTTATATTTTCTTCAGCTGCAGCTTTAAGTAAAGCATATTCTACCTCCTCGCTTATTACATGCTCACCAAAAGCCGAGATAAAATGTTTTATTCTGCCTGTTACAATTAAATGATATGGATTAATACTAATAAATTTAACAGTATCGCCAATATTATATGCCCATAACCCTGCATTGCTACTAATTATTAAAGCATAATTTTCGCCAATTTTAATATCTTTTAAAGAAAGCCTTGTTGGATGCTCATTAAATATTTCGGCAATAGGAACAAATTCAAAAAATATTCCGCTATTGGTATTTAGCAATAATCCTTCTTGCTGATAATTATCCTGAAAGGCAAAAAACCCTTCACTTGCTGGAAATAATTCTATATAATCTATTTTTTTACCAATTGTTTCAAATAGTTTGGCTTTATATGGTTCAAAATTTACACCTCCCTGAACCATTACACTAAAATTGGGAAACAATTCTGCAATAGTTTTTCCGGTTTTTGATTTAAGCCTATCGAAATACATTTGCATCCATGGTGGAATACCACTAATTAAGGTCATATTTTGATGCAAAGTTTCTTCAACAATTTTATCCAATTTCGTTTCCCAATCATCAATACAATTTGTTTCAAAAGAAGGCAATTGATTAGCCCGTAAATATTTGGGAATATGATGATTAACAATACCACTAAGCCTTCCTGTGGCAATACCACCTACTCTTTCCAATTCTGGAGAGCCACTTAAAAAAATCATTTTCCCGTTGGCAAAATTGTAATTCCCCGATTCTACCATATAGCAAAGCAAAGCATTTCGGGCAGTGTTGATGTGATTAGCTATTGAATCTTTGGTAATAGGAATATATTTAATGCCCGAAGTAGTACCACTTGTTTTGGCAAAATAAATGGGTTTGCCTTTCCATAATATATTTTCAGAGCCTTCTTTAATTTTTTGAATATACGGCAGAAATTGCTCATAATCTCTGATAGGAACAAGAGAAGAAAAATTTTGGTAAGATTGAATACTGCTAAATCGATGTTCTTTACCAAATTGAGTATTAACAGCCGATTGGATGAGCAATTTAAAAATTGCCTCCTGATCTTCAACAGCAGTTTCTTTTCCTTTTTTAATTTTATTATATATACAATGGGCAAAAGGTTTTGCCAATAAAGATTTAAGATTCATTCGGAGCACAAAGTTATTGGGGGGCAAAAATAGGTTGTACAGTTTATGAATATATAAAACAGGCAGTTTTTCCCGGAAAATAAAAAAGATGATAATTTCTTTTTTAAAACATTTTAAATTTTCAGTGATAAACCCTACCTTTGCCGTCCTAATTTTTGGAAAGTTATGTTAGCAGTAGTAAAAATAGCAGGTCAACAATTTAAAGTTCAAGCAGGAGACAATTTATACGTCCCTCACCTGTCCGGTAAAAACGGAGATAAAGTAGAGTTTAATGAAGTATTATTGGTAGATAATGCCGGTACTATTTCTACAGGTACCAATGTGAAAGCAATAGTTAAAGCCGAAATTGTGAACGAATTAGTTCAAGGCGATAAAGTAATTGCTTTTAAAATGAAAAGAAGAAAAGGCTTCAGAAAAAAGCATGGGCATAGAACTCATTATACCCAAATTAAAATTGAAAGTATTGCTTAATAAAATAAATTTTAATACTTATAACCTAAACTAGTTTTAGGCTATAATCTTTAAATTTTAAATTAAAAATCATGGCACACAAAAAAGGTGAAGGCAGTGTAAAGAATGGTCGCGACTCGAATAGTAAACGTTTAGGCGTTAAAATATTTGGTGGTCAACCCGCAACATCGGGAAGTATAATTGTTCGCCAACGTGGAACAGAATATCATCCTGGTAAAAATGTAGGTGTTGGAAAAGATTATACATTATTTGCATTAGCCGATGGTGTAGTAGAATTTAGAAAAGGAAGAAACGATAGAACTACTGTTTCTGTTTTGCCTTTGGCAGCAGTTGAAGAATAAAAAAAATTTTGCAGTTAAAAAAATGTTTATAATTTTATGGCATTAACTAACCATTAAATTTTTAAAACATGGCAAAAGCTGCAAAAAAAGCTGCTCCCAAGAAAGCTGTAAAAAAAGCCGCTCCTAAAGCTGCTCCTAAAAAAGCCGCTGCAAAAAAAGCTGCTCCTAAAGCTGCTCCTAAAAAAGCCGCTGCAAAAAAAGCCGCTCCTAAGAAAGCTGCTAAGAAGAAATAAACTTCTTTCATCAAGCTAAATATTTAAAGTTCCGAATTTAAACTCGGGACTTTTTTATTTTCTCTACCTTTCATTCACTAATACGCAAATAGTATGATTGACAATTATACAATTGCAGATAACTTCTCACTATTATCTAAATTAATGGATATTCATAACGATAATAGCTTTAAAGCTAAATCTTATTCATCTGCAGCTTTTACTATTGAAAAACTTCCTATGCAACTTTTCGAATTACCAATAGATAAAATATTTACTATTAAAGGTATTGGAGAAACTACCGGCAAAAAAATTATTGAACAATTACAAACAGGACAGCTAACAATTTTAAATGAGTATATTTCTAAAACACCGCCAGGAATACTTGAAATGCTTACTATTAAAGGCATTGGACCAAAAAAAATTGCAACTATTTGGAAAGAGTTAGAGATAGAAACATTGGGTGAACTTTTATATGCCTGCAACGAAAACAGACTTACACTTTATAAAGGATTTGGAGAAAAAACACAACAAAATATTAAAGAAGCTATTGAATTTTATTTCTCAACATCAGGAATTTTTTTATACCAACAAGTAGAATCTTATACCAAATCTGTTGAAGAAGGTTTATACTACCAATTTTCTAATTACCAGTTTGCCATAACCGGAAGTTTTAAACAACAATTTGAAACAATTGAAAAGTTAGAATGGATTACCACCTGCCCTTTAAATAAACTACATTCTTTTTTTACTGAAAATAATTTCACATTAATTAATGAAACTGAAAATTATATTTCCTTAAAGGGAAAAGAAAATTTACTAATAGGATTTTTTTATACTAATCCTGCTAATTTTTATTGGGAACTATTTGCTACAAGCTCCAGTGACATATTTTTAAAAAAATGGAATTCTATATTTGTATCATCCTCAAAAAATTATACATCAGAAGAAGATATTTTCTCATCCAATCATCTTCCATTTATTCCATCCTACTTACGAGAAACCGAAACAATTATTGATAAAGCATTACAAAATAATTTACCGGAAATTATTTTACCCAATGAAATAAAAGGAATTATTCATAGCCACAGTAAATGGAGCGATGGTGTTTGCTCAGTTGAAGAAATGGCAAAAGCTTGCATAGAAAGAGGTGTAGAATATTTAGTTATTAGTGATCACTCTAAATCTGCTTTTTATGCTAATGGATTAAATGAAGAAAGAATTATTGCACAGCATGAAGAAATTGATATTCTTAATAAGAAATTAAATCCGTTTAAAATATATAAAAGCATTGAAAGCGATATATTAAATGATGGCAGTTTAGATTATAACAATACTATTTTAAATTCATTTGATATCATTATCGCTTCAATTCACTCCAACTTAAAAATGAGTGAGGATAAAGCAATGATGCGATTATTAAAAGCCATTGAAAATCCTTTCACATCGATTATTGGACACATGACAGGAAGGTTATTATTAAGCAGAAAAGGGTATCCTATTGATCATAAAAAAATTATTGATGCATGCGCCGCCAATGATGTAGTGATTGAATTAAATGCACATCCCAGAAGATTAGATATTGATTGGAGATGGATTGATTATGCCCTTACAAAAAATGTTCTTATATCAATTAATCCGGATGCACATTCCATAGACGGGTTTGATGATTGCAGATTTGGTGTATTAGTTGCACAAAAAGCAGGATTAACGAAAGAAAAAAATTTAAGTAGTTTTTCTATAACAGATTTCGAAAAATTTTTGCTGCAACAAAAAACAAAAAGAAAATAATTATTGAACTATGGGCAGTTCTATAAAAAATGTTGTTCCGTTATCTTCATTAGCTTCAAACCAAATCATTCCATTTATTTTTTCTACAATTCCTTTACAAATAGCCAATCCTAAACCTGTACCGGATGATTTAGTAGTGAAATTAGGAGCAAATATTTTATCTTTTATTTCATAAGGAATACCTTTTCCTTTATCAACAATAGCAATTCTAATTTTATTGTTATAATTGCTTTGTATGATGTGAATAGTAGCAGGTTTATTTGTATAAGATGCCTCGATAGCATTTTTAATTAAGTTGGTAAAGAGCCTATTTAATTGAGTTTTATCAGCAAATACATAATAATTACCTTTTTCCTTTTTCCAATTAATATTTGCTTGCAAATCGGTTTTATATAAAATTATTAGCGAATCAATTACTTCGGTAATATCAAATTTTTCCAAGGTAGCATTGCCAATATTTGCAAACTGCGAAAAATCTCCTGCTATTTTAGATAATTGGTCTATTTGTTCAATTAAAGTTTTTGCTACTTGCTGAGAAAGCTCTTTTACATTACTCGATCCGCTATTAATTGCTTTTTGCAGATATTGAATACTTAGTTTCATGGGAGTAAGCGGATTTTTAATTTCGTGTGCCACTTGCCTAGCCATCTCACGCCATGCACCTTGTCGCTCACTTTGTGCCAAAGCTTTTGCACTATTCTCCAATTTCTCTACCATTATATTATACTCATTTACTAAAATTCCAATTTCATCATTCGAATTCCATTGTATTACTTCATTTACTTTTCCTAAACTAATTTGCTTCATTTTATTACCAATTAATTTAAATGAAGCCGTAATTCTATTAGTAATTAAAAAAGCAATTGCACCTGCAATTAAAAATATAAAAGCATTTAAGTTAATAAGTGTAGCTATAAAACCTGAAATTTCTTGATTCAATTCGGCCTGAGAATTTAAGTAGGGAATATTTAAATATGCATGAATATCGCCATCGCCATCAACAATAGGAGCATAAATACTTAGATAAGAAAGATTACCAATTGTTTCTTTCTGAGAATATAGGGTAGCTTTACTAAAATGCAATGCTTCAAAAGCAATGGGATCTATTTTATTACTCAACAGTTTTTTATTATAAATATAAGGTTGAGTTGATATTCTTAAATTCCCTGCAGCATCAAACAAGTTTAAATCTACATTATGTGTTTCCGAAATATCCGCTACAGCTTTTTGATACTCATTATCAAATCCAATATCATTTACTGAAACTGTATTTTTATCAATTAACTGCGTTTGCATTTTCAATTCAATTTCCGAAGCCATTGTTTGAATGGAACGAGATAACCTTTCCTCATTATTTCTATTAAACCTAACAATAAAAAAACTAATTGTAGCAATTGCAATAATTAAAAACGATAATACACTAATAAAAATAAAAGTTATATGTATTTGTGAACGAATGGAAAAATTGAACAATTTTTTTAGGCTACTCCATTTGAATTTTGATTGAAAAATAAAGTCGGCTACTCGTATAAAAACTATTACCACCAAAAATGAACAAAATAAATATGCAAACAAGGAAATAAATGATAGTAAAGTATTTTCTTTTTTAACAACTAATACTTGCTTACCATTGCCTGAATTATACCACAATTCATCAAACCCATTATTACGTTTTTGAACAAAATTAAAATAGGGAATTTGCTGCGAAAATAATTGCTGAGGAAAATTGTAATCATTAAACCTGATAATTAATTTATTCTTTTTATATACAGCATAAGAATAATTAAGGTTAAGATCAGTTGATAAATCGTTCGATTGCTTAAACAATTCTGGATAAATAGCCTCGCTAACATAGGGCTTAGGTTTCATTACAATAAAAATTGTACCCTTATATGTATTTTCACTATTTACATTTTTTTCAAATAAATAAGTTAATTGCTGATCGGCATTTTCGTAGCTGTATAAATGTTCTATTCCGGTAAACTTTGCTTGAGCAAGGATGAGCGTTTTAATTGTTGCATAACGAGTAGAATCATCATTATTTAATGCGTAATATAAACTATCATAAGTGTATATTCTTGTATCATACTTATTTAAATATCCCGAAAAATTGGCCTCAATTAAACTATCTTTTAAAAGCTTTCCTTCTGTTGGATTATTAAATCTGCTAAAATTTTCTTTCAAAAATTTATCCGTAAAATTGGTAGTAGCAATAATATCTAAAAGGCTTTCTCCAATTGGATCTGTTTGCAAAGTAAGATTCTCGGCAATACGCTTACGCTGGGCCAATTCAACAATGTTTGTTTCACTCATTAAAATAGTTGAAACAGAAATAGCAAAAAACATTACCCAAAAAATAAAGAAAGATGATTGAAAAATAGATACCTCCAAATCTTTCTTTCGATAGTTTAAAATAATGGTGTACACTATTAACCATACCAAAACAAAAATATTGGACACCGATGATGAAGTAAAAAAATTAAAACTTAAAATGCTTAACCCAACTATTGCAATTATTATTATTTGCTGATATAATCCGATTTTGTTTTGGTAGATGGATAAAAATAAGATATGAGATATATTAAAGAAAGATAGCACCAATAAACAAAGAATTACAATACTAATGAAAGTATAAATATTTAGTCCGGAAAAATTCATTACATCGAAGGATATTTTTGAATCTAACACAAGGCTTCGCATAATTGCTGCCAGCAAAAATGATATAACCACTAAAACGATGAAACTACTATATACTTTTAGTTGATTGAATATAGTTTTTAGTTGAGTGTTTGTTTTTACAGAAGCAGAAGCATAATTATATTTATAAAAACTAATCACCCAAAAAAATAAAATGCTATTAATTAATAAATCGCCCAACGAAGGATGTATTGCATTAGAAGCATAAATTCCTGGATCGAATAATGGCAATTGTTTAAAATCGAAAGGAAAAGGAAACCAAAAAATAACTAAACGCAATAATAAAAAAGTAGCTAACAAAAAAGAAAACCCTTTTAAAAAATTAAACTGAAAAACAATATCCTGAGCAAGTGCTTTAAAGAATACTAAAAGTAAAATAAGTGAGAATGATCTGAGTACAATGGTAAACCAATCGTAACCTATAAAACTAATTCCTTCTTTAAATTTTATTTTAAATAATGGCTTCCTAATTTCACCATGATAACTATTATTAAAAGCTGTAGAATCTGTTGTTATTTGATATCTTTTTTCTAATGATGGATAACCTTCAAAATGTGCATTCAGATATTTATTCTCCATAAAATAATCCCATCTTATAGGTATTAATCCTACTACCAAAATATCATATTGCTGAAGATGAATTGATTTTTTAATAAACTCAAAATCGCCATTTTGATAATCGGCAAAATAATTTCCATCTTTCTTTTTTAAATCAGCCTCATCAACATAATAATGATTACTATTCCAGAAAGCAAGAATAGGATTTCCCACATCATTAATAGTATAAATAAATAACCCAAAGTTTTGTTGAATTAGTTGATCTCTTATTGCTGTAAATGAAGAAGTATCTTTAATTGATTCTTTTAGCAGAACTGTATCGGCTACAATTTTATCAAACTGTTTTTCTTTTAATGATAGTTGTTGCTCTAATTGGTTTTGAACTTTTAATGGTGAAGAATTATAACTCCAATAATTAGAAAAAATAAAAGAAATAGTGTACAACCATGCGGCTGTAATAATTAAATAGCCATGCGTGTAAGCCGATTTTCGAATGAAGTTAATCAATGATTTTGTTTTTTTATTTCATTCCAAATAGCATCCATTTCATTTAAACCCATATCGGTTAATTGTTTTCCTCTATTTGCTGCAATAATTTCCATTTGCTTAAATCTATCAATAAATTTTTTATTCGTTTTTTCCAAAGCAGCTTCTGCATCAACTTGCAAAAACCGTGCATAATTCATTAAACTAAATAATACATCACCAAACTCTTCTTCTATTTTAATTTGCGATTGTAATGTAATAGCTTCTTTAAGTTCTGCAATCTCCTCTTCTACTTTTGCCCAAACATTTTCTGCAGAATCCCATTCAAAACCTACCTGTTTCACTTTTTCTTGAATTCGTATTGTTTTAATAATTGCCGGTAGCTGCTTTGGCACTCCACTTAAAACACTATTTTTTCTTTCTTGCATTTTTATTTTTTCCCAATTTCGTTTTACATCTTCTTCATCATTAACAACAACATTTCCATAAATATGCGGATGGCGAATAATTAATTTTTCGGCAATTCCATTTAGCACATCTTCTAATGTAAATTTATTTTGCTCGGTGCCAATTTTCGAATAAAATAAAATATGCAACATCAAATCACCTAATTCTTCTTTAATAGCTTTCCAATCTTCATCTATAATTGCATCAGCTAATTCATAAGTTTCTTCAATTGTCATAGAACGCAATGAATGAATAGTTTGTTTTTTATCCCAAGGGCATTGTTCTCTTAATTCATCCATAATTTTTACTAACCGAAGAAAGTTGTCGGAAATATTGGGCATAGCTATTTTTTTATTACAGAAAGATATTTAAAAATACATCACACAATGAATGCTACCAGCATTCACTCACGTTTTTTTTGAATAATCATACGCATCGAAGTAAATTTGAAAAAAAATGTAATGAAGCGTAAGTTTATTTTATTGTTACTTGTTATATCGAAAGTTTCTTCTGCTCAATATTATTATAACGATATTATTGCTAATAAATTAAGTTGTAAACAATTTAATCTACTTCAAACAAATAAATTTAAAAAAGTATCTGCTAAAAGTTATGATGCGAGCGGAAACAACTCAACAGATTTTTTTTTAGAACAGCTATTTAATAACAACTTTACTCAATCTGTTACAAACTCAAAAATTGCATCGGGCATTAGTGCTACATTAATTACCAATTTTGAAAACAACCATGTAATTAGCACCAATGAAATAAGTAAAGGAATTGAAAACATTGTTCACTATACTTATTATAACGACAGTACAATTAAGAGTATCAGTGACGTATCAAAAGATACAGCTTTAAATATAAGTAGTACAGAAAATCATTTATGGAATTATGCAACAAATGGCAAACCGGTTTCTATGACTTGCGTTAAAAACAATTCTGATACTACCACAGTTTTATTTATAATAGATGAAAATGGAAATGTGGCAGAAGAAAGCTGGAGTAAGAAAGGTAAAGAAATAGAACATTATTTTTATTATTATAACCCAAAAAATGAATTAACCGATATTGTACGTTTTAATAACCGTGCTAAAAAACTTTTACCCGATTTTTTATTTGAGTATGATGAGCAAGGAAGAATACAAAAAATGACTCAAGTTACGGCTGCAAATAGTAATTATTTGGTTTGGACATACCTATATAATGCAAAAGGTTTGAAGCAAACTGAAATTTGCATAAATAGAAAAAAAGAATTACTTGGTAAGATAGAATACAGTTACGAATAAAAACAAAAAAGCCGCTCAATTGAGCGGCTTTTAATTTGTGCCCCAGGCGGGACT
>DAHXOT010000001.1 GCA_027364735.1 Hydrotalea sp. | reverse complement strand
GTCCATTGCTTTCCATCAGGTCGCCGTCAGCTTAGTGCATTGCCCTTTTAGGGCTTTGTACTAATAAAAAAGCCCTCTCAAAAATGAGAAGGCTTTACCTATGCTTTAACGAACAATTAAATTACCTCTACAATTGCAAGTGCATTGTAAGCACCATTGTTTAAAGGATATTGCACAGAATTTACTTCTTGGAAAAATTCAATCTGCAAGAAGTACAATTTTGTACCTGTACCAGTTGGTACAGCCGTAGGTGTTAATACAACAGATGTTGAAGTATTATCAACAGGCAAATTTTCAACGTTGGTAAACTTTACATCACTTGTACCTAAGTCAAAATCAACAATCGCAAATGCACCTTTCAAGCTCATATGAGTAGTGCCACTTGGTGCAGCAATATCCAAAGCAGGTACAAGGTTAGCAATGTTAATTACACCAGTTGAAGTGGTTACAGTATAAGGCTTGTAAAGTATTGCACCCAAAATAGCCTTGTCGTTAAAATTGAAGTCTTTTAACAAGGCTTTGCCCTCAGGTGTAGCAATGCCCACATCTACACTTCTTTCACCTCTTGCACTGGTTGTGTCCAGATTTTTAATCTGTGACATAATTTGTGTTAAACGAGAGGTTACACGATTGTCCGATGCAGTAGTTATCATATTTCTTACTGCATCCCTTAACAGCTTACCAGCCGTTGCAGAAGCACCAAATTCGCTGCCGTTTTCTCTTGTTCTGGCAAATGCAGGGTCATTTGCAATACGGTCAGCACTTACACCACTTTTAGTTTTTACAAGGTGTCCATCTTGTGTTTTGTAGAAGGTCATATCTTGTAATGTTCCTTCTATCTTTAAAATACCATTTAATCGAGCCATCTTAATTGAATTTATTGGGTTATGAAATAGTTTTACATCCTTTACAATACTTCTCTTTATTCTTGTCGTTATAGCTTCGCCATAACCAAGCAGGGCATACTTTTAATTTGCCACACTTCCAAATGCCTAAATGCTCTGTAATGGCTTCTTGCATAGCATTATCAAGCATTGTTTCCTTATCATAGTTTACATAATGCCAAGCCCAGCCATTACGGATAATAATACTATCCAATCGCAAGCCATTGATTGTTGCATTAGCCAGCACCCTGCCGTATTTATCTTTTCCTGTACTGTCATAAACTATGTTTTTACCAAGAATTAAAGAGCTTACAAACTTTGCTGCCGATACACCACCATTTTGTTTTAATTCAGGTGCATCTATTTTATTTAGTCTTACAGTAATCTGCCTGTTTTCTGTTTGCAAAACATAAGTATCACCATCCTTTACCCTTATCACTCTGGCTGTGTTTTGTGCCAATGATTTTACACCAAAACACATAGTAATAATTAAATAAATGATGCTTATTTTTTGCTTCATACTTCAAAGCTACTACACAGTAAAACCCCTTTATTCACAGGTATTCCAGCAGCTTGTCATCTGTGCCGATTTTGCCGTAGGCAGTTAATTATTCCTGTTAAATTCTTTAGTATTTTTGTAAGGAAGAGTTATAGGTAAAGTATAGCTCAAGTATAGTTAATGTATTAAATCAGTTATAGAGATGGAAAGAATATGTATTTATCCAAAAGATGTTCAAGTTGTTACTGGTAGAAGTGAACGTTATGGACGTAACCTTATCAGACAGATTAAAAAGAAGTTCTCAAAAGAGAGCCATCAACTTGTAACTATTGAGGAGTTTTGTAATTACACTGGCTTGTCTATTAATTCAGTTAGGCAGGTGCTGGTCTATTAGGTGGTTTTTGGGTTTGCCCTACTTTTTTTCTAAAAAAAAGTAGGGCAAAAAAACTGCCCACCTTGTAGATTATGGAGTATGTTAGAGTAATGGTGCTTATTATACAGCGTATTTTAAAACCCCAAAAAAGAAATTTTCTCTACGCAGCCCTCAATTCGGTTTCAAAAAGGTTAATAAAATCAACCACTTTAATAAAATCGTTCAGAAAAAAGTTAGATAATTCAGACCTTTGGTCTACCTGATAAAATAAAACCCATACTGATTAAGGGTTTTATTGTTTATGGAGGGAGGTTCTGAGGTATAATCTCTTTGTACATTTTATATAATCAAGTAGAAGACTATTTAGTCTACACTCCGTGTAAGGGATTATAGACACCTTACTTTTTAAGATAAAACTAAAAAAGAAACTAATTTGTACGCAAGCCACATTAAAATTGTATCAGAAAGAGAGAACCTTATCACTATTCACAACCCAATTTGTAAGTTCGGCAAGGGTACTGATTTCTGCACCTTCTACCAATGGTAAGCTTTTTAATCCCCATGATTCAACAGCTTGATGAAGAAGATAAACAAACCATCTTTAAACTCATTGATAAAATGCTTACCAATAAAAAGTTCAAAGACTTCTTTCAAAAAAATGTAGCCGCATTATAAAACAACAAAGCCCTCGATTGAGTGGCTTGTTGTTTTATTACACCTTTACCGCACGAACTATCTTTTTAATAAAATAATTATTGTAACAAGACCAAATAGTATCGCAATACTAGCTATTAAATAAATAATGAAAAACCGATTTAGAGTTATTAATTCCTCTTTACTCATTTTTTTAAATAGATCAAAATAAAGTAAAATACTTTCTTTTTTAATGAGATAAGTTATATAAATAATTATGTAAATCGGAGCAATAGCTAAAAATATTTTAATGCGGTTAGAAAAAACATCTCCATGAACAAAGAAATTTATAATCTTTATATTAAATAAAGCTTGAACAGAGATTAATGCAACAAATAAGTTAGCTATGATTATAAATCCAAAGGAAATAAAAGCATTAAAATTAGCCAAAAAATCACTGTATTCTTTCTTGATATAAATATTAAATAATTTGTAATATACAAATACTATAAATTTCATAATTTTATAATTACTTAGATGTTGATATATCCCATACCGTGTATGCAATAAACAACCCCATTGTTACAGGATTTGACGCTTCGATAAACATAAAAGCAACATCAGCAACTGCTTTGAATCCATTTTTTGCAGCATCGTTCCTATTATCACTATTAATTGCTTTTGAAAGATGTTCTATAGCGGCTATTCCATCAAGAAAATGACTTAACCCCGAAGCCGCTCCCTTGGCAATTTTAAGATTATTAACAAGTTGAGCGCTTGCTTCCGAACCATCTTTCAAGGCAGCTCCAATTGCCCCTTCTGCTACTGTGGCATTAAATCCTGCTACAGTTCTTGTATCCGATGTTTTTTCTAAACCACTTTCTTGTTTTGGTTCACTATTCGCCGCATCCAGTGTTGTAGTAGTTGGCTTTGTTTCTGATTGTGGAACTTCTTCAAAGCTTCCACTCTTACCATCTGCACTTGTACTTAAATGATATCCTTTTCCATTATCTGATGCAGTATAAGTATAATCTTTACCTAAATACTTAGCATCGTCTCCATATTTTGTTTTTGCCTGATCTGCATTAGTTACATCTGCGTCAAACTTCGGAGCAAGCTTTCCTGCTGCATTCCTGACCGCCACCCAATCAGTTGCTTCCATTCCATCTGGGTCTATAAATCTTAATGGATTATCAAAAGCATAATTATATGGCGACCACCTTCTACCTTTTTCACTCATTGGATCGATTACTGTCCATCTGCCAATTTGGTTATCATACATTCTTGCACCATAATCATACCATTCTAAACCACTGCCATCGGAGAACTCTTGGTGTTGCTGTTCTTTGCCGTTGTATTTCAGTTTATTTTCAAGTGTTCCAGCGGCTTTAGAGGAGATACCACTCATAACCAAGCCGAACGCATAGCAATAAAACCTCTACTTTTCAAAGATCATATTACATTAAAAATACAATATTTTTTAAGCTACGGAATTATGTTTTTAAAAGCATTATACCAATGAAACCGGTTGGTGCGAAACACGCAACCGGGGCGGCGGCTTTTTAT
>DAHXOT010000008.1 GCA_027364735.1 Hydrotalea sp. | reverse complement strand
TTAGTAGATGCTATCCGTCGTGCTACCGATGTTATGCTGGCCGGAAAAGTGGCTGTGGTAGCTGGTTATGGCGATGTGGGTAAAGGTTCTGCAGCCTCTTTAGCAGGAGCAGGTTGCCGCGTAATAGTAACAGAAATTGATCCTATTTGTGCATTACAAGCCGCAATGGATGGATTTGCCGTTCAAAAAATGGAAAATGCAATTAAAGAAGCTGATATAGTTGTAACTACAACCGGTTGCAGAGACATTATACGTGCAGAGCATTTTACAGCTATGAAAGATAAAACTATTGTTTGTAATATCGGTCATTTTGATATTGAAATTGATATTGCATGGTTGAATGAAAATTATGGTCATACAAAAGATACCATTAAACCGCAAGTAGATATTTATAATGTAAATGGAAAAGATATTATAATATTAGCCGAAGGACGTTTAGTGAATTTAGGTTGTGCAACAGGCCATCCCTCATTTGTAATGAGTAATTCTTTTTCAAATCAAACTTTAGCTCAAATTGAATTATGGAATAATCATAAAAATTACGAAAATAAGGTGTATGTGTTACCTAAACATTTAGATGAAAAAGTAGCAAGATTACATTTATCAAAAATTGGTGTTGAATTAGATGAACTCACCAATAATCAAGCAGCTTATTTAGGCATAGATAAAAATGGTCCGTTTAAGCCCGAACATTACCGCTATTAATTTCAATAGATAGATGCATAAAAAGTAATTATGGTAGTTGGAATAATTATCATAATTACTTTTTTATTTACCACAAGTGTTTCAAACTACCATTTAACATTCACTTAAGCTAATAGGAATATTAACAGCCAATCCCCCATCGGCAGTTTCTTTATATTTACTACTCATATCCAATGCCGTATCCCACATTGTTTTTATAACCTTATCTAAGCTCACTTTTGCAAAATCAGGCGTACTTTGTAAAGCAAGTTGAGAAGCTGTAATTGCTTTAATAGCCCCCATGGTATTTCGTTCAATACAAGGCACTTGAACTAATCCGCCAATGGGGTCGCAGGTTAAACCCAAATGATGTTCCATTGCAATTTCAGCAGCCATTAAAGATTGCCTTTGTGTTCCTCCCAAACTTTCTGTAAGTGCTGCAGCAGCCATTGCACTACTTACTCCTATTTCTGCCTGACAGCCACCCATTGCAGCAGAAATAGTTGCTCCTTTTTTAAAAATACTTCCAATTTCGGCAGCAGTTAATAAGAATTTAATAATCTTTTCTTGTTCATTTCCATTACAAAAAATTATAAAATATTGCAATACGGCCGGAATTACACCGGCAGCACCATTAGTAGGTGCAGTTACTACTCTTCCAAAACTTGCATTTTCTTCATTTACAGCCAGTGCAAAACAACTTACCCAATTTAAAATGTATTGAAAACTGTTTCCGTTTTGTTGAATTGAGTTAATCCAATCATCATAATTGTTTACAGTTGAATGTTGCAGTAGTAGTTTTTTATTTAAAGCAGCAGCTCTTCGTATTACATGTAATCCACCAGGCAATTCGCCATTAGTATAACAACCTCTGTAAATACAATCACGCATCGTTTCCCATATTTTCCAAATACCTTCTTTTGTTTCATTTTCTGCTCGCCATGTATTTTCATTTTCCATTACAATTTCACTAATATTCATTCCGGTTTTCATACACCAATGCAATAAATCATCGGCGGTATTAATTGGAAATGGCAAATCAATTTGAATTGGATTTTTATGTAGCTGCTCTTCTTTTACTACAAAGCCACCACCAATTGAATAATACGTTTCGCATATTTGCTGCTTATTTTTAAGCTGAAATAAAAAAGATAATCCGTTGGGATGATAGGGCAATGTTTCGGTATATAAAAATTGAATATGTGTAGCCGGATTAAAATCTATTTGCAGATGATTGCCAATGTTAATTTCTTTATGCAACTGAATGAGTTCTATTTTCTTCGCAATGGTATTAATATCAATGGTAGCAGGGTCTTCATTGCACAATCCCAACATTACAGCAATATCTGTTCCATGCCCCTTGCCTGTTTTAGCCAATGAACCATATAGTAAAACATGTATTGATTCTATTTGATCTTTTGAAAATGATGTTGCAATACTTTGCACTGCTTGTTTTGCGGCTAACCAAGGACCTAATGTATGCGAGCTGGATGGACCTATTCCAATTTTAAAAATATCAAATACAGAAATTGGGTCGTGTGGCATATTTGGTGTTTGTACAAATTTACACTGAAATATTGTTAGTGTTATTATATTTGAAAGATGAGAAAACTTATTTATTGTTTACTGCTATTTATTTTTATAGATAGTTGCACAACAAGCAAAAATATTCAGCAAAAACACTCATCTAACTTGCTTGAAAGTTTGATGAAGACTGATACTGCAACATTTGCTCAATATCTTGCTAATAAAGATAGTTTAAGGCTACAGATATTTTATACAAAAATCAATCGTAACAAGAAAGGCAAAACCAGTTTTAAAGAATATAGTTTTAATTTAAATAACAATTTGTACTTCTACCCTGCCAGTACCGTTAAAATGCCAATTGCTTTTTTAGCATTAGAAAAACTGAATGAAATGTCAATACCCGGAGTAAACAAATATACTCCAATGGTTATCATTGATTCGTCAAAAAAAGTATACCAACACGAAACGCCAACTTCAATTGCCAATTACATACAACAAATTTTTTTAGTTAGCGATAATGAAGCGTACAATCATTTATACGATTTTTTAGGACAAGCCTACATTCAACAAAAATTAACGGAAAAAGGATATCCGGATGCAATTATTCGGCATCGATTGGAAGTGCTTTTAACACCTGAAGAAAATAGAAAAACTTACCCGATAGATTTTTATACTAATGAAGGAAAAATACTTTTTCATCAACAAGGCAGCTACAATAAAAATAATTTCCCAACACGAGATGTGAAAATTGGGAAGGGATATTACAATGATACAATGTTAATTGAAAAACCATTCGACTTTTCATTGAAAAACAGAGTGTATTTGCAAGATTTACATCATATACTGCAATCGGTTTTATTCCCTGAAATGGTAAATGAAAAATCGAGATTTGATTTATCTGAAGATGATGATACTTTTCTTTATAAATGGATGAGTGCATATCCAAAAGAAAGTAAAATGCCCTTATACGATTCCACAATATATTGGGATACTTATTGTAAATTTTTGTTTTATGGCTCAGAAAATAAGCCTACCATGAATAATATTAGAATTTTTAACAAAGTTGGCGATGCCTATGTTTTTTTAACCGATATAGCCTACATATCGGATAAAGAAAATAATATAGATTTTATGCTAAGTGCCACTATACTTTGCAATAAAAAAGAAGTTTTTAATACCAATTCTTACGATTACGATTCATTAGGTTTTCCATTTTTTAAAAAGTTAGGTGAATTAATGTATAACTATGAGTTAAAAAATCATCATTCTAAACACACAATTCCTGCAAAATTTAATATTAATTACAACCAGTAACAACAAATACAAAATTTACTATTCGAATATTGTTAAATTAATAGAGATTAAAAAATAATCAAAAAAAGATTACGTTATAGATTAAGTTATTTTATCAGCGTAATTTAGATAAACAACCTTTTTACATGCTAAAAAAGATATTTTCATATACTGTTATAATGATAATACCATTTTTTATAGCATGTTCTAAATATGTTAGTACGCAACCTACAACTACTCCTATTAATACAACTCCCGGGAATGGCACATTTAACAGCAATTATGCATACATTAAGTTTTTTAATGTAATGGATTATGGTGGTGTAAATGTTTTAATTAACGATACAGCAGTGGCTACAAATGTTGCTCCTTATTTCCCCTCAACGTATCTTCAAGCTACAAAAACTACCACTACTATAAAAATTGTATTTAACAATGCAACTGTTTTAACTCAAACATTCGATGTTTTACGTGGCAACTTTTATTCAGTATTTGTGTATCGAGTTGGATATGATTGGAAGATGTCTTTTATTAAAGATATTTTAAGTGCACCACCAAAAGGTTCGGCTAATATTAGAGTATTAGATTTTAGAACACAAGCCTATTTCGACTATGTTAAAGTTCGATTTGTAAGTCCGGGAACAGGACAATTAGATTATATAAATAGAAATTTTTTGGATCATACTACTAATTCTACTCTTACACAATTTCAATCATTAACAGCTGGTAATTATACCACTTATGTTTTTAACGATTCAACCAATTTAGCTATCTTCAAAAATATTAATTTAGATTCTGCAAGTATTTATTCCGCTATATTACTTACACCTTCTTCCTTATCACCGGCAATGGCTTTAAATGCCATAAAAATGGATGTAGAAAAACACAATTAATTTCTTTTATACGCATCTTCATTACACTTGCTCATATTTACCTAATTTTGCGACCGCATTTTAAAACAAATACAATGAGCAATTATCTTTCTTCCCTACTTCAGCGGTTTAATGAACCAGAAACTTTAAAAATGGCAAAACTTGGTCGCGAGTTAAGAGCCAAAGGTATTGATGTAATTGACCTTAGCTTAGGTGAACCGGATTTCGATACTCCAAAGCATATAAAAGAGGCTGCTATTAAAGCCATCAATGATAATTGGAGCCATTATACTCCCGTTGCCGGATTTTTAGATTTACGTGAAGCAGTATGTAATAAATTAAAACGTGATAATAATTTAGATTATAAACCCGAAAATATTATTACGTCAACAGGTGCTAAACAAAGTTTGGCAAACACCATATTAGCCTTAGTAAATGTAGATGAGGAAGTAATTATACCTACACCCTATTGGGTAACTTACTCAGAGTTAGTAAAAATAGCCGGAGGTAAAGTAGTTGAAATTAAAACATCGGTTGAGAGTAAATTTAAAATAACTCCCGCACAATTAGAAGCTGCCATAACTTCAAAAACTAAAGCATTTTTATTTTCTTCTCCTTGTAATCCATCGGGTGCCGTGTATAGCAAAGAAGAATTAGCAGGATTAGCAGAAGTATTTAAAAAACATCCTAATGTTTACATTATAAGCGATGAAATTTATGAGTATATTAATTTTGTTGGCAAACATGAAAGTATTGCACAGTTTGGTGAATTAAAAGATAGAATTATTATTGTAAATGGCTTAAGCAAAGGATTTGCAATGACCGGATGGAGATTGGGATATATTGCTGCCAATGTTGAAATTGCTAAAGCAACAGAAAAATTACAAGGTCAATTTACTAGTGCTACTTGCTCTATTACTCAAAAAGCGGCAGTTGCTGCATTAACCGGCGATTTGAAGCCTTCGTTCGAAATGACTGAAGAATTTACACAGAGAAGATTATTAACTATGAAGTTGGTAAATGATATTCCCGGATTAAAATGTTTTGAGCCTGAAGGTGCGTTTTATGTATTTCCTGATGTAAGTTATTATTTTGGAAAATCTGATGGTAATGAAACAATTAATAATTCTGCCGATTTTAGTATGTACATTTTAAATACCGCTCATGTATCGTGTGTAATGGGCGATGCTTTTGGTGAGCCTAATTGCGTTCGTTTTTCTTTTGCAAACAGTCAACCCAATATTACAAAAGCATGGTCAAGAATTAAAGATGCGTTAGCACGCTTGAAATAAATGATTCTTATCCAAAAAAAGATCTGCCAAAATAGGGTGGATCTTTTTTTATTATAACTCACAAACAATAGTTGCTTAATGTAATTACTTCATTTATCATATCTCTTCAACAAGGAAAATAACATCTGGCATATATAAATATTTTATTCTTATTTACTACTCTAGTAATTTCAATTTATATTCGGGAATAATGAACGATAAATTTGTAATGTTTGAAAATAGGTTAACTAAAGTTTTTAAGCACAAAAAAAAACAAGCTAACCGAATGGGAATATCGTGTTGGCGTATTTATGAACACGATTTGCCTGAGTTTCCTTTTTGCATTGAATTATATGAAGATAAAGTATATGTAGCCGAATATTTGAGAAGACATGGAATGAATGATGAAGAACATGATACTTGGTTAGAAAGTTGTTTAGATATTATTAGCAAAATACTTAGCGTTGATATTGAAAAAATTTATATCCGTGAGCGTAAAAAAATGCATCATCGCTCTCAACAATACGAAAGATTAAATTCTGTAAAAGAATTTTTTACAGTTGCTGAAAATCAATTAAAATTTATAGTAAACTTAACCAATTATTTAGATACCGGATTATTTTTGGATCATAGAATTACCCGACAATTAGTGCGTGAAGAATGTGAAGGTAAAAAGGTTTTAAACTTATTTTGTTATACCGGATCTTTTTCTGTGTATGCAGCAGCCGGAAATGCTGCATCTGTAACGTCAGTTGATTTATCAAAAACTTATTTAAACTGGGCAAAAAATAATTTAGCTATCAATTCATTTACCAATAACTTACAATATCATTTTATTCATCAAGATGTGAAACAATATTTAAAAACTTTACCACCCAATAGTTTTGATTTAATTATAATGGATCCGCCAACTTTTAGTAACAGTAAGCGGATGAAAGATTTTTTAGACATTCAACGAGATTATGCTGAATTATTAAACGATGCATTGCAATCAACAACAAAAAATGGTATCATTTACTTTAGTACTAATTTATCTACCTTTAAATTAGAACCTGAAAAAATTAAAGCTTCAGAAATTAAAAATATAACTAAAGCTACTACCCCATTTGATTTTGAAGGAAAATTACAACGCTTTTGTTTTAAAATTATTCGATAAATTATTGCATTATTTCTTTCACCAAATTTTGAGAAGAAGTAGTTACAAAACGAAATATATCATCATCAGAAATTAACTTTATCCCAGATGTTGTAACGTTTCCTTCCATAATATATGGCTCACCGCAATTGCCATTTAAGCAATTAACATTATACATACATTGGCTACTGCAAGGAGAATAATTATAAGTAAACGATCCAATAAAATCATTATCCTTTACTTTAATTAACCGAAATTCAAGTTTTAATCCGTATAAAAACATTTGATTTTTGGCAAAAAAAGTTTCAGTATCTAAAGTACCTTTTTTACCTTTTTTAGTATAATTAAATGAATTTAATGGATGACGAACATATTGAATATCGCTTAATTCAAGAATTAAATCAGTTTCAGTAAGTTCTTTTATTTTAGAATAATCATTTACACTTTTATCGCCCAAAACTTTATCAAATAATGCTCTATCTCTAACGGTAAACCCGCCTTTCAATAATTCTTTTTCAATAATATTATACACATTAAAATTGCTGATACTATTAAACTCATTATTATTTTTATTTGTTTGCAAATTCTTATCTTCTTCCAAAACTTGTCGTGTTGCATGCGGCACACGAAGTACTATTGTAGGATTAGAATTATCTTTTAAAAACTTAAGTTTAGCAGCATTTTTAACAACTTCATTTTTTTCTGCGGGATAGCTAAATAATCCATTATAAACAGTTGCAGAAGGTGCAGGTGGCGGAGTACTTGCTATTGCCATACATAAAAAGACAACCATAATTAAACTTGCATTGCGAATTGAGTTACTTTTTTTCATAAGTGTGTGTATTAAAGATGGAAGAAAACATCGTAAATGCCAGAATAATTATCAAATACAAAAAAATATCATACCAATCGAACGTGCCACGAATAAAGCCAAACAATTGCGATGTTTCTGTAATAAATGGTAATAGTAAGATAACAATTTTTTCGCTTGTTCTCAAATAATTTAATTCAGATAAAGTTAGAACAACAAAACAAAGTGCTGTACACCACATAGCATCTGAAAAATAGCCTGATAATATATGTTTAATAGTGAGATTGGAAATTGCAATAGTTGTAATTTTATGTTTAAAAATTGATAACAAAAAAATATTAGGCTGAAATAAAATATAGTTAATTAACCCTGCCAATAAACAAAGCAAGGCAAGCAGTAAAAATATTTTATACCTATTTTTCATCTATCATTCTTATAGTATAGAATCGGTTTATAAAGCAAATTCATAATCATATTCCACCAAACAAATTCTTACTGTATACTGCTTATACCACTTTTCTCTACCCAATTGCTGAGCAAGTACATGATCGGCCTGTTGCTTCCATGCTTTAATTGCTTCTACATTACTCCAATATGAAACGGTGATGCCTATTTCATTTCTCGCCGATTCATGTCCTAAATATCCTTGTTGTTTTTTTGCCAATGCAATCATTAAATCCGAAGTTTCAGTATAACCATCATCAATTAATGTTCGTAAAGAAGTAAATATTACAGCATAATAAGGCGGTTTAGGAGTTGCAGCAATCATAAATTGGTATTATAAAGTATGAAAAGAAGAAAATATTTTATACATATTTTAAAGAAAGTTGCATTAATTTTTCATGTAACTGTATTACTTGCGGAACAACCAATTGCTGTTCATCATTAACAATAACAAAGTCGCATAGTTTCATTTTTATATCATCATCAATTTGTTTTTCCATTCGTGCTATTACAGCTTCTTTATTGTTTCCATCTCTATCCATTACTCGTTTAATTCGAATATGTTTGGGAGCAAAAACACCTATAATCAAATCCACTCCTGCCGATGCTGCGGTTTCGAACATTAAAGCAGCTTCTTTAATTGTGTAAGGTGTATTCTGCTCATTCATCCATTGCTCTGCGGCTATAATTGTTTTTGGATGAACTTTTGAATTTAATTTTTCTAATTTAAACACATCCTTAAATATAATTTCAGCAATATATTTTCTGTTGAGTTGTTTATTAGTATAAGCAGCTTCGCCAAATTCGGTTGTAATAAATTGAATTAATTCTTCATCATTTTCCATTATTTTTTTTGCTACACTATCCGCATCGAATATGGGAACACCTAATATGTGAAAAATATTTGCTACTATGGTTTTTCCACTACCTATACCGCCTGTTAATCCAACTCGAAGCATATTTGTTTTGTATGAAAATTATAAAAAAAGTCCGATTGCTTAATTGCAAATCGGACTAAAGTTATTTTAGAATATTTGTTTTTGAATAATTATTTTGAAGCGGTAGCAGGCTTGCTCCATTCCATGCTAATAGCAGATTTTTCAATTTTTAAATAGCTTCCCGGATTTACTTCAATTTGTAATGTACCATCTTCATTCACCTTTGAAACAGTTGCATGAATACCTGCAATAGTAACAATTTTGTCGCCTTTTTGAAGGTTGTCAATAAACTTCTTTTGGTCTTTGGCTTTTTTAGCTTGTGGGCGAATCATAAATAACCAAAAAACAACCATAATACCCAATAATAAAATTAGTTGTATGCTCCCGCCACCACCGGCTTGAGGGTTTGCCATTAAGAATGTTGTGTTTAGCATTGTATTGTTTTTATTTGTTTAACTATTTATTTTTTTTTGAGGCATTTCATGAGGTATTGCTACTTTATCGTTATTGCCTTCTCCTTTTATGATGCCTCTAAAATGAAGATAGGTTGTACTGTTAATTGTATTGGTTGTAACAATAATAGTTTTATCTACTTCACCGGCAGAACCAGTTTTATTACTATCGAATGAAGCAGTAATTAATCCTTCTGTACCGGGAGCAATGGGCTCTTTGGTATAATCGGCAACAGTACACCCACAACCTGGTCTAACACTGGCAAGTATTAAAGGTTTATTGCCAATATTTTTACAACGAAATTTTACAACCACTTTTTCTCCTTTGTTAATTGTTCCAAAACTAACAATAGAATCTAACCATTGAATTTTGGTAAAATTAGCCGAGTCTGTAGCAACTTTTTGCGATGCTTCAAAATCTCTTTCACTTTTACTTTTACAAGAAATTATTACGGTTGTAAATAAAGCTGCCCATAAAAAAAAGTATCTCATAATTGCATTTATTTTATTTGCAAATTTAACGAGCCTTTTGTTTAAAATCTATTTTACTGATTTTTCCTTCTGCTACTAATTCTTTATGAATATTATCTAAAATTCCATTTACAAATTGCCCACTTTGAGGAGTGCTATAATCTTTTGCCAAATCAATATATTCGTTAATGGTAACTTTTGTAGGAATTGTTTCAAAATACAATAATTCACATAAACCCATTTGCATAATAATCATATCTAATAAAGCTATTCTATCCGAGTCCCAATTTTTAAGTTTGGGTTTAATTAGTTCTAAAGCATATTCTTTTTTATCAAGAACGGTAAGTAATAATGTTTTGGCAAAAGTCCATTTTTCTTGCGTCATTATAACAGTTAAATTATATGCTGTAGGTTTTTGTAAATAATTCAGCATTAATTGCTCCATCATTTCGGCATCATCATCCCAATTAGAAAATAATTCTTCAATATGCGATTGAAATAATTCGTTGGGTAAAAGAATATTTGTGAAAATAAAACTAATTATTTCCTTTTCTTTTTTCTTTTCTCTACTTAATAATCCAATATATTCTTGATATTCCGGCGATTCAACTAAACTATTATATAGCTTTTTTAATAAATCTTTATCAATAAAATTATTTGGTTTATATTCTTCAATAGATTTTTGGAAAGAAGCCGATTCTATTATATTCCATACAAGTTCATTTCCTGCAATTTTGGTATTTACATTCAAATCGTCTTGGGTAGTTATATTTTTTGAAGCTCTGTGGCGTGCATCAATTTCAGAATATCGGGCTATTTCTATTAAAAAATTAATGAGATAAACAAAGAGTTCTCGGCTTTTATCGAATTGTTTTTGCAATTCAACTACTGAATTAGGGAAAGCTTGTTGATCGTGAATAGTATCAATCACATATAACAACTGCATTACTTTAACACGGATATTTCTTCTGCTAATCATCGAATAAGAACTTAATTTAAGTTTGCGAAGATAGGGATTGAAAGATAAACTATGCCGTATGAAATTTTGGCATCGGTTTTTAAAAAACAAATTGCATCTTTGCCGCCATTTATGACAGGCTTACTTTTAATTTTTTGAATATAGTATAAAACTGAAAATTTGGCTACTCTTTCCCATCTGGCAAAAAAATTGATTACTAAAAGCCTGTTTAACAAATCTTATAAACACTAAAATCAAAAACAATATGGCTACTAAAAAGCTCAATGTTACTCCACTTCACGACAGAGTGCTTGTGAAACCAGCAGCTGCCGAAGAAAAAACAGCGGGCGGCATTATTATTCCAGATACCGCAAAAGAAAAACCTCAACGCGGAATTATTGTTGCTGCCGGAAATGGTAAAAAAGATGAACCATTAACTGTAAAGGTGGGCGATACTGTTTTATACGGTAAATATGCCGGTACCGAAATTACAATTGAAGGTCAAGACCTTTTGATTATGAGAGAAAGTGATATCCTCGCAATTATATAATTAGTTAGTTTGACAAATAGAAAACAAGCAGAGTAAATCATCGTCAAATTATCAAATTCAAACATTCTTAAATTAAAATTATGGCTAAACAAATTTTCTTCGATATCGAAGCAAGAAATAAAATGAAAAAAGGCGTTGATACATTGGCCAACGCTGTAAAAGTAACATTAGGCCCTAAAGGTCGTAATGTAGTAATTGAAAAAAAATTCGGTGCACCACAAATAACTAAAGATGGTGTTACTGTTGCTAAAGAAATTGAATTAGAAGATGCAGTTGAAAACATGGGAGCTCAAATGGTAAAAGAAGTGGCTTCTAAAACTGCCGATATTGCCGGAGATGGTACAACAACAGCTACTGTTTTAGCTCAATCAATCATTAGCGAAGGCTTGAAAATGGTTGCTGCAGGTGCTAATCCAATGGATTTAAAACGTGGAATTGACAAAGCCGTTAGTATTGTAGTAGAAAACTTAAAATCACAATCTCAAACTGTAGGTAGCGATAGCAAAAAAATTCAACAAGTTGCTTCTATTTCTGCTAACAACGATGATACTATTGGTAAATTAATTGCCGAAGCATTTGCAAAAGTTGGTAAAGAAGGTGTTATTACTGTTGAAGAAGCAAAAGGAACAGATACTTATGTAGATGTAGTGGAAGGTATGCAGTTTGATAGAGGATACATTTCTCCTTACTTTGTAACCAACAGCGAAAAAATGGAAGCTGAATTGCAAAATCCTTACATATTAATATATGATAAGAAAATTTCTGCAATGAAAGATATTCTTCATATTTTAGAAAAAGTTGCTCAAAGTGGTCGCCCATTATTAATTATTGCGGAAGATTTAGAAGGTGAAGCATTAGCAACCTTAGTGGTAAATAAATTGCGTGGCACACTAAAAGTTGCTGCAGTAAAAGCACCAGGCTTTGGAGACAGAAGAAAAGAAATGTTACAAGATATTGCTATTTTAACTGCAGGCACAGTAGTAAGCGAAGAACAAGGATTTAAATTAGAAAATGCCGATTTAAGCTATTTAGGTCAGGCTGCTTCTGTTACAATAGATAAAGATAATACAACTGTTGTTGGCGGTAAAGGAAAGAAAACTGATATTACTGCTCGCGTAAATCAAATTAAAGCTCAGGTAGAAACAACTACTTCAGATTACGATAAAGAAAAATTACAAGAACGTTTAGCTAAGTTAGCAGGCGGAGTTGCCGTTTTATACATTGGTGCTGCTACAGAAGTTGAAATGAAAGAAAAGAAAGATAGAGTTGATGATGCTTTACATGCTACCCGTGCTGCTGTTGAAGAAGGTATTGTACCTGGTGGTGGTGTAGCTTACATTCGCGCTATTGAAAGTTTAGAAGCAAAAGTAAAAGGACAAATTGCTGATGAACAAACAGGCGTTGCCATTGTACGTCGTGCATTAGAAGAACCAATTAGAATACTTACTAGCAATGCAGGTATTGATGGTTCTATTGTAGTTCAAAAAATTAAAGAAGGAAAAGGCGATTTTGGATTTAACGCAAGAACAGAAGTGTATGAAAACTCTATGTTTAAAGCAGGTATTATAGATCCTACTAAAGTTAGTCGTGTTGCCTTAGAAAATGCAGCTTCTATTGCAGGTATGTTATTAACTACCGAATGTGTAGTTGCCGATAAACCTAAGCCTGAAGCAGCTATGAACCATGCTCCTGCACCAGATATGGGCGGAATGGGTTATTAATCATAAGCTTATTTCTTATACAAAAAAGTTCTGTTGATGATCAACAGAACTTTTTTTCATTACAAATATCTTATTTATTTAACTTTTTAAAGTTTTCGAAAATCCCTCGGCAATTAAACTTTGGGCATATCCATAGCTTAGCATAATAATTACACTTAAAAAATTTTCATCCGGAAATACAAATTTCTGAACAGATAAGGTAGCATCGGAAATAATAAATAATACAGCACCCGGAATAAAATAATTAATCGCATTTTGTTTTCTACTTCCAGTTCCTAAAATATTAACAGCCATTATTGCCATAATGCTAATAACAATCATGTATAAAATGATGGGAATTTTAAATGGCTCAAAGCTACTGTTGGTGTTTAAAAACCTAAATAAATAATAACAAACAATAAATAAAATAATTGCAGCAATAAAAGCTTCTTGACTTTTATACAATCGCAACCGATGAATTCTATAAAAAATAGTTGCATATATAATATGTGTTGCCATAAAAGCAATCATTCCTAAAATAAACCATACATCTCCATTATTTATTAATAAAATATCTCCAACCCAAGAAGCAAGTAGACCAAAAAATACTAAGGTTTTAGTGGTTTGATAATGATTTTTTCTTGCATTTAAGAACACATAAAAAAGCAAAATAGGAACAAGCATAATTTTTACAACTGAAGCATAATATGTTTGCCGAGAGAATATAAGATAACATTCTATCAATAAAAATATCCAAAAAACCAAAATACCTCTTTTTTTAAGCAATTGCATGTTTTAATCTTTAAGTGTAATAATATTTACGAATTTAAGTGCTTTCTATTAAACAAATTAAAAGATTGATTTTACGTTTATAATACCGCTAATCACTTAGTTGAATTCTGTATTTTTGAACAATGTTATCAGAAAAAGAATTAGCATTTATTGAGTATTGGGGTAAAAACAGAATTAATCAAAAGAAAAACTTATTTCAATTTATTAAAGGTTTTTCTTCTGGATTCCTTATTGGCCTTGGTATTTTATTAGCTGTAGCAATTGGTTGGTATCATCGTGCCAATATGGAAGTTAGCACAAGTTTAAGCCCTATTTTATTGGGTTTGGCATTACTAATTGTAGCTGTTTTTATGGCATTTATATATCGTAATTATCAATGGGAGCAAAATGAACAATTGTATCTTGAATTAAAAGCAAAAATGAAAAAATCGGATACAACTGATACAGTTATAAACTAATATTAGTGTACTTGCTTTTCCACATTGTATAAAATAGCCGTTATTACATTCAATTTCTGAAAAAATATCATTTGCATTCCCCTATCTTTGCCCACTAAAATTTTTAAACCCTATTCGTATGCAACTGAAAGGTTTAGTGCGATTTTTTGCGATTGCCCTTATTTTAATTTGTGTGTATCAATTGTCATTCACTTGGTTTGTACATAACCATGAAAGTGATATGGAAGCTAAAGCAGATAAATGGATTAAAGCTGTTTATCCTACTGCTGTGCAAAAGTATTCCGGTAATACAGAGTTACAAGCTTTGTATGAGGATAGTTTGAAAGAATTTAAAAAAGAAAGATTACAAAGATTGCTTGATAGCACAAAAGACAGCAAGATTGGTCCGTTTGGATTAACAACATACAGAAGTGCAAAAGATAAAGAGCTAATGCTTGGCTTAGATTTGCAAGGTGGAATGAGTGTAACCTTAGAAGTTGGTATGGACGGATTATTAAAGTCGTTAGCAGATTATACAAAAGACAAACAATTTAATCAGGCTTTAGAAAATGCTGTTCAGCTAAAAGCCAACACCGGTGCCGATTTAATTTCATTGTTTCTTGAACAATATAAAAAAGTAAATCCAACCGGTACATTAGCACCATTCTTTGCAACACGCAGTAACGGAAAACTAAAATTCACTTCATCCGATAATGAAACTGAAGGGTATTTAAAAGAACAAGCTCAAGCTGCTTTTAATAATACACTTCGTATTATGAGAACGAGAATTGACCGTTTCGGCGTATCTTCTCCTAATATCAATCCAGATCCTACCAAAGGAATTATTAATATTGAATTAGCCGGAGTAAATGATCCTGAAAGAGTTCGTAATTATCTTCAGTCAACTGCCAATCTTCAATTTTTTGAAGTATACACTTTCGAAAATCAAGATTTAATTAATGGATTAAATAATGCCGATAAAGCCGTTCAAGAATATTTAAGTGGTACAAAATACGATACAACTGCTAAAAAAAGTACCGATACTGCTGCTAAATCGGTTTCTGTAAAAACCGATACCACTAAAACTGCTACTTTATCTCAAATAGAAAAAAATACAGTAAGCACCAATAAAAAAGATAGCAGTAAAATAAAATCATTCGAAAATCCTCTTAAAAAACTATTAATTCAAGGAGCACAACCATACCGTAATTCTACAGGTAAAGTCATTTATCCTGCTGCATTAGCTTTAGTGCAAACTACCGATACAGGCACTTTAAACAGTTATTTAAGAATGGATATTGTTAAAAGCAAATTTCCATCTACGCTTCAATTTGTATATGGAAAATTTGAAAGTGAAGATCCTAAAGCAAAAAATTTATTGAACTTATATGCTATAAAAACATTAGATAATGGTCAAGCTGAATTAGAAGGAGATCATGTAAGTGATGCAGCACAAGACTTTGATGAGCGAGGAAGAATTGCTATTAAAATGAATATGGATAAAATAGGAACCAATATTTGGGCAAAAATGACAGCTCGCAATATTGATAAACCTATTGCCATTGTGTTAGATAATTTTGTGTACTCTGCACCTAATGTTAATGATGCAATTACTACAGGTAATTCTCAAATTTCTGGTAACTACTCTTTAAAAGAAGCACAAGATTTAGCCGAAATTTTAAAAAGCGGTAAATTACCTGCTCCTGCTAAAATTGTACAAGAACAAGTAGTTGGTCCAACCTTAGGTAAAGCAGCTATTAAAGGAGGTTCCTTATCGTTCTTAATTTCATTTATTGTAATATTTATTTTAATGTTGGTGTATTACAACACAGGTGGCTGGGTTGCTAATATTGCATTAATATTGAACTTGTTATTTACAATAGGAATTTTAAGTGCATTAGGATTTACATTAACCGCTCCCGGAATTGCCGGTTTAGTTTTAACCATTGGTATGGCTGTTGATACTAACGTAATTATTTTCGAAAGAATTAAAGAAGAACTTACAAAAGGAAAAGGTTATCAAACTGCAGTTGCAGATGGTTATAAACGCTCATTAGCTCCTGTATTGGATGCACACGTTACAACATTATTAACTGCTATTATTTTAGCCTATTTTGGTTTAGGTCCTGTATTAGGATTTGCAACTACACAAATCATTGGTATATTACTATCATTGTTCTGTGGCATTTTAGTTTCGAGATTAATAACAGATTTTTATACCAATAAAAGCAGGCATTTTCAATATTTTACAGGAATATCTAAAAAAATATTTAAACATGCATCTTTCAAATTTATTGAATATAGAAAAATAGCTTATGGTATTTCTGCCATTGTTTTAATATTGGGTATTGGTTCCTTCTTTAATGGATTTGATGAAGGTGTAGAATTTGCCGGTGGTCGTAGTTATACAATTAAATTCGACAAATCAATTAATCCTGATATTATTAGAGATGATTTGAAAAAAGCATTCGGCGAAGCTCCAGTTATTAAAACTGTTGGAACCAATAATCAATTAGATATTACAACTTCTTACTTAATTAAAGAAACACAAAAAAAGAATATTGATTCGATTGTTGAAAGTACATTATTCAATGGATTAAAGAACCATTTACCACAAGGATTATCTTATCAGGAATTTGATAAAAAATATAAACAAAGCTCTCAAACAGTGCAACCATCCATCTCCGATGATTTAAAATCAGGTGCACAAAAAGCTACTGTATTTGCATTGATAATTATTTGCTTGTATATTTTTATTCGATTCAGAGATTGGAGATATTCATTAGGTACTATTTTCTCATTATTACATGATGTTTTTGTTACTTTAATTGTATTCAGTTTTGCTCGTAAAATTGTTCCTTTCCCATTAGAAATAGATCAACATTTTATTGCAGCCATATTAACCGTAATTGGTTATTCAATGAATGATACAGTAATTGTGTATGATAGAATTAGAGAAGATAGCAAATTATTAAAAGGTCAATCGAATGCAACTATTATTAACAGAGCCATTAATGATACTTTAACACGTACCATAATGACTTCATTAACTGTATTCTTAACCATTTTAATATTATTTATTTTTGGTGGAGAAGTTACACGTGGTTTTGCTTTTGCTATGTTAGTTGGGGTTATAACCGGCACTTATTCATCTATATTTGTTGCGGCACCAATTTTAGTTGATTTTGCAAAAGATAAGCCGCTTGGTAAAACAGAAACTAAAAAATAACTACACCTCTTTATAAAGCCTTGCCTTTGCAAGGCTTTTGTTTAAGTGATTATTAATGATTGATTGCTTATATTAACAGTTTATTATAAGTTAATGCTGGCTATCTTTGCAATTAGTACAATGAAAAATGCTGCAAAAAATATTGCACTTAAACTATTTATAGCCCTCTTGGCTATACAAATTATTAATTTAAGTATTGATACTGCCGATTTTCAGCCAATAGCGGCCAATATTACAATAGGAGATTTTAATTATTTAAACTCAATGACCGAATATATATCTGAAATAATTATGGGCGATACAAATGCATTTCCCGAGTACCAAAAAGAATCTAGTAGTTCAAAATCTCAATTGGTAAAGCATATTTCTATTAAATTACAACAAAATAAAATAGCATTCATTCTTTTCAATCACAATACACTTACACATGTATATTTAAATCCCAAAAATGAGAATTACAATTTTCTTTTTTTTAAAGAAATAAATCCACCGCCGCCTAAAATTTTATTTTTAGCATAACTAACTTAACTATAATTGTACACTTTTATCCAACAATTATAACCAATAGAAACCTAGTATTTATTATTTAAAATAAATTATATGCAACGAATGGGCAATTACCTTGTAATTGTATTTGTTTTTATTATTTCAATAACTGTAGGCAAAGCACAAACTAATCAACTATTTGGCGATACTTTACGCGTACAATTAGACAGTGCAGAAAGTATTTTTTTACGAAATAACTTTCAAATTTTGGCCCAACGCTATAATGTAGATGCACAAAAAGCATTAATTATTCAGGCCAAACTTTTACCAAATCCTAATTTTTCATTTGGTATAGGACCATTAAACAGCCTGTACGATCCACTAGCTATTTACCCTCATTCTAATTTTTTTACCAATAATGAGCTTACACCTACAATATCGCAGCTTATTTTATTGGCAAGAAAAAGAAATAAACAAATTAGAATTGCAGAAGCCAATGCTCAACTATCCGAATATCAGTTATTCGATTTAATTAGAACTTTAAAATACACTTTACGTACAGATTTCTTCAATATATATTATGCACAACAAACGGCTAAAGTATATGATAAAGAAATAAAATCGCTGCAGCAAGTAGTAAATGCTTTTAACCAACAACAAGGGAAAGGCTATATTGCCGAAAAAGAAGTAATAAGAGTAAAAGCATTATTATACAGCTTGCAAAGTGAATACAATAATTTAATTAATCAAATTAACGATACACAAAGTGAATTAAGGTTGGTGTTACAAGTAAAAAATAGGTATATACTACCTATAGTGAATGAGAAAGAATTAGCAGCTATAAATCCTAATAAATATGCCATTACTACATTTATAGATACGGCGTATAAAAACAGAACCGATTTGCAAATTGCAAAATCAAACAACACCATTAGCAAACTTAATTACGAGTATCAAAAAGCATTAGCAGTACCCGATTTAACGGCTTCATTAAATTGGGATAAACAAGGAAATTTTGCACGAAATTTTTATTATGTAGGCGTTGCAATGGATCTTCCATTTTTCAACAGAAATCAAGGTAATATTAAATCTGCTAAATCAACTATAGATTATACAATGGCATCTCAAAAAACGGTTGAGGCACAAGTGGAAGAACAAATTTATCGATCTCTGCAAAAAGCCTACGATAATAATAAACTTTATCAAAATATTGATCCTGCATTCTCTTCAGATTTTGAAAGACTACAAAATGAAGTATTACAGAATTATCAAAAAAGAAATATTGGATTATTAGATTTTTTAGATTTTTATGACTCGTATAAACAAAATGTTTTACAAATTAATGCTATTAAATTAAACCGTGTAAATGCTTTTGAAGAATTGAATTTTTATACCGGAACCAACTTCTTTAATTAAATAATTTTTTACAATGCAAAAATTTATATCTATAAAAATTATTACCATTTTTCTTTCTGTACTTTTTATAACAGCCATTATAACAAGCTGCAATTCGGAAAAACAAAAAAAATCTTCAGGTAAAGAAAAGTATATTATCCCCGATTCGCTTTTAAAACAAATTGCGATAGATACAGTAAAAATTTGTCCGTTAATAAATTCTTTTACATTAACAGGCAGTATTGATTTTGATCAAGATCATCAAATAAATGTATATCCTTTAGTAAGTGGAAATGTACAAGACGTAAAAGTACAAATAGGCGATTATGTAAATGCAGGACAAACATTAGCCGTTGTAAAAAGTAGCGAAATGGCCGGATACAGTAATAACCTTATTATTGCCGAAACCAATGTTACTGCTACCAAAAAACAATTAGATGCAATTAAAGATCTTTTTGCAAGTGGCTTATCATCTCAATTAGATGTTACCAATGCCCAAGTAAATTACGATCAAGCACTTGCACAATTACAAATGGTACAACGCATTTTAAAAATAAATGGTAATAATACACAAGGCGATTATATTATAAAAGCACCAATTAGTGGGTTTATTGTACAAAAAAATATTACTAACAATACAGTTATTCGTGCAGATAATGGCAACAATTTATTTACCATATCCGATTTAAAAGATGTATGGGTACAAGCAAACGTTTATGAATCGAATATTAAAAACATTCATTTAGGCGATCCGGTAAATATTACTACCCTATCCTATCCGGATAAAATTTTTCATGGAAAAATTGATAAAATTCTCAATGTATTAGATCCGGCAAATAAAGTAATGAAAGTGCGAATTGTTTTACCCAATACCGATTATGCACTGAAACCTTTAATGTTTGCAAGTGTAACTGTAGTTAATAAAGAAAATAAAAATGCCATCTGCATTTCAAGTAAAGCATTAATATTCGATCATAGTCAATATTTTGTATTAAAGTATAAAGGAAATGGAATTGCCGATATTACGCCTGTTAGTGTTGCAAGCATCTTTGGCGATAAAGTTTATTTAAACAGTGGCGTAGTAGAAGGCGATGAAGTAATTGCCTCACAAGCATTACTTGTTTATGACAACCTAAATAATTAAGTTAATCCTTTAAATCTATACAATGATCAAGGTATTAAAAAACGTAATAGCATTCTCGCTTAAGAATAAATACTTCATTCTACTTACTTCCTTATCCTTAATTATTATTGGAATAATCACTTTTAAAAATATGCCTATCGAGGCATTCCCCGATGTTACCAATACAGAAATAAGTGTAATTACCCAATGGCCCGGAAGAAGTGCAGAAGAAATAGAAAAATTTGTAACCATTCCTATTGAAATTGCTTTAAATCCCGTACAACAAAAAATAAGTCTACGCTCAACCTCCATTTTCGGATTATCATATGTTAAATTAATTTTCGATGATGATGTAAAAGATCCACAAGCAAGGCAACAAGTAATGAATCTTTTACAAAATGCCAATTTACCTGCAGGCATACAACCTTCTGTTCAACCACCAACCGGTCCAACAGGAGAAATTTTTAGATACACTTTACACAGTAATGTAAGAGATGTTCGAGAATTAAAAACCATGCAAGATTGGGTAATTGATAGAAGATTAAGAGCCGTTCCGGGTGTTGGAGATGTGGTGAGTTTTGGAGGAAAAACAAAAACCTATGAAATAAGAGTTGATCCGGAAAAATTAACCTCTATAGGCATTACTCCTTTAGATGTTTATACAGCTGTACAAAAAACCAATATTAATATTGGTGGAGATATTATTATTCAAAATAATCAGGCCTATGTAGTAAGAGGAATTGGATTATTAAACGATATTAACGAAATAAAAAACATCATTGTAATGAATAATAATGGTGTTCCTATTTTAGTTAAAGATGTGGCAGAAGTAGCAATATCTAATGTTCCAAGATTAGGATGGGTAGCAAGAGCAAACGGACTAACAGACTCTTTAGGCAAAAGAAATATCACCGATGAATCTGATGTTGTTGAAGCAATAGTATTAATGAGAAAAGGAGAAAATCCATCGAAAGTTGTAGATGCCGTAAAAGCACAAATTAAAAAACTTAACAATACCGTATTACCTTCCGATACTAAAATAATTCCTTATTATGACAGATCCGATCTAATTGAATATGCCACTCATACCGTATTACACAACTTAATTGAGGGTATATTATTAGTTACACTATTAGTATCGCTATTTATGTTTAACTGGCGTACTACTTTAATTGTTTCTATCATCATTCCAATGGCTTTATTATTTGCATTCATTTGTTTGCATTTAATGGGCATGAGTGCTAATTTACTTTCACTTGGTGCAGTAGATTTTGGTATTATTATAGATGGTGCAGTGGTAATGGTTGAAGGAATGTTTGTAATATTAGATCACAAAGCAGTTGATTTAGGTATTGAACGATTTAATAAAATTGCCAAACTTGGATTAATAAAAAATCAAGGAGCACAATTAGGTAAGGCTATCTTCTTTGCCAAAGTAATTATTATTACCGGTCTTTTGCCCATTTTTGCCTTTCAGAAAGTTGAAGGAAAAATGTTTTCTCCTTTAGCTTATACATTAGGATTTGCTCTTTTAGGGGCATTAATTACAACCCTTACATTAGTTCCGGTATTAATTAGTATTCTGCTTAAAAAAAATGTTCACGAAAAACACAATCCTTTTGTACACCATTTAACCGGATTTATGTTAAACGGTTTTACAAGAGCATTTAAGCATCGAAAAATTATTATTCCATTAGCCCTTGCTGTAATGGTTTTAGGAATTTATAGTTTTAAATATTTGGGTTCCGAATTTTTGCCCGAATTAAATGAAGGTTCAATTTGGTTACGTATTCAAACACCGTATAGTATTTCTCTCGATAAATCTGTTGAAATATCTTCTCAGGCAAGAAAAATTTTAATGCAATTCCCTCAAGTAAAATATTGTGTTTCGCAAACTGGCCGACCAGATGACGGAACCGATGTTGCAGGATTTTATAACAATGAATTTTCGGTAATGCTATATCCTGAATCGGATTGGAATCCTAAAATTTCAAAAGAAGAATTGATTGATCAGATGAATAAAAAATTAGCAGTAATTCCCGGTATTAATCTCAATTTTTCTCAGCCAATTATGGATAATGTAGAAGAAGCCGTATCTGGTGTAAAAGGATCCATCTGCGTAAAAATTTATGGCGATTCATTAAATTATATGGAAAATAAAATCCAGAATATTTATGATGTTTTAAAAGATGTAAAAGGGATTGAAGATTTAGGTGTAATCCATAATATTGGTCAGCCAGAATTAGATATCAATCTTAATCAACAAAAAATGGCTTTATATGGCGTAACAACTGCCGATGCTAATTCAGTTGTGGCAATGGCCATTGGTGGTTTAGCTGCTTCTACCTTATACGAGGATATTAAGATATTTGATATTAGAATTAGATTACCGGAACAATTCAGAAAATCGCCAGATGATATTGGTAATTTATTAGTTCCTACTCAAAGCGGTTCAAAAGTTCCTATCAAGGAAATAGCCGATATTACACAAAAAACAGGGCCTTGCTTAATTTTTAGGGATGATAATGAAAGATATGCTGCAGTAAAATTTTCTGTTAGAGGTAGAGATATGGGAAGTACAATTTCGGAAGCACAAGAGAAAGTAGATAAAGTTGTTTCATTAAAAAGAGGTTATGAAATGGCATGGCAAGGCGATTTTGAAAATCAGCAAAGAGCAGAAAAAAGATTAGCCGAAGTAGTGCCTATTAGTTTATTACTAATATTTTTATTATTATTTACCATGTTTGGTAATTTAAAAGATGCCGGATTGGTGTTTTTAAATGTTCCTTTTGCTATTGTAGGTGGCATAGTTGCCTTACATGTTACATCAACCAATTTTAGCATTTCTGCCGGTATTGGCTTTATTGCCTTATTTGGTATTTGTATTCAGGATGGCGTTTTATTGATAACAGTTTTTAAACAAAATCTCGATAAAATTAAAGGGCAATCCAACTCTTTATACAATGCCATTAAATTAGGGGTAAACTCAAGAATAAGACCAGTAATGATGACTGCAATGATGGCTGCCATAGGTTTATTGCCTGCGGCCATTTCACATGGCATTGGTTCTGAAAGTTCAAGACCATTGGCACGCGTAGTAATTGGAGGAATTCTTTGTGCTATGATATTTTCTTTATGGGTATTTCCATTAATATTTGCATGGAGTTACAAAAATATTGATGAGAAATTTAAAGTTCATTTTATGGATGATGAACTAACAAAAGAAAATAATATAGATACTAAATAGAAAGAAGAATTGAGATATTACATAAAAAAAGTCCTGCTTTTATTACAAGAGCAGGACTTTTACAATTATATATTTATCACTTACAATTTTCAATTACCATTGCACTCGCACCTCCCCCTCCATTACAAATTCCTGCAGCACCATATTGAGCATTTTGTTGCTTTAATACATGAATTAAGGTAACCAAAATTCTTGCACCACTACATCCTAATGGATGGCCTAACGAAACTGCTCCACCATTTACATTCACTTTAGCAGCATCTAAATCCATTTTCTGTGTATTAACAATTCCTACTACCGAAAAAGCTTCGTTTAACTCAACATATTCAATATCCTTCATTGTTAATTTTGCTTTTGCTACTGCTTTCGGAACTGCTAAACTAGGCGTTGTAGTAAACCATTCAGGAGCTTGTTCAGCATCGGCATAACTTTTTAAAATAGCAATAGGCAATATACCTAATTCATCTGCTTTTTCTTTACTCATTAATACCACTGCGGCCGCACCATCGTTCATGGTACTTGCATTTGCGGCGGTAACGGTTCCATCTTTTATAAAAGCAGGTTTTAAATCGGGAATTTTATCAAACTTTACGTTAAACGGCTCTTCATCTGTATCAAAAATTATAGTACCTTTTTTGGGTGAGATGATTTCGATTGGAACAATTTCATCGGTAAATTTTTTTGAACTAATAGCTGCCTGACTTCTTCTATAACTTTCAACTGCAAAAGCATCCTGCTCAATTCTCGATATATTACATTCTTTTGCACATAACTCGGCAGCGTTGCCCATTGCATAATTATGGTATACATCGGTTAATCCATCCCTACTTAAGCCATCAATTAATTTTGTATCGCCATATTTATTGCCCCAACGCATATTAGATACATAGAAAGGAACATTACTCATACTTTCCATTCCGCCGGCAACAACAATATCTGCATCTCCCAATAAAATATCCTGAGCTGCTTGAGCAATTGCTTTCATTCCACTGGCACAAACTTTATTGATAGTAGTACAAATAACGTGATCGGGTAAGCCGGCAAATTTTGCAGCCTGACGGGCAGGAGCCTGACCCACATTGGCTTGTATTACATTGCCCATATATACTGCTTCTATTTGATGAGCTTGTAATTTGGCTCTCTCTACCGCTGCTTTAATTGCAATAGCACCCAATTTCGAAGCTGAAAAATCTTTTAATGTACCACCAAAACTTCCTATTGGAGTTCTAACAGCCGATACTATATAAACAGTTCTACTATTATTCATTGTATATATTTTATGTACAAATATATAGAACCGAACTAACAAACGTTAGGCATTCAAAAACTAAAATTAGCATGTACGTTGCGAATACATTATTTGGAAACTAATATTGAAAAAATATTTCGGTTGCTCCATAACCAAATCGAGGATTATATTGATTGATAAAAGTTTTTACTTCTTTTCTAACTTTTAATACATCATGAATTTCGTCTCGTAATTTACCGGTACCTACTCCGTGAATAACAACAAGTGAAGCTTGCCGATGTGCTACTGCTAAATGATACCATTTTTCAAATTCGGATAATTGAATAGCCAATATTTCAAGATTAGTCATTCGTTGCCAATTATCAACTAATTTCTCAATATGCAAATCTATTAAGGTTCTTGCCGGCTCTAAGTTTTGTTGAATTTTGTTGGCCTCATAAATTTTAAATCCTTTTGCAGCCAATCCTGTTAACTCAAATTTTTCGGGCTCAATGTTATCGGGATAATTATCGAATAATTGATAAGAAAATGTTGGTTGATTGTTTTCTTTTAATTCTTCAATTTGTTTAAAAATTTGTTTAGGCTTAATTTTTATTGACGTTTCGAAATGAGGTGCTTTCTTTTTATTGGGTGTTATTAAAGAAAATTCAAAATGAAAAGAAGGACTATCATTAATTTTTTCAAAATCAATATCGTGTAAATAAAAATCTTGAAAAGGAAGAATTTCGTTTTTAATTGCAAATGCCGAATTATTTAAAAACTGCTGATCGTACTCAAAACGATATGCAGTATTAGTTTTATTTACCAAATACAATTTAAGTAAATCAACCACTTCATCATTAAACTCATCTAAAGAAAATTTTGGAATTACAGATAACCAAACACCATCAGCCACTTTTATTTGATTAGGCTGTGGTTTTTCTTTTGGAATTGTATCGATAAATTGTTTTTCTTTTTTCTTTTCAGAAAATAATTTTTTTTCAGTAAATCGTTTGAAGTACGGAAAATCAATTTGATCCATGTATGCCGGAAATTTTACACCTCTTACTTCAATCATCACCATTTTATCATTCATAATTTCAATTACTCTTCCTTCTTCATTGCTGTGTAAAACAATTATTTCATCGCCAACTTGATATTTCATTTGGCAAAGGTACAAAATGATAAATCGTTATAATTAGGATAAGTTAGTTTAGTTTTTAAACAATGGCGATGAGCCAATAAATTGTTCTTTTTCGTCGCTTAATATCATATAATAATATCCTTTGTTTAAGTTAAATACATTAACTAACAAAGTTATTACTGCGCCAGATTGATTAGGAATAATCAATTGCTGCGAAATGAATTGTCCACTTGAATTAAAAAGTTTTACAACTATTTTATTAATAATAAATGTTGGCCTGAAACTTAACACAACATTGGTAATAGCAGGATTAGGAGTTGCATCTATTGCAATGCCGGAACCGCCATTTTGAGCAGATTGTGTATTGGTGAAATTGACAATTTGCGTAACACTGTCTTTACAACCCGTACTACCTGTTACAACTAATTTTATTGGATAATTTCCATTTGAAGGATAAGTGATAGAAGGATTTATAGCAGTTGAAGTATGACCATCGCCTAAATTCCAGAAATAATTCATCCATCCACTTGCAATAGTTGATGTACTTATAAATGTATAGCTATTGCCATTTTGCGTATTGCTTAAAATAATAAAACTTGCTTTAGGTTTAGAACCTGCCATTGATTGTATAGCAACTGTTTTTTGATTTGTTTTTCCTGCAGCATCGGTAATTTTCAATGTTACATTATAGGTATTGGCATAAACATATTGATGAATAGGATTGGCTTCGGTAGATATATTTCCATCTCCAAAATCCCATAAATAAGTATAAGGAGCAGTGCCATTAGTAATAGTAGAACTAAAATTAAATGCCTCTGAAGCAGCACTACAACCCGAACGAGTGAAACTAAAATCGGCAATGGGGTTAGTATTTACAACAATAGTTTTAAAAGCAGAATCTTCGCAAATACCTATACCCTGCACAACTAATTTTACTGTATAGTTGCCTGAGTTAAAAATAACTGTTGGATTACTTAATGATGAAGTTTGTCCATTGCCAAAATCCCAATAATAGCTAATAGTTCCACTTGCAATACTTGATGTACTTAAAAATGTATACCCATTTCCATTAAACGTATTTGCAATAACATTAAATGAAGCTGTAGGCACAGCACCTACTGCAATTTGCTTTACTACATTAGAATAACATCCTTTACTATCAGTAACAGTAAGTGAAACATCATGATCACTGTAAGTACTATAAATTTTAGAAGGATTTTTTTCATTAGAAGAAGTTCCATCATTAAAATCCCATAAATAATTAACAGTTCCGGAACCACCGCTTGTTAAATTAGTAAATACAAATTGATTGTTTGTTACACATTGATTACTATTATTGATAGAAAAAGAAGCTACTAAATTACAAGAAGAATTATTAGCAATTTGAATTTGAGTTATACTACTATCGGCACATCCTCCATCTGTATTATATGCTACTAATTTTATACTATAATTTCCTGAGGCAGAAAAAGTTTTTGTAGGATTTTGTTCAGTAGAGAAAGTACCATCACCAAAACTCCATTTGTACACCATATTACCAAATGCAATTGTTGAAGTATTTTTAAAATGATATTCAAACTTATTTATAGAATCGGGTAAATAGGTAAATCCTGCAACAGGCACAGCATATACACGAATTAATGTTGATGCTGTAGCATGTGTACCGGAAGAATTAGAAACAGTTAGCACTACAGTATGATCTCCATAAGAAGCATATTTTTTAGTAGGGTTTTGTTCATTAGAAAAAGTTCCATCATCAAAATTCCAATAATAGGTATAAGGAGAAATACTTCCACCAGCATCTCCAATAAAATTAAAGCCATTTATATCAACACACTGGCAAGCATTTCCTATATACGCATAAGCCCATAAGCTATCTTTAACCAATATGGGTTTAATTAATGTATCGCTACAACCAAAATCGGTTCCTGTAGCAATTAATTTAATAATATAGTTACCATTAGAGGCATATAAATTAGATGAATTGGTTTGAGTTGATGTATGCCCATCTCCAAAATCCCAAAAATAGCTAATAGAATTGCCATAATTATCAAATGAGTGATTATCGAAACTCAATTGATGATAATCATTTTTATCTACTCCAAAAGTAAAACTTGCTGTAGGTTTTGAATGTACATGAATAATTTGTGTTGTATCGGCAGAACAACCATTGCTTAAGTTAGCAGTTAATGTAATTGAATATGAGCCTGCCCCATTATACAGATCGGAAGCATTTAACGTATTCAGTATTCTACCATTTCCTAAATTCCATTGATAGTTATACGATAATCCGGTAGGAATTGTAGATGTATTGGTGAAAGTAAAAATATTATTATTGGTTAAACATTTATCGGTACCCGGACTTATTGTGTAAGATGCCATTGGCGAAGACAAAACTGTAACATTTTTAGTAGTGCTATCACTAAAACCGTTTGAGGCAGTAACAATTAATTTTACAGTAAAAGTTCCTGAAATATTATATGATTTAATAGGATTTTCCTGAGTTGAACCTGTGCCATCTCCAAAGTACCATAAATAATTAACAGTCGCTCCTGTTGGAGCAACAGTAGTATTTGTAAAGTTGTACTTATTCCCTTTTAAACATTGTGTACCTACCCCTACCGTAAAACCGGATGTAGGCTGATTACCAATTAAAATAAGTTTAGAGATTTGATCAATACAATCATTTTCATTTGTAGCAACTTTTAAAGAAACGCTATAAATACCATTTTTTGAGAATGTGTAAACAGGATTTGTATCACCAGAAATACTTTCATCTCCAAAATGCCATTCATAATTTAAAGTTCTATTAGAAACAGTTGATTCGTTAGTAAAACTTATTTTTTTATTGTTAGAAGAATCTATAACATAATTATAATTGGCAATAGGTGAAGGATACACATCTATTGTTTTAGTAACACTTGTAGAACAAATTCCATTATAACTTCCATCTAAACGAATTGTATAAATACCTTGCTGACTGTATGATGTAGCCGCATTAGTTTCGGTTGAGGTTACGCCATTACCCAAATCCCATTTATATTGAAGTCCACTAAAATCTCCATGCGATGTATTGGTAAATGAATAATTATTGCCTTTAAAACATTGGTTAAGAGTAGGGTTAACAGTAAAATCTAAGGAAGGTGTAGAAGTTACCTGAATAATTAATGAATAGGTATCTGTTTGATTAATATCATCAGTAACTTGTAAACGCACAGTATATTCACCCGGTTTGGTATAAACTTTAGTTGGATTAGTTTCTGTTGATGTTGTTGTATCGCCAAAATTCCATAAATACTTTAAACAACCACAATTGGATTGTGATTCATTTGTAAATTGAAATTTATTATTAGATATGCATTGCTTAGTAGCATTAACTGTAAATGATGCTTTAGGAGCATTGTATAAAGCAATAAGATTATCATTGGCAGCAAACGAATAATTAGTTACTAGTGAAAGTAAAAAAATAGAACAATAAACTACCATATTTTTAGCTGTAATATTCATGCAGCAGTTTTTGTATTACAGTTATCAAAGGCTATCAGTAGAAAGTCATAGATATTGGAAAGAAGAATCTAAAAAGAAAGAAAAATTTTAATAAATTTATTCAATAAAAAATTAAATAAATAAGAAGCTTAAAATTTTAATTAAGTCTTAATATTATTCAGTTTGCTGTTTTTTCTTCCATAAGAAAAATAAATAATCAGCCCTACCGTCATCCAAACAAAGAACCACATCCAGCTAATGGGTGGTATTTCTATCATTAAATACAAACAGCATAAAGCACCCAAATTAGGAATAAGCGAATAGCTACGAATAAAACTAAACGCATTAACAACAAATGTTATGACAATAAAAACTAAGAAAAGTATTTCTTGATAGTTTTCAGTACCGAAGTTTTTTAAAGACAGCTCTAATCTTTCTCTAAATAAAAACAAAAAAAGAAGGGTAATTATGGGCAATATATATTTACCATTAATGTAAGGAAGTCTAAATTTTTGCTGAGTATGTTCCGAAATTTTAGGTAAAACCAATACACCAAAACATACTAAAACAAAGGCAAATAAAGTTCCAATACTGGTAAGGTCAGTCATTAAACTACTGGGTAAAAACAAAGTAGGAATACCTACTAAAAATCCGGTTACTATGGTAGCAAATGCAGGCGTATGGTATTTTTTATGCACTCTTGAAAAAGGTTTTGGCAGTAAGCCGTCTCTACTCATACTCATCCATATTCTCGGTTGCCCCAATTGAAATACAAGCATTACACTGGTTGTAGCAACAACGGCACTGATAGAAATAATATAACTAATCCATTTTAAATTTAATTTATCAAAAACATACGCTAAAGGGTCAGTAACTTTTAATTCGGAATATTTAACCATACCTGTTAAAACCAAAGCAATTAAAATATATAATACAGTACTAATAAGTAAAGAATAAATCATTCCTCTTGGTAAATCTCTTTGCGGATTTTTACATTCTTCAGCAGTAGTAGATATAGCATCAAATCCTATATAGGCATAAAACACAGCAGAAACACCGGCCAACACTCCACCAAATCCATTGGGCATTATAGGATGCCAATTATCGGTTTTAACATAAAAAAATCCTAACCCAATAATAAAAATTATTACCACAATTTTAAATATTACCATAAAGTTGGTGGTACGCTTGCTTTCTTTAATACCAATATATGCAAGCAGGGTAATAAGTACTACAATAATAAACCCAGGTAAATTGATAATGAAATGATGCCCAAAAAACATTGGTGCATTGGTAATAGCTCTAACGGCAGATTGCAGGTTTTCTGAAATGGGTTGATGTAATTGTAAAAGTGCTGATGCTTCTTTAAAATTTTTTGTTGCAGTAACAGGATCGGTTAAAAGCCAATCGGGTAAGTGTACACCCAACCCTACTAATAAATTATTAAAATATCCACTCCAACTAATTGCAACAACAATATTACCTATTGCATATTCTAATATAAGAGCCCATCCAATTATCCATGCAATTAGTTCTCCAAAACTAACATAAGCATACGTATATGCACTAACCGCTATGGGCACACGACTTGCAAATTCGGCATAGCATAGTGCACTAAAACCACAAGTAACCGCTGTAATAATAAAAAGAAAAACGATACCCGGCCCCCCATTATACGCTGCTGTACCAATTGTAGAAAAAATACCCGCTCCAATAACCGCTGCAATACCCATAAAAGTTAAATCACCTACGCCTAGTACTTTATTTAAATGTGGATGATGACCATCAGATAATCTATTTTCACTCTCAAGAATAATGTTTTGAATGTTTTTTTTTCTTAGTAATGACATGCAATTATTTTTTATCAACGATTGGTGAAAATAAGGTTAATTTAAATGAATATTACTATTTGAAAGAAATATTTATTACGCTAAATCATTAACTTTAATTTATAGTTAATATCATTTCAATGAAAACCAGTATATATATTTTTTTGCTTGCACTAACTTTTTTTTCTTGCATAAAAAATACAACACCGGTTGTTACTCCCACTCCTCCAACTAATAATAATCCTCCTCCTGTTAATACTAATTCCTCATTATTATACCGAGCAGCCGATGTATCATTTCTTCCCGAAATTGAACAATATGGAACAACATTTTCAGATAGCGGAACAACAAAACCTGCATTAAATATTTTTAAAAATAATGGATGTAATTTAATAAGAGTAAGATTATGGTATAACCCCGCTACAGCTCATTCGAGTTTGGCAGAAGTATTAACTTTTTGCCAAAAAATAAAACAGTTAGGGATGGATATATTTTTAGATTTCCATTATTCCGATACATGGGCAGACCCCAGCAAACAGTACACCCCTGCTGCATGGAGCAATTTAAGTTTTACCGATTTACAAGATTCTGTATTCCAATATTCAAAACGGGTAATTACATTATTACAAAATCAAAATACCGCACCAATAATAGTTCAAATAGGCAATGAAATTAATTCAGGTATTTTGTGGAATGCCGGAAAGCTAAACAGTTGGACAGACCCTAATTTATCTAATTTTACTGCATTGTTAAATAAAGCAATTGCCGGTGTAAAAGCCGCCGATACCAATAATTCTATAAGCATTATGCTACATTATGCAGGTATAGATGGTGCCGTAGGATTTTTTAATTTAATGCAACAACAAAATGTAGCGTACGATATGATAGGTTTATCCTATTACCCATGGTGGCATGGTTTTGATTTGAATGTTGTTCAGCAAACTTTAAATTCTTTAGCTACAACTTATTCAAAAAAAATATTTATTACAGAAACCGCATATCCATTCACTTTAAGTTGGAACGATAATACTAATAATTCTGTAGGAGCAGCCAATCAATTATTAACCGGCTATGATGCAACGCCTAATGGACAATTGGCTTTTTTACAAAAATTAAAATCAATGTTAAATACCGTTCCTAATAACTTAGGAGTAGGATTCTGTTATTGGGAGCCCGATTGGGTTGCATTTAAAGGAACTTCTGCAACCGATGGATCTTCTTGGGAAAATCTTGCATTATTCGATTTTCAGAATAAAGCACTTATTGGAATGCAAGCATATAAAAATTAATATTCTCGTTGAATTAAAAAATCGGCTAACTCTTTTAAAGCATTTTTTCGCAATGCAGTAACAGCAATTTCATTTAAATGGAATAAGGCAGATTGTAAATATTTTTCTTTTAATTCATTTGCCCAAGCATCTACATTGCATTCTTTGTATATTGATACAATCTGTTGCACTTTATGTTCGCTATTGTCTTGCATCAGTTTTTGTAGTTTTTCTTTCTGCTCAGCAGAACTAACTTCCAAAGCGTATAGCAATAAAAATGTTTTTTTATTTTGTTTAATATCGCCACCTACCTCCTTTCCAAATTTTTCAGGATCTCCAAATGCATCTAAATAATCATCTTGTATCTGAAAAGCAATTCCTAAATTTTTACCAAATTCATATAAATGTTTACAATTATATTCACTTGCACCACCTAATACAGCACCCATCTCTAAACTTGCTGCTAATAATACCGAAGTTTTTAATTCAATCATGTGCAAATAATCGTTTAAAGAGATATTATCTACCTTTTCAAAATCAATATCTAATTGTTGGCCTTCGCAAACTTCTGTGGCAGTTCTATTAAAAAGAGTTAATATTTTCGATAAATAATCGGGTTTAATTTTGGTAATGTAATCATAAGCTTTAATTAACATTACATCGCCACATAATAATGCAGTATTATTTCCATATTTGGCATATACAGTAGGCATACCTCTTCGCAAAGAAGCATCATCCATAATATCATCATGCACTAAAGTAAAATTGTGAAACATTTCAATAGCAGTGGCTACTGCAAATGCATCTGGATGAATGTTTCCAAACAATTCATTTCCCATTAAACACAATACGGGACGAATTCTTTTTCCGCCTAATTGTAAAAAATATTCTCCCGGAGCGTACAATGTAGCTGGAGAATCGGGAAAATGTGTACCACTAAAATGTGCAATAAACTGTTGCGATAATTCTTGAAATGAATGCATATACAAACCTACATTAAAACTAAAATGAATGTTGCATTTGAAGCAGTAAAATTATTAAGAAAAAGATAAGCATTTTCGGCACGATTTTTTTATGATGATTAGAAAATTAATATTGCATGAAAAAAATTATTGGTACAACAATTTTAATGTTAACCGTATTGGTTGGATTTAGTCAAACTTATAACACAAGTTCATCGTACAAAACGGCTATTGGTTTAAAAGTATACCCTGGTGGTATTTCAGTAAAACATTTTTTAAACGATAATGCAGCAGTTGAGGGAATAGCTTATTTATGGCAATATGGTTTTAGAACAACAGCATTGTATGAATTGCATGGAAACATTAATAGTGTAGAAGGATTAAAATGGTATGTTGGACCAGGTGCACACGTTGGATTTTATAATTCATCATGGGCAATAGATTATCCGAATAGAGCAAGCGGCATGTCTATTGGTATTGACGGTATATTGGGTTTAGATTATAAAATTCCCACAGTTCCTTTAAATGTAAGTTTCGATTGGCAACCTTCTTTTAATGTTATTGGCTATAATAATTTTGAAGGTGGTTGGGGTGGATTAGGAGTACGCTATACTTTTTAATTTAATGCTAAACTTCTCTGAAAAGGAATTGAATTATAATTCAATTCCTTTTTGCTTTGAAGGAGATGCTACTCTTTGCTATCTAACTTAAATAAACTATCTACAAATTCATGCTTATCAAAAATTAATAAATCATCCAGCTTTTCACCAACACCAATAAATTTAACGGGTATTTTAAATTGATTAGCAATTGCAAGTACCACACCTCCTTTTGCTGTTCCATCTAATTTAGTTACAGTCAATGCATTAACATCTGTAGCAGCTGTAAAATGTTTGGCTTGTTCTACCGCATTTTGTCCGGTTGAACCATCTAAAACTAACATTACTTCATGAGGAGCAGTTGGTAATATTTTTTGAATTACTCTTTTAATTTTAGACAATTCATCCATTAAATGCAATTTATTGTGCAAGCGTCCGGCAGTATCTATAATAACAACATCATTCCCTTTCGATAAAGCACTTTTTACAGTATCAAAAGCAACTGCACTTGGGTCGCTACCCATTGCTTGCTTTATAATTGGTACACCAACTCGTTCACTCCAAATAGTTAATTGATCTACAGCGGCAGCTCTAAAAGTATCGGCGGCACCTAACACTACCGAATGACCCGCTTTTTTATAATTATATGCTAATTTGCCAATAGTAGTTGTTTTCCCTACACCATTAACACCAACTACTAATATGATGTAAGGTTTTTTATCTGTGGGAATTTCAAAATTTTTATATAATTCATCAGAGGCATTAACTAAAATATTTTCAATTTCTTCTTTTAATAATTTATTTAATTCGCTGGTATCTATATACTTATCTTGTTTAACTCTTTTTTCAATTCTATCTATAATTTCTACAGTTGTTTCAATACCTACATCTGCACTTAACAGGGCATCTTCTAAATTATCTAAAACTTCATTATCAATTGTGCTTTTACCGGCTATAGCTTTTGTAATTTTAGATAGAAAGCCTTCTTTAGTTTTTTGCAATCCGGTATTTAAACTTTCTTTTTCTTTTTTACCAAATAGTTTATCAAAAAATCCCATAATTGAAGTTTAATTAATGAAAATAAGCGTAAAACAAAGCTACAAATACTAATTCCTTAAGGATTTAATTATTTGCGTAATAAAAAAGCTGTCTCAACAAAAGTCGAAACAGCTTTTACAATATCATTTGCTATTAACTTATTTAGCTAAAAAATCTTTTACTTTATCCTTATGCACAATAGCTTCTTTAAAAGTATATGCACCAGACTTAGGGCTGCGTACAGCCTTAATAACTTTAGTCCAGTTTTTAGCTTCGGCTGCTGCTTTCTGGTCTTTTGTTTTTATAGCGGTTTTAGCTGCTTTTGCCATAATTATTTAATTTCTTTATGAACGGTTATTTTTTTTAAGATAGGGTTGTACTTTTTCAACTCCATTCTTTCTGGAGTATTTTTCTTGTTTTTAACAGTGATGTAGCGACTTGTGCCGGGCATTCCGGAATTTTTATGCTCAGTACATTCTAGAATCACTTGAACTCTGTTACCTTTTTTTGCCATTGTATAGGTAATTTAAATTGTTAGATTTTTGTGCCTTCGGCTCTTAATTCTTTAATTACAGTTGCTAATCCTTTTTTGTTGATGGTTCTTATAGCTTCTGTAGAAACTTTTAAAGTTACCCATCTGTCTTCTTCAGCAAAAAAGAAACGTTTTGTTTGTAAATTGGGTAAAAACCTGCGTTTAGTTTTAATGTTTGAGTGAGAAACACTATTACCTGTTTGTGGCTTTTTACCTGTAACCTGACATACTCTTGCCATAACTTAAATTTTTCAATCCGATTTTTTCGGACGGCAAAGGTAGGGAAAGGCAAGTAATTCACAATAAAAAATCATCCTTTTTTAGAATTTTTCTCCACAAAAATTCAATAACTCTATTTTGAATTGAATAATTTTTAAAGTTACTAACAATTATACCTTCAGTTTAGCTGTATTTTTTTATATTGCAGCACATTTTTAGCGTTATGAATTTTCTTGCAAAGAATTTAGATTTTCTCAATCATCCCCAAAGGGGTTAATTTTATTTGCATATTTTTTTACTCACCAATTTATTTTACCAATTAATTATTCATTTATCATGTTAACTCATACTATGTCTGAGCAAACTGCTCATTTTTTAAACTTAGAAGAAAAGTACGGTGCCCATAATTATCATCCTTTACCCGTTGTGTTAGAAAAAGGAGAAGGTGTTTTTGTATACGATGTTGATGGCAAACGTTATTACGATTTTTTAAGTGGCTATTCTGCAGTAAATCAAGGCCATTGCCATCCTAAAATTATTGAAGCCTTAATTCAGCAATCGCAAAAATTAACGCTTACTTCCAGAGCATTTTATAATAATCTGTTAGGCGAATACGAACAATTTATTACACAATTATTGGGTTACGATAAAGTATTGCCAATGAATACCGGCGTTGAAGCGGTTGAAACTGCATTAAAATTGGCTCGCCGATGGGGATACGAAAAGAAAGGAATTGCAGAAAATAAAGCTACCATTGTGGTTTGCAAAGAAAATTTTCATGGAAGAACCAGTACAGTAATTTCTTTTAGTACCGATCCCAGTTCCTACAAAAACTTTGGTCCTTTTATGCCTGGCTTTGAAATTGTAGAATACAATAATTTAACCGAAATTGAAATTGCTTTTCAAAATAAAAATGTTGCCGCCATATTAGTTGAACCAATTCAAGGAGAAGCAGGAGTAGTTGTTCCAACCGAAGGATATTTAAAAGGTATTCGTAATTTATGTAACCAATATAATGTATTGTTTATTGCCGATGAAATTCAAACCGGATTATGCCGCACAGGAAAAATGTTAGCCTGTGATCATGAAAATGTTCATCCGGATATTTTAATTCTTGGCAAAGCATTGAGTGGAGGTGTTTTACCGGTAAGTGCAGTATTGTGTAATAATGAAATTATGCTTACAATTAAACCGGGAGAACATGGTAGTACTTATGGAGGAAATCCATTGGCTTGTGCAGTAGCTATTACATCATTACAGGTATTACAAGATGAAAAAATGGCTGAAAATGCAGAAAAAATGGGGAAAATTTTACGAAATGAATTAGCCAATTTAAATTCTTCATTTATTCGTACCATTAGAGGTAAAGGCTTATTAAATGCTATTGTAATTGAGCATTCGAATAAAGATGCTGCATGGGAATTATGTTTAGCCTTAAAAGAAAATGGTTTATTGGCCAAACCAACACATGGAGATAAAATTCGTTTTGCACCTCCGCTCAATATTACTCAAACACAAATAATGGAATGTGTTGATATTATTCACCATTCTCTAAAAATTCTTCAATAATATCATCGTTTTCGGGAAAGTGAAATTTTTTATTATTCAACAAATTGTTTTATGCAAGATACACACCTGCACCATCACGAAGAGCATTTAAAAAGTTCTGATTTATTAACAGATATTGTAATTGGCATGAGCGATGGATTAACTGTTCCTTTTGCTTTAGCCGCAGGATTAAGTGGTGCTGTTAACTCTACTTCCGTTATTATTATTGCAGGAATTGCTGAAATAGCCGCAGGATCAATTGCAATGGGATTAGGGGGTTATTTGGCCGGAAGAACTGAACAAGATCATTACTCGAGTGAATTGAAAAGAGAATATGATGAAATTGAACATAAAACAGAAATTGAAAAAGAAGAAGTAAGAGAAGTATTTAGAGAATGGGGATTAAGTAGTACCATTACAGAACAAGCTACACAAGAAATTATAAAAGATAAACACCAATGGGTTGAATTTATGATGAAGCATGAATTAGGTTTAGATAAACCCGACCCTAAGCGTGCCAGAAAAAGTGCCTTTAATATTGGTGCATCGTATATTGTTGGAGGTTTAGTGCCTTTAACACCTTATTTTTTTGTTGATAGTTCATTAGTGGGTCTTAAGCTATCGGTAATTATAACCCTTATTTGTTTGTATGTTTTTGGATTTTTTAAAAGCAAATTAACGGGTGTAAATGCATGGCTGGGTGGTTTAAGAGTAATGTTGATAGGTGCCGCTGCCGCTGCCGCTGCATTTACAATTGCTAAAGTAATTGAAACAAAAATTTAATAAAAGTTATGGCTTATAAATAAAGAAGCACCAATATTGGTGCTTCTTTATTTTATGCTTGAGTAGTTTCTTTTTTCTTCTTACCCGATTTGGGTGTAAGCATTAAAAACATTCGTTTACCTTCTAATTTTGGTAAAGTTTCCGGCTGACCAACTTCAGCTAATCTTTCTGCAAATTTTAATAAAACTAATTCGCCTCTTTCTTTAAACTGAATGGCTCTTCCTTTAAATTGAACGTATGCTTTTACCTTATTTCCTTCTTTTAAAAAATTTTCGGCATGCTTGGCTTTAAAATCAAAATCATGATCATCGGTGCCGGGAGTAAAGCGAATTTCTTTCACTTCGCTTTGCTTGGCATTCGCCTTCATTTCTTTTTCTTTCTTCTTCTTCTCGTATAAAAACTTTTTATAGTCTATTGCTTTACAAACCGGAGGATCTGCATTGGGTGATATTTCTACTAAATCTAATTCTAATTCTCGAGCAATTTTTAATGCTTCGTGCGTAGGATACACTCCAACCGTAACATTATCGCCAACTAATCTTACTTGTGGTACCCTAATTCTTTCGTTAATACGATGTTCGGGTTCTTGCTGTCTTTGAAATCTGGGGTTGAATCTTCCTCCGCCCCCACTGTTTCCTCTAAAAGGTAATGCCATTAAAACTTGTTTAGTTAAAAATATGTATTTTATAAAATAATGCTTCGCTTTTTTTATTCTATTGATTTGCGTTCAAAAATTTCTGTTGCAATATTACTAATAAACTCATCAACTTCTATACTTCCTATATCTCCTTTTCCCTGACGGCGAACGGATAACTTATTTTCATTCATTTCTTTTTCTCCTAACACCAACATATAAGGTACACGACCTAATTCTGCTTCACGAATTTTTTTGCCAATTTTTTCGTTACGTTCATCAATTTCAACTCTTACTCCTGCATTGCGTAAACTTTGTTTAACAGCACTTGCATAGGGTAAAAACTTATCGCTGATGGGTAATATTTTTACTTGAAGTGGTGATAACCAAACAGGAAATTTACCCGCATAATGCTCTAATAAAAACCCTATAAACCGCTCGTGTGTGCCTAATGGTGCACGATGAATGATTAAAGGAATATCCGTTTCATTGGATTGAGTAGTATATTCTAATTTAAACTTTCTTCCGCTGTTAAAATCAACTTGATTGGTAGCTAAGGTAAATTCTCTGCCAATGGTACTCCAAATTTGTACATCTATTTTAGGGCCATAAAATGCAGCTTCATCGGGCACTTCAATAAATGGTGTATTGGTATCTATTAATACTTGTCTAACCATTGCTTCGGTTTCTATCCATAAAGCAGGTTCATTTACATATTTTTGTCCTAATTTTTCGGGCGAATGCAATGATAACCGCATCACATATTTATCTATTCCAAAAATTTTGAAATATTTTAAATACATGTCATTTACTGCTTTAAATTCTTGAAAGAATTGTTCTTTGGTGCAATAAATATGTGCATCGTTCATGTGCAAACAGCGTACACGCATTAAGCCAAATAATTCACCACTTTGCTCGTACCGATAACAAGTACCATACTCTGCAATACGGTAAGGCATATCGCGATAGCTTTTTGGCTCGGCAGAAAATATTTTATGATGGTGTGGACAATTCATTGCTTTTAGATAATATTTTTCTCCATCCATTTCCATTGGAGGAAACATACTATCGGCATAATACGGTAAATGCCCACTGGTTAAATACATGCTTTCTTTAGCAATATGTGGCGTTACCACTCTTTTGTATCCGGCTGCTTCTTCGGTGGCTTTTGCTAACTTTTCTAATTCTTCAATAATAATTGTTCCGTTCGGCATCCATAAAGGTAAACCCGGACCCACATCATCATCCATGGTATAAATTCCTAATTCTTTTCCTAATTTTCTATGATCTCTTTTTTTGGCTTCTTCCAACATGGCCAAGTATTCATCTAACTCTTTTTGATTAGGAAAGGTTATTCCGTATAAGCGAGTTAATTGTTTATTTTTTTCATCTCCTTTCCAATATGCACCGGCAATATTGGTGAGTTTAATGGCTTTAATAAAGCTAGTATTGGGAATATGAGGGCCTCGGCATAAATCGGTAAAATCTCCTTGCGTATAAAAAGTTATTTCGCCATCATTTAAATTTTGAAGAAGGTCTAATTTATATTCATCGCCTTTTTCAGAAAAATAAGCTATGGCTTGTTCTTTGGGTATTTCTTTGCGTATATAGTCGCTATTTTTTTTGGCTAATTCCTGCATCTTTTTTTCTAAGGCTGCTAAATCTTCTTCAGTCATTTTTCTATCACCTAAATCCATATCGTAATAAAACCCTTTCTCTATGGCAGGACCAACCCAAAATTTTACACCCGGAAATAAAGCTTCAACAGCTTCGGCCATTAAATGTGCCGATGAGTGCCAAAAGGTAGATTTTGCATCGCCATCATCCCATGTTAATAATTTTAAACTTGCATCGGAATAAATGGGTCTTTTCGCATCCCAAACTTGTCCATTTATTGTTGCTGCTAATACTTTGCGTGCCAATCCTTCACTAATAGATTTAGCCACTTCTAATGCCGTAATGCCGTTTTCGTATTGTTTTACAGCTCCATCCGGAAAACTAATGTTAATCATATTATTACCTCGTAATCAAAATTTAAGATTGCGAAAATAACAAAACATTATACATTTTCCGAAAAACAATACGCCTTGCCATGCTTTTAAGTTAGGCTATGTAAAATCTTAACGCTTCTTTAAAACCTTAACGTTATTAAGCGTGTAGTTTTGTTCTATGAGATTTGCTATTAGTTTTTTTCTTGTATTTTTTTCTGTTTTCTTTGGCTATTCACAAAAGCTTACCGGCATTTGGAGGGGAAATTTTGTACAAAGAGATTTTAATGGTGTTGCCGGAAAATGGATTGATGATTCGTATAAATACGAAATACAAATTCATCAATTAACCGATCAATCCGTTGAAGGTGTTACTTACTCGTATAAAAATAAAATATTTTATGGCAAATCGTCTTTTAAAGGAATTTTTACCAAAGCCACTAATAATTTATTACTGAAAGAAATTAAAATGTTGGAACTAAAAATTAGCGATAATTCGGTGGCTTGTTTAATGACCTGCTATTTAGATTACTCGAAAGAGGGCAAAGTGGAAAAACTAAGTGGCACTTATACCAGTATGAATCCGGAAGAAAAAAGAAGTTGCGGCGAAGGCATTGTTTATTTGGAAAGAGTGAAATTAAGCGATTTTAAGAAAGAAGATTTTTTATTGCCTGCTCCAACTATTGCTAAAAAAACACCGGCCATAAGCCCTTCAGATAAAGTGGGTACTAAAAAAAATAGTTCCGAAAAATCGGCTGTTGCAGGTTCGGTTATAAAAAATAAACAGCTTACTTCTAAACCAATAACAAATAATACTACTCATCTTCCTATACCCAAAAAAGATATTCATTCAGCTCCCCTGTTATCGAATGAAATTGTTGTTGATTCGTTTAAAAAAGATAATCAGCCAATTGAAAAACATTTAAATAAACAGCCGCTGGTTATTCCAAAAATTTTACAAAGCAGAGAAAATAAATTAATTAATACTATTATAGTTGATCAACAAAATATACAAATAGATTATTACGATAATGGAGAAATTGATAATGATACTATTTCGGTGTACCACAATTACGAAAAAATAATTAATCATGGCCGATTAAGTGATGCTCCTTTAAGTATAAAACTTCATGTAGATGAAGCTAACCCTATACATGAGTTAATTACTGTTGCCGAAAATTTAGGCGATGTGCCACCCAATACGGCATTAATGGTTATTACTGCAGGTAAAAAACGATACGAAATATTTTTATCGTCGGATGAAGTAAGTAATGCCAAAGTAATTATACAGTACCAACCCAATAAAAAACACTAAATAGCCGCTCTATAAAAATAGAGCGGCTATTGTTTGTAAACTCCCCCCGTTGCTTGCAAAATATTATTGCGGATTTTTATCTCTTGATACTAAATAAGCATAATCGAAATTAACAGTTTGCGTTGTCCCACCTTGTACAGTAATATATGTATTTGACCAATTACAATTGTTTCTAAAATTTGCATCTCTATAACCAAATACATTGTTTGTAATATCTCTATTGTTGTAATCATACATGCCGGAACCTTGTAATAAACCTCCCCGTGCACTAACAATATCATTAATTTTTCCTTGGGCATTAATATGTACTAAAATGGTTGGTGATGCCGTCATTATTTTGCCGGTTAAATCAACTAAAGTAGCATTTACTACGGTATCTTTTAGGCTATAATTATATCTAGAATCGAAAGCAGATATATTTGGATAACTTGCATACCCTGAGTTATTGATTCCTCCAACCGTATTATATTGCCATCCACCATTGTTGTAATATATTGAATAAATTGAATCATTCACAATAACTGCAGGTGCGGTATATGTAGGATTATTTTGTTGCGTAGTTCCAAGCCAATTAGCATAATTGTAAGGAGTTCTTGATAAAGGAATAAATATTTTATTTCCTAAACTATCATTGGGCATTGCTAAGTAAAAAGCACCACTTGTATTAGGAACTCCATAAGTTGGTGTATAGGTTGGCTTAACATAGTTATAATAGTTATTAGAATAGCCGGCTTGCAAAGTTGTATTAACAGAATCTATATGTGGTAATGTTTTAAATGGATCATCAATTCCTTGAAAATATCTAACAAACATTTTTTGCGAAACAGTAATAGTATTAGCAGTATTCACTAAATAATTGTTGCCGTTAGGTCCATTGGGCAAATTAATACTGTAATTACCATTGGCATCTGTTACTGCTGCAAATTGTATGTTTTGCATATTGTAATTAACTGTAAATGTAACTAATTGGCCAGCTACACCTTCAACAGTAGCTCCATTAGTTAAATCTAAATCTGCAACAATTTGCCCCTTTACAGTATTTTGTGCATTGGCATTATTCCATAAACTAATTTGAACGGAAGTGCCATAGCCAACTAAAGTAGATACCGTTGCAAATCCTGTTTTAGCAATATAAAAATAAGCACTTGGGTCAACAATAACTTGGTTAAATAAAGCTACCCCACTTCCATCGGTAGTAGCAGTTAAAATTGCATTAGCTGTGTACGAAAATACACTTACAGTGGCACCTGCTACCGGAGCATTTGTTGAATTATCTGTTACCGCAATTGAATAATTTTTCTTCAATGCATTTAGTCGGTTAATATCATTTCTTGCGGCAGTAAGGCTATCATTAAACTTACTGGTAGCTCTTGCCAAACTATCTTGCATTTTATACATAGCAACTTGGTTTTGGTATTGCTGCATTAAATAAGCCATTTGGTTTTGAGCATTTAAAATAGCCAAAGCACTAGCACCCGAATTTTGCAAATTTTGAATTGCAATTAATGCACTATCGTGGCTTCTGGAAGCAGAAGCATTTACTTGTGCAATTTGCAACTGATAAGAAAACTGTAATTGCAATAAATTTTGTTGTGCGGCTAAAGCATCTTTTTCAGAAAAAGGATCTTTAGTACAAGCCGTAACAAATACTGCTAATGCAAAGAATAGCATTAAATTTCTAGAATTTACTTTCTGTAACATGATCTTAAATTTTAAGGTTTAAAAGTTTAGGATGAATATTTAATTAGAAGTGATAGAAGCTTTACGTGATGCAAATCCGTGCAACAAATAGCCAACAGCTACACGAAAAGAGTTGGTACGAATATTACCTTGTATTCCGGGTGTATTTAAATAAGAATAGTCAAAACGAGCAGTTGAAATTCCATTTACAAATCTAAAATCAATTAAAACTGCATTTCTGTGAATGGGCAATTCTAACTGAATACCACCCATAGCACTAAACCAATAAGGCTGAAAGTAATTGGTATATTGATGACCATTAATGGTACTTATCACCGTTTGATCGCCGGTTGCAACCGCAACCAATGCACCAGTTTTTTGATAGTTTTCCCACTCACCAAAATTAACATTAATCAAAGGCGCCGTATACAATCTTATCTTCCAGTCTAACTTTATAGGTAATACACAACTAACCCCCAATGCAGCCTCTCCTGAGTGAATAAGAAATACACTCTCTTTTGTATTTTTAAACTGAATGGTAGGTGCAAATCCAAACATGGTCCTATCGGTAAAAGAAACCAGATTGCCACCATCGCCGGCATAACCTCCTTCAGCAAACAGACCCCATCCTTTTTCTAATGCATAATTAACTCGTAACTGAGAATTAAATCCGGCACTAATTGCTCTGTGAGGTTGTTGCCCTGTAAAATAATTAAACTGTGTACCCGAAGTAAGCTGAAAAGACCAATGTTTACTTAATGATCTTTTTTGAGCGTAAGCATGAAAACAAATTAATGTTATCAGGCATTGCAATAAAAAAAGTCTAACTTTCATAATGTAAGGTTTAGGGTTTAAGCTTGTATTTTGCATATTGATAAATTGGCTATTGTTACTTCTTATACTATTTTTCGTTTTGCTGTTATTACCGCTTCCGTTCTGTTTCGTACCCCCAGCTTTAAGTAAATATTTTTATTATGCTTTTTTATTGTTTCTAATGACAATTGAAGCAGTTCACTAATTTCCCTATCTAATAATCCTTTACATAACAGCTCATATACTTCCTTTTCTCTTTTAGTTAAGTTGAATTGAACCATGATGATTGATTTATGATATATTAAGAAAAAGTGGTACTTCTTTTTTTCTAATTCTTTATGGGTACAAACCTAAATCGAATTATATTTTTTCACAATACCTCTTTGGTGTACCCATTTATTAGGCTCTAATTTGTTCGGTAAAATATTGAGCAACTTGTACTCGTCTGGTATATCCTACTTTCTTAAAAATTTGCTTATTAAATTTTTTAACTGTGTTAATGGAGATATTTAGCTGATAAGCAATTTCTTTATTTAGTTTACCCACCGACAAAAGTTTAATTACTTCTAATTCTCTTTGTGTAAAAGAGCTTGCAGCGTTTTGGTGTTGCATTTTGAATGAGTTTGAGGTTAAAGATTGATTGATACTGCAAACCTATGGCTACCACTAAAGTTGTATAACGGGAAATTCCCCGTAAGTGCCCCGTATTTTCCCCGTACTCGAAAGGGGGTATTTATACCATTTACTGCGTTATAACAAGCCTTTTAGAAGAAAATAAAATATATTTTTTACAAAATATGCAAAGCTTTTATAAATAATTATACGCTTAAAAAGCAGTAACACTAAGCATTATATTTTAGTTGGCTATAATTAACTGCTTTTATAAGATAAAATAGTATTACTAAAAATATTGTTTTAAAAAAATGATACGATAAATATTTTTATTTTTATGTTAAATACCTAACGATGGCTAATAAAAAAATCAATGTTGACTTATCTGACAGTTTTGAAAAAATTCCGGTAAAAATTTTTGCTACACCACAATTAGGTTCGCAATTTGTTGCAATAGAAATTGCTAATCTTATTAAAGAAAAACAACGCAAAGGCGAGGATTGTATTTTAGGTTTAGCTACCGGTTCTACCCCCATCAGTTTGTATGCAGAGTTAGTACGCATGCATCAACAAGAAGGGTTAAGCTTTAAAAATGTTATTACTTTTAATCTTGATGAATATTATCCACTACAACGAAAAGCATTACAAAGCTATTCGAGTTTTATGCATCGGCATCTTTTCAACCACATTGATATCGATCCCGAAAATATTCATATTCCTAATGGAGAATTGCCTAAAGAAGATGTAAAAAAACATTGTTTAAAATACGAGCAATTAATTGAAGCCGTTGGCGGAATTGATTTACAAATTTTAGGCATAGGTAATAATGGGCATATTGGTTTTAATGAACCCGGATCGAGTATATTTTCTAAAACAAGAATGGTAACATTAGATAATATAACCCGAATTGCCAATGCTTACGAGTTTCAAAATATTTCTCAAGTACCCCGAATGGCTGTAACCATGGGCATTAGCACCATTTTAAAAGCTAAAAAAATATTATTAATGGCTTGGGGTATGAAAGCACCAATTGTAGCAAAAGCTGCCGAAGGATTTGTTACCGAACAAGTACCGGCCAGCATTTTACAACAACATAACGATTGTACTTTTGTTATTGACGAAACGGCCTCTACAGAATTAACCAGAATTAAATCGCCATGGTTAACCGGCGAATGCGAATGGACTCCGCAAATGATTAAAAGAGCAGTGATACAAATGGCACTTAAAACAAAAAAACCCATATTAAGCTTAACCTCTCACGACTATAATGAAAATGGTTTGGGCGATTTACTGGCAGAAAAAGGAGAAGCCTACGAAATTAATTTGCAAGTGTATTACATGCTAAGAGATAGTATTACCGGATGGCCGGGAGGAAAACCGAATGCCATTATTCCTGCACATCCTGAAAGAAGTGAACCGCATCCAAAACGTTGTGTAATATTTTCTCCACATCCCGATGACGATATTATTAGCATGGGCGGTACTTTCATGCGTTTACACGATCAAGGACATGAAGTACATGTTGGTTATCAAACCAGCGGTAATATTGCCGTAACCGATGAATTTGTAACTCGTTTTCTCGATTTTGCAGTAGGCTTCGAAGATTTATTTGGAATAGATAATCAAAAAACCAAACAAGTACTTACCGAAGCCGCTAATTTTTTAGCCGGCAAAAAACCTAATCAATTAGATACCGATGAAATTAGAGCCATTAAAGGTTTAATTAGACGATGTGAAGCAAAAGCAACTTGCAGATATATTGGATTAAAAGATGAAAACTGCCATTTTTTAAACCTTCCATTTTACGAAACAGGTGCAGTAGAAAAAAAGCCAATGAGTGAAGCCGATGTTGAAATTACAATGGCATTTTTAAGAAAAATAAAACCACACCAAATTTATTGTGCCGGCGATTTAGCCGATCCGCATGGAACACATAAAGTTTGTTTGGATGTTGTTTTTGAAAGTATGAGAAGAATAAAAGCAGCCGGCGATAAATGGGTAAAAGATTGTTGGGTTTGGTTATATAAAGGTGCTTGGCAAGAATGGGATATTGCCGATATTGAAATGGCTATTCCTATGAGTCCCGATCAAATTGTAAAAAAACGTTTTGGCATTTTTATTCATCAATCACAAAAAGATATGGTTCCTTTTCAAGGTTCGGATAGCAGAGAATTTTGGCAAAGAGCCGAAGATAGAAATTTAAATACCGCAAAACTTTATGCCGATTTGGGATTAACAAAATATGCTGCGATGGAAGCATTTGTACGATGGCATTATTAGTTTATATAACTTGCTATTGGAAGGTATAAACAACAAATGAATAAGATAATATTAGCGTGGAAGTTATATTGGAAAATAAGAAATTTCCGGTTGTTATTTATTGCAGGAATACTACTGTTATTGAGTATACTCATTTATTTTCCCTATTTTTTTAATGCCATTGAAAAAAGAAATGGCTATGTATTGAATGATTTTATTTTAAACAATTTATTGAATGCCGATCTATCTATTCCCATATTTAGCATTATATGGCTAATGATTATTTTTTCGGTAATAAGATGTATACAATTTCCTGCAACGGCTATTTTGTTTTTGTGGAGTTATATTTTGCTAAGTATTACTCGCATGATAACCATTAGTTGTATTGCTTTAAATCCGCCCTATCACTATGTACCGCTAATAGACCCTATCATCAGCATTTTTTATGGAAATAAATTAATAACAAAGGACCTTTTCTATTCGGGCCATACCTCAACACAGTTTTTGTTATTTTTATGCTTGCCTAAAAAAACAGACAAACTATTGGCCTTAATTGCCACTATCGTTATTGGGTTTATGATGCTTATTCAGCATGCACATTATACTATTGATATTATTGCAGCACCTTTATTTGCTTGGGCAGTATATAAATTAGCACAATTAATTACTAAACCAATTACACCATAATCTATTCAAATAATTCAGGCTGGTTGGTATCTTCTTTAGGCTTTATTTCCCATTCCATTTCAATGCTTTTACTAAAGTCCATCAACTTGGCACCAACTGCTTTCCAGCCCATTACTTCAACCATTTTAGCAATTTTAAATTTGGCACTACGCACCTGCGAGCCACGGCCTGTATGCACTGCCAATATAGGTTCTTCGTCTGTTGTTACACATTCTACGGTATTACCCTCTCCTTCTTTAATAAATAAATATTTTGTTTTTAAAGTAGATGTTTCAATTTTAAATCGCTTTACATTAAACTGATTTTTAGCCGCATCTTTATACACTGCTGTAATAATTTTTTCGGGATTGAATTTTTCAATTAATACTATTTCATCGGCATTCAATCGCTGTGTTAATTCTGTATCGGTAATTTCATAATTTCCATCTGCATATATTACCAAAATTTTTTCGTCTTCAAAGATGCCCAAATAAGTGCCTTTTTCCTCCATATTTAATCTGCCAAATTGTTCATCAAACCAAATTCTTCTTCCGGCCAATGTACTTCTGCCTGCTTCTTTTAATTTAACCGATTTAATAGGATATTTGGTAACAATATTACCCTGACTGTTTCTGCCTTTTATTTCTAACTCTTCAAAATAATATTCTAATTCTTTATTACGTGCAGTACAATTTGGACTTAAAACAATTTTAACCACTTCGGCTTCACCATTAGCATTAGCGGTAAAATAATGTATTCGGCTTTTATCGCTACCTTTTGTTAAATCGTATTCTTTATCGCGAGTAATACCGGTAACGTTAAATCGTTTACCATAACTAACACCACTTAATCCATCTACATAAACCATATTATAAGTAGTACGTTCATCATTCTTTTTAAAAATAGCAGCATAAATAATATCTTTTCCAATAAAATTCTTGTCTCCTACTTTTACTACTTTCATTATACCTCGCTTAGTAAAAACAATAATATCATCAATATCAGAACAATCAAATAAAAATTCATCTTTTTTCAAGCTTGTTCCTACAAAACCCTCTTCCCTATTAACATACAGCTTGGTATTTGCAATTGCAACTTGTTGCATTTTTATGGTATCGAACAAACGAATTTCAGTTTTACGTTCTTTTCCTTTGCCATATTTTTTTATCAAATTTTCATAATAAGCAACTGAAAAATCGACAAGATGATCAAGATGATATTTTACCTGATTAATATCTTCTTCTATATTTTTTATTTGAGCATTGAGTTCATCAATATCCAATTTATAAATTCGTCGAACAGGCTTCTCGGTTAATTTCAATACATCTTCGTGTATAACATCTCTGTTCAATAATTTTCTAAAAGGAACAAAAGCTTTTTCAATTGCTTCTATAACTACTTCCCATGTATCATATTTTTTTTCTAATTCTTTATATATTTTTTCTTCAAAGAATATTTTTTCGAGAGAAGTATAATGCCATTTATCTTCCAACTCACTTAACTTAATTTCTAATTCTTTTTGCAATAAATTTTTAGTAAGAAGAGCCGATGTTTGCAATAATTCGGTAGCAGTTACAAATTTTGGTTTTTGATTTTCAATAACACAAGCATTTGGCGAAATACTTACCTCACAATCGGTAAAAGCATATAAAGCATCTATGGTAATATCGGGAGAAATTCCTGCAGCCAACTCTACCTGAATTTCTACATCTTTTGCAGTAACGTCTATTACTTTTTTAATTTTTATTTTTCCGGCATCATTGGCTTTGGTAATGCTTTCGCAAAGTTGCGAAACGGTTATTCCATAAGGAACATCCCGAATGGCCAATACTTTTTTATCGAGTTCTTCAATATGGCAACGAACACGAATTTTACCACCACGTTTTCCATCGTTATAGTTACTTACATCTATCATTCCTCCCACTTGAAAATCGGGATATAATTCAAATTTTTTACCTTTTAAATATTTGATAGATGCATCACACAACTCAATAAAATTATGCGGCAAAATTTTAGTAGATAGTCCAACTGCAATACCATCGGCACCATGAGCCAACAACAAAGGAAATTTCATAGGTAATGTAACGGGCTCATTTTTTCTTCCGTCATAACTTAATTGCCAGTCCGTTGTTTTACCATTAAAGGCTACCTCTAAAGCAAATTTAGATAAACGTGCTTCAATATAACGTGGTGCTGCTGCGTCATCGCCGGTTCTTACATCGCCCCAATTTCCTTGCGTATCTATCAATAAATCTTTTTGTCCCATATTCACCAAAGCCTCGCCAATACTGGCATCGCCATGAGGATGATATTGCATAGATTGACCAATTATGTTGGCCACTTTATTATAACGACCATCATCCATTTCCTTCATAGAATGAAGAATACGCCTTTGCACCGGTTTTAATCCATCTTCCATTGCAGGAACCGCACGCTCTAATATTACATACGAAGCATAATCCAGAAACCAATTTTTATATTGCCCCTGAATACCACTTTCATTATTAGTTACTTGAGAAATATCTTTCTTTTCTGCCATGCTTTTACTCCCAAAGGGAAATTTTATTTTATCAACTTTTCTTATTCTACCATCATTATTGCCTTGCAAGCATATACAACTTTTAATAAATTCGTCATTTCGACCGAAGGGAGAAATCTATTACTCAACAGACTTCTCTTTATGCTTACGCTTCATTTAGAATGACGGTTTGCTTTACTTCAACTTCTTTCCAACCTTTACTCCAATCGCCTTGTATTTCTAATTTTCCAATTTCTATTAATTTTCTTATCCGCCAAACTAAAAATACATCGCCGGTCTGAACTTTTAGTTTCCCGAAAACATGATTAAGTATTTTACTCAACTTCTGAAACTCAGCAGTAACAGCACTCAGCACTTCATTGTCATAAAAACTTTCTTCCTTGCTTGCAATTTTTTTACCTCCTTCTAATATTCTTACTATTGCATTTTCATTACATATTTTTTTCCATTCATCGGGGTCTACTTCCAACTCACTTAATGTGATGGTTCTTGCTAATTTCTTGGCTTTCAAAAATTCTTTTGGCTGAATTTCGAATAAATGTTGCGGATAAAAAATTAATCCTTTTTCATTAATAAAAGGAAGGTTATTTAAATACAAAACTTCTAATTTGCCTTGATAATTTTTTAACTGACTTATTAACCAATAGTAACCACAAACATCATGTTGATTTTGACCCATCCAAATCCAAATTTTTTCATTTGTATTTTCCTCTAATTTTTTTATAAGGTTATGAACCACAAGTTTATCATCAACAATATTTAATTGTTCTGTGTATGGAGAAAATTCAAGTACTTCTTTCCACCAATCTCTTCGTAACTGATAGCCGTATTCATCATAAATATCTACAATGTGGCCAACGGCAAAATCATCTTTAATTTCAATAATATCTCCATGCAAAGTTTCATCCAATTCTATTGCTTTAGATAATGCTTCGATATTGGCCGTTTCAAATACTATGTGAATCATATATTCAAATAAGATTTATAAATTAAGAATTGGTTTCTATTAAATCCAATTCCACTCTTAAATTATCAATAATAAAATCTTGTCGTTGTGGTGTATTCTTGCCCATATAATATTCTAACAAATGCTGAATATGATCGCCTTGTTCTAATATTACCGGTTGTAGCCGAATATCATCGCCAATAAATCGTCCAAATTCTTCCGGACTAATTTCACCCAATCCTTTAAATCGGGTAATTTCTGGTTTACTACCTAATTTTTTAGTGGCAATTTGTTTTTCTGTTTCATCGTAACAATAAATTGTTTCTTGTTTATTTCGCACACGAAATAAAGGCGTTTCTAAAATATATACATGCCCACGTTTTATTAAATCAGGAAAAAACTGAAGAAAAAAAGTCATCAGCAATAAACGTATATGCATTCCATCCACATCGGCATCTGTAGCTATTACAATATTGTTGTAGCGTAAGCCTTCCATTCCATCTTCAATATTTAAAGCATGTTGCAATAAATTAAATTCTTCATTTTCATATACTACTTTTTTAGTTAATCCAAAACAATTTAAAGGTTTACCACGCAAACTAAATACAGCTTGCGAATCTACACTTCGCGATTTGGTGATAGAACCACTTGCACTATCTCCTTCCGTAATAAAAATGGTTGATTTATTTTTTAATTCTGTAAAATCTTCTTTGTTTTTATTAGGTGGTTCATCGTTAAAATGTATTCTACAATCTCTTAATTTTTTATTGTGCAAATTGGCTTTTTTAGCCCTTTCATTGGCCAACTTTTTAATACCGGCTAATTCTTTTCTTTCACGTTCATTTTGTTCAATCCGTTTTTTTAATGCATCTGCAACTGTTGGATTTCTATGTAAGAAATTATCCAATTCTTTCGCTAAAAAATCTTCAATAAATTTTTTCATTGAAGGGCCGCCTTCAAAAACATATTGAGAGCCTAATTTTGTTTTGGTTTGAGATTCGAATACAGGCTCTTGCACCCTTACCGAAACTGCTGCAACTATACTGGTTCTTATATCTGATGCTTCAAAATCTTTCTTAAAAAAATCTCTAATTATTTTTACATATCCTTCTCTAAATGCTTGCTGATGTGTTCCTCCTTGTGTTGTGTACTGGCCATTGACAAAGGAAAAAATATCTTCACCATAGTCGTTATTATGACTAATGGCTAATTCAATATCTTCACCTTTTAAATGAATGATGGGATATCTCAATTCATCGGCATTGGTTTTATGTTGCAATAAATCTAATAACCCATTTTTACTTATATACCGTTTGTTATTGAAATTAATTACCAGTCCTGCATTTAAATAACAATAATTCAACAGTTGTGCATCAATATATTCATGCCTAAAGTTAAAATTTCTGAATACAGTTTCATCGGGTATAAATGTTACCAATGTTCCGTTTTCTTCGGTGGTTTTTTGTTCTTTATATTCTTTCAATAAAACACCTCGTTCAAATTCTGCAGTTTTTTCTTTCCCATCTCTAAATGCAGTTACTTTAAAATAGCCACTCAAGGCATTTACGGCTTTTGTACCTACCCCATTTAAGCCCACACTTTTTTGAAATGCTTTACTATCGTATTTAGCTCCGGTGTTTATTTTGCTTACCACATCTACCAATTTGCCCAAAGGAATACCGCGGCCATAATCGCGTATGGTTACTGTTTTATTTTGCAAAGTAATATCTACATGCCTTCCAAAACCCATAGTATGCTCATCAATGCAATTATCAATTACTTCTTTCATTAACACATAAATACCATCATCCGGAGCAGAGCCATCGCCCAATTTACCAATATACATTCCGGGGCGCAATCGAATATGTTCCTTCCAATCAAGACTTTTAATATCGTCTTCCGTATAATTATTTTGCTTTATATCGGCCATAGATGTTTATTAAGTAATCAGCTTTTAAATTATTCATCAACATTATTGGTTGCATTGCACAGTTCAGCATTCACACCTTATTCAACTGGCAAAAAAAGAATATTTCAGCCCATTAACAGCATAGAGTTTTAAACAAAATCAATTACAATGTGAATAAGAAAATATAACTCACTTCATTTCTGTAAATTTGATGTGTTCATGTTTATAACTCAACTACAACAAATTATACAAATTGCTGCCGAAAAAGAAGGAGAGAATGATGCGTTTAAAGATTTTTTACAAGCTGCAAACATAACAGATATTGATTTACTGGTTAGTGAATTAAATAAGCAAGTTGAACAAGCAATAGATTGTACACAATGCGGCAATTGCTGCAAAACTTTACTGATAAATGTATCGGAAGAAAAAGCTAAACAATTAGCCGGTTATTTACAACAAAGTGTACAAAAATTTGAAGAAACATATATTGAAAAAGGCAGTAACGGAATGATGCTTATGAATACTATTCCCTGCCATTTTTTAAAAGATAATTCTTGCACTGTTTACGAACATCGGTTTGATGGTTGCAGAGAATTTCCGGGGTTGCATTTACCCAATTTCACACAACGATTATTTACCGTTTTTATGCATTATACCCGATGCCCAATTGTGTTTAACGTAATTGAACAACTTAAAACTACAACCGGTTTTGCAGATAACTTACAATAAACATGTAGCATTTTCATTTATCTTTCATTTTAAATCATATTTATTATCGCATGATTCAGTTTGGTATTGATATTGTGCTACAGCAAAACCCAAGTTGGAAAAAGCAAAGAATAGCTTTAGTAACCAATTATGCCGCTACTACTAATACAAAAATTTCCTCTCATAAATCACTTGTAGAAAATGGTTTTAATATTATACAATTATTTTCGCCCGAACATGGCTTAGATATAAAAGGAGCAGATGGTGCAAAAATAAAAGATGGCAAAGATTCATTAACACATCTTCCGGTAATTAGTTTATACAATGATAAATTGGCACCAACTGAAGAAGATTTAAAAGATATTGACATTGTTTTATTTGATATTCCGGATATTGGTTGCAGATTTTATACATATTTATGGACAATGACTTATTTACTGCAAGCATGTGCCAATTATAAAAAAAAATTTATTATCCTCGATCGCCCCAATCCTATTTCAGGAAATTTAAGTTTAGCAGAAGGTAATTTATTAGATGAAAAAAATTGTTCGTCATTTATTGGTAGATGGGCTATTCCCATTAGGCATAGTTGCACTTTAGGAGAATTAGCTTCTTATTTCAATCGAGAAAAAAATATTACTACTTCACTTGAAATTATTACCTGCAAAAATTGGAATAGAAACATGTTTCAACCTGATTGGGAAATTGATTTTATGACAACTTCTCCTGCTATAAAAAATATACAATCGGCATTATTATATCCCGGATTAGGATTATTAGAAGCTACTAACATTAGTGAAGGCAGAGGAACTCAAGAACCATTTAGCTTAGTTGGTGCACCTTGGTTAGACAGTAATTTATTGATGAATAATATGGATAGTTCAGCAGTAACAATATCTGCTGCAACATTTATTCCTACCGAAAATAAATATGCCGGTGAAATTTGCTATGGCATCAAATACCATGTAACCAACTTACATAAGTTCAATTCGCTTACTAATGGTTTATTGCTTATAAAGTTGATTAAAGACAATTATCCATCCAACTTTAAATGGAAAACTTATCCTACCAATGTCAATCCATCCGGCAAAAATCATTTAGATAAATTATTAGGCATCTATAAAAGTGAAGATGTATTTGAATTACCAATTGCCCAATTCAATCAGCAATTAAAAGAAATAAATAATACAGAAAATTGGCAAAAAAAAGTTAGTCCATATTTACTCTATTAAAAAGAATAAAGATGAAAAAAATATTATTTTCAATTTACTTATCACTTACTGCAATAATTGTAACTGCACAGCAAATTAAAGTATTAACAGAAGGAACAAAAACATCTATTAGAGGCTTAAGTGTAGTAAGCAACAGCATTATTTGGGCAAGCGGAAGTAATGGGTTAGTAATAAAAACAACCGATGCTGGTAAACATTTTACCTATTTAAAAGTAAAGGGTTACGAACAAAGAGATTTTAGAGATATAAAAGCATTCGATAGCAATATGGCTATTATTATGGCTGTAGCACAACCTGCTCTTATTTTAAAAACAAAAGATGGTGGCAATAAATGGTACAAAGTTTTTGAAGATACTACTAAAGGAATGTTTTTAGATGCCATGGATTTTAACGGAAATTATGGTATTGTAATTGGCGATCCAATCAATAATCAGGTATTTAAAGCAATAACCTACAACAAAGGGGAATCTTGGAAAACCATAAAAAATACACCACTATTGCATCAAGGCGAAGCATTTTTTGCAGCAAGTGGCAGTAATATCAGTCTTTTAAATGTACCCCATAAAAAACATTATCCTGTATATGTTTCCGGCGGAAAAAAATCGAGATTATTTTTTGGAGATACAATCGACAGCTTACCTATTATTCAAGGTACCGAAACTACAGGTGCCAACTCTATATCGGTAAATATGGCAATAAAAAAAGCAGTAGTGGTTGGAGGAGATTTTGCAAATGATAGAGATACCACCAATAATTGTGTGTTAATTGATTTTAATAATGGAATTACATTCTACAAACCAAAAATATCTCCTCATGGCTATAGAAGTTGTGTGTTATATATCAATCAAAAAACAATAATTGCCTGCGGAACAAGTGGCGTGGATATAAGCTATAATGGAGGTATTACATGGCAGCTAATTTCATCAGAAAGTTTTCATGTTGTTCAAAAGTCTGCAAAAATAAATTCTGTTTATTTAGCGGGCAATAATGGAAGAATTGCCGAAATAATTTTTTAGAAAAATAAAAGACTAATTAAACTTTTCTATTAGCCTAAAGTCTCATTTTCGATTTTTTTATGCAGCAGGGTTAAAAAAGGCATCTCGCAAAACGGGATGCCTAATTATTTTAGGACTATTCACTATTCATTTTAATTGAAATCCATTCCAGCCGGCAGCAAAACCAAATCTATTTGCCGGTATCATTAAACAATACTCAAAAAATGCAATTCCCCAACTAACTACAATTGTTTTCCACAAAGGAAAACCTTGATACCGCAAATGGCCATACCAAGCGAATGTCATAAAAATATTCGATAGTAATAATAATGCTATAGTTTTCATATCTTCATAATAGTGTTACCTGCAATAATACTCGAATTATTAAATTAAAATTGCTAATTGCCATTTTGCCACAAGAAAATTTTAGCATGACTATTGTACCTAAAATAAAAGGAGGCATTTATGAAAAAATATCAGGCAATTATAAAGTTTGAAATGGACGAAGATTTTATGTCGTATGTTCCTTCACATCGTACATATATCAACTACTTAATTAATAAAGGTAAAATAGATAGTTATGCGGTAAGTATGGAAAGCCAAACTTCATGGATAACCATTAATGCCGAAACAAAAGAAGATGTAGCCGAAATTTTAGAAAAATCTCCTTTAGTTAGGTATTGGAAATATACAATTGAAGAGCTTTTTGTGTACGATAGTCAGCAATATCGATTACCTGCTGTACAACTTAATTAAAGTTTTTTTTGGTTGTTACATTTCTGCACCTATTTTTGCACTCCCAAAACAATAAGGGAGTTTAGCTCAGCTGGTTTAGAGCATCTGCCTTACAAGCAGAGGGTCGGCGGTTCGATCCCGTCAACTCCCACTAACCTCAGTATCTTACTGAGGTTTTTTATTTTCCTTTTCAACATCTAAAACTGAATAGTTTTAAAATATCATACACGAATCTTTCCATATTTCTACCAATAAGCATCACCTAAATAGTGTTTCAGAAATAGAAAACTTGTTTAACTTTGCTTCAATGCTTTATTCAATTACAAATAGTACAACTAATCCTTTTAAGAAAGAAGAGCAGGATGTGCTCACAGACATTCAATTACCATTTAACTTAATTGTTTGGAACGATGAAGTAAACACCTTTGAATGGGTTATTGAAACGCTTATAAAGGTTTGTAACCACTCCGAAGAGCAAGCAGAACAATGTGCTTTACTTATTCATATCAATGGCAAATATGCCGTAAAAAAAGGAGAATATGATATTCTTAAACCAATGTGTGATGCTATTACAGAACGTGGTATTGGTGCCACTATTGAAGCATTAGCTGATCATTAAACTCCCCCCACTTCTTCATGCCATTATTTGCATTAAATGAATCTATCTGGTTTCCTCCGGTTGAAGCTTCTTTAGAGGATGGATTATTAGCTGTTGGCGGAGATTTAAGTACCGAAAGATTACTATTGGCTTATAAAAATGGAATATTCCCTTGGTATGATGGAGATATTCCTTTATGGTGGTGCCCTAATCCTCGCTTTGTACTTTTTCCGGAAGAATTAAAGGTTAGTAAAAGCATGAAAAGTGTACTTAAAAAAAACAAATTTGAGTTTACTGTTAATGCCGCATTTAAAGAAGTGATTAACCAATGTAAAATTACTAAACGCAAAGACCAAGATGGAACTTGGATAAAAGAAGAAGTTACCACTGCCTATGTAGAACTTTATAAAAAAGGAATTGCCCATAGTGCAGAAACTTGGTATGATGGGAAATTAGTAGGCGGATTATATGGTGTACGCTTAGGTAAAATTTTTTTTGGTGAAAGTATGTTTAGTACCGAAAGTAATGCAAGCAAATTTGCATTTATCAATTATGTTGAACAGTTAAAAAAAGAAGGTGTAGTATTAATAGATTGCCAAATACATACGCAACATTTAGAAAGTTTAGGGGCACGTTTTATTATGAGAGAACAATTTATTCAGTTATTACAACACTATGTTTAAGATAGCGGGCAATTAAATTCTATCTCCATACATTTTAGCAACATCTTGAACAATTTTTTCCATTTCTCTATCTGCACCATTTGCCTCATATTTCAACTTTAAATTTCCTCCAAAAATAACTGCCACCGTTTGCCAAAAAGCTGCAGTAAAAACGCCTTTATATTCCTCAATAATTTCATAACAACTATTATTGGTTTGGCGATAAATTAATTTCATTAAAACTCTTCCTTGATAAATAGAAAGTTGTGTAAGCTTATCTGCAAACTCTTTTTTTAACTCTTTTTCACGAGATCTTATAATTGCTTTTCGCATTTTTTTATCGCTCACATGTACCAATTTGGCATTTATTTCATTCATTATTTTAGAAGAAGCTTTTGCATAAGGATAGGTAACATAAATTGCATTACGCAATCTTGTCCAATCTTGCCAATAACGAGACTGTTGTCTATTTAATTTTTTTTCTACAAAGAAAGGGGGCAAATCGCTGGTAGGAATTGTATCGCCGGTTGAGGTTATAAAAATATGTACTCGAATGGTATCATTTATGCCGAATTGCTGGGCAGAAGCTTTTTGAGAATAAATAAAAAAGAAGCTACTTATTGTTAGAAGTATTATTTGGTTAATATATTTTTTAAAAAGTTGCATGAAGTATAAAAATAAATACATGTTTGGTATTAATGCCGCCAACTTTTAATAGTAACCCTAACCGATTGTTAAGATGTCATGCGATTAAGCCTGTATAGAATAGACATTATAAACCCAATAACCATAAGTATAATACCTATCCACAAAATTATTATCCAAGGAAATTCGTACACTTTTAAAGTGATTAAATCAGACACAGCAGCACTTTCTTTAATGCCAATTTCTATGGTACTTGTTTTTGGATCAATCAGCTTATTAAATTTTATGGCAAGGCTTTGTTGCGGAACAGTATCCGGAATATCTCTTAAACTATTTCCCTTTAAAGCAATTCCGGGCATTGCATTATACTGTTTTCCATCTTTTGATAATACAGTAATATTTAAAAATAATGCCTGCTCATCTGCATTATATTTTGTTTGAAGTGATTTGGGATTTACTTCAATTTTATTTAACACTACAAATCCGTTACCATAAAAAACCGTATCGCCTACTTTCAATTCTTTTTTACGAAATACCGCTGTATCGTTTTCCTTATTTTGTTCGTATGCAGATATGTACACAAAAATATCTTTATTGAAATAATGACGGGCAGCCGGATTAGCCGACATTCCTTCCATGCCTTTATTATTTTTCATTAAATCGGGGTACAGCTTAAAATGTTCCTTCCCATCTTTCGATTTAAAATCTATTTCAAAATAAGTTTTCTTTTCGGCCACATTAAAGGTATCGGTTACATAGGTAACTGTATATTTACCCATATCAGTGGGCACACGCTTAAATAGGGTAATGTTTTCAGCAGGATCTTCCCGTTTATCTTTCTTAAAAACAGCAATTCCGGTAGTATTTTGGCTTAATACATTTTTTTTAGCCGATGACAATAAAATGCCTACTAATACTAACCCAAATCCTACATGAGCAACCGATGCACCAGCTGCTTTTAGTTTACCTTTTAATCCGCTCCATATATACATGGCATTCGCTACAATAGCATATATGCTACCAAAAATTGCAACATATATAGCAATTAAAAATCCAATTCCGTATTTATCGTAATTAATATTGGCAAATACAATAATAAGTATACTTAGTACCAAAGCAATGACTGTTGGCAATACAATTCTTTTACCAAAAAAACTATTAGAAGTATTTTTATACTTAAAATATTGTGTAGTAGCTGTAAGTATACCAATGATGATTGCTATGAAAATTTGAATTTGATTATATTCTTTCAACGGATCTTCCGGAGGCGCTACATTGGTTTTAAAAATTTTATTGAATACCGGAATAGAAGTTTTAGAAATGATAATAATAGAAGATAAAAACAAAACTAAAGAACCAATAAACATCCAAAATTCGCGACTATTCGTATTTTCTTCTTTCGTAATTGTCGGAATAGATTTATATCTGATAGCAAAATATACTATCGCAGGAACAAAGAAAACTACTACAAATAGCACAAGCTGGGCAGTCATATCAGAACCTACAAAAGCATGTACCGAAGTATCGCCTAATACACCACTTCTGGTAAGAAAAGTAGAGTATAACACCAATGTAAATGTAATGATGTAAAAGAAGTAAGTACTTCGTAAAGAATAACCGGTGGCTTTATATACAATATTGGTATGTAAGCCTGCAATTAAAGTTAACCAAGGAACCAAAGAGGCATTTTCTACAGGATCCCAAGCCCAATAGCCTCCAAAGTTTAAACTTTCGTAAGCCCATGCGGCCCCCATCATAATGCCTGTACCTAATATTGCGGCTGAAAATGAGGTCCAAGGAATGGCAGTTTTAATCCATGAATGATCCTTATTCACTAATCCGGCATACGCAAATGCAAAAGGAATAATAGTGGATGCAAAACCTAAAAATAAAACCGGCGGATGTATTACCATCCAATAATTCTGTAATAAAGTATTTAAATCATTTCCTTCATGAACACGAGGCAATTGTAAGTAATTGGGATCGCTGAAAATGGGCAACTGACTCATTTCGTGCCTCCATAAAATAAAAGGATTATTACCAATTTTTACATCAAAAACATATAATCCAATAAGCATGGTTGCAATACAAAATTGTGCAAAGTTGATAACGGTTAAAACAGGAGCTTCCCATTTTTTATTTTTCCATATTATTATCCAACCTAACACACAATGCCAAATATTCCATAATAAAAAACTACCCGATTGATCTTCCCAAATACAAGCCAACAAGTATTTTGGAGGTAATGATAATGAGGAATGATTCCACGCAAAAAAGTATTCGTGATAATGATTAGAAACGATATAATAAATTAAAATAAAAACGGCAAAAACGGCAATTGTTTCTATAAAAAAGAATACACGGGCCAATTGTAACCAACTGGTTTTTTCTTGTACAACTTGTAACCGATTAGCCTTAAAATACGCAATGGTTGCTAATACAGATGCTACTAATGAAAGAATGGCAAAAAAATGCCCTAACTGTCCGGGTAATAAATGTTCGTCTATATATTGCATAGTGTAGAAAGAATGTTTTAATTAGAAGCATTAATACTGTTGTTTACAGCTTTTGCATCGTCTTTATATTTAGATGGACACTTTAATAAAATATCTTTACATTCAAAATGATCGCCTTCCATTCTGCCGCCTAATACAATTTGTTTGCTCATCTCCATATTTTCCGGTTTAGAATTATGATAAACAACATTAACCTTATTTCCTAAAGTATCTATCACCGAAAATGTTAAGTAATTAGGATTTTTGGCATCATACTGTATAGAAGATTTATCGAGCATTACAATTAATTTAACCGGCTTACCTTGCTTCTGTTTGGCCGAAGCTATAGTTTCGTAAGTGGTAAGATTACCGGTATAGCTTATTAAAATTGTAATAGCTGCTGCAATTAATACTAAAATTATGATGTGAATTTTTTTCATACTTTTTAAAAGTTTCCCAGCAAAAGTAATTTTTTAACTGTTACCATTGATTTGATATGCATCATGTTTTATAAACATTGCTTTCGAATAATGAAATAATTAGCAAATACTTCACAATCAAACCTAATTTTGCCAATTATGAAAAGAACTGCTAAAACCTATGATTATATTGTTGTACTGAAAGAACATTCCTCGTATAAATATATTGATTGGATAAGCAAATTAATGTTATTAATTGCTATAATAAGCTTTTTATTCGAGGTATATACACAATATACCGTTTCGCACCAATTTAGCCTTGCCGGAAAATCAGGTTTACTCTTTATTTTAAGTATTATTATTATTTTTTGGTGGTTATTTTCTTATTGGCAATCTCTAAAAAGTCATGTTCCGTTTTATCGCTTTGCATTATTAATTGGTGCATGGGGTTGGTATATTCATCCAAAAGGAACCTTATTTTTTTTCTTTTATATTATAGCTGCTATTTTAGAAAAACCTGTAAAAATATTACCCGAAATAGCTTTTGATAGTACAGAAATTGTATTCAATTCTTTTCCTAAAAAAAGATTTTTATGGGAAGAACTCAATAACGTTATTTTGAAAGATGGTTTATTAACAATAGACTGTAAGAATAATGTATTAATTCAACGAATGGTAAATGAAGAAATACCCATTTCAGTTGAAAAAGAATTTAACGAATTTTGTAAAAATAATTTAATTGCCAAACAATAACATGTACTGTTATTAAATACGCTAAAAATCACAAATAAGAACCCTCATAATGGCTTTACATCAATCACCTTACTTATTATATTCCGATGGTAAAGGAAATATTTTTGAAGATACTACTTTGTATGCAGTAGGCCGTTCAGCATGGGATGCCTTTCCTATTTCACCTGAAGATTGGATTGAATTACCCGATGGTGGCAATTTATACGAACTGCCGGGCAGGCATGGCATTGGTTTAGATGTTGCATCGGGAGAACTTCGCTTATGCCTTAAAGGATGGGCAGTAGCTGCTTTTATTCCTCCTGCTCATACAGGCTTATATATTGCAGCTTTTGAAACTACAAAAAACGCTCCCACACTCCCATTATTTTGTTATACTGCTGCAGGCTGGTTAAATAATAAATTTTACGTTTCGGCCATAAGAATTGAACAAGATATTCGGCAAGAATGTGCCGGATATGATGACACTAATATTAAATCGGGTGCTCAATATTTAACAGCAGCATTCCCAAATAATAGATTGGTAACTCATTTAATGAATAATTGTTGCAATACGTATAGTTGTCCTGCTGCAAGAAATTTTGCTTTGGGAAGATGGGAATGCCCCATTCCTACCTCACCATCCTGCAATGCAAATTGCTTAGGTTGTATTTCATTTCAACCGGAAGAAGAAACTATTGTTGCTACGCAAGATAGATTAATATTTAAACCTTCGGTAGAAGAAATTGTTGAATTTGCTGTTCCGCATCTTATCAATGCTCCTTATCCAATTGTAAGTTTTGGACAAGGTTGCGAAGGCGAACCGCTATTAATGTGGGAAACAATTAAACAAGCCATTATTGAAATAAGAAAACATACCAATAAAGGAAGTATCAATATTAACACCAATGGCTCGAAACCTAATGCAGTAAAGGCTTTATGTGAAGCTGGTTTAGACAGCATTCGGGTAAGTACCAATTCATTCAGAAAAGAAATTTATACCAAATATTATCGTCCTAATAATTATCAATTTGAAGATATAATTGAAAGTTTAAAAGTGATTAGAAGTTTTGGAAGATGGAGCAGTATCAATTATTTTGTTTTTCCCGGAATGACAGATACCACCGAAGAATATGAAGCTTTACGAACCATAATTAAAGAAACCGACTTAGATATGATTCAATGGAGAAATTTTAACATTGATCCTGATTGGTATTTAAAACAAATTGATATAAAAGAAACTTCTGAGTTATTAGGAATAAAACAGGTTATGGATTTAATTCATGAAGAATTTCCGAAAGTTCAGTTTGGCTATTTCAATCCGCCAATGGAAAGAATAAAAGGAAATTTCGAAACAGACTTTGCACATTAGCAACGAATTATTTTTAAAAAAGCACGATACATATAATGGTAATATTAACCTTTCTTTACGCACTTTAGTGTACACAAGGAACGTTATTTGTGTAGTTTTCAACAATCGCATTATTTTATTAGTCAATTGAATAAGTTTGTATGAACAACCATATATCAATGCAAGCATCCTCTTTCGAACTCAAAAAAAATATAAAAGCCTCGGGCTATACTATAGCCATTTGCAGTATTCTTGCATTTTTATTCTTTTTTATACAATGGAATTCGCCTCAAATATCTCCTCCAATTGCAGATACCGGTATTGAAGTAAATTTAGGAAATAGCGAAACAGGTTTAGGAAATATTGCACCGCAACTTCCAGGCACACCTTCCACCAATGCTCAGCAAAACCAAGCCACACCTACACCTTCAGCTGCAATACCATCAAAAGCAACTATTTCTGCATCAGATAATGGCGATGAAGCAATTAATACTACTTCAACACCCAATTCAAATACAAAACCTATTAATACTCCCGATATAACTAAAAAAAAATCGGTTAATACCACCACTGTAGTTTCTAAACCTTCAAAGCCTAAAGCTTTATATAAAGCCGAATCTAATAAGGGAAATGGTGGAAATTATGCCGATAGTTATAACGGCATCAACAATCAAGGAATTACCGGTGGAAAAGGCGATCAAGGTAAACCAAATGGTAATCCTAACAGCGATAGTTATACAGGCAATGGCGGATTTGGGAATAGTGGCGTAAGTATAAGAAGTGGATTAGATGGAAGAAAATTTACTCAATTTCCCTCATTTCAAGATGATTTTAATGAACCGGCTAAAGTTGCTGTTGATATTACTGTAGATATTAATGGTAATGTAATGAATGCAACTATTAATCCAAGAGGCACTACTACTACCAATTATTCTATAAGAGCTATTGCTATTCGCAAAGCCAAACAATTAAAATTAAATTCAGGCAAAGAAGATCAACAAACAGGAACAATAGTATTTGACTTTAAATTAAAAGGTTAATTTATTTACACTTTTATTTTTAAATGACGTATCAAGAAACAATAAATTATTTGTACCAAACTTTGCCAATGTTTAGCAAAGTAGGTGCAACTGCTATTAAAAAAGATATTACTAATACTATAGAACTTTGTAAAGTTTTAAACAACCCACATACTCAATTTAAAACAATACATATTGCAGGCACTAATGGCAAAGGTAGTACCAGCCACATGCTTGCTGCTATTTTACAAACTGCCGGTTATACTACAGGCCTCTATACTTCTCCGCATTTAAAAGATTTTAGAGAAAGAATTAAAGTAAATGGGAAAATGTGCGAGAAAGAATTTGTAGTAGATTTTGTAGAAAAAATTCAACCCTATATAGAAAAAATTCAACCTTCTTTTTTTGAAATAACGGTAGCAATGGCATTTGCTTATTTTGCCCAACAAAAAGTAGATATTGCTATTGTAGAAGTAGGTTTGGGTGGAAGATTGGATAGTACCAATATTATTGTTCCAGAATTATCTGTTATTACGAATATTGGATGGGATCACATGAATTTATTGGGAGATAGTTTAGATAAAATTGCTTCTGAAAAAGCTGGTATTATTAAGCAAAATATTCCTGTGGTTATTGGCGAATATTTGCCCGAAACTAAACACGTTTTCGAGAATAAAGCTGCATCGGTACAATCGCCCATTATTTGGGCACAAGAAAAAAGATGGGTATCAGAATGGAAATATCAGCACCATCAATTAGTAATAGAAATAGCAGAACATACTACATCCGAAAGAGAAACTTATCAATTGGATTTACCAGGGCTATATCAAACTAAAAATATACTAACTGTATTAGAATCTGTACATCAACTTCAAAAAAAAGGATGGCATATTTCATTACAAAACATAAAAAAAGCACTAACACAGGTAAAATGTTTAACAGGCTTACATGGAAGATGGGAGCTAATACATCAGCACCCTACAGTTATTATGGATGTAGGGCATAATGTTGATGGAATAAAATTAATTGTTGAACAATTGGAAGTAACTTCTTTTAATCATTTGCATATTATTATTGGCATGGTAAAAGATAAAGATGTAGATAGTGTTTTAAATCTACTCCCAAAATATGCCACTTACTATTATACTCAAGCACATATACCCAGAGCATTAGATGCAAAAATTTTACAACAAAAAGCAGCTTATTTGGAATTAAACGGAAAAGTTTTTACCGATGTAAATTTGGCCTTACATTCAGCAAAATCGGTCGCAAAAAAAGATGATTTAATTTTAGTTTGTGGCAGTGTGTTTTTAGTAGGTGAAGTGATTAATTAATCCCAATTATCAGATTAAGTATTACTCTTTACACATTAATAATTTATTTTCTTGAAACCTTTTTAATTTCACCTCCACTACTTACCGAAATAAGTTTTAACGCACAATTGCCTGAATATCTAATTGTACCTCCACTACTGGCTTTGGCAGTTAATTCTTTACTAACTTGTAATTTAATATCGGCACCGCTACTTACTGTAGCTTCAGCACTATCAACTTCAAAATCGAATCCTTTAAAAGTACCTCCACTATTTCCATCAACAGTTAAATACGAAATTTTTCCCTGTAACTTAATTTCGCCTCCACTACTTACATGTGCACTTAAATTGTCAGTATTAAAATCTTCTCCATAAATACTTGAGCCACTCGATGCTTTTAAAGTATGTATATTTTTATATGCAACATATACTTTTACATTTCCACTAAAGCTTTTCATAAAGCTTAACTTAGGTTCTCTGTATATTTTTAATACCCCGTTTTCTACTTCTGTTTTTATATATTTTACAATAGCCGCATTATTCGAACTAACAATTAACGACTCTGTATTGTCTTTCGAAATATATACATCTATTCCTGTAGCAGCATTTATAGCATGAAATGAAGGAATATTTCTTTTATCGGCATTTTCAACATGAATATTTTTTTGTGCAAAGGAATGGACTGTAAGTGTAAGTATAGTTAGGCATAAAAAGATGATTCGCATAAAAATGTTTTACATACAACGAACATTGTATAAAAAAAGTTACACTTATTTTAAAACGATGGCTGCTAATGGCGGTAAATGAACTTTTAACTTATACCATTTATCTTTGGGATTAACTTTTTCTGCCTTAATTTCTGTGTTATATACATCGCCTGTTCCCCAAAAATCTTTACTGTTACTATTAAAAATTTCTTCCCACTTTGCCTTTCCATATACATGAATTTCCCAATCGTATCGCACAATAGGTGTCATATTTAATATTACGAGCACCTCTTCATTTTCATTATTCCCCTTTCGCTTATACACTGCAACAGATTCATTTCTATGATTCAAATCAACCCATTCAAATCCACCGGCTTCGAATTGTTTTTCGTATAAAGCAGGTTGCTGACGATATAGCTCATTTAGTTTTTGTACACAATTTTTCATACCTCCATGACTAATATGTTGTAATAAATCCCATTGTAACTCACTTTTATAATTCCACTCATTTGTAGCGGCAAACTCGTTTCCCATGAATAATAATTTAGCACCCGGATGCGTAAACATATAAGTGTACAATAAACGTAAATTGGCAAACTTTTGCCAATCATCGCCTGGCATTTTATAAATCATTGGACTTTTACCATGAACTACTTCATCGTGACTTAAAGGCAACATAAAATTTTCATTATAAAAATACATCATACTGAAAGTAAATTTATCTTGATGAAATTGCCTATATACCGGATCGAGTTTAAAATAATTTAAAGTATCGTGCATCCATCCCATCATCCATTTCATTCCAAAACCTAATCCATCTTCAAAAGTAGGCTTGCTAATTTTAGGCCAATCAGTTGCTTCTTCGGCAATAGTTTGAATTTCGGGAAAGTCTCTATATAAAGTTTCATTTAAATCTTTTATAAATGCTATTGCCTCTAAATTGCCATTACCTCCAAATTCATTAGGCTCCCATTGACCTTTATTGCGACTATAATCTAATCGTAACATTGATGAAACTGCATCTACTCTCAATCCATCGGCATGAAACTGGTCGCACCAAAATCTGGCACTGCTTATTAAAAAACTTTTTACTTCTCCGCGTTTATAATTAAAAATATAAGAGTTCCAATCCGGATGATATCCTTTGCGCATATCGGCATATTCGTAGGTATGTGTTCCATCAAACATAAATAATCCGTGTGCATCATAAGGAAAATGTGAAGGAACCCAGTCAAGAATTACACCAATATTAGCTTGATGTAAAGCATCAACTAATGCAGCAAAATTTTGCGGATTACCAAACCGAGATGTAGGAGCAAAATATCCTGTACCCTGATACCCCCAACTGCCATCGAAAGGATGCTCCATAACAGGCATAAACTCTACATGCGTAAAGCCCATTTCTTTAACATAAGGAACTAATCTTTCAGTAATTTGCTGATACGTATTATACTCTTCTTCATTATTTTTATCGGGCCGCATCCAACTTGCCAAATGCACTTCATATACCGAATAAGGTGCATTGCGATTATTGTGTTTAGCCCTTATTTTCATCCATTCCGAATCATTCCATTCGAATGTTGTTTGCCAAGTAATTGAAGCCGTATATGGCCGTTTTTCCCAGAAGTGAGCAAATGGATCTCCTTTATCTAATTTAATACCTTGAAATCCATGAATATGGTATTTATAAGCTTCTCCTGCATGAACGTTGGGAATAAATCCTTCCCAAATTCCGGAATTATCTAATCGTACTTTTAATGGATGAGCTACTTTATCCCAATTATTAAAATACCCTGTAACACTTACCCATGTTGCATTTGGCGCCCAAACTGCAAAATAGGTTCCTGCAATTCCTAATACCTCCATTTGTTTATTACCAAAAAGGGTATATAAACTATAATGGGTTCCATTTTGAAAGTTCTTTATATCATCATCTGTAAATAATGAATAATTCCACACTGCTTGCTGTGTATCTACAAAAAAAATTTCTTCGTATTTTTTATTAGCTAATTCCGCTTTATTATCGACATTGGTTTTATTAGCCGAATCTTTTGATTTGTCCATCATTAAAATTTAATGCAGTAAGTTATAACAATTAGAAGAATATACGTTTTAATTTTTCAATTCTAAAACCCACATAGTTTTTGACGGAATGGAAAAAGTTGTTGAGAGAATAGTATTATTTTCTACATTAATGGCTTTTGAAAAGCCTTTAGTTCTTTCTTCATAATCTTTTGCATCAACTTTCATTTCTTTATCGGCCGTATTCATCACACACATTATCGTTTGTTTATCATCGTAACGAAAATAAACATACAAACCATCTTTAGGAATATATTGCATCATTTTTCCTGAAGTAATTGCAGAAGATTTTTTTCTGAAATTAGCCAAAATTGTTGTGTGCCGTTGCATATCTTTTTCTGCATCCGATAATCCTTCACCTGTAAAAGAATTTTTTTTATCGCCTGCCCATCCGCCCGGAAAATCTAATCGAACCCAACCATCTTGCGGATTTTTTTCTCCTTTCATTAATACTTCGGTTCCATAATAAATTTGCGGAATACCTCTACAAGTTAGTAACCATGCAATACCCATTTTTAGTTTATTTACATCTTCTTTCATTTCGGAATAAAAACGGGTAAGATCGTGATTGTCTAAAAAGATGACATTATTGTTGGCATTTTTATATAAAAAATCGTTGCTTAATGTACTGTATAATTTATTCACGCCATCTGTCCAACCAAAATTTTGAGTTAATGCAGGAATGATGCCATAAAACAATGTTTGAAAATCGGTGGCTCCCAGTAAATTACTTTTAAAGGGAGTATTAATATTATTTGCTGTAAAGTAAGCCTGGCTTGCAGTTCCGTGAACCCATGTTTCGCCAAACATAGTTATTTTAGGATATTCTTTTACCAACTCTTCATTGCAGCGATTCATAAAAGGCAAATCGTTATAGATGTACGTATCAATTCTCCAACCATCTACTCCAAATTCTTCTACACTCCATATTGCATGCTGAATTAAATAGTTAGCAAAATAAGGATTCGATTGATTTACATCGGGCATTTTAGGCGTAAACCAACCATCACTCATCACTTTTTTGTCGTGCTGTGAAGCATAGGGATCGAAAAGTGGCTGATCTTTATAACTGGTTCCGGTGTAGGTAGGCCATTGATGAAACCAATCTTTGGTTGGTGGGTCGAGTACAAAAATGTTCATGCTGCCTACATGGTTGTACACTGCATCTTGTATTAATTTCATGCCTCTTTTATGCAATTCGTTGCTTAGTTCTTTATACTTTTCTGCACCTCCAAAACGAGGTTCAATAACATAATGATTGGTGAAGGAATATCCGTGTTCCGTTCTATTAGGTTCATCATTTTCAATTACAGGAGTCATCCATAAAGTTGTAACTCCCAGTTTTTGTAAATAATCGAGATGATTAATGATACCTTGAAAATCTCCGCCATGGCGATCATATATTTGATTACGGTTTAGCGATTGATCTCTCATGCCTTTAATTCTATCATTACTTGTATCGCCATCACTAAATCTATCGGGCATAATTAAATACACTAAATCTTTAGAATTGATACCTTGAGCAAATGCAGTACCGTTACCTTTTCTCCTCTCTTTCAATAACCAATTTACCGAATGAGCTATTTTATTATTGGTAAATACAAAGCGAACTGTACCCGGTTTAGCTGTTGCTGCAATATCAATATCAACTGCTACGTATTTGCTATTATCTAATAAATGAACAGCTTTAATAAAAACCCCCTGATAGTTGGTAGAAATTTTCTCTGTATTAAAATGTTCGTGATCACTTTTAATAAGTAACTGAATGGAATGATGCTTCATACCCACCCACCAATTGGTAGGATAAATTGTTGCATACTGTGCTTGTACTGAAGTATAATACAATATACTTATCAGCAGAAAAGAAAAAAAATGTTTCATAATTGGTTATCTTAATGCTAATGCTATGCCTACACCAACTCCATTATATTTTGCGAAAGTATAATCGGCATACACTTTAAAAATTAATAAATTAAATCGTACTCCCCATGTATTAGACATTCCTCCACCGGTATAACTTAATGAGATAGGATCTACCACATTTGTTGATACAACATTATTAGGTGGTGGAAAACCGGTATTATAACTCACTGCATAATTGCCTTTTAAATTAATAGTTGATTTACCATTAGAATACCCAATTGCTGTATATATTTCTAGAAAAGCCAACTTAACCGAGGCAATACCTTGTAGAGTAAAAGCAGATATATCGTAATTAATATTTGCATCTGAAGCACTTACACTTGTACCAGAAATAGATGGATTATACGATGCAGATATTTTATTGTAAGCTGCTAAAGCAGATAAATGTAAAAAAGGAACTTTTTTAATAAAAGGAAGATAATTAGAAAACTCATGCTGCACGCCCAATCCAAATACACCAATAGCTACATTGTTAAAATTTGTTTTAGGAAAATATCGCACTTTTAAGTCGGTATGTTTAAATAAACCTATTCCTATTTGTGCAATCGGCAAGGGCACAGAAACCGGTAAAAAAGAAATATTTTTCTTAAAATCATCTCCAACTCCTTTGGGGGCAGTAAAACTTGTTGAAACCGTTTGCCCATTAACATTGCTGCTTACATTTATTTGTTGCGAAGTAGTACTTCCCATAAAAGTTGGTAACGATGCAGAAGAAGCTCCGCCACTAAGCTTAAAAGTGGTATAATCACTATTATTAAAAGTGAAATTTTGTTTTTCTATTGGTATTGCAGCAGCCTGTATATTAATAGAAAAATCTAATCCTAATAATTTATGTGCACGGGCAGTACTATACCAACCTCGTGCTAAATTATAAATTTCGCCTTCACCAAAAGGCTGAATGTAATTACTAAAATATTTATTGGCATCGGCTTTAGAACCTGCAATAATTTGTGCAATATCTTGTGAGCGAACCTGATTAAAAAAGACAATCGCAAAAAACGATAGAAATATCTTTCTCATAAACAAAATTTTAAGTAATTATATAAAAAAAGCATTTCTAAAAAGGCAATTAGAGCAATTTAAAAGTTGCATTAACATCAAAAACTTAATCTTTGGTTTTAATTACAATTTTTGCAAAAACACCTGCTATTATCATAGAAATACCTGCAACTCCAATAACATTAATTGCTTTATCTCCCACAACACTAAGTATTATACCACCCAATAAACTTGCTGCAATTTGTGGAATAGTAATGGTAGCATTAAAAATTCCCATATAAACACCGGTTTTACTTGGTGGAAGTGTAGAGGAAAGAATAGCATACGGTAAAGCAAGAATAGCCGCCCAAGCTATTCCTACGCCAATCATTGGAAAAATTAATCCATATTTCGAAGTAATAAATCGCATCATAAAAAGTCCTATTCCTCCTGCAATTAAAGATGCCATGTAGGTATTCTTTCTTCCAAATTTATTGGCAAGTGGTGTAATTAATGGTGAGTATATTGCGGCAAACACACTGTACAATCCAAAAATTATTCCTACCCAATTGCCTGCATCATTAAATGGTTTAGACTGTGGATCAGAAGTATTCCATACTTGCTGTGCTATGCCCTGAGTGGTAAAAACCCACATTAAAAAAAGTGCAAACCAAGAAAAAAATTGTGTAACAGCTAATTGCCACATTGTGGGAGGTATATTTTTAATTAATTCTTTAACCGATACTTTTTCCTCTTTCGTAGCTGCGTCAATATTATTGTATTTTGCATATTCTTCAGGAGGATATTCTTTTGTTCTGAAGGATGTCCATAAAACACTTAATAACAAAGCTGCTCCACCAAAATAAAACGACCAAATAACTGAATCGGCTACTTTATGCCCGGCAGCAGGCTCATTGGCCACGCCTATCCATGTAAGAAAAAAAGGTAAAAAGGAACCAACTGCTGCACCAACATTTATTAATAAACTTTGTATAGAATAACCTTTATTTCTTTGTGAATCGTTAACCATATCGCTTACTAATGCTCTAAAAGGTTGCATGGTTACATTAAATGAAGTATCCATTAAAAGCAACATTGCTGCACCAAAAAATACAGGTGGTAATAATTGTGCAAAATGTTCGGAATTGGGCATAAAAAACATAGCACATGCCGAAACAATTGAACCTCCTAAAATAAAAGGAATTCTTCTGCCTAACCTTGTCCATGTTTTATCACTTGACAACCCTACAATTGGTTGTACAATTAAACCTGATAAGGGAGCTGCTAACCAAAACAAGCTGAGATGATGAACATCGGCACCTATTGCCGATAAAATTCTACTTGTATTAGCATTTTGCAAGGAATAACCAATTTGTACACCCAAAAAACCGAAACTTATATTCCATATTTGAAAGAAACGAAGTTGAGGTTTACTTACCGCCGAATGCACCGAACTTTTATTACTAAACGCCATATTAATCGTTTTATAGTATATACAAAATGAACATTTTTTAAAATCCAGTTACAAATATTAATTGAGTTTTTTATGTAAAATAGTTGCATTAAACAGTAAATCCGTTTGGCAATATGGCACCTTTTTTAACTACAATAATACCATCTTTTACAGTATATAAAGCATGATCAATATTTTCCAAATGGCTTCCTCCATTTATTCTTACATCATTTCCTATACGGCAATTTTTATCAATGATAGCATCTTTAATATGGCATCTTTCTCCAATCCCAATTCGTGGAATTCCTTTTTGTGCATTCTCTTCCATTAATTCTAATGTTTCGTAAAAATCATTTCCCATGATATATGAATTAACTACTGTTGATCCTAAGCCAATTCTAGCTCTAATACCTACTACACAGTTTTCTATTCGGCTGGCATGAATAATAGATCCTTCTGCAATTATGGTTTTTTCTAAAGTAGTACCACTAATTTTTGCAGGAGGAAGCATACGAGCACGTGTATATACAGTTCTATTTATATCGAATAAATTGAAAGGAGGTAAATCTTGTGTTAATGCAAGGTTAGCTTCGAAGAATGAAGCAATATTTCCGATATCTGTCCAATAACCATCATATTGATAGCTGGCAACTTTATATCCGTGAATGGAATTAGGAATAATTTCTTTTCCAAAATCTGTAGCATCCGGATGTTCATCTTTTAATAGTTTATATAAAACATGTTTATTAAAAATATAAATACCCATTGATGCTAAATAATTTCTGCCCTGAGCTTTCATTTCATTACCGGTTTCACTAACCCATTCTGGCAAAAGATCGGGTTTCGGTTTTTCAATAAATGAAGTAATGCAATTTTCTTCATTCGATTTTAAGATACCAAATTCCGAAGCCTCTTTAGCAATAACCGGAATTGTTGCAATAGAAATATCGGCTTTTTGAATAATATGTGTTTCAAGCATTTCTCTAAAATCCATTTGATATAATTGATCTCCGCTTAATATTAATATATACTCAAAATCTAAATTATTAATATGCCGTAATGATTGCCTTACAGCATCGGCAGTACCTTGAAACCATCCTGGATTATCGGGCGTTTGCTCTGCTGCAAGAATATCAACAAAGCCAATGCTGAAAGCTCCAAAATGATAGGTATTTTTTATATGTTTATTAAGTGATGCCGAGTTAAATTGTGTTAATACAAACATTCTGTTGATATCGGAATTAATGCAATTACTGATAGGTATATCAACTAAACGATACTTACCTGCAATAGGAACTGCAGGTTTACTGCGGCTTGCGGTTAATGGGTATAATCTTGTACCTGCACCACCACCAAGAATTACGGCTACAACTGAGTCGGAAATTGCTTTCATATTTTCTTATTCTTTTAAATTAAAATTGAATATAGGTAAATTAAGTTATTTTAAAGTAGTATATACATTGGTATATTGTTGAACAGTGTTTTCCCAACTATGGTCTATCTTCATCATGTGCTTACGCATCCAGTTGAAATGTGTTTTATCTTCATATACTTCTACGGCTCTTACTATTGCATATAAAATATCTTCCACTGTTGCATTGTTATAGCATATTCCAAAACCTTCCCAATCACCCATGTCGGTTACTGTATCTTTTAAGCCACCTGTTCTTCGTACCATTGGTATAGTTCCATAACGCAAAGCATACATTTGATTTAATCCACAAGGCTCTACTCTACTGGGCATTAATAAAAAATCGGCACCTGCATACATTTGATGGGATAAGGCTTCATTATATCCTATTTCGGCACGATAATATTCAGGAAAAGCGGTATTCATTTTTTGGAGTTGATCTTCTACAAAAAAATCGCCGGTTCCTATAATTAAGAAGCTTACTTTTCCTTTTAAATAATTTAAGGCTGCATTAATTGCAGCGGGTAAAATATCTGCTGCTTTTTCACCTACTAATCTTCCAATAAATACTATTAAAGGCACGTCGCTGTTTAATGAAAATTTAGTACATAATTCTAACTTGTTTTTATTTTTTCCAGTATTGATGGTGCTTATTTTATATTTATGAGTAATAAAACTATCTGTTTCCGGATTCCAAATTTCATTATCAATTCCATTTAAAATACCTATACATTTTCCTTTTTCATATTCAAATAATTTTTCTAATCCATTACTATTATATTTTAATTCATCCATGTAACTCTGACTAACGGTAGTAACTTTCCAAGCACATTTTATTCCGCTTGCTAAGGGATTAATAGTATTGTTCCAATCTAAATCGCCCCACTTCCATGCATCCCATTCCGGTAATAAATTGCTTCTATTCCATCCAAACCAACCTTGATATTGAGCATTGTGTATGGTTAATATAGTTGGAACCATAGTAAGCCTTCTAAAAGCTAAAGTATTTTTAAACATAAAAGGAATGAGAGCTGCATGATAATCGTGGCAATGCACAACATCGGGTAAATTTTGCCACTGATTTATCCAATGTGTTACAGCAATTTGAAAAGCAACAAACCGATCTACATCATCATCATATCCATATATTTTTTCTCTGTCTAATAGTCCGTATATATCAATTAAATACAAATCAAATCCGAGCTTATTTGTTTTTTCTTTGATAACTGTATAATTAAAAAAATAATTACCCATATTAGTATAGCCTTTATAATCAATAACCCAATCGTTATTGTATAAAAACTTAGTTCTATACATGGGCATTACAACTTTTGCATTATGCCCGGCTTTACATTGGTATTTGGGTAATGCACCAACAACATCGCCTAATCCGCCTGCTTTTGCTACCGGATAACATTCGGCACTTACATGAATTATTTCCATAATCAACTTATTAAAACCTTCTGAAGGTATAAATAAAACCGATATTATATAGTGAATTGTTTGATAATTATTTTTTACTACTTAAAATACAATTTTATGACAGTTTTAATAAAGAAAATGAATTTGTAAAATTTATTTTTTACTGCAAATAACTCTTTACATTTGTTTTGATTGCCAGCACAAATAAAATGTTTGTGTATATACAAAATCTACAACTTCTAAAAAACTAACAATGCTTCACCATCATCAACTTAAATTAGATTATTCTTAATCATTTACACCAATTATTACAATAACCTATTAACAACACTTACCAACAATTAATAAAATATTTTATGAGTACAGAAAAGAAAAATTATGCACTGCCTATTGCAATGATGTTTGCTTTATTTTTCATGATTGCTTTTGTTACCGGCTTACCAAGCCCCATGGGTGTTATAGTTGCTAAACAATTTAAAGCAACCAATTTCGAATCACAACTTGGCTTTTTTGCCAATTTTATTGCCTATGCTTTTATGGGAATACCTGCTGGCATTATGCTAAAAAAAATAGGATACAAAAAAACAGCACTTACTGCCATTTTTGTTGGTTTTGTAGGTGTTGGTATTCAATTTCTTTCCGGAAACTTGGGTAGTTTTTCAGTTTATTTAGCCGGTGCATTTGTTTCCGGATTTTCTATGTGTATGCTTAATACCGTAGTAAATCCAATGCTTAATACATTAGGCGGTGGTGGCAATAAAGGTAATCAGCTAATTCAGTTTGGAGGTTCATTAAATTCTATTGGAGCAACCATTACTCCCATGCTTGTAGGATATTTAATGGGTGAAGAAGCCGGACGTACCATAGAAAAAGCCAATCCTGCTCTATTTTTAGCTATGGGAATTTTTGCTTTGGCATTTATAGTTTTATTATTTGTTTCAATGCCCGAACCACATATGGAAACTGGCAACATTAAAAAAGAAAAAGAAACGCATAGTCCTCTTTCATTTCGCCATTTTATTTTAGGTGCTATTGCCATTTTTGTATATGTAGGAGTTGAAGTGGGCATACCAAGTACAGCTAATTTGTTTATGACAACAGCCGCAGAAAAAGGCGGATTAAATATTGATGCTACCATTGCAGGTACCGTTGTTGGAACTTACTGGTTTTTAATGTTAATTGGCCGATTGGCAGGTGGCTCGGTAGGAGCAAAAATTTCGAGTAAAGCAATGATAACATTTTCAGCTTTATTAGGAATATTGTTTCTGCTAATTGCTATTATCAGTTCTGTTGATACGAAAGTGTATATGCCGGTATTTCAATCCAATTTTTCATTTGGCTTAGCTCAAGTACCCATCAGCATCATGTTTATAGTTCTATGCGGTATTTGCACTTCGGTAATGTGGGGCGGCATATTTAATTTAGCAGTAGAAGGCTTAGGAAAATATACAGCAGCAGCTTCAGGTATTTTTATGGTAATGGTTTGTGGTGGTGGAATTATTCCATTATTACAAGGTTTTGTTGCCGATAAAACAACTTATATTTCAAGCTACTGGGTAATTTTTATTGGTATGACATACATTTTATTTTACGCACTCATTGGCAGTAAAAATGTAAATAAAGATATTGTGGTTAATTAATGCAAAAAAATTTATACTCATTAAACCGAAAAGTTAAATATTATGGCTACAGCAATCTCCGACTCTTATGCTATTGGAATTGATATTGGCGGAACCAATACCGTATTTGGCATTGTAGATATCCGCGGAAACATAGAAGCACGTGGTGCTATTTCTACCAAAAAACACGAACGTGTAGAAGATTTTATTGAAGAATTGTACGAAGCAGTGATGCCCGTTATTGAAACAATTGGAGGAAAAGATAAAATTAAAGGAATTGGTATTGGCGCTCCCAATGGCAACTATTACTCGGGCAATATTGAATATGCACCTAATTTAAGTTGGAAAGGAATTATTCCTTTGTGCGACATGATTACCAAAAAGTTCGATATACCTTCTGCACTTACCAACGATGCCAATGCCGCAGCTATAGGCGAAATGCAATATGGAGCTGCAAAAGGAATGAAAGATTTTATTATGATTACATTAGGAACAGGCGTAGGAAGTGGAATTGTTGCTAATGGTCAATTAATTCTTGGACATGATGGTTTTGCAGGTGAATTAGGGCATACTATAATTATTCCTAATGGAAGATTACACCAAGGTACCGGAGCTCATGGCAGTTTAGAAGTATATTGCTCTGCCACAGGTGTTCGATTAACTGCTTTAGAAAAATTAGAGCAAAATGCAACTACTCCATCATTAATGCGTAATTATACAAAAGATGAATTAGATAGTAAAGCTGTTTATGATTGTGCTATGGAAGGAGATCAGCTTGCATTAGAAGTATATGCTTTTACAGGAGAAGTTTTAGGAAGGGCATTAGCAAACTTTGTGATGTTCTCATCTCCGGAAGCTATCATTTTATTTGGTGGCTTAACAAAAGCAGGCGATTTAATTTTAAATCCAACCAGAGAACATTTAGAAGCCAATGTTTTACCAATTTTTAGAAATAAAGTAAAACTTATTTTCAGTGAATTAAAAGAATCTGATGCTGCAATATTAGGTGCTTCTGCATTAGTATGGGATATTAAATAACCTTTTTACATACTTCAATAATAATGCCCTTGAAATTATCAAGGGCATTATTATAAAATGAACTTTATTTATCTCTCACTTCAACAATTAAAAATTTCAAATAATTAGTATTATCCAATCCCCATATAATGGGATGATCACTTGCTTGAGCATTAAAAATAACTTGTTTTATTTTTTTTCTTGCATCTTTAGCAGCCATTTCAATAGTTTGCAAAAACAAATCGGGTTGAACTAAATTGGTACAACTCGATGTAACCAAAAAGCCTCCATTTTCAATTAACTTCATTCCACGCAAATTAATTTCTTTATATCCTGTAATAGCTTTTTGTATATTTTCTCTACTTTTTGTAAATGCAGGCGGATCCAGCATTACAACATCATATTTCTTTTCTTCTTTAGCCCAAACTTTTAATACATCAAAAGCATTCATTGCTTCGAATTTGCAAATATGAGCTAATCCATTTAGCTCGGCATTTTTATTGGCCTGAGCTACTGCATTAGCACTAATATCTAATCCTAAAACCGATTTTGCTCCATAATATGCTGCATGAATTTCGAAAGTGCCGGTGTAAGTAAATGCTCCAAGTACATTGGCATTTTTTACAATTTGCTTAATGGCTCTTCTATTATCTTGCTGATCTAAAAAATATCCTGTTTTTTGTCCGTTTTCAATATCTACATAAAACTGTAAACCGTTTTCTTTAATAATAATATTAGTATCAAATGCAGCAGATAAAAACCCTTTTTGTTGTGGTAGCCCTTCCAATTCTCTTACAGGAACATCATTTCGTTCATAAATACCTTTAGGAGAAAATAGTTTTTGCAAAGCTTCAGCAATAGCCGGTTTCCAAATATCTATTCCATAAGCTAAAGTTTGAATTACAAAATAATCATTAAACTTATCAATAATTAATGCAGGTAATTCATCTGCTTCGCCAAAAATTAAACGGCAATTTTCGGTATATCCAATTTTTTGGCGGTATTGCCAAGCTTGTTCAATTTTTTTATAAAAAAATGAGGCATCAATTGTTTCATTTTTTCTGGTTAATAATCGAACAATAATTTGAGATTTCGGATTAATGTATCCCCTTCCACAAAATTTTTCATCGGCATAATATACATCTACTATATCTCCGGCATTTACATTGCCATTAATTTTTTCAACTTCATTCAAAAAAATCCAAGGATGGCCATTAAAAATTCGGTTGGCTATTTTTCGTTTTAAAAAAACTTTAGTCATACCGCAAAGATACGCTTAGTAAAAAGTTAATTACCAGAATCAATTAACGATACATAGAAATAATTTTATGACAATTTTTCTTTTTCCATTGCTTGGCAAAAGAATTGAAGATATTGATTAACTTATTTAAAAATAACTATGGAAGAAAAAGAAATACTGAACGGTGAACCTGTTGAGGGCAATAATGCTTTAAATACTGACGAAAATGCAGCCGGCTCAACACATTTAAACGAACCTGTGGCAGAAGAAAGTGAAATTGAAAAATTATTACTTGAATTAGAAGAACAAAAAGATAAGTACTTACGCTTAATGGCAGAGTTTGATAATTTTAGACGCAGAACAGCCAAAGAAAATCTTGAATTACGCCAAACAGCCGCCAAAGAGGTAATTTTTTCTTTATTAGAAGTTTTAGATGATTGCGATAGAGCAGAAAAACAATTACAATCGAGTGAAGAAATAGAAAAGCAAAAAGAAGGAATTTTATTAGTATTTAATAAGCTAAGAAGCAGTTTGCAAAGTAAAGGTGTAAAAGCTATGGAAAGCATTCATTCGGAGTTTGATGTAGAAAAACATGAAGCAATTACCGAAATTCCGGCTCCATCAAAAAATTTACAAGGCAAAATACTTGACGAAGTTCAAAAAGGATATTATTTAAACGATAAACTTATTCGTTTTGCAAAAGTGGTTGTTGGCAAATAATTGCTTTACCAAAATGCAAGTGTGCAAATAAATTTGTATCACATTTGCACATTTAAAAATTTGCATATTCACTCAAATTATGAAAAGAGATTATTACGAAATATTAGGTGTTTCAAAAACTGCTTCGGCCGATGAAATAAAAAAAGCGTATCGAAAAGTGGCCATGCAATTTCACCCCGATAGAAACCCGGGAGATAAAGCTGCCGAAGAAAAATTTAAAGAAGCAGCAGAAGCTTACGAAGTTTTAAGTGATGCCGATAAGAAAGCTAAATACGATAGATATGGCCATCAAGCTTTTGCTCCTGGTATGGGTGGTGGCAGCGGATTTCATGCCAGCAATATGGAAGATATTTTTAGTCAGTTTGGAGATATTTTTGGTGAAGATATGTTTGGAAGCTTTTTTGGTGGTAGCAGCCGTAGAGGAAGTGGTGGTGGAAGAAGAGCTACAGGCCAGCGAGGCAGTAATTTAAGAATTAAAGTTAAACTTACTTACGAAGAAATTGCAAAAGGCGTAACCAAAACAGTTAAAGTTAAAAAACATGTTTTTTGCAGCAATTGCAATGGCAGCGGTGCTAAAGATAAAGGCAGTGTACAAAATTGTACAACTTGTGGTGGTAGCGGACAAGTTAGAAAAGTTACCAATACTTTTTTAGGCCAAATGCAAACAGTAACTACTTGTCCAACTTGTAATGGAGAAGGCACAACAGTTACAGCAAAATGTAGCGTATGTAAAGGCGAAGGAAGAGTTTTTGGAGAAGAAACCATTTCTATTGATATTCCGGCAGGTGTGCAAGAAGGAATGCAATTAAGCATGGGCGGAAAAGGGAATGCCGGCGAACGCGGAGGTGCTTCCGGCGATTTAATTGTTCAGATTGAAGAAGAACAACATGCCGAATTACAAAGAGACGGATTGAATGTTGCTTACGATTTGCATATTTCTTTCCCGGATGCAACTTTTGGAACATCGGTTGAAGTGCCCACTATTGATGGAAGAGCAAAAATTAAAATTCCTGCAGGTACGCAAGGAGGAAAAATATTTCGGCTAAAAGGAAAAGGATTTCCGGAAGTACAAGGTTATGGACGAGGAGATCAATTGGTACATGTAAATGTATGGACACCACAAAACCTTACATCGGAAGAAAAAGCTATGTTAGATAAACTTAATGCCAGTGCTAATTTTAAACCACAACCCAGTAAAAGCGATAAAAGTTTTTTTGAAAGGGTAAAAGAAGCATTTAGTTAAATCGTTTTTTCTTTTTGTATTTATAATTATATACTTTTTGTGCTTTTTTTATCAGCTCAATAAATTCTTGCTGTTGCCTATTATTTACATTAATTGCGGCATTTGCAATATTTAATAAGTTATCGTAATTAAAGCTTTTTGAATATTTAGATTGTTTTAGCAACTCGCCCAGCATTACAATAGCGGTGGCAAACCTTACCGATGCCGGCGATTCGGTAAATAAAATAGGCTGATACGAGGAAGAAAAATTTTCAACGCAATAAGTATTTTTTGGTGGAAGTTTATATTGCAAATTCATATTTGCCATTACCATGTTGGTTCCAATATGCTCGGCAGGAGCAATTTCAAATACTGCTATCATATTATGCCCACTCCCAATTTCGCCACCTTGTAATTCATTGGTTGTATCTGCAATTGATTGTTTTTTATTATCAAATCCAATTAATCTATATTCCTTTACAATGTTTTTATTGAACTGAATATTAAAGTAGGCATCATTCGCTACAACAAACATGGTTTTGGCAAATTCGGCAATTAATACTTTTTCGGCTTCATCTATATTATCTAAATAAGCAAAATTGCCATTTCCTTTTTTGGAGAGTGTTTCTAATTTACTGTCTTTATAATTTCCCATTCCAACACCCAAGCATGTAAGATAAATACCACTTTGTTTTTCAAACAAAATCATATCTTCTAATTCTTTATCCGATGTTTGTCCAATATTAAAATCACCATCAGTAGCTAAAATAATTCTGTTATTTCCATTTTTAATAAATGCTTTTTTAGCTATGTAATAAGCCGTACGAATGGCATTTTCTCCGGGAGTATCGCCATCGGCATACAACGAATCAATTGCGTTTTTAATTTTTTCTTTTTCATTACCACTGATACGATTAAGTACTACTTGAACTCCGCCACCATACGTTACAATTGAAATAGTATCTTTTTCTCTAATATTATTGACCAAAAGTTTAAATGCCGATTGCAATAATGGTAACCGATTAGGCCTATCCATTGAGCCTGAAACATCTATTAAAAAAACAAGATTACTTGGCGGAACAGTATCTAAATTAATGGTAGGTGCTATAATATTTACAAATAGCAAATTATTTTGTGCATTCCATGGGCAAGTGGTTACAAGCGTATGGTAGTTAAATTTATTGGTAGTTTTAACAGTATCAATAATTTTCAGATCAAAATAATTGAGCATTTCATCTATCCTAACAGCATCAACAGGCACATCCATTTCATTCATCAAAAATCTGCGAATATTACTATACGATGCTCGATCAATATTTAAAGAAAAGCCGGTTTCTGGATAGGCCGAAGCATCAATAAAATCATTTTCTATTAAACTGCTATAGCTTTCTCCAAATGATGAAATATTATTACTGTAATTAGTTGCTAAGTTTTTAGTTTTTGAGGTGAGTTTGTGTTTTATATGAGCAAGTTTTTGATTTAAAATTTTCATAACAACAACTTGGTAATTTCTGGCATCTACTAACTGATGTATTGTTTCGTATCCATCGTAAAGTAAGGTAATAGAATCGGTAACTGTATTTAAAGCAATTCCAAAATTGCCATCATATCCGCTATTAAAAGGAAATGAACCTTTTGATTGAAGTATAATTTTAACATCGGGTAATAGTTTTCCTTTTTCATCTCTTACTTCGCCACGCAAATAGTACTGGCCATTAGTGCTGAATGTGAAAAGAGCACCAACAACAACAAGTATTATAGAAGCAAGCTTCATATACGAGAGTTTAATAAATACGCAATCAATAAATGATAGGTTACTATTATTTTATTCAATGTGCAATTGATATATTTCGGGTATATTTCTTCCAAAGCCATCATAATCTAATCCATAGCCTACAACAAACTTATTTGGAATTGAAAAACAGCAATAATCGATTGTAACAGGATATTCTGTTGCATCGGGTTTATGCAGCAATACGGCAATTTTTAATGAAGCAGGCTGCTGGTTATGTAATTGTGGTAAAAAACTATGTAAGGTTTTTCCGGTATCAATAATATCTTCTAAGATAACTATATGCCGATTATGAATATTAACATCTAAGCCAATAGATGTAATAACATTACCGGTAGATTTAACGCCTTTATATGATGCTAATTTTATAAAACAAATTTCGGCCTCTATAGTTAATTGCTTAAAAATATCGGATGCAAAAATGAATGACCCATTTAAGATGGCAATGAATAAAGGGTTTTTACCATTATATTCTTCAGATAAACTATTGGCCAACTCTTTTACTTTATGATAAATAGTTTCTTGCGAAATAAATGGAACAAATTTTTTATCGAGTACTTGAATAACTGACATAGTTGTAGTATTTATTCGAAAGAGTTATTACTGTATGCATCTTGAGATGTAGTTACCAATGCAATAGTTTTTGGACTATTTGGAGCCTGATATCTTAAATATATTTTTTCGCCAATTACAGGAAATGCATCTTTTTTTAAACTATTGTATTGCAATACATTTTCCATTCGCACACCTTCTCTTTGGCAAATATCGTATAACGATTCGGTTTTAGTTACCACATGAAAATCTTTATCTCCTTTTTTCAATTTTCTTTCTAAAAAAATTAACCTGCCTTTTGGTAAAATATTTATTTCGGGCATTTCATTAAACTCTAACAGTTTACTTAAACTTACATGATATTGATATGCAATAGCCAATAAAGAAGTACCGGCATTTGCAAATACTACTTTAGAATGATTAATTGAAAAAATACCTTGTGGGTAATTATTGTTTGTTACAGATGTAGTATTTCTATTACCGTTTTGATAATTGGTAAATATTTCAACTTCTTCTTTTTCCTCCTTCATTGGAGTTGGCGTTACCGATTGTTTTACAAATGTGGCATCGCTGTTTTTTTGATTGATATTTTTTGGAGTTGAAAAATCAGCAACTACACTATTATTTTTATTTGTTTGTTGCAATGCAGCAATAGTGTATTGATTTAAGTTATAATCGTTAATTATTTTTAATAGCCTTTGAGGATAATCTTTTTCGGTAGCATATCCTGCTTTTTTTAAACCATAAGCCCATCCTTCTATATCGGTAGGAGAAAGTATAAATAAAGATGCATAATAAGGTCTGTTTTTTAGAAAATCTGAGTGATCTCGAAATGAAGCTGCCGCATCGGGATACACTCTAAAACATTCATTTTTTTCATCGTCATCATGATAAACTTTATCACCCGTCCATTCTGCTTTACATTTAATTCCAAAATGGTTGTTAGATTGTTTGCACAATTCACTTTCGCCATATTGCGATTCAAGAATACCTTGTGCTAAAGTAATTGCTGCAGGAACGCCACTTCGTTGCATTTCGGCCATTGCAATATTTTTATACTTATTGATATAAGTGTATCCTTTTTCAGTTTGTGCTATTACTGCTACAACTACTGTAGAGAGTAAAAAAAATAGTATCAATAATTTTTTCATGTTCATTTCTTTTTAATAAGCATTAACCCATCTCGCATAGTAATTAACACTTGTTCTACAGTTACATCGTTTGCTACTTTTTCATTAAATGCCTGAATAGCCAATGCATTTTTGCCTTTTACCTTTTCATCTACAACTTGCCCATGAAATAAAACATTATCAACTATTATTAATCCGTTGTTGTTTAGTTTCGGCAAAACCAAATCGTAATAATCGCAATATCCTGTTTTATCGGCATCAATAAAAACCAAATCCCATGTATAAGGCAATGTTGGTATAATATCCATAGCATTTCCGGCATGCAAATGTATTTGGTTATTATACTTCGAAATGCTAAAGTTTTCCTTAGCTGTTATAATTTCAGATGCTCTCAATTCAATTGTATGCAATTCTCCTTCCGGCTGTAGTCCTTTTGCAAGGCATAAAGCGCTATATCCGGTAAAAGTACCAATTTCTAAAACGTATTTTGGTTGTAAAATAGTGCTTATGAAGGTTAAAAATTTTCCTTGAACCGAACTACTAATCATAGAAGCATGTTCATGTGTAGCTATGGTTTGTTGTTGAATTTGTTGTAACAACCAATCGTCGGGCGAAGTATATTTTGTTGAATATGCTTCTACAAGGGGGTGAACTAATTCCATTTTTCAAAATTATGATTTTGCTTTAGCAGGCAAAGAGAAAATCCATAATCCTGCAAAAGTAATTAACCCATTAATAATTAATAGCTCCAATCCTATTTCAAATGAACCGAATAATTTATTTTGAAAACTATCAATTAAATAACAAATAATGGGCGAAGCCACACATATTATAGGAACAATTTGATCTTTTACTTTTCTATTGGTAATTATACCAAAAGTAAATAAGCCTAATAATGGTCCATAAGTGTACGATGCTACTTTTAAAATAATTCCAATCATACTTTGGCTATCAATCCATTTATATACCATCACAAAAAATAAAAATAGTATGGCAAAACCAAGGTGCACATTTTGTCGTATTTTTTTCTTTTTATCATCATTCCAATGAACATTTCTTTGCATTCCCAAAATATCTATACAAAAAGTAGATGTTAAAGCAGTTATTGCTCCATCGGCACTGGGGAATAATGCAGAGATAAGTGCTATAATAAATATTACCGAAACAATAGAGGGCATGTGGTGTAAGGCAATTTCAGGGAATAGCTTATCTCCTGTTTGAGTAATATTTTGCTGATTGGCATATAAATATAATAAGCCACCTAAGAATAAAAATATTAGAATTACAACAGTTAAAATTAAACCCATAGTAATTACATTTTTTTGAGAATCTTTTAATGTTCTTACCGAAATATTTTTTTGCATCATTTCCTGATCCATCCCCGTCATGGTAATGCATATAAATGCACCTGCCAATATTTGTTTTACAAAAAATAATTTACTATTTGGGTTAGTAAAGAAAATGGTAGAATATTTTTTTTCAGCCATTGCACTAATACTATCAACAACCGATAAATGCAGGCTGTTTAATATATAAATACTGCAAATAATTAATCCTAATAACATAAAACTCGTTTGCAAAGTATCCGTCCAAACAATAGTTTTTACACCCCCTTCATACGTGTATAAAAGAATCATCAATAAAATTATTAAAGCAGTAGTCCAAAAAGGAATATGCAAATTTTCGAGTATAGTATCTTGCAAAATTTTAACCACCAAATACAATCGGGAAGTGGCACCCAATACCCTTGATAGTATAAAAAAACTTGCTCCGGTTTTATATGAGGCAAACCCTAATCTGGTAATTAAATAATTATAAATTGAGGTGAGATTTAATTTATAATATAAAGGCAATAAAACATAGGCTATTACTACATATCCTATTAAATAGCCTATTGTTAATTGAAAATAAGCAAAAGATTCTTTAGCAACAGCCCCGGGAACGCTTACAAAAGTTACACCACTTAAAGAAGTACCTAACATTCCAAATGCAACCAACATCCAATGGCTTTTACGATTACCAATAAAAAAAGAATCGTTATTGCTATTTTTCCCTGTATACCAAGCAACTGCTAATAGCAACAAAAAATAAATAAATACAAATGAAAATAAAAGTAATGATGACATATACAATAAGATATAAGCAACAAAATAAAAACTTTAAGTTAAGTATTGCAAGATTATCTCTTCAATCAAACAAATTACAGTTAATTTGTTAATAAAAATTATTCAATGCAATATAAAAGTATAGCAGTTTTTTGTGGCAGTAAACCAGGCAATAATTCATTATACAGCATACATGCAAAACAATTGGGCAAATTATTGGCAAAAAATAATATTACTTTAATTTATGGAGGTGGAAAATCTGGTTTGATGGGCATTTTAGCCGATAGTGCTATGAGCAATCATGGAAAAGTAATAGGAATAATTCCTGAAATTTTATCTCAATGGGAATTACAAAACAATACCATTTCGGAACTGCATATTGTTGCAGATATGCATACCAGAAAAAAAATGATGTATGAATTATGCGATGCAGCAATTATACTTGCAGGCGGCAATGGAACATTAGATGAATTGTTTGAATTAATTACTTGGAATACATTAAAAATTCATGAAAAAAGAATTATGATTCTTAATTCTAACGGATATTACAACCAATTAATTGCTCACCTTTACACAATGCAGCAAGAAGGTTTTTTACACGAAAATTGGGAAGATAGAATTGCTATATACGCAACACCTACTGCTATTTTCGACGACCTTTACCTGTATTAATATAGAAATTAAATCCGGCTCTAAAAACCGGTAATGCTACGTTGCTATAAACATCTCTATAAGGAGAACTAGGATCTGTAAGTAAATCCATCATTATAACAGTATAAAAATTACTCTGCCCTATAATTCTTTGTGCATATCCTATACCCGCCAAAAAACTATTAGATTGTGTTCCGTATTTCGACCCCAACCCACTACCCATATCAGTTAAAGTATAATCAATCCAATTATGCTCAAATTGCCCTTGAATAAAAAATTGGTTTAACGGATATACTCTAATATACGGGCCACCGCCATAATTAAACATCCTTTGCCTTGTATTGTTGTTGTAATAAGGGTCGGCTCTTACAGAGGTATAATTTAAATTAACAGCAATACCGGCATCGAGCCATGGTGTTAATGAATAACCAATTTCGGGTGTGCCGCCAACATTAAACGAATAACTTCCAAAACCCAAAGCTAAACTTCCACCTGTATATAGGTTCTCTTTTTTAAAGCCATTTTGTGGAGGAAGATTTTCCTGATCATTATATATAGGAGGCATATTATGATATTGTGCCAATAAAACAGAGCTAATACAAGCAAATGAAATGAATAAAGCAATTTTTTTCATGATAAGATATTTATGCAAACTTCAATTAAATTATTAATCAAAAATTTTTCCGGCATTTAAAATATTGTTAGGATCGAAAATTTGTTTAATTTTTTTCATCAATTGCAAATTGGTTTTTTCAAAAACAATATTCATATATGATTTTTGTATTAACCCTATGCCATGTTCTCCGCTAATTGTTCCTCCTAATTTTTTAACTACTAAAAATAACTGTTGTAAAATAGCATTCATTGTTGCATTCCCATAACTGTTTTTTATGGTTGGGTGGTTAATGCGAATATGTAAATTACCATCGCCGGCATGGCCATAACACACTACATTAAATCCATTATCAATGCCTAATTTTTTTACAGCTTTAATAAGTTTAGGCAATTCTGCACGCGGCACTACAGTATCTTCTTCAATAGTATATCCGCTTAATTTTACAGCTTCTGCTACTTTTCTTCTTAGTTTCCATAATTCATTTTTTTGTTGGGTATCCTCGGCAAATAAAATTTCTCCTGCTTCATATTGCATCAACAATTCGGTAATAGATTCTATCTCATTCATTAAAACTTCTTTGTTATTGCCATCTACCTCAATAATTAAATGAGCTGCTGTATCGCTACTTATTAAAGTCAAGTTAGAATCTACATATTTTGCAGCAATTGTAAGTGCATCAATTTCAATTAACTCTAAAGCACTTGGTATAAATCCGGCACGAAAAATGGCACTTACAGCTTCACTTGCTTTTTCTAAAGAGTTAAATGGAGCTAATAACAACAAATCGAATTGCGGATAGGGTATTAATTTTAAAACAATTTTAGTTACAATAGCCAATGTGCCTTCGCTGCCAATAATTAACTGCGTTAAATTATATCCGGTAGCATTTTTTAAAACATTAGCTCCCGTCCATATTATTTCACCCGTTGCTAATACTACTTCCAAATTCAATACATAATCTTTCACTACACCATATTTAACAGCTTTTGGTCCGCCACTGTTATGTGCAATATTACTTCCTATAAAACAACTTCCTTTGCTACTTGGATCGGGTGGATAAAATAATCCTTTAGCCTTAACAGCATCTTGTAACACTTCCGTAATTACACCTGGTTCGGTGGTAACTTGTAAATTTCTTTCATCAATTTCAATAATTTTATTCAACCGTTCCAAACTTAAAACAATGCCACCTAAATGTGGCAATGCTGCACCACTTAAACCTGTACCTGCACCACGCGGTGTAATTGGAATTTTAAATTCGTTGCAAATAGTAACAATGGCAGCAATTTCCTGAGCAGTGACCGGTTTCACTAAAACATCCGGGAAATATATTAAGTTTTCAGTTTCATCATGCGCATAATTTTTTAAACTATCAGCATCTACAAAAACATTATCCTTGCCTATTATTAGGCATAGCCGATCAATAATGGTTTCTGTTATATGCGAAGTATTCATTCCTTATAAATTTAATTGCTATTTATTGTAAAAATAAAGATTGGCATGTACATGTTTAGAATAAAATTTTTAATGAATTAATACTTGGAATACTTTTATTGTATAAAATTTTTTTATGAAAATATGGGCTTGGTTCTTATTGGCTGTTTTATTTTGCCATGATAATACTTTAATGGCACAAAGAAAAAAGTGGAGATTAGTTTGGAGCGATGAGTTTAATTATACAGGTTTACCTGACTCTACAAAGTGGGGTTATGATGTTGGTGGAAATGGTTGGGGAAACAATGAAAAACAGTATTACACTTACCAACAATTAAAAAATGTAAGAGTAGAAAATGGACATTTAATTATTGAAGCTCATAAAGAGCCAATTGGCAATAATGCTTATAGCTCTGCAAGATTAGTAACGAAAGGAAAAGGCGATTGGAAGTATGGCAGATTTGAGATAAAAGCTAAACTACCCAAAGGTTTAGGCACATGGCCTGCAATATGGATGCTGTCTTCAACCACCCCACTTAAATGGCCTGATGATGGTGAAATAGATATTATGGAACATGTTGGATTTAATCAGGGTGTTATTCATGCATCTACTCATTGTAAAAAATATTATCATAGCATTGGAACACAAAAAACTGCTATTACTACTGTTGCAGATTGCAGCGAAAAATTTCATATCTATGCTTTAGAATGGAATGCCGATTCTATTTGCATTTTTGTAGATAGAAAAAAATATTTTACAATGCATAATGAATATACCGGTAATGATGTATGGCCATTTAATAAACCATTTTATTTGCTACTGAATATTGCAGTTGGTGGATTTTGGGGTGGTGCTAAAGGAATTAATGATACAATTTTTCCACAGAAAATGGAAATAGATTATGTAAGAGTATTTCAATAAATTTTTAATGCCCTCTTTTTCGGTGTTTATGATAATGGCTTTTTTTGTGAGTACCATTATTTTGTGATTGATGCTCCGCCTGATGCGAGTGATTATGCAGGATAGCATTTTGATTCTTAGCTAATAAATTGCCTAATAACAACAATGCCAATGCAAATAATCCAAATACAAGATAAACAAATCGAAATTCTTGTGTTATTATTAGAAGTATTATCCAAATAAGCACTATCATTCCTTCAATAAGTATCAACATAAAATATTTCTTTGCTTGTACAATTGTGAAAATAGAAGCAATCAATCCCAATATTCCTATTGTTACAATTAACAACCATGCAGGAGTTGAATAATCAACAAAACCTGTTCCTTTTAAATCATCAACAGATAATTGCAAGGTTTTTCCGGAAACATCATTTAAAAGTACAATGCCCATGATTATAGCCGTAAAAGCAATAACAAATAATAAGGCAGCAGAAAATTGTCGAACTGTTTTCATGTTACATCAATTTTATTCAAAGCAAAAACAATAAGAAAAAATCATCTATGACTTTTGTCAGAAAATGTATTGCTTGAAGATAAGATTTTTTATGTAGCTGACTAAATAGAAAAATATAATTAGTTAGTTAGAAAACTTCTCCACCAATATCCGGAATTTTTAATAGTGCGTAATTGAGTTAAAAAATCAACGTATATTAATCCAAATCGTGCATTATATCCTTCACTCCATTCAAAATTATCCATTAAAGTCCATGCAAAATATCCGTCAACTTTAAGTCCGTCCATTTTAGCATTTAATAGTGCATTTACATATTTTTCAAAATATAGAATTCTATCCTTATCATCAACAATGCCTTGTTTTAATTCATCTTTAAAGCATGCCCCATTTTCTGTAATGATGATTGATTTCACATTTTCGTAGGCGGCAAATTTTTGAATGATTCGATAAAAACTATCGGCATTAATCTCCCATCCCAATGCTGTATAAGGAACTTTTCTGGTTTTTGCTTTAATATCTGTTGCCTGGATAAAAGGGATAATAGAGCTATGTTTTATTGTTATTGGAAAATAGTTTTGAATACCAATAAAATCAAAATCAAAACGCATTCGTTCAGTATATTTCCATGCTTTTGTATGCAAATGCAATTTATCCATAAATGCAAAATCTGCATTAGGATAATTCATGCCTAAGGCAGGTTCAATAAAAAGTCTGTTTAATAAAATATCCATTCTATTGGCAGCAGCAATATCTTGTTGTTTATCCGAATTTGCAATCACCTCACTACAAGAGAAAGTAGTTCCAATAGTAGCATTTGCAACATAATGCCTTATAATTCTGCCTCCTTCTGCTTGTGCTAAAACAGCATTGTGAATGGCCGATAAAAATGTAACCATATTGGTTTTGCCCGGGGCATGCTTACCCAACATATAACCTAAAGAGGTAAAGCCCATTGGCTCGTTTAAAATAATCCAATTTTTAACTTTATTACCATACTCTTCGGCACAAATTGTAACAAATTTCGAGAACCACTTAATAAGCTGATAAGATGCCCAGCCTCCTTCATTTTCAATTGCTTGAGGCAAATCCCAATGATATAAAGTAATAAAAGGAATTATATTTAACTGTAAACATTCATCAATTACTTTATGATAAAACAAAACGCCTTCTCTATTTATTTTACCAACACCTTCGGGTAAAATTCTACTCCATGAAATAGAAAAACGAAAAACTTTAAATCCTAATGCTTTTACCAATAATAAATCATCTTTATACCGATGATAAAAATCGCAAGCAATGTAAGGTTTGGCATTGTTTTTAATTTTTCCTGTTCTTTTAGAAAATTGATCCCAGATGGAAGGTCCACGTCCATAAGAGTTATAAGCACCTTCATTTTGTGCAGCAGCAATAGAAACTCCCCATAAAAAATTATTGCCAAATTGATTTGAATGAAGCATATTCTTTTCAATTAATTAATACAAAGATTAAAAAAGCTATACCCTAAAAATAATAATTTACCAAAATTGAATTAAACGTTTGTTTAATTCAAACATTTGTTTAATTTTGCAGCTCTAAAATTCTTCTTATGCTTCCGGATAAAAAAGAATTAATCATTAAAACCGCAATGCAACTTTTTGCCGAAAAAGGGTATGAAGGTACATCGATAAGAGATTTAGCAACTACGGCAGGTGTTAATATTGCTATGGTAAACTACTATTTCGGATCGAAGGACAAGCTATTTGAAGCAATGGTTGAGCAGAAATCGGTTTTTATTAGAGAAAAATTAGAAGAAATTGCATCGGATAACACTACAACTGATATTGAAAAAATTGATTTAATTATTGAAAATTATGTTTCTCGTTTTTTATCTCAACCCCATTACCATAGGCTTATTCATCAGGAGTTAATGCTAAAATCGAGAGAAATATTACACGATAAAATTATCAGCAATTTTATAAAAAATACACAAATTATTATTGGTATTATAAAGCAAGGCATAAGAAAAAAAGAATTTAATAAAGTAGATCCCGAGCTAACATTTGCCAGTATTATTGGCACTATAAATCAAATTATGCTATCCAAGCAAATGTGTATTACACTCATTAATAAAGAGAAAGATTTTGACCCATATACCGACGAAGATTTCAGAAAAAGACTATTAACACATCTTAAACAAATTATTCATACACATCTTTTAATTAAATAACGCTACAAGAAATGGCAAAACAAGATAACAATTCAGAGAAAAAACCTATCATCAAATTTATCTTATTAGGCACTTTTATTACTATTGCTTCAATTTTTGCTTATAAGAAAATAAGCTTTACATTAACACACGAAACAACAGATAATGCACAAATAGAAACAGCTATTACTCCGGTATTACCAAGAGTTTCGGGGTATGTAAAAAATATTACCGTAAAAGATTATGATTCGGTAAAAGCAGGTCAATTATTAGTAGAATTAGATGATGCCGAATTACAAACAGAACTTTTAGAAATACTTGCCGATTATCAACAGGCAGAAATAGACATTGTTAATGCGAAAGCAATATTGGCCAATGCATTAGTTTCTTTAAATACGAATAAGGGTAATATAGATATAACCAAAGTAAAACTACAAAAAGCAGAAGAAGACTACGAACGAGATAAGCATTTATATAGCAGTGAAGCTATTACCAAAAAACAATTAGATAACAGCAAATTTGATTTTGAGACCGCCCAAAAACAATTATCAAATAGCAAAAATGATTTAGCATCGGCAGAAAGTAGAATTACTGTTTTAGAATCTTCAGTAGCAAAAAGCGAAGCAGCTTTAAACATAAAAAAAGCAAAAATTGAACAAATAAAATTGAAGATTTCTTACACTAAAATAATAGCTCCCGAATCGGGAAAAATTGGAAAGAAAAATATTTCTGAAGGTCAATTTGTTCAAGCAGGTACACCCTTATTTTCTATTGTTAATGATACCACTTATTGGATTATAGCCAACTTTAAAGAAAATCAAATTAAAAATATTATACCAGGCAAAGAAGTAAATATTGATATTGATGCATACCCCGATTTACATGTAACTGGCACCATTGAAAGCATTAGTGAAGCAACCGGAGCTAAATTTTCTTTATTGCCACCCGACAACGCAAGCGGCAATTTTGTTAAGGTTACACAACGAGTTCCGGTAAAAATTAAAATTAATAACATCGATAAGTTAAAAGATAAATTACGTGCAGGACTAAGTGTTTTTGTAAGTATCAATACAAAAAACTAATTCATACATTTTAAATTAAAATTCTTAATCATTAATTCAGAAATTAAGTTAATGGCTACACCACGAGGATTTGCAAGAGCTATCATTGTTATTACTACTGTTACGGCTGCTGTAATGGAACTAATTGATACTTCTATTGTTAATGTTGCTTTAAGTGATATGAGTGGCAGTTTAGGTGTAAATATTGAAGACATAAGCTGGGTAATTACCTCTTATGCTATTGCCAATGTAATTATTATACCACTAACAGGTTTTTTAGCAGAATATTTTGGAAGAAAAAATTATTACATCGTTTCAATGATCATTTTTACAGCCGCATCGTACATGTGTGCTCAATCTACTACCCTCATTGAAATTATTTTCTGGCGTTTTATACAAGGCGTTGGCGGCGGTGCTTTATTATCTACTTCGCAAGCTATTTTGTTTGATGCATTTGAACCAAAAGACCGGCCAATTGCATCGGGATTGTTTGGAATGGGTATAGTATTAGGGCCAACATTAGGTCCTACTGTTGGTGGATATATTATTGAACATTTTAGTTGGCCTTTAATTTTTATGATTAATATTCCTATTGGAATTATAGCCACTATGCTCACATTTACTTTTGTAACAAAAAAGGAAAATGAAGGGAAAAATAAAAAAAATATTCATATAGATTACTTAGGTATTATTCTTTTAGCAGTGGGCATTGGCTGTTTACAATATGTATTAGAAAGAGGAGAATCGGAAGATTGGTTTAGCAGCGAGTATATTCGACTAGCTTCTGTATTTGCAGTAATAGGCTTGGTTGGTTTTATTTATTACGAATTAAGTATTCCTTCGCCTGCTGTTAATTTAAAAGTATTACGCAACCGTAATCTTGCCTTTACTACCCTATTTACTTTTATTGTGGGCTTAGGATTATTTACCTCAGTATTTGTTTTTCCTGTATTAGCCCAACGTGTATTAGGCTTTACCGCTTACGAAACAGGATTAACGTTATTAACGCCCACATTAATTACCGTTATTATGATGCCAATTATTGGCAAAACAATGAGCAAAGGCGTTTCGCCAATTCCTTTTGTAATAACAGGTTTTCTTTTGTTTACTGCTTATTGTTATACCAGCTCATCAATTAGTCCAGATGTAAATAAATGGGATTTCTTTTTTCCATTGGCATTAAGAGCAATAGGAATAAGTATGGTACAATTGCCTTTAATAAATCAGGCAGTTGCAGGGTTACAACCAAAAGATTATGCATCGGGCATTTCACTGAATAATATGATAAGGCAACTGGGTGGTGCTTTTGGAATTGCTTTAGCCAATAATTACATTGCTAACAGATACGCACAACATAGAATGGATTTAGTAAGTAATATTCCCAATGGTTCATTACAATTAACAGAACGCATTCATACAATTTCACAAGGAATTATTGCAAAAACCGGCGATGCTGCAACTGCTACTACTAAAGCACTGGGGTTTATTAATTTATCGGTTGATAGACAAGCCAACTATTTAGCCTATTTAGATACATTTAGATTGATAGGTATATTCTTTATTGTAGCAATTCCATTTGTATCATTTTTAAGAGTAAAGAAAAAAACTCCGCAAGAAGTTGCCGAATCCATGAAAGCTGCGGCAGAATCACATTAAAAAAACTGAGAAAAAAGTATAACCAATAAAACTAATTATAACAATGAAGCAAACATTATCTATTATTCTATTTCAATTTTCAGTAATTGTACCATTTGCACAAACGAAAGTAAATAACGAGCTAAAAACATTAATCAATCAATCATTTTCTTATTTTCCTAAGATTAAAGAAGTTGAAAATATTGTTGCTACTGCGCAAGATAAAGTTGCATTAACAGAACTAAATAAATCGCCCGAAGTAGCGTATGAAGCTTCATATAATTATGTAAAACCAAAAATTGAAATCCCTTTTCCAATGGGGCCTAATGGCAGTTTAGTAAACTTTCAATTTGCACCTGTAAATAATGTTGCAACCGACATAAATGCGTCTTATGCATTATTCGATTTTGGAAGAATGAAAGCTACTATTCAAAAATCGAAAGATGAATTGCAATATGCACAACATAATGTTGATTTGATTAAGAATCAATTGGCAGCCCAAGTTGCTACCATTTACTATAATATTGTTTTTTTGAAAAAAGCTATTTCAATTGAAGATAGTGTATTAAATTTTTTAAATGATAACAAAGTAATTACAGAAAGTAAATTACAGAATGGAGATGCATTAAAAATAGATCTTTTAAATATTAAAGCTACTATTGATGCAGAACAAAATAAGAAAGTAGACTTAGAAAATAGTTTACAAAAACAATTAAACTTATTAGCCTATACTACTAATACCAATCAAAGTTCAGGTACTAATTTCGATTTTGATATAAACCTTATCGATACAGCTTCTTCATTACTTTCGGCTCAAATAAATAATGTTGAATTTGTATTAGCAAAAGATAAAATTAAACAAGCCAAAAGCGATTTATCTATTGCAATGTTGACTGACAAACCATATATTGGAGTGCATGCTGCAGCAGGAGTAAAAAACGGCTATGTACCCGATGTTAATGCAATTCGGTTTAACTATATTGCAGGTATTTTTTTATCGGTTCCAATTTATAATGGAGGCAAAACAAAACAACAAATTAAATTACAAGAACATCTTATTAAGCAAAATGAATTGGCAGTTGAATCGCTCAATAATAATTATAAGAAAGATATAGCACAAGCCATTACTGATATTAAAAGCAATTACGAACGTATTAGCAACATGAAAGGACAAATTGAACAAACGATATATGCTGAACAATTAGCAGGAACAAGGTATAAAGATGGAGTTGGCACTAATTTAGAACTTACCAATGCAAGCACCAATGTAGAAAGAGCCGAGTTAACAAAACTTCAGTACGAGTATCAGCTATGTTTAGCTAAATTAGAATTGGCTAAAATAATGGGCTATCAATATTGGTAAATAAATACAAACAAATAATTATTGTTTATTTAGCATTAAACCATACGGGCGTTGCATCAGATGGGTGAGCATTGTAATTAATGTACAATTCTTCTCCCTTTAAAATATTTCTCACAGTAATAATTGTCATAAGGTTATTATCAAAATCCATATCATAATCGCAATTGGCATTATAATCATGATTATACATAGAAATATATCCTAACCCTAATGCACCTTTTTTTCTCGATACGCCCCATTCAAAAATATAATGAAAAAGTTTAGTTTCTTCAATAGATTTTCTTTCTTTAACCGAAAAAATAAGTACAGGAGATATTTCAATAACAGTACCTGCTTTAATATTTTTATTGGCAAAAACACCTTTACCACCTTTTGCAGATGGGGCAATAAATACAATTGGCAAAATCATAATAAAAAAATAAGTCGGGCGAAGTTAATTGATATTTATGATGCATCATTTATTTATATAACATTACCTTTATTTTAATTTAGTATGAAAACAGTAATTATTACAGGAACCAATGGAATGATTGGCAGATTAATTTTAGAAAATTGTTTACTGCATCAGAATATAAACAAAGTAATTTCTATTACCAGAAAGCCACTTGGTATTAAGCATCATAAATTAATTGAAATAATTCATCACAACTTTTTAGACTTTAGCACCATTGAAGATCAATTAAAAAATATTGATATTGTTTATTATTGCTTGGGCGTTTATACAGGACAAGTTTCTTCGAATGAATTTAAAGAAATTACGGTACACTATACGCAGTCGTTCGCTAAAACAATACAACAACTTAACCCTAATTGCAGTTTTTGTTTTTTAAGTGGTGCCGGTGCCGATTCTTCTGAAAAAAGCAATATTTTATTTGCAAGAGAAAAAGGTATTGCAGAAAATATTTTACTGCAATTACAATTTAAAGCAACCTATATTTTTAGACCGGGATATATATACCCAACAACTCCCAGAAAAGAACCCAATATTTTTTATGCCTTAATGAGAAAACTATATAAACCACTTGCTTTTATATACCCCAATATTGGTATTAGTTCTACCGACTTAGCTAATAAAATATTTACAGTTGGCTTAAATGGCGGAACTAACACTATCTATGAAAACAGAGATATAAAAAATGAAACCCATCCAATAAAAGTAAAATAACAAATGCCTATGCAACGGCGTAAGGCATCGTATTTAACGTTAATCCTTTTTTCAAAGAAAAAAATTCCAAATCATCTCTTGTAGAAATGGCTAATTTATTTTTAACTACTTTAAAATAAGATTCAATAGTTGCCGTATCTACTTGCATTAATTCAGCAATTTGCTCAAAGCTTAAAAGTTTTCGTGTAGAAGATAGTATAATAAATATTCTTTCTGCCAATGTTAAATTATACGGCTGATTGGGCGAAAGCATTATTTTACTTTTTTCGTTATACGGCAAAATATCTTCCATACCAATTACGGCAAAGTGATCAATAAAAATTTCATTCTTTTGTATAGCTTCCCATGCAAAATGAAAATGCATTTCTATAGCAGCTTTTAATATATAAGCATCTACACCCGATGCAAATGCAGTTTTTAATAATTTAGGCTCATCGAATACCGATGTACAAATAATTTTGACAGATGGATAATTGAGTTTTATAAAATGAGTTAAAGAAATTCCATCAATAATAGGCATATTAATATCGGTTAAAATAAGGTCGGGTATTTGTTTTTTTTGAGTAAGTGCTCTTAAAAAATCGTACCCGTTTTCATGTGCATATAAAACCGAAGCGTTCCATTTTGTTTTAAAATATTCATTTAACCGTTCTATTGTAGGCAAATGATCGTCAACAATTGCAATTGAAAACATAAACAAATTTTAATGTAGTAGTCTAGTTAGGGGGATGAATACAAAGTAATGAAATTATTGCATAGCAGTATATGGGGAAAAAACCTCTTTTTTTTTTGAAGCAATATTGCAAAAAATTACTCACTGTATTTTATGCAACAAAAAAAGTTTTCCTTCATTTATCCAATCTTGTTTTATAATACTTAATATAATTGAGTCTCTTCTTGTTCCATCGGGTTTAAAAGTATTGCTACGCAAAACGCCTTCTACTTTGCAGCCAATACTTTTCATGGCAGCAATACTTCGGGCATTGTTATTATCTGCTCTAAACTCTACTCGTTCAAAGCCCATCGTATCAAAAGCAAATTGCAATAACAAAAATTTGCAGTGTTTATTTAAGCCAGTTCCCCAAAACTCTCTGCCATACCAAGTATATCCTAATTGCAAAGTATTGTGTTGTATTTGAATATCGTAAAACCGAGTACAGCCTGCATAACGCTTTGTTGCTTTATCAAATACAATAAAAGGATATTCTTTATTTTCGCTTCGTGCTTGTATAGCAGTTCTAACATACTTTATTAAATTATCTTCCCCTGCTGCAGATGTTAAAGAATATTTCCACAATTCCGGCTCATATAAAGCAAATGGTAATAGGTTATTAATATCGTCTATCTTTAAAGGTCTCAGTAAAACAATATCGTCCTCTAAAAAATAATCTTCATTACAACTAAAATTGTTCATTTGCTAAATACTTGTATTGTAAAAAAAAGATACACAGTTTAACGCACGTAAATTGATTAAAATAATTGATATTGCATTAAAATAATCAAATTTTTATGTGCGGAATAGTTGGTTACACCGGTTATAGAGAAGCATATCCGGTAATTATAAAAGGTTTAAAAAGGTTAGAATATCGTGGTTACGATAGCTCGGGAGTAGCGTTATTGAATACAGGTTTAAAAGTGTATAAAAAGAAAGGAAAAGTAGCAGATTTAGAAGAAGATATTATAGGCAAAGACCTTCATGGGCATATTGGCATTGGCCATACCCGATGGGCAACACATGGAGAACCCAGTGATAGAAATGCACATCCTCACTTATCAAATAGTGGTAACTTGGCAATGATACATAATGGTATTATTGAAAATTATGTTCCTATTAAAAACGATTTATTAAAAAAAGGTTACTCATTTAAAAGCGATACCGATACAGAAGTATTGCTGAATTTTATTGAAGATATTCAACAAAATAATAATTGCGGATTGGAAGAAGCATTGCGTATTGCACTTAAACGTGTAGTTGGCGCTTATTGTATTTTATTAATTTCGAAAGACGATCCGGAAACTATTATTGCTGCCCGCAAAGGAAGCCCATTGGTAATAGGTATTGGAAAAGGAGAACACTTTTTAGCCAGCGATGCATCGCCCATTATTGAATACACTAAAGAAGTGGTATATGTAAATGATTATGAAATTGCCATCATCCGTCCTGATGAATTAATTCTTAAAAATTTAGGAAACGAAAAACAAACGCCTTTCATTCAAAAATTAGATTTAGAATTAGCAGCTATTGAAAAAGGTGGTTACAGCCACTTTATGCTGAAAGAAATTCATGAACAATCCGAAACCATACACGATTGTTTAAGAGGAAGATTATTACCCGAAGTGGGCAAAATAATGATGGGTGGCATAGAAAACCATATTGATGCCTTAAAAAATGCACCACGTATTTTAATTGTTGCATGTGGTACCAGTTGGCATGCAGGGCTTTTGGCTGAATATATGATTGAAGAATTATGTCGCATTCCGGTTGAAGTAGAATATGCCAGCGAATTTCGATACAGAAATCCTGTTATTCATAAAGGAGATGTAATTATTGCCATTTCGCAAAGTGGCGAAACTGCCGATACCTTGGTAGCATTGGAAAGTGCTAAAGAAAAAGGTGCATTTATTTTTGGTGTAGTAAATGTAGTTGGCAGTAGCATTGCACGCTTAAGTCATGCAGGTGCTTATACACATGCCGGTCCTGAGATTGGTGTAGCAAGTACTAAAGCATTTACCGGACAAATTACTGTACTTACCATGATGGCTTTAAAAATTGGTTTTGCCAAAGGAACTATTACCAATGAAAGGTATTTACAACTAATGAACGATTTAAATGCAGTTCCCGAAAAAGTTGCAATGATTTTAAAAAACACTTCTAACATAGAAAGAATTGCAGAAAAATATAAAGATGCACACGACTTTTTATTTTTAGGCAGAGGATATAATTTTCCTATAGCATTAGAAGGTGCTTTAAAACTTAAAGAAATTTCTTATATACATGCCGAAGGTTACCCTGCCGCCGAAATGAAACATGGACCCATTGCTTTAGTTGATGAAAATTTACCTGTAGTATTTGTAGCAACCAAAGATTCTTATTACGAAAAAATAGTAAGCAATGTACAAGAAATTAAAGCAAGAAAAGGAAAAGTTATTGCCGTTGCTACAGAGAATGATACAGTTATTCCCAGTATGGCCGATGATGTAATGTTTGTACCCGATGCAGATGAAATAATTGCTCCTTTATTAAGTGTTATTCCTTTGCAATTATTAAGTTACTTTGTAGGTATTGCTAAAGGATACGATGTAGATAAACCTAGAAATTTAGCTAAAAGTGTTACAGTAGAATGATGCAGTTATAACTAATTAAGTAGCATATCATTACTTATTAATTCATCGTTCGAAAATTGAAATACTATGAACAATATTATAAAAACACCTATCTCCTCTTTAGGTTACAATTTCATTTCAGATCAATTTTTGCCCGAAGGAGAAAATGAATATTTTTTTAGAAATAAACAAAATAGAAGTGGCATTCATTACAGGCATCTTACAGCTTACGAAATTGAAGTATTGGTAAGAAACAGAAATACCAGCGACGATTGGAATAAAATTTTAGTGTCGGATGCGTTTAACCCCGAATTGGTAAAAAACTGTAAGTTTTATGGTTTAGTACGAATAGGAAAATTAGAACCTTTCTGTTTAACCTTCTCCGATTTAAAAATTCCGGTTGGTTTATATAATTCTACTATTATCAGTTGCGATTTTGGGGACAATGTTGTTATTGAAAATGTACATTATTTATCGCATTATATTATTGGCAACGAAGTAATTATTACCAATGTAAATGAAATGGTTACCACCAACCATACCAAGTTTGGTGTAGGATTGGTAAAAGATGGTGAAGATGAAAATGTACGAATTTGGTTAGAAATATGCAATGAAAATGGCGGTCGCAGTGTTATTCCATTTAATGGTATGTTAGCCGGTGATGCTTATTTATGGAGTAAATACCGTACCGATACCATTTTACTCGAAAAATTTAAACAATTTACACAAGAACAATTCTCTAATAAACGAGGCTGGTATGGAAAAATTGGCGATAGAACAGTTATAAAAAATACAGCAATTTTAAAAGATGTATGGATTGGAAGCGATGCCTACATTAAAGGTGCCAATAAACTAAAAAATATAACTATCAATTCTGGAGCCGAAGGTAAATCGCAAATTGGTGAAGGATGCGAATTAGTAAATGGCATTGTAGGTTTTGGTTGCAGAATATTTTATGGAGTAAAAGCAGTTCGCTTTATTATGGCTTCGCATTCGCAATTAAAATATGGAGCCAGACTAATTAACTCGTACTTAGGCAATAATGCCACTATTTCTTGTTGCGAGGTGCTAAACTCGCTAATATTTCCGGCACATGAACAACACCATAATAATTCTTTTTTATGTGCAACAACTGTTATGGGACAAAGTAATATTGCTGCCGGAGCAACTATTGGTTCAAATCATAATTCTCGAGGAGCAGATGGTGAAATTATTGTGGGACGTGGATTTTGGCCCGGCCTATGTGTTAGTCTTAAACACAATTCAAAATTTGCAGGCTTTACCATTATTGCCAAAGGCGATTATCCGTTTGAACTAAATATTCCTATACCATTTTCACTGGTTAGTATCGACCTTTCAAAAGATCAATTATTGGTAATGCCCGGTTACTGGTTTATGTATAACATGTATGCATTAGCCAGAAATAGTTGGAAATATATTGATAGAGATAAAAGAATAGAAAGAATTCAGAATATAGAATATGATGTATTTGCACCCGACAGTATCAACGAAATGTTTGATGCTTTACAACTAATGGAATTGTTTACAGGTAAAGCTTATCACAAAAAATTCGAAACAGAAAAAACTTTTACTAAGGATCAACATATTGCCAAAGGAAAGGAACTATTAAACAACCAAAATACCGTTGTTAATGAGTTAGAAATTATTGCCGAAAATTTTGAAAATGCAAAACGTAAAACAATATTAATAAAAGTAAATAATGCATATAGTATTTATAAAAAACTAATTGCTTATTATGGTATTACTCAGTTATTACAATTTATTACAGCCAATAAAATAACAGATATTTCTGTTTTGCAATCGGCTATTCCGGTTAAGTTAAAAAGAGAAGAATGGGAAAATGTAGGTGGCCAATTAATTACCACAACTACCATTAATGTATTAAGAACAAACGTGCATAAAGGGAAAATAAAATGTTGGGATGATATTCATGATTTTTATAGCAAAGAAGGGGAAAAATATACTGCACAAAAATTACTTCATGCACTCGCTTCTTTAACTGAAATAAAAAATATTTCTATCAAAAAGATAGATGCTTCTTTATTAAATTCCTTATTTAATGAAGCTATTGAAACAAAAGAATGGATAACAGAAAGTATTTACGCATCACGCAAAAAAGATTATAATAACCCTTACAGACTAATGGTATACGAATCGGAAGAAGAAATGAATAAAGTAATTGGCTCTTTGGAAGACAATAGCTTTATCATACACCAAAAAAAGGAATTAACTAATTTTAAGAAAGAAATTGCATCTATTAAAAAAAGATTTCAACTAAAATAATATTATTTCATTTTTTCTTTTGCCCAATTTAAAACAATATCCAACTGTTGTTCACGGGTAATATTACTATTATCTAATTCAATAGCATCATCTGCTTTACGTAATGGACTTATGCTGCGTGTACTATCTATTGTATCTCGCATTTCTAAATTTTTTCTTACTGCATCTTCAGTAATATTTTTATCTTTTTCACGCAACTCTAATAACCTTCTTTGTGTGCGAACCAAAATATTTGCTGTAACAAACACTTTTAATTCAGCATTAGGAAAAACAGTTGTTCCTATATCTCTTCCATCCATTACTATTCCTTTTTTCTCTCCCATTAACTGTTGCTGTAACACAGCAAATTCTCGTACAGCTTTAATTGCAGATACATCACTCACTTTATTGGTTACTTCCATACTTCTAATTCTTTCCTCTACATTTTCTCCATTCAATAACATATCGCTCTTTCCAATATTGGCATTATAATCAAACGAAAGTGAAATTTGTTTCAATTCATTATTTACTGCAATTTCATTATGTATATCAACTGTATGTTGCAAAAAATACAATGTTATTGCTCGGTACATTGCCCCGCTATCTATAAACACATACCCTAATACTTTGGCCAATTGCTTGGCTAAAGTGCTTTTTCCGCAAGATGAAAAGCCATCAATTGCTATAATAATTTTTCTCATCTTGTAAAAATGCAATTTTTTTATTGGGCAAATCGCTTATTAATTTAAAATCAACTGCAGACTTATTACACACTTAAAATATCACTTATTCTATTATAATTTTTCGTGTATAAATTTTTTAATTTTTTGTTGTAATGCTTCGCTAACAGGTGTTACGGGCAATCGCAAATAATTTTGTATCAATCCTAATTCATATAAAAAAGCTTTAACTCCCGCAGGATTATTTTCAACAAATAAATAATCATACGCTTGAATTAATTGCAAATGTTTTTTAGCTGCTTCGGCAAAATTACCTGATAGTGCTAACCGAACAATGGTAGAAAATTGTTTGGGAAAACAATTAGCCGCTACACTAATTACACCATCGAAACCAAATGCAATTTGAGATAGGCTCAATTCATCATCACCACTTACTACTATAAAATCATCGGGTTTATCTCTAATTATTTCCATACATTGATGCAAATCGTTGTGAGCCTCTTTAATACCTATTATATTTTTTACTTCGTGAGCTAACCTGATAGTGGTAGATGCAGCAATATTTCTGCCCGTTCTTCCGGGAACATTGTATAATAATACCGGTTTGGGCGAAGCTTCGGCAAAGGCTTTATAATGCTGATAAATGCCTTCTTGAGAAGGTTTGCTATAATATGGCGATGCACTTAAAACAGCAATTGCCTTATGCAAAGGAATTTTATCTAAATCGTTTATAATTTCATGTGTATTATTACCACCAATACCAACAATAATAGGCACTCTATCATTTACAATTTCGTAAGTATAATTTACTATATCAATCTTTTCTTGCTTGTCTAAAGTTGGGGTTTCTCCGGTGGTTCCTAATGTAATTACGTATTCCACACCGTTTTCAATTACGTAATTAATTACGCTGCTGAGTGCATCAAAATCAACTGCATGAGTTGATGTAAAAGGTGTTACTAATGCTACACCTGTTCCTTTCAATTGAGATTTGAGAGACATTTTAAATTGTCTGATTAATGATTAAAAGATTATTTTGCCCAAAGTTATGAAGTATCAATAAGTAACCTAACAGAGGATGAATAAAGATACTATCTTATAGCTATTTTATACAGCATTATTCACTATATCATCTTCAGGTAATTCTTCCCAGAAACCCATTTTGCAATATTTATTAATTCGTTGATTAATTCTTTCCTCAGCAGATATGCTTTTAACAGCCGCCAGTTCTCTAAGAATAACCGATTTTAAAATAGAAGAAGCTTCATCATAATCCCAATGTGCTCCACCAATAGGCTCGTTGATAATATCATCTATTAATCCAAAGCCCTTCATATCTTTAGCAGTAAGTTTTAATTGCTCGGCAGCTACTTCTTTTTTATCCCAACTGCGCCATAAAATGGAAGAACATGATTCTGGTGAAATAACAGTGTACCATGTATTTTCCATCATTAAAGTTCTATCTCCTACGCCAATGCCAAATGCACCACCACTGGCACCTTCTCCAATTATGATGATAATAACCGGAACACGCAATCGAATCATTTCATAAATATTTCGAGCAATGGCCTCACCTTGTCCGCGTTCTTCTGCTTCTAACCCTGGATATGCACCGGGAGTATCTACAAAAGTGATAACAGGTTTATTAAATTTTTCAGCTAACCGCATTAAACGCAGTGCTTTTCTATAACCTTCCGGATTGGCCATTCCAAAATTGCGTAATTGCCTTGTTTTAGTATTGACACCTTTTTGCTGACCAATAACCATAATTGTTTCTCCATCTAATTGAGCAAACCCTCCCACCATGGCTTTATCATCTTTTACATTTCTATCACCATGTAGCTCAATAAAATTGTCAAATATTTTTTGTATGTACTTAAACGTATAAGGCCTGTCCGGATGCCGGCTTAATTGCACACGCTGCCAAGGCGTAAGATGTTCGGTAATATCTTTTCGCTTTTCAATAATGGCATCTTCTAATTTTTTAATTGCATCGCTTAAATCAATTTTACTTTTTTCAGCAGTTTGCTTTAGTTTTTCAATTTCTTCGAACAACGTTTTAATAGGTTGCTCAAATTCTAAAAATTGTCGGTTGGGGTATTGCGGCATAAATTGTTTAAAATTAGAAATGTAAAAATAGGATAAGATTTTTTTAAGAAAGATTTGTTTATAAAAAATCTATACCCTTATCTTTGCCGACCGAAAATACGGAAATGGATCGGTAGTTCAGTTGGTTAGAATGC
>DAHXOT010000038.1 GCA_027364735.1 Hydrotalea sp. | reverse complement strand
CTTTGGAGGCTTACTTGTTTAAAGGCATTGTTTTATTAATGCAATAAACAAGTTGTAACTGGGGAATTTTTTTAACCCCGAATAGCCAAGTGAAGAATAAGTTTTTCATAGTTTTCATTTTTTGGATTCAAAGAGGATTTTATTAACGGGACAGTGGCTTTAATCGTCTAACTTATTTCTATTCTATTTATCAGTTCCTTTCTTATTTTCTGATGTAAAGTTGCAACTAATAAAAAATGGCACAAATAGCTGAAGTTGTGATTAAAAGGTAGTGTTGTTATCACTATTGGTAGTTAAAATACTACAATAGAACTGATAGTTTTTAATGGGGAAAAAGCGTGCTAATTGATGTTAAATACCATATTTATACGTTCGGTATTATGGGTTATGTATAATTTTCTAATCTTCTTGCACGGTAAAATTTTGCTAACTAATTGGTTATTTGTTTCAGTTTTATACTAACTAACTATAGGCATTGAAGTTGTGTTATTCTGTATGTTACTTGCTATAGTTACTTTTTAAAATTTTATGAAATATTGTAAAGGAACGATTGATGGATTGTATTATTTATTTATCATTTATAGCAACTGCTCTATTAGCGGTTAAATATTTTTCGTATATATTCATTTGTGGTTTATCATTAAATCCAATAGGTTCAATAGACAATGGATAATCTTTCCACCAACGGCCTGCTGCCCAATAACAACCACCTATATTGTTTTCAATAAGATATCTTAAAAAATTATCCATTACAGTTAACCATCTTTTATCATTATTCGGAACACCAAATTCTCCTACAAATCCTTTTTTATTATTTTCTTTTAGCCATTTAATAAAAGGTTTAATTCTGTTTACGCCGGTCATAGCATCAACACCAGACTTGTCATAAGAATCTATATATTTTCCTGATCTGTCTGCATCAAAATAACAATGTGCATTAAACATTAATTTATTAGCTGGATCAATTAAGTATTTTAAATTATCATTAAAGGTAACCCATGTTTCAGGACCGGAATAATTATCGCCATCTACTAATATGGTATGTGTGTTATCTACTTCTCTAATTCCATCAATTGCTTGTTGTGCAGATTCAAACCATTTATAATTGCCCATGTGGTTTGGTTCGCTCATTATACTATAAGCAAAAATATTTTGTTTGTTTTTTAGTGCATTGGCAAGTTTATTCCAAACATCTCTATAATTAGCTCTGGTAACTTGTGGCATTCCAATAATATATTCTTTGTTGTTTATTTTATACCTGCCAAAATTTTGCATTACAATAGTTACCATAATTCCTTTAGCAGCACAATCATCTATAAATTGGTTAATGTAAAACATTTCTTGTTTATCTAAATCGCCACCCAATGTTCTTTGTATTCTTTCCCAGCGAATAGGTAGTTGAATTATTTGTGATCCTTTACTTGCAAAATAATTTATTTCATCTTTTGTAGGATAAGTATAATTGGTGTTAATGATGCCGGGAAGATTATTTTCTCCAAATTCTGCTCCACATAATGTAATTCCAAATGTGGTGGTGTTGTATTGAGCTTTTGATACAATAGCAACTGTTAACATGGTGGTTAATATAATCAGCAGCTTTTTCATGGATGAGGATTGGATTTTATAGGATATTGGAGAATAAAGGATACGGATTAAAAAATGGAAAAAAAACGGCCTGTTGATAGTTTTTAGGCTATCAGTTAAGTAAAAATTTATTAAAAAATATCAGGCTGTTTTACTAAGCTTTGGAGGCTTACTTGTTTAAAGGCATTGTTTTATTAATGCAATAAACAAGTTGTAACTGGGGAATTTTTTTAACCCCGAATAGCCAAGTGAAGAATAAGTTTTTCATAGTTTTCATTTTTTGGATTCAAAGAGGATTTT
>DAHXOT010000037.1 GCA_027364735.1 Hydrotalea sp. | reverse complement strand
CTTTGGAGGCTTACTTGTTTAAAGGCATTGTTTTATTAATGCAATAAACAAGTTGTAACTGGGGAATTTTTTTAACCCCGAATAGCCAAGTGAAGAATAAGTTTTTCATAGTTTTCATTTTTTGGATTCAAAGAGGATTTTCTTAACGGGACCGTGGCTTTAATCGTCTAACTTATTTCTATTCTATTTATCAGTTCCTTTCTTATTTTCTGATGTAAAGTTGCAACTAATAAAAAGTGCTGCAAATAGTTGAAGTTGTAATTAAATAGTAGTGTTGCTAAAAAAAAAAGGTAGTGATGTTATCACTACCGGTAGTTAAAATACTACAATCAAATTGATTGTTTTTGCTGGGGGGAAAGCTATACTAATTTATGTTCAATAGCATATTTAATAAGTTCGGTATTATTGTGCATGTGCATTTTTTCTAATATTCTTGCACGATAGGTGCTAATAGTATTTACACTTAGAGAAAGTGTATTAGCCATGTCGGAAATACTTTTTCCGGCAGATAATAATTTAAAAACTTCAAACTCTCTATCCGATAAATGTTGATGAATATCCTTATCTAAATTTTCGTTATACGAATCGGCTAACAGCTCGGCAATATCAGCTGTAATATATCTTCTTCCTCCTACTACAGTTTCTACAGCTTTTACCAATTCATCGGGGGCACTATCTTTGGTTAAATAACCCGAAGCACCGGCTTTAATAGTACGTACAGCATATTCTTCGGCAGCATGAACACTTAAAATAAGTACCGGAGTTTTTGGTACTAATTCTTTTAATTCTTTAATCGTTTCAACACCCGATCTGCCGGGCATCGAGATGTCGGAAATAATTACTGTCCATGTTTCTTTACTGGCTTTTTTTAGTAAATCTACAGCATCGTCTACTTCTTGAATTACAGCATTGGGGTAGGCTTCGGCAAGAATTAATCTTAATCCTTTTCTTACAACACTGTGGTCATCGGCAATTAAAATTTTCATAGTGGATTCAGGTTTTAAGAAGTGAACATTTTTAATATTATATTTTTATTTCGGTATGAATAATAGTTCCTTTATTCGGTGCACTTTTTATGGTAGTATATCCATTTATCATGCTGGCTCTTTCTTGAATACCCAATAAGCCAAACGATTTTGTTTTTTGGTTCATATCAAATCCTTTTCCGTTATCGCTAATATCAAGCGTAATGGTATGATCTATTTTTTTCAATTCGCATACTACTTTTGTTGCATCGGAATGCCGCATAATATTGGTAAAACTTTCTTGGCAAATTCTAAATAAATTTATTTTCACAACATTGGTAATGCTTTCTTTTTCGGGCATTAAATTGGTAAATGAGCAACTAATTCCGGTACGTTTTTCGAACTCTTTAATATGCCAATCAATGGCGGCTGCTAATCCTAAATTATCTAAAATACTTGGCCTTAATTCTAATGAAATTCGTCTAATAGTATTTACCATTTCTCCCAATACGCCAACCATATCTTCTAAATGTGTAACTATTTCGGGAGAAGGATTTAAAGGAGATATTTTATTTTTTAACCAAGATACATCAATTTTTAATGCAGTGGTTAATTGGCCTAATTCATCGTGAATTTCTCTTGCCATATAAGCTTTTTCTTCTTCATGGGCATTTTGAATGTGTGAGGATAAACTTTTTAAACGATAGTTCATTTTAGTAAGCTCTTCTTGTGCTTGCTTTTGTGCCGAAACATCTTGTAAAAAAATAGAAACACCTTTGGGCGATGGGTACATGCTTACAAACATCCATGCATTAAAATTGGTAAAATAATCTTCAATAGAAATATTGCGTTGTTCTTTAACTGCTTTTTCGTATGCTTTTAATAGCGATTTATCTATATTGGGTATTATTTCTACAATGGTTTTACCAGTAATTTCGTTTGGATCTTTATGTAAAATTTCGCCAATTTTATTGTTTACATAGGTTAATCGTTTATTGTTATCCAATGCCATAAAGCCATCGGTTATTCGTTCAAAAACTTCTGTAATCTCGGCTGTTTTTTCTTCTACTTCTTTCTCTAAAACAGCATTCATATCTTTTAATTGATACTCTAATTTTTTTCTTACAGAAATGTCAATTACAGTGCATATAAAACCGGTATAATTACTATCCGCATCTTTTAAAAAAGTAATAGAAAGCTGCACCGGAAAATATTCTCCATTTCTTCTTTTATGTACATTTTCTCCGCTCCAATAGCCAATATGTTTATTTGCTTCAAAAACTTCTTTTGTAAATATGGGTTTATCGGCACAAACAACCGAGTGAGATAATTTCCCTTTTACATCTCTTTCTGTATAGCCATACATTTTTTGTGCACCTTTATTCCATCCAACAATTTTCATATCAATATCTAATAATTGAATTGAATCGGCAGCATTGGCAAATATGTTGGCTAATTGTTTGGTTTTTTCTTCTTCTTTTTTTCGTTCTGTTATATCGGTAATAATGCACGAATATTCTTTTTGATTGGTATAAGGATTTTGAATGATGGTAATAGATAATGAAACTAAGAATTTGGTTGAATCTTTTTTATAATGTTCGCATTCTCCAAACCACGAGCTGCCTATAGCATAATCTTTAATTTTGTTGGCAATGTCTATAGATGCTTGTGGGTCTGTTGGTAAAAAAATGGGTTCGTATTGGTTAATGGCTTCTTCGGCAGTATAGCCATATAATTTTTGTGCACCTTTATTCCAACTTGTAATATACAAGCCATTATTTATTGTTATAATTGCTTCGTTAGAGTTCTGTAATATTTTTCCTAATAGAGTAATTTGTTCTTCACTTTTTTTCTTTTCAGAAATATCTGTAGCAATAGCTAAAAAATAAGCTTTGCCTGTTTTGTTAATGATGTAGCTTAAAGAAACTTCTACAAAAATTTTAATTCCTTTTTTATTAATTTGATATTCTTCTTTTCTTACAAAGGAAGATCGACTGTAATCGAAATGATGAATATCAATTGCAGGATTATAGATATGTAATAAGCTGAGAACATTTTTGCCAACGGCTTCTTGTTTAGTATAACCATAAAATTTTTCGGCACTTTTATACCAATGAAGTATGGTTCCTATTTTATCGGTAATATAAAAAGCATCTTCGGTTATGTTTAGCATAGCCGATAATAGTTTTAATCTTTCTTCTGTTTTGCGGCTTTCGGTAATATCTGTAATTACACCAATAAATGCATCAATTTCTCCGGTTTTTTTAAAGAGGTAACTTGTTTTACAAATAATGGTAATTAATTTTCCATCTCTGCGTTTATGTACATTTTCAAAACTATAAAAACCTTGTTGTTTGTAAAGCTCAATTTCGTATTCGGTAAATTTCGATGCGTCACTTAAAAAAATTATATCAAAATTTTTACCTACTACTTCCTCTTTGGTATAACCATACATTTTTTCGGCACCTTTGTTCCAGCGTAAAATGGTCATATCTCTCGCTATCATTATAATGGCTTCATTCGTTTGTTCAATAGCGCTGCCAAAATGTTGAAGATCTGTTTCATTTTTTTTCTTTTCGGTAATATCGCTTATAATAGCAATGAATTTTTCTTTTGAGTTGCTATTAGTAATGTAGGTGATAGAAACATGCACATTAATAGGAGAACCATCTTTCTTTTGATGTATATTATCGTGTTCAAAATAGCCAATATTTTTATACTCAATTTCTTTTTCTTTGGTAAATACTATTTTGCCATTTTTCGATAGTAATTCCCAAGAATTTTGGCCAATGGCTTCTGCTTTGGTATAGCCATATATTTTTTCGGCACCTTTATTCCAATCTACAATATTTCTTTGTTCATCTAATAAAATAATTGCTTCGTTCGACTGGTCAATAGCATTGGCTAATAGTTTTAATTTTTCATCAACTTTCTTTTGGTCGGTAATATCTTTAGCAATAACCACAAATTGGGTTACTTTATTTTCGTTATTTTTTATAACCGAAGTAGAGGCTAATGCCAAACCTTGCTGATTATTTTTGGTAATAAAAGGTACTTCGCCAATAAAGCTGCCGGTTTCAAGTGTTCGCTTTCTGTTTTCTTTATTTTGTTCAGGGGTAAAAAGTAAAATTTTAAAATTAAGTAAAGAGTTGCCTATCATTTCTGCAGCACTGTATCCTGTAATTCTTTCGGCACCTTTATTCCACACTATAATTTTATAGTCTAAATCATATACAACTAAAGCATCATTACTTTCGTTGGCAATTACGCCCATGTAAGTTAATTCTGCATTTAACTTTTTTTGATTATTAATTTCCCTTTGCAGGTTAACAATAATTAGCAAAATTAAAATTACTACTATAATAACTGTGCTATAAGAAGTAAGTTTAAGGGAATAAATGTCGTTGGAATTTACAAGTTGTGCAGTAAGTAATTCGTTTTTTTGCGTTGATGCTAAATTGCTGCCAATTGATTTTAATGTAGTTAAGAAAATGATACCATTTTGCAGGTGCTGCGCAATTTGTTGTGGTGTAATTTTTTTTGTTTTAACTGCTGCAATAATTTTTTCATTCTCTGCGGTTCTGTTGGTAATAAGTTGTTTAAGCGAGTCTAATAGTGCTAATGTTTTTGGGCTATTGGTATTTTGTTTTTTTAATGCAGTTATGGTTGCAATAAAGTTGTTATTACTTTCGGTAGAATACTTAAAAAAATCTTCGTTATTGGTTAATAAATAGCCTTTAAGGTCGGTTTCGAAATGAATAGATTGAGAAATTAGTTTTTGCTCGTCATTAAGCGTAGTGTTATTTTTTGAAATAATGTTGTTGGTATTTTCAATAACATTTATGCTACTGAGCGATATAAAAATTACGCTTGCAATAATAACCCCAATAATTAAAATTATTAGATAAGTAACTGTTTGTTTTTTACCAAAGAAATTCATAAATACAAATTAGGTTATAATAAATAAACCTGTTTTGGGGGAAAGGGTATTATTATAAATTTATTACAAATCTAAATTATAACATTAGAAAGAAACAATATGTAGCATTTATAGACTATTATATGTAGCATTTATAGACTATTATATGTAGCAGTTTAACCTACCTGTTGAGTTTAAAAAATAAATCACAGGTAATCCCCATTTTGCAGTGCATGCAATAAAATAACAAATAGGTTAATTACATTGCAGCATTATGCAGCAGTATCAAAATTTATTACATCATATATTAACTACCGGAGTAAAAAAAGCAGATCGTACCGGTACAGGTACAATTAGTTGTTTTGGCTATCAAATGCGGTTTAATTTGCAAGAAGGTTTTCCGTTAGTAACAACCAAAAAATTGCATGTAAAAAGTATTATACACGAATTACTTTGGTTTTTAAAAGGCGATACCAACATCAAATATTTAAATGATAATGGCGTAAGAATATGGGATGAATGGGCAAATGAAAAAGGAGAATTAGGGCCGGTTTATGGAAAGCAATGGAGAAGTTGGGAAGGAGCAAATGGCGAAGTGGTAGATCAGATTACAGAACTTATTACACAAATTAAAACCAACCCCGATAGCAGACGATTAATTGTAAGCGCATGGAATGTTGCCGATTTGCCTAAAATGGCCTTAATGCCTTGCCATACTTTATTTCAATTTTATGTAGCCAATGGAAAACTAAGTTGCCAATTGTATCAGCGTAGTGCCGATGTGTTTTTGGGCGTTCCGTTTAATATAGCTTCTTATGCATTACTTACCATGATGATAGCACAGGTTTGCAATTTAGAATATGGCGATTTTGTGCATACCTTTGGCGATGTTCATTTATACAGCAATCATATAGAGCAAGCACAACTTCAATTAACACGCAAACCATTTGCTTTGCCCAAACTAACTATTAATGCGGCTGTAAAAAATATATTTGAATTTAATTACGAAGATTTTATCTTAGAAAACTATCAATCTCATCCGCATATTAAAGCACAGGTAGCCGTTTAATAATTGAATGATGTACACTTTAATTAAACAATTAATCATGTATAACAGTTGCAGTACCTAATTTTAAATTTTAATTATTAAGCGGTATGATTATTTCATTAATTGTTGCAGCATCGTCTAATAATGCCATCGGAAAAAATAACCAATTACTTTGGCATTTACCCAACGATCTAAAAAATTTTAAAAATACTACTTGGGCAATGCCGGTAATTATGGGTAGAAAAACTTTTGAATCGTTAAACGGAAAAGTATTGCCGGGGCGAGTAAATATTATTATTACACGACAGCATCATTGGACTGCCTCAAAAGCAATAACTGTTCATTCTTTATTAGATGCCATTCAGTATGCAAAAGCCCAGCATTTTAATGAAATTTTTATTGTAGGCGGCGGAGAAATTTATGAGCAGGCATTGGCTATTGCCGATAAAATTTATTTAACACGCGTACATGCCAATGTGGAAGCCGATACTTTTTTTCCTGAAATAAATGCACATGTATGGCAATTGGTTTCAACTAAAGAATTTTCGGCCGATGCTAAACATGTATATCCCTACAGTTTTCAAATATGGCGAAAACAATAATAGTTCTTTACCTTTAATAACATGTATTCACGGTTCCATTTATTGTATAAATATGCAAAGTATTTAATTACTGCTTCCAATGGTTCGGGGCATGGCATACATTCGCCTTTTGTGTACGATTTTATAGAGAATGTGTTGACTGATGATAGAGAGTTTTATGTGTATCAACAAATAGAGCAGATACGAAAATATGTACTAAATGATAACACTTTAATTGAAGTGGAAGATTTAGGAGCCGGCTCAACAGTAATTAAAACCAAGCAAAGATCAATAGCTTCTATTGCCGCTACATCTTTACGATCGAAAAAGTTTGCACAGTTATTATTTAGGATAGTTTTATATTATCAACCTACAAGTATTTTAGAAATAGGTACTTCGTTAGGTATTACTACCGCCTATTTAGCCTCGGCCGAACTAACAAATAACGTTATTACTATTGAAGGAGCTAACTCTATTGCCGATGTTGCTTTAAGAAATTTTAAAATACTGCAGCTATCCAATATTCGGTTAGTTAGAGGAAATTTTGATGAAGTGTTACCCGGGGTAATACAAAATATAGCTACCATAGATTTTGCATTTATTGATGGTAATCATCGTTACGAGCCAACCATTCAATACTTCGAGCAAATACTTCTTAAATCGAATAACAATACCATTCTTGTTTTTGATGATATACATTGGAGTCAAGAAATGGAAAATGCATGGCATTATATTCAGCAACATGCAGCAGTAACACTTAGTATAGATTTGTTTTTTATGGGCATTGTATTATTAAAGAAAGAATTTTTACAAAAACAACATTTTACCATTCGATTCTAAAAAAAATAGGTCATTTGATATAAATCACTTGGTAGAACTAATAAATATTCTATATTCACCGCCCATTAATTTATATTCATGATTGCCGGAATTTTGAAAGAACCGAATGGAGAAAACAGGGTTTCTTTATTGCCAGAACAAGCCGAAGTACTGATAAAAAAAAATATCGAAGTTTGGATAGAGCATGATGCAGGTGCAAAAGCCTATGCATCAAATGCGGTGTATCAATCCAAATTGGTAACAGTAACTACCCGAGAAGCGATACTTCAGCAATGCGATATCATCTTTTCAATTCATATACTATCAACCAGCGATGTTGAGCAACTTAAACCCAATGCGGTGATAGTAGGTGTATATCAGCCTTTGTTTAATTACTTAGCAATAAACGAATGGGCTGCCAAATCGGTTACAACCTTTAGTTTAGATTCTATACCGAGAAGTACACGTGCTCAGAGTATGGATGTATTAAGTAGCCAAGCTAATATTGCCGGTTATCGGGCAGTGTTAGTAGCAGCAACAATCTTTCCAAGATATTTTCCCATGTTTATGACTGCTGCGGGAAGTATTCCACCGGCAAAGATGTTAATATTAGGAGCCGGAGTAGCCGGATTACAAGCTATTGCAACTGCAAGGCGTTTAGG
>DAHXOT010000032.1 GCA_027364735.1 Hydrotalea sp. | reverse complement strand
ATATCAACCATGGGCGAAAATGCCCAATTAAGTCCATCGGCAGTTGCTTCAATTGCTGCAATACGTGCACTATGTTCAATCATACTCATATCCCAACTACACGATAAAGCCAACGGAATTGGAAAAGTTGTTTTATACCCATGCATAATATCTGAACCAAAAAATAATGGAATATGTAATCGGCTTTCTTTAACAGCCAATTGTTGGGCTTGTTTAATTTTTTCTATTCCAATAACTCCAAACATGCCACCTACATTTCCTTTGCGTAAATTTTCTTCTACTCCTTTACTAACTACAGATCCGGTAGGTATTCCCCATCCGGGAGTTACTAAATTTAATTGCCCAATTTTTTCTTCTAATGTCATTTTATTCATCAAATCATCTACAAATTTTTTCATTTTTATATCAGATGATTGTGCATATAAAACAGTAGTAAATAATAATAAATTAATGAATAAACTGAGTTGTTTTCTCATAAACATTTGTTTGAATAATGCAATAAGCACTAAAGGTAAAAATTGCATTGCCTTTATTAGTAAAATAGAAGAAGAAGATTTTTTTATTAATAATTATTTGATGATTATCAAAATAAAAAAATATCGCGTATTTTTTCTTATTTTTCATATTGTTACCATTAAACAATTGCCACATGAAAAAATTAGTTTTTATTATTTCATTTTTTATTATTGCCAATACAACAATGGCACAAATTGCAAATGAAAATAGAATAGCTATTATTCCTCAACCTGTTGAGCTACATCTAACAGAAGGTTATTTTAAGTTGCCTCAGCAAATTACTGTTTCAGTTCCGAATATTGCCGAATCGGACTTTTTAGTAAAAGATATTTCAAAACATTTTGCCATTGCCGATAGAAAAATAATCACAACATCTAAAGCTGTAATTCATTTTTCTTTAAATAAAGTATATGATAAAACATTGGGCAATGAAGGATATAGTTTAACAGTTTCTCGGCTTGCTATACAAATAAATGCCAATAAGCCTGCAGGATTATTTTATGCCGAACAAACATTATGGCAACTATTGCCTAAAGAAATTGAAAGTAAAACCTTTGTGAAAAATGTTGATTGGAAAATACCTTGTGTAACAATAAAAGATTATCCTCGGTTTGCTTGGCGTGGATTAATGTTCGATGTATCTCGCCACTTTTTTACTAAAGAGGAAGTAAAAAATTTTATTGATAATATGGTTAAGTATAAATACAATTTGCTTCATTTACACTTAACCGATGATGAAGGTTGGCGTATTGAAATAAAAAGCCTTCCTAAATTAACTGAAGTTGGTGCATGGAATGTTAAAAAAGTGGGCACTTTTGGAAATTTCTCTGTTCCTACTGCCGATGAACCAAGAAATTATGGCGGATTTTATACACAAAATGATATTAAAGAATTAGTGAAATATGCCAAAGACAGATTTGTAAATATTCTTCCCGAAGTAGATGTTCCCGGGCATAGTTTGGCTGCCATTGTTTCTTATCCTGAATTATCTTGTACAGCCGGTGCAGAAAATTATAAAGTACGATCCGGAGAGAGTATTATGAATTGGACGAATCATGGATTTACTGCTAAAGTTGATAATACATTATGTCCGGCCAATGAAAAAGTGTATGATTTTTTAGATAAAGTATTTACAGAATTAGCACAGTTATTTCCTTTTGAATATATACATGTTGGAGGAGATGAATGTGCCAAAAATTTCTGGGCCGAAAGTGCTTCTATTAAGCAGTTAATGCAAAAAGAAGGACTAAAAAATATGGAAGAAGTGCAGAGTTATTTTGAAAAAAGAGTTGAAAAAATTGTTGAATCGAAAGGAAAAAAATTTATTGGATGGGATGAAGTTTTAGAAGGTGGATTGGCTCCTAATGCTATTGTAATGAGTTGGCGTGGAATGAAAGGTGGAATTGAAGCTGCTAAAATGGGGCATGAAGTTATAATGAGTCCTACAACATATACTTATTTGGATTATATGCAAGGAGATAAAATAATTGAACCTCCTGTGTATGCCATTTTACGTTTAAGTAAAGCGTATCAATTTGAACCGGTACCGGATAGTGTGAATGAAAAATTAATTATTGGCGGACAAGCTAATTTGTGGACAGAGCAAGTGTATAATAATCGGCATTTGCAATATATGGTATGGCCACGTGCTTTTGCAATTGCAGAAGCTGTTTGGAGTCCTAAATCTGCTCGCAATTGGAAAAATTTTGAAAAAAGAGTTGAAACACATTTCGCTCGCTTTGATGAAGCCGAAATAAAGTATGCTCCAAGTATTTTTGATCCGGCTTTTGATGTATCTGAAAGCGAGAGGGGAGAACTAAAAGTGCAACTTTCTAAAGAAGTAGATGATATAGATATTTATTACAGCTTCGATAATTCTTATCCCGATAGGTTTTATCCAAAATATACCGAGCCATTGGTTGTTCCAAAAGATGCTTCTTATTTGCGAGTTGTAACTTACAGGGGAAATAAAAAAATTGGGAGAAATATTCTTATGCCAATTGCAGAATTAAAAAGCCGATTGCCTAAGAAAAAATCTTAAGAAAGGATTACTTGGTTTTCATAAAAAAATTAAGACACACTGAATTGTTAGTGTGCCTTAATTTTAAATAATTAATTATTTTATTCGATCTCTTCTTTCTTTTATTTCTCGCCAGGTAGTTAATATAATTCCTTGCTTCTGTAAAGCTTTTTTAAATGCAGGATCCATCATTGCTAACATATCGGATCTTCGGGTAAAGCCCGAATCGGAAATATGTTTAAATATTTCAGAAGTGTTAGTGCAATGCATAATTATCATAGTTAAACCTGGCTTTAAAGAGGCAATAGCTTCGATATATTTTTTTGTGCGATATGCTTGAAGCTTTTTATCATTTCCTTTAATTGAATCGGGAATAATCCAACCATAAGTAGCATTATGTAAATCATCCAATACAGGTAAACCGGCATTCCATAAAATTTTACCTGCCATTCTGTATTGTTGTACCATGGCATCTGTTGCATTCATTTGTTGTTTTATAAGCGTTGCATGTCCTGCAGGAAGCATTACCGGAATATGATTTTCAATACCCAATTTGATATATCTTTCAGCAAATGCTTTTGTAGCAAGCAATGTACCCATATGAGTATCTAAATGAGTAGGAGTGAACCCCATTTCTTTTGCACGTTGTAATTGTGCATGAATTTCTTTATCTATCTCATCGGGAGTGGCATGAGCTACAGTAGCTTCAACAGATGACCACATAGCTCCTTCATTATCTACTAATCCGGGAGTAGTAATTTTGCCGGATAGTGGTCCCCATCTATAATCTTTCCATTCAGAATTTAGTGTTAAATGCAAACCTGCATCAATATTTGGATGTTGTTGCATAAAATGTACAAAACCAGGAACCCATGGGCATGGCATCATAATGCTGCAAGAAGTAGCCACACCTTTGGTAAGGGCATTAATAGCACCTTCGTTTGAGTCGAACGACATGCCTACATCATCTACATGCAGTATTACTACTTTTGCATCTTTCGGAAAACCTAACTTCTCGGCATAAGTGCTATCCGTTACTTGTGCATTTGAATAATAGAAAAATAGAATAAAGCACACCAATAAATATTTTTTTAGATGCTTTTTCATTGACTTTTTTATTTTAGTTGAAGGCGATCTAATACTTTATAGCCAACTTTTTTTCCTAATACTTTACCAACATTAATGCTATTATGGAAATGAATTCCACCATATAAGCGGCTAATGCCTGTTTCTTCAGATGCTTGAATAAAAGAAGTAAAATCTCTTGCCATTCCATTATACGCTTCATCACTATTATCGTGAAAACTAAAATTGTCGCCAAAGAGATAAGTTAAAATAATAGAAGCAGCACTAGAAATGGTGCAATGCCCACAAGAATATTCCGGATGAGCTGGTGTTTGCAAAATTGGATCCCAATTCTTTTCTATTTCATCATTAATAAAAGTTACCGGTCTAATGTAATTGTATACATATTTACTATCCCAACAAGCAATAAAAGCATCTAATAAACCCATTGAGGTAAGTGCATAAGCTTCTGCACTTTTTACAGCATCGGCTTTACTTTTTCTGCAGGCTATTGTTGTAATGCCTATCCAATGCCCACCGGGAGTAATTTTTTTAGTTGCATAAGTTAAATGACCATTATGTTCAACAATAAAAGCATTATCGTCCCAAAATTTTGCAATATTGGTTTGTTCTTTTGTAATGGTTTTATTTATAGTATACAATTCTTTCACGTTTTTGTAAAATTCACTTGTTGTATCCTTGCTAAATACGGGAGGTGGACCAGGCCTGTATTGATTGGCAGAGTCTAATACAAATGGTTTTATTTTATTCCAATATGGTTCAACACCATCCATATAATCCGGTGGTGTTGGACGCCATTTGCCTGGTTCGTGGCTGCCTAAATATTTTGGCATACTACGGGTTATAGCATAATTATCGCTATCTGCTCTAAGTAAAATAGCATTACCTACCGATTCTCCAAAACTAACCGAACGTTGGAAAGTAGAATCATCCATTGATTCTTTGAATACATTGTATAGCGAATCTTCATAAGGTTTCAAAGAATCAACTGCAAAAACAAGTTTATGTGCAACAGTGAAAAATGCTTTTGAAGCAGCTAATGTATAGTTATATGCTTTAGCTTTATCGGGTTCGGGCATCTGTTTAAATCCATTTAATTTAGATGCAATGGAAGGTGCATTGGCTTTTGCAAACCTTATTGCTTCATACGCTGCTAATGAGGTATAAGCATAAATTCTGCTTGCAACCGGTGGCGAAAAAATATCGTAAATAATTACTTGTGTTATCTGATCTGTGTTTTGATGTAATACTTCAGCATCGTTGATAGTAACACTTTTTTTAGCTTTTCCACAGCTAAAAAAGATACTGCTGCTAACCAATAAAATTGTTAACAAAAATTGATTTGTGCGAATGTGTTTCATGTGAGTTATTTTTTTGTTTCACCATAAAATTGAAGAACGTGATAAATGTTGTTTGTTGTATTGGATGAAACTCTGATTGTTTTTTTTATAATTCCTTTTTCGTTCGTTGTGCCAAATTTTGCAGTTAATATTCCTTCTTCGCCCGGCTGAATAACAGTTCTTGGATAATCTGTTACAGTACATCCGCAGTTTGGTTTTACTCCTGTTAGAAATAAAGGATATGCTCCTGTATTTTTAAAGGTAAAATGAAGTTGTAGGGTATCGCCAACTTTTATTTCACCAAAATTTTGAATTGAATCTTTCCATAAAATACTTGTGTAATGTTCTATATCTGCTTGTGCTAATTGAGCCGGTTGAATACCCAAATTATTTTGATATGGATTGGTATTTTTGTTTTTACACGAAACAAAAATTAGAATGAGTAAAAATAGTAGGGTATCACTTTTTTTCATTTCACAATTATTTTTCTGGCTTGTTTTTTTGAATTGTAAATGGTTATATACGAAATATTGTTGGTTACATTTATAAATCTTGCCGATTGTGATAAGAATGAATTACCATAGTAACATTCTTGTTTTTGCTCGGTGCCATTTGTAAAATGAATAATTGCATATTCATCGGTTGGCTGTAAAGCAATAGTTTTAGAAGGTTGATTTGATTGGAATATTCTTAACGGACCTCTATTTTCTGCTGCTGCAATTAAATATTGATTATTGCTATTACGAAGTTTCACTAAAGATTTTCCATCGCCAGGAATAAATATACCACTTTGTTGAATGCTTTGTGCTGTAAAATTTCCTTTTCCATTTCCTTTTAGTAAAAGTCCATTAAGTGCATCGTATCTTCCAACATTAACTTCTGTACCATAATCGTTTCCGTTAATTACAATATCTAAATTTCCATCGCCATCAAAATCATCTACACACATTGCATTTAGCAAAGAAATTTGAGCTTCTTTTGGTAAGGGAATCATGGTGAATTTACCATTACCATCGTTTCTCAAATAAACCGATTGAAAGTTATTGGCATGTAGTATTAAAGCATCTTTTAATTGCTCTTTCGATAATACTTTATCCATTGTAGCAGTTGCAAATGATTGATGTGTTTGAAACTTTCTTCGCATGCTAATCATTTGTTTAATTATATCATCTCTAACTTGTGCAGGGAATTCTTTTTTGGTTGAACTTTCGGCAGTAGGGTATAAATAAAGCGATGGGAAAACATCATACACGCCATCATGATCAAAATCTTTTGCGTACACCGAAACAGGATATTTTTCGCTTGCTTTATAAAATGAATTTAAGCCAAGGTTTCCAACAACATAATCTATATCGCCATCATTATCAAAATCTCCTGCAGCAATACTATTCCACCAGCCAACTTGGTTATTAATGGTTGTTTTATTGGTAACATCTTTAAATATTCCATGTTCATTTTTTAAAAATGTTATTGGCATCCACTCGCCGGTAAGTATTAAATCAACCCAGCCATCATTATCAAAATCTGAAAATAATGCATCCGAAACCAGTCCTATATTTTTTAATGTAGGTGCTACTTCATTGGTTACATCGGTAAATTTAATATTTCCATTTTTGGTATCATTTCTTAAAATAAAACTTGAAACGGGTTTGGGATAATTCCAAGGTTCAACTCTTCCCGAAACAAATAAATCGAGGTCGCCATCTTTATCATAATCAATTGCACGTACGCTAAATTTGCTGGTATAATTTGTAGGAATTGCTAAAGTATCTAATGTAAAATTTCCTTTACCATCGTTTCTATAAAACCTATCTTGATAGGGTATTGAATTAGGTTCGTTGGCATAACCACCACTTGCAATATACATATCTAAATCTCCATCGCCATCTGCATCAAATAAAAGTATGCCCATATCTTCGGCATATTTTTGATCAAGAAGTGAGGAATCGGGTATAAAACTTTTATGAATAAATCCTTTGTTTTTTTCCTGAAAGAAAAGTTGTGCACTTTTTTTAAATGCTCCTCCAATAATAATATCATCTAAACCATTGCCATCAATATCTCCAACAGCCATTGCCGGCCCATATTGCGATAATTTATGCGGTAATAATTTTTGAATATTAAAATCTATAAAATCTTTTTGGTTATGGGTAAAATGTACATGTGATGAATCGGTTACTTCTTTAAATAAGGCATTGTTGGCAATTTTTGGTTGTAGAAAAGAATAGTTAATGGTAGCATTCGTAACATTTACAGTAAGTAATTGGTCTGTTTTTATATTATGCAATATTTGCATTTTCCCATTAGGCCACTTTATTTTAATAGAATCGATAGTATTAATTTTTCCTAACCCAAAATGAGCACGATTATCGATGCTGGTAAGGTAACCACGGAATGGTGTATTTTCCCAAACTTGTGTTTTTCCATGATCGTAATACAATTCCGCCATTGCACCAATTCCGTTAACATTTAGTTTATCGCCATGAAATTGTAATTGTAAATAGTGACTGCTATCTTTGTTTATTTCTCGTTCATTATTTTTATAAATGAGTGCTTCATCGTTGATATTATTGATAATAAGGTCTAAATCTCCATCATTATCCAAATCGGCATACGCTGCACCATTAGAAAAAGTAGGTAAGGTAAGTCCCCATTGATTTGTAACATTGCTAAAGGTTAAATCTTTATTGTTTTTATAACCGTAGTTATGCAATTTTACTTGTGGTATTTGATCTAAAATGCTTCTTTTTGATGCTATGATATAAGCCTTTTTTCGATAGGCCATAAAATCATGATCGTTTACATCTTTGGCAAAACCATTAGTGATAATAATATCTCTATAGCCATCATTGTCAAAATCTGTAACCATTGGTGTCCAACTCCAATCTGTTTCAGATATGCCGGCATAAAAACCAATTTCGCTAAAAATAGGAGCACCTACTGAATCGTTTTGTGTAAGTCTATTTCCTTGATTAATTTGTAAGGTATTTCTAACATATTGATAGTTGTAATTGTATGCATCGTTGTTTAAATAGTTTTGATATTTATTAATATTGAGGTTCATTTTTTTTCGGTAATTATCTTCAGGATTCATATCTAGTACCACCACATCTTTTAGTCCGTCATTATTAATATCTTCAATATCAATACCCATTGCATTAGCCGATGTATGTTTAAAATAGGTAGATAATTGATTGGTAAAAGTGCCATCGTGGTTGTTAATCCATAAAAGATCGTTGGTAACAAAATCGTTGGTAACATAAATATCTTTCCATCCATCATTATTAATATCAACAATATTTACCGAATGACCATACCCTTCGGTCATAATTCCGGCTTTTTTAGAAACATCTTTAAATACTGGATGTCCTAATTTTTCATTCCAATCATTTCTATATAATTTGCCTGTGCTAGGGTTTTCGCCATTAGTTAAAACAGGATGAAAATCGTCGGGGTAACGATGTTTATTAATTTCATTTACTACTAAATACATATCTAAATCGCCATCATTGTCGTAATCAAAAAAAGCTGCCATGGTAGAATATACAGAATCGTTTAATCCGTATTCTGCAGCCATTTCTTTAAAATGTGGAATATTGTTTTTATCAACCCCTTGGTTGATGTATAATAGATTTTTTCTTTCAGATGGATTTTCTTTTAAGGTGCAACAAACATACATATCCATCCATCCATCATTATTAATATCCACTACAGCAACACCGCGGCACCATCTTCCTTGCCCATCAACACCGGCGGTTTGGGTAATATCATCAAATTTAAAATTTCCTTTATTTAAGTACAACTTGTTGGCTACAAGATTTCCTGTAAAATAAATATCTTGTAAACCATCATTATTAAAATCTCCAATAGCAACACCACCTCCGTTATAAATATTGGTAACATCTATAATATTCATCGAATCGTTATCGGTAATGGTATTATTAAAGTGAATACCCGATTGCGATGAAGGAATTTGTTGAAATAATGTTTTTTGTTTGCACGATAAGGTAATACAAGCAATAAGAATATAGAAGAATAGATTTTTTACGTTGGAAGTGTAATACATAATTTTCATATTGCAATATAATTCTATAATGCGAATTGATATAATCTATCATTTAGTAAAGAAAAGAGGCAGAGTGAAAACTCCACCTCTTTAAGTTAACACTGGATGTATGATTGTTTAAAAAATAAAAAAATTAGTACCCCGGATTTTGCTTTAAAATGGTTTTTCCTTTTGCATTCAAAATATCTATTTGTGCTTGAGGTATGGGGAATAATTCTGATTTTCCTTTTACAAAATTAGCACCTACACTTACTAACGATGTTTTTGCAATACGATCGGTAGCGATATAATTGTTTAGAACTACATCTGCAATTCCCCAACGAACTAAATCAAAAAAGCGATGACCTTCCATACCTAATTCCATATATCTTTCTCTTTGAATAGCGGCCAAGGCTGTATTCTTATCAGTAAAATAACCCGGAGGGTATGGAGCAACCATATAATTATCTGCAGGTGTAGTTTGTGGTGAATATTGCGATTTAGTAGCATCGTAAGTAGCACCACCGGCATACACCCATCCTGTTGGATCACCAGCTCTGTTGCGTACCATATTTACATAGGATTGTGCTTGAGCCAGAGAACCTACTTGAACCTCTGCTTCTGCAGCTAATAATAATAAATCGGCATAACGCATTACATTATAATTATTGGCAGTTAATTCTGTATTTGCCCAATAATTTTCGGTACTTGAATAAGTGCCTTTTTGACTTTGTGCATAGGTATTTTTCTTGGGACTAAAATAACCATCATTGGCTGGATCGCGAATCCATGCGCTGCCAGGATGAGGACCCCAATCGTAGTATGGAATACCAGGGCGACCCATTGTCCAATCAATTCTTGGATCTAAATTACCATTGTATTGAGATGTACTTAAATCACTAACATTATTACCACTGTTATAATTACTAACCGGTAAACCTGTAGCATCTGTTTTAAATGAGTTGGCTAAGCTTTGTGATGGATTAAAAAATCCACAGCAGGCACCAGGGCCGCCATTATAAGGGAAATTAAGATTATCACCCCAATTACCATTAGCCGTTCCTAATCCACTTGCATTGGCAGAACCGGAACCATCGTTTACAGACATTTGCACTGCAAATACCATTTCTGCGTTATCGTGATTGGTGGCAGGATTAAAGTTTTGTGCGTAAGGAATAAGAGTATACTTTTTACCACTCGATGTTTTTCCACTGGCTATTAATTGATCGAATAAAGGTTTTGCTGAGCTATATTTTCCTTCAAACATATATACTTTAGCTAAAAAAGCGGTAGCTGCCCATTTATTGGCTCTACCAACTTGCGATTGAATTTCGGGTAAATTCGCTGCTGCATAAGCAAAGTCGGCTTCAATTTTTGGCCATATATTAACATAAGCTCCTGAAGCATCTACATTAGCAAGTGTTGATGGGTCGGTAGTATTATTCACAGTTTCATCTATAAAAGGTACATTACCAAATACTTTTTTCAATTCAAAATGGTAATGTGCTCTTAAAAAACGAGCTTCTGCTGCATATTCGGTAGCGTTAGCTGCAGAAACATTGGTGGCAATTTTAAGCATTCTCAATACATCGTTAGCTCTTTGAGCACCTTCATAGCCAGTGGCCCATTTTTGAGCAACATACCCGTTTGCAGAATTAGCTGTCCATGTTTCTAATCCTAAAATATCACCTTGGTCAGATGGAGTTGACCCTTTATAGGCATCATCTGCCGCAACACTGCCATAAGTCCAATTATCAGCAGATGAACCCCATCCGCTATTTACGTTGCCTCCTTCTCCATCTAATAGGGCGTAAGCACCAATTAATAATCCTTGAACTCCATTTTCGTTAGCAAGGATATTTTGGTTTAAAGTTCCTATTGGCGATTTATCGAGGAAGCTTTGTTTACAGGCATAAAATATAGCAATAACTGCTATTAATGCCGGTATAATTATTTTTTTTGAATGTATTTTCTTCATATATAATAGTTTATTTCTTTTTTAAATTAACAATATTAGAATCCTACATTCACACCAATATTGAAACTTTTTTGATTTGCAGGATAGTTACCAAAATCAATACCAAAATTAGTGTTGTTGTTTAAATCAGAGCCTTGTAGTTCAGGATCTAAACCAGTGTATTTGGTAATAGTAAATAAGTTAGCAGCTTGAACATATACTCTTAATTTTTCGATGCCGGCTTTTTTTAATTGATCGCTTGGAAATGTATAACCAATAATTATCGATTTAGCTCTTAAATAAGAGCCTTTTTCAAGGTAATAAGAGTTGAATACAGTAGAATTGCTAAAGTTTGCCGATTTTTCAAGAATAGGCACTGTAGCACTTGTGTTGTTAGGTGTCCATGAATTATAAACTGCATTTTTACTTACATTTCCTGCAAATACTTGTGGAAAGTCTGTCCAGTACTTAACAAAGTTTACCACATCGTTTCCTGCAGAACCGTATAAGAACATAGAGAAATCGAAGTTTTTATAACTTGCTGCTAAGTTTAATCCATAAGTGAATTTTGGATTAGGATTTCCAATAAATGTTCTGTCTGCATCACTAATCTTTCCATCACCATTCATATCGGCATATTTAAAGCGGCCTGGTGCGGCACCACTTTGTGTTGCAGATTTTGCAACATCGGATGCATCTCTAAATAAACCTACTACTTTGTAGCCGTAGAAAGCACCAACTGCTTGTCCGGGTTGTAAACGGGAGAAAGCACCGATACGGGTAGAACCTGAACTATATTCATCTATATATTTATAACCCGAAGGCAAACTCGTTACTAGGTTTTTGTAGGTGGTTAATGTACCGGTTACATCGAATTTAAAATCTTTATTAATATTTCCATGGTAGGTTAAAGAGAGGTCTATGCCTGTATTTTGGATATCTCCCAAGTTTACAAATGGTTGAGTAGCACCTCCATTATAATTTCCTATTGCTGACACATTTCTAAATAATAAACCGCTAATAGTTTTTTTATACCATTCAATTGAGATGTCTAATTTATTATTAAGAATGGTAGCATCCATACCTACGTTGGTAATAATATCAGATTCCCATGTGGTATTGGTATTACCCAATTGTGAATTGAAAAAGCCTTGGGTGGCACTATTATAACTTCCGGTAATGGGATAATAAGATAATCCCGCACCGGAAGAGAATAAAGTGTAAGGGTTAGTAGGATTAATATTACTTAATGCCCCTAATTTACCCCATCCGGTTCTTAATTTTAATTGATTAATCCATGAAATATTTTTCATGAAATTTTCATTCGAAATTCTCCATCCTGCTGTTAAAGATGGAAAATTACCATATTGATGGCCCGGAGAAAATACAGAAGCACCATCACGGCGAATTGTGGCAGCCAATAAATATTTATCATCATAACTATAATCTAATCTTCCGAAAAGAGAAGATATAGACAATTGATAAGGAGGATTTCCGACATTACTTTGTGTACCAGGATTACCTGTATTTAAAACCCAGAAACTAGGATCGATGCTATAATAATTACTTCTTCCTGCACTAAAAGATCGTTGATATATATTTTTTGCTTCAGAACCTACCAATACTTTAATAGAGTGCTTACCAAATGTGTTAGAGTAGTTTAAGGTATTAGTCCATGCCCATAGACTATTATAACCAGCCCCTTCTGTAAAAGAATTGGGGTTAGTATTACCTTCTGCATTTTCGTATGGAGTATAAGTAAAATAGTAATAGTAATAATTATCAAAAGTTCCACCAAAACTAGTTCTTGCTGTAAAATGTTTTAGAAAGTCAATTTCTGCAAATACATTGCCATTTACTTGCCAATCACTTCCTTTATTATTGGCAGTTCTTTTTTGATTAGCTACCGGATTTTGTGAATTACTTAAGAAAGCTGATTTTGTACCTGCATAATTGCCCATAATATCGTATACCGGAATAATGGGAGGTTCTCTGTAGCTAAATGAAATAGCATTACCCTCATTTTGATTGGTAATTTGTGGATTATCTTTAAAAACAACAAGTGCATTTTCGCCTACTCTAATATGGTCTTTTATATTAAAAGTAGTATTCATTCTTGCAGTATATCTTTTTAAATAAGTATTAATTAAAGTACCTTGTTGGTTTAAATAGCCAATAGAAAACAAATAAGTAGATTTATCATTTCCACCACTTGCAGAAATAGTATGACTTTGCATTATGGCAGGTTTAAAAATTTCATGAAACCAATCTGTACCCGATTTGTTGGCTTTTGTAATTTGATTGGAGCTTATATTATATGTTGTTGGGTCAGTTCCCGGATCACCTGCTTTGGCACCAGTTGGAGTAATGTAATCGGGAATAGTTGGTATGTTTCCTTGCCCAAATTGTTGATTTCTGCTACCTGGTGCTACACCCGAATTTATTTCCATATTTCTAATAGCGGTTGCATATTCCATGGTATTGGCTAAGTTGAATCCATTTTTTAAGGGTTCTTGTGTTCCAACATACGCATCGTAGGTAATTTTTGCTTTACCAGGTTTTCCTTTTTTAGTAGTTACAATAATAACACCATTAGAAGCTAATACACCATAAATTGCCGCAGCACCGGCATCTTTTAATACTTGCATAGATTCAATATCATTTACATTTAGATCACGTAAACTACCCTGAACTCCATCAATAATTATCAGTGGAGTAGTATTTCCAGTAGAAGAAATGCCACGAATTCTAATATTACTTCCTGCTCCTGGAGCTCCTGTATTAATTATGGTTACACCTGAAGCTTGCCCCTGCAATGCAGATTCTACTGTTCCGGCAGGAATTGATTTCATGTTGCTAACATTTACTACGGCAACAGAACCCGTAATATCTTTTCTTTTTTGCGAGGTATAGCCTGTAACTAAAATGTCGTTTAAGGCAGTACTTACTTCGGATAAACTTACATTAATTGAAGATGTTTTGTCCGATACTGGAACTTGTACAGTTTCGAATCCGATAAATGAAATTATGAGGGTACTGTTTTCCTTTGGTACCTTAATACTAAAGAAGCCTTCGGCATTTGTGGCAGTGGCAGTAGCCGAGCCTTTTATTTGAACAGCTGCCGAAGAAATAGGTTGCCCTGTAGCTTTGTTGATTACTTTTCCTGTAATGGTTTTTTGTGCTAATAAACTTAAACTTGAAAGAAATAGGAAAGTAAACAACAAAAAGCTCTTAACGAGGTAGTTTTTGTTTTGCATAAGCAATTGTTAGATTAGTGAATAAAGATTTACCAAAAATATTTTTAGTGTTGAAAATTGAATAATCTTATTTTAACAATTGCTGATATAATTTTAACATTTGAATGTGTTGTTTTAACACAATAGATGGTTGATTACCTTAATATTTCAATTTTATCTTCTTTTTTATAAGAAAAGAAAAAATAGTACAACTGGTTGATAATGAAAATTTTTGCAGAAAATATGGTTGTATTTTTTGCTTTAAAAAAACAATCTATTCATAGAGGAGTAGCCTTCTCTAAATTCTTTGGGAGTACAACTTTTTTTATGCTTAAAAATTCTATTAAAATTAGAAATATTATTAAAACCACAGTGATAGGCTATTTCGGCAATTGATTTTTGCGTATCAATTAGCATGCGTGTAACATGGCCAATTCTAACATCTATTAAATGTTCGGAAAAAGTTGTGCCTGTAGTATTTTTAAAAAACCTGCTAAAAGATGTTTCGGCCATATTAGTTTCTTTGGCAACTTCGGAAAGGGTAATATCTCTTTCAAAATTTTTATTCATGTATTCCAAAGCAATATCTATACGATGATTGGTATTATTAACTTTAGCCGATGTTTTGCTGAAAAAATTGTTCGATAATAGCCTTGCATTTTCGGCAATTGATAGTTCGTGCAATATGTACATCAATTCAATTACTGAGGCAAAGCCTTTTTGATTGTTTATTTGTTCTAATCGTTGCGATATTTTTTTTCCTGTATTTATATCAAATAAAATTCCTTGACTGGCTAAGGATAGCATGTTTCTTATTAAGCTTAACTGATTTCTTTGCAGCAATTTATCATCAAATAAATCTTTATGAAATTGAACTGTAATTTCTTTTATGTTTTCATTTTTGCATTCTGCATCAAACCATCCATGTATTAAACCGGGACCTATTAATACGAGTTCGTAATTATTAATTAGCTCAACACTATCGCCAACTATTCTTTTTGCACCTTTTGCATTGTAAATTAAATTCAGTTCAAATTCTTCATGAAAATGAAGTGGAAAGTTAAAATGCGATTTATCTCTTAAAGCAATGGTAAAACAATCAGACTGAATTAAAGGCGTGATTTCTTTTAGCACAGTGGTAGCCATTAGATTGAATTATTTTGTTGGGTTATGCAATAGTTAGTTAGATTTTTTACAAAATGCAATCGTTTGCAATTTAAGCAATTTTAAAAAAAGATATTGCAATTAGTTAAAATAGTATTATCTATTTACCTTGTATAATAATAAATTTGATAAATGTCAAATCATAGAATTATGCCACTTTTTTTTAGTATGCCTACTCGAAAAATATTTTTATTGGTTAAAAAAGTATTAGTAGTAATGGCTTTATTGTTACAGGTAAAAAATTTTTCTCAAGTGAAGTTCCCTGCCGATAAGAATGCTTCAAATAAAACGGTTACATTATATCGTTCACTTTCTACGCTGCTGAATAAAGGAATACTATTTGGGCATGAAGATGATTTGGCGTATGGTATGGGATGGGAATATGAAAATGGCAGAAGTGATGTAAAAACCATTACCGGAGATTATCCTGCTGTATATGGTTTTGATTTGGGGCATATAGAGCTGAATAGTTTATACAATTTAGATAGTGTGCCTTTTGAGCGAATGAAGCAATATATTCAAACAATATATAAGCGTGGTGGCATAATTACTATTTCATGGCATGCCAATAATCCATTTAACGGAAAATCGGCATGGAATATTCATTCCAATACAGTTAGCTCTATTTTGCCGGGTGGCAATAATCATCAGTTGTATCAACAATGGCTACATTCCGTAGCAGTATTTTTTAAAAGCTTAAAAACAGCTTCGTCTGAACAAATTCCTATTTTATTCAGGCCCTATCACGAATGTACCGGTAATTGGTTTTGGTGGGGATCAATGGCTTGCTCTGATGAAGAATTTAAACGATTATGGCAATTTACTTTTCAGTATTTAACTAATGAAGAGCAAGTGCATAATCTTTTGTGGGTGTATAATACCGCCGATTTTAATTCAGCCAAAGAATTTGCACAACGCTATCCCGGAAATGAGTATGTAGATATTGTAAGTTTTGATGCGTACCAAAATGGCCCACCCAAATCATCGAAAAAAGAATTTATAAAATATACAAAAGAGAAGCTGTCAATTTTAATGAATTTTGCAAAAAATTCGTATAAAATACCTGCGTTAGCTGAAGTAGGTTATGAACGGATTAGAGATGAAACTTGGTGGACAAATACCTTGTACGAAACAATTAAAGATTTTCAATTATCGTATATTTTACTTTGGCGTAATGGAGGGTTAAAAAAATCGGAAAATACTCCTTGGCAATTCGAGCCATCCGATTCTTATTTCACGCCCACAAATGCTAATATTTCGGCTAATGATTTTAAGCAATTTAAAAACTTTGATAAAATTATTTTTCAACAAAAGCTAACATTGCAACATATTTATCAATAACAACTTAATGCCATAGCCATACAATGATGCAATTAAATATATGGGATATAACAATTCTTGTGGTATATCTTTTAAGCATGTTAGTGATAGGTTGGATGCTAAGAAAAAAAGCGAAAAGGAATAAAGAATATTATTTATTAGGAGGAAAAACTTTGCCATGGTACTTGTTGGGGTTAAGTGATGCATCGGATATGTTTGACATTAGTGGTACTATGTGGATGGTGGCTCTTTGTTTTGTGTATGGAATGAAGAGTATTTGGATTCCTTGGTTATGGCCGGTATTCAATCAGGTTATTTTAATGATGTTTTTATCGAAATGGCTTCGTCGTTCTAATGCCACTACCGGTGCTGAATGGTTGATTACGCGTTTTGGTAATGAAGATAAATTCATAAAAGCATCTCACAATATTGTTGTTGTTTTTGCATTATTAAGTTGCCTCGGATTTTTAACATACGGCTTTATTGGATTAGGAAAATTTATTGAAATTTTTATTCCATGGAGTTCTATTCAGCCTTATATTCCATTTCATATTGCCCCTCAATATGTAGCTCATTTTTATGGAATAATATTTAGCTTGTTTGCTATGTTTTATGCTATACTAGGTGGTATGCATAGTATTGTATTAGGCGATTTTATAAAGTACATTATAATGACAATAGCCTGTATTTGTATTGCTATTATTGCTATGCAACATTTGAATGGAAAAAAACTATTGGTTCCAGATGATTGGCTTAATCCTTTTTTTCATTGGCAATTAAATTTAAATTGGAAAAATATTATTCCTGCTGCAGATCAAAAAATAGCTGATGATGGATTTGGTATGTTTGGATTATTTTTTATGATGATGCTATTTAAGGGAGTTTTTGCAAGCGCTGCCGGCCCAGCACCTAATTATGATATGCAAAAAATTCTTTCAACTCGCTCTCCTATAGAAGCTTCTAAAATGAGTGGTTTTGTTTCTATTATTTTATTGCCTATACGGTATTCTATGATTATAGGACTAACCGTATTAGCTCTTTTATATTTTCCTCAACTTCATATACAATCTGCTAATGGAACTGATTTTGAAAAAATATTACCGGCAACTATTAATCAGTTTTTACCACATGGTATTTTGGGCTTAGCAGTAACAGGATTATTAGGCTCGTTTATGAGTACTTTTTCTGGTACACTAAATGCTGCACAGGCTTATATTGTAAACGATATTTACTTAAAATATATTCAGCCAAAAGCTACAAATGAAAAAATTATTTCTCTAAATTATTTAGTAGGATTGTTAGTTGTTACAATAGGAATAATAATGGGCTTTTTTGTAAAAAATATTAATCATGTTTTGCAATGGATTGTAGGAGCTTTATATGGTGGATATATTGCAGCTAACATGCTTAAATGGTATTGGTGGCGATTTAATGCCAGTGGATTTTTTTGGGGTATGATGAGTGGAATAATTGCTGCACTGATATTTCCTTATTTATTTTCCGGACTACCATTATTTCATTGGCCATTGTTATTTGTTATTTCTTTAGTAGGAAGTATTATTGGTACTTATGCTGCACCACCAACAAATATGATTGTGCTAAAAAAGTTTTATACTACCGTTAAACCTTGGGGATTTTGGAAACCTGTTTTACAAAATGTACTACTCGATAATCCAACGTTTATGGCTAATAAGCAATGGGGATTGGATTTTTTCAATGTAGTATTGGGTATTATTGCTCAACTATGTTTAACATTGTTGCCTATGTATTGGGTTGTAGGAGTGCATAAGCCTTTCTTTATTAATCTTATTATCTTAACAGTAATTGCCATTATTTTATATAAAACATGGTGGAAAAAATTAGAAAACTGAGCAATTGTACTAACACCAATAATCTGTTCATTCAATTTTAAATTGAAAGTGAATGAAAAAGCAATACTTTTTTTGCTTAGCTTGTTATTTTAATCAATATGGTTTAATGAACGATACAAAAGTTTATGAATAGCTGGGTATTAAAAATAGCATGAAAATAAAGTTAATAGAATATAAAAATGAAGTAGAAGCCGAATTAAAAAGAATATTGCACTATTGGATAAAATATGCAATAGATGAAGATAATGGTGGCTTTTTTGGAAAAATTAATCATAACAATGAAATTGATTTTTCTGCTGCCAAAGGTGTTGTGCTTCATGCAAGAATTTTATGGACATTCTCGGCAGCTTATCGATTAACGAATAATACCGATTACTTACTCATTGCAAAGGATGCGTATAATTTTTTGAATCAATTTTTTTCGGATAAAGTGTATGGTGGATTTTATTGGACAGTGAATAATAAAGGCATTTCTTCCAATCAAAAAAAGCATGTATATGCTCAAGCATTTGTTTTGTATGCCTATTGCGAGTTTTATAAAATAACCGATTGGGAGGAAGTATTCGTTAAAGCAAAATCCATTTTCTCATTACTCGAAGAAAAAAGTTTTGATACGATTAATGGTGGCTATAAAGAAGCTTTTACACGCGATTGGCAACTAATGCAAGATGCTCGATTAAGTGAAAAAGATAGTAACGATGTAAAATCTGCTAATACACATTTACATCTTTTAGAAGCCTATAGTAATTTGTATATTATTTGGAAAGACGAAACAGTAAAAAAACAAATTCAAAATTTATTAAGCAATTTTTCTAATCATATTATTCATCCACATACCAAACATTTGCAACTTTTTTTTGATGAAAATTGGAATTGTACTTCAAGTTTAATTTCATACGGACACGATATTGAAGCATCGTGGTTACTTTTTAATGCAGCAACTATCATAAACGACAATAGTTTAATTACTATTTTTTCTTCAGTAGCCAATGAATTAGCTATCGCTGCTGCTACAGGGTTGGATAACGATGGGGGTATGTGGTACGAGTGTAATGAAAGTATAACTATTAAACAAAAACATTGGTGGCCGCAAGCCGAAGCTATGATTGGGTTTTTTAATGAATGGCAATTAAATAAACAGGAAAATGCATTAGAACAATCGATTAATAGTTGGAACTTTATTAAAAAATATATCATTGATTATAAGAAAGGTGAATGGTTGTGGGGAGTGTATGAAGATTATACTGCAATGTTGCAGGAAGATAAAGTTGGGTTATGGAAATGTCCTTATCATAATTCAAGAGCATGCATGGAAATTATTAACAGAATTAATTTAATAATTCAATAATTTTATTTAGCAAATAGCAATTATGAAAAAAATCAGCATTATTTTTTTTAGTGTATTAATGGTAATAGCTTGTAATAAAAAACTTACTAAAGAGCAAGTACAAGCTCATTTATCCGAAACTATGTCCGCCTTCTTAAATAATGAACCAAAGACAAGAGGCATCATAGATTTCAATATTCAATCTGTAGCATATTTTGAAGAAAGTGATTTTTATTTATGCGAATTTAAAGTAAGAATGATGGGAAGAGTAATTGATCAAACTACGCATAAAAAAGTTGATACCATTGGTACAATGAAGGCGAAGATTGATAAAAATTTTATTAACGTAAGCCGAATTTATTAGTCAACTTTTATTGTAGTTGTTCTTTTGCCTATGCCACTTTCATTAATTGCTTCTATTGCAAAATAATAAGGCATTTTACTATCCATTGTTTTTAACCAATATTCGTTTTCTCCATAAACCATTATACAAGTATAAAGTTTATTAGGCTGTGTGCCGTAATAAATATTATATGCATAAGCATTATCAATTGGTTTCCATTTTAGCCATGTACTGCGTTTATCTTGTTCAGTTCTTAGTACAATAAAATCTTTTACTTCGGTTGGTTTATTGCTATTCGCATTTCCAAAAATTCGCAACCCGCTTATCGCAAATTTTCCTGTTGGCATGTGAATATTTTCGAGCTTAATAAATCTTGTTTGCGTAGGTGAAATGAGTTCAACATATTCATGAGGAATATCTGTGTGGTTGGTACTTTTATCTATCAATAAATTCCAATTTTTTCCATCTTTCGATTCGTATAATTTATACTGATGAAAAATGCCATTTATTTTCCCCAAAAAAGAACTATCAACATCCTGATCGGCATAATTAATTTGTATGGCATTTACGGTGGCAATATTTCCTAAATCGGTTGTAATCCATTCGCCTTTATTACCTGTTGCAGCACTCCAATAAGTTTTAATATTTTCATCTACTGCATTATTGGCTACATAATTTCCCAGTGTGGAAGATACAGTAACAGGTTTGTTATAATTTAATAACATCCATCCGGTAAAACCACCATCATTAGGAGTAGTATATTTTTCATTCATTTTTGAAGAAGGAATATAATGCGGATAATCTCCAAACGATGTATTGCAAAACATGATATCGTTATCATCGAAACCGGCAGGCCATAAGCCAATTCTTCTTTCGAAATTATTTTTAACTGCTATGGTAATGGTACTAACATGCCACCAATTACCAAATTTATCGGCAAACGTAGAACCATGTCCGGCACCTCGAGTAAATCCACCCGGTTTAAATGATAGAGGATCGGATTGAGGAGTGAGATTATTAGTAATTGGTTCGTTACCAACTGCTACACCATCGGCATAGCCACTAAACTCTGTTCCGGGTGCGCCATATTGAAAATAATATTTGCCATTATGTTTTGTCATCCACGAACCTTCTATAAAAGGATTTAAAAAAGTATTATCAAAGTGTTCTCCAAATCGTTGCCAGCCATATCGCCAATCTTGCAGTAAAAACATTTCTTTTCTGGCTCCAATGGGCAAAAGTGTTTTTCTGTTTAATTCAATGCCGTATAAAGGATAGGTATTACTACTTCCATTGTACATATATAGTTTGCCATCATCATTGGTAAAAAATGCCGGATCCCATCCACCAATTTCAAAAGAATCTACTAATGGTTTCCATTCATTGGCTTTAGGGTTAGTGCTCATCCATATTGTAAAATTTTTGGTATAAGTACTGCCAAAAACAATCATGGTATCGCCAATAATTCCTACAGCAGGTGCACATAATTCATCGTATCCTTCGTTCCATGTGCGAAGAAATTTTCTACTATTAAAATTCCAGTGTAATAAATCATCACTCCACCAATATCCCCATTGGTTGGTAGAGAATAAATAATAGTTGTTTTTGTAATTTACAATTACAGGATCGGCAGTTGCTCTGTGTCGACCCCATTCGCTAAAATTTGGAATGGGTGTATATCCATAATCAATATTAATTGGGTTACAATATGTTTTTTGTTGTGCAAAACCATTTTTAGTAAAACATAAAAAACTGATGATGGCAGCAAATAATAAGCGTTTCATTCGTTAGTAATTGCTGCAAAAGTATTTAACTGCCACTATTGTGTTGCAATATTCCATCCTTCTACTTCTAATTTTTGATATTTATCATGTAAAATAGATTGCGGAATGGAAGCTGTTACAATGATATTTTCACCCGGTGCTAATGAAAAATAATTATTACTCCAAAATGTTGGAAAAATTTCTTCATTACCATCTGTAAATTTTGCATGTATAAAAAACGCTAATTGATTTGTGGAATTACTGATTTGGATTGTCCATTGTTCATTGGTATTTAATTTTTCTTTTTTAATAATTTGTGTTTTTACTTTTGCCGAAGGCATATTTTTTAGTTCTTTAAAATTGTGATTGGGAGCCATCCAATACACGTTGTGCGAAATGTTTTTACCGCTGATATCTTTTGCATTTAATACTATAAAACAAATTTCTTTGCTGTTCTTTAATATGCTTGCAGCAGATAGTATTTTTTGTACATTGGATGCAGTTGTATTTACGGTATCGTTGTGTTGAAATATTTTTTTCCCATCAATAGAATAAATTTTTGTATCAACAGAAATGTTTTTAATTGGTTGATAGGTTCTGTTAATGATGGCAACACTTGAATCGTCTGCATTAAATTGAATATGCAATGGTTGGCAGGTTTGTTGAATGTAATAATATCCTGCATTGGGGGCATAATAATAATCGAATATTTGCCATATTACACTGGGAAATGCCGGATTCAATTTCCATAACATTACGCCACCATTATCGTTTAGTTTATGTGCAGCGGCTTCAAATATTCCACGATAACCATCTGCATTCATCAATTGCATTTTATACGAAAAATCTTTCAAATCGGTTGGTGTACCAAAGCGTTGTATCATTTCATTGTAGTACAACTCATAATGTCCATTGCCACTGCAGGCATCATGATAACCCCAACTATTATTCAGTGGAAAAGGTAGTGTTGAGTCGGGTGTTAAATTGGGAATAATTTTATGTAAAGTTTCATAAGGAGGTTGAGAAGGAATACCGGTTTCATCTTTAAATAACCAATCTTTTCCTGTATTTATTTTAGTAAAATAGTATAAAGGATCTTCCCATTTATACGATCCTCCGCTATATACACCACCAGCCAATCCATCGGGCCATGAACCTTTCCAATCGAGTGATAGTTTTGCAAATCCGGAAGAGCTGGGAATAAATGGACGAGTACCATCTAATGCTATTACATTATTTCGCATTGCATTGTATAATTCTTTTCGGGCATGACCTTCATTACCTCCCGTCCATACTAATAACGATGGGTGATTGCGTAACCGATAAATAGTACTAATAACATTATTGGTGAAAACATTTCCTTGATAAGGATATTCTGCAGAGCCTTTAAATTCTCCATTGGTATCGCCTGTAATCCAAAAATCTTCCCAAACTAATAGGCCGTATTTATCGGCTAAATCAAAAAACATATCAGGAGGTGCAACGCCGCCACCCCATATTCTCAATAAATTGAGGTTGGCATTTTTGCATAATAACAATTCATTATCAAAACGAACAGAATCTTCTTGCAACATCATATCGGGCACCCATGCTCCACCATTTAAATGAATTCGTTGACCATTTACATAAAATTCTCTTTTACCCCATCCATTTACCGTGTTGAATTTTGATGTTGTGGTTCTAATACCAAAAAGAAAACTGATTTGGTCTGAAATGGTAGCATTATTTTCAAGTTCAATTTTAATTTTATACAAATTAGGTTTGCCATATCCAACAGGCCACCACAAATGTGGATGTTGAATAATGAGTTCTTTAAAATTATTAGCAGTAAAACTAATTTCTTTATGTTCGTTATTAGTAAGTGTAATGACTTGTGTTATAGTAAAACTATTGCCTGCAAAGGTTTCCGGCGAAATGGTAATATGTAATTTTCCATTAGTAGTAGTATTACTTTGGTTGGCTACTGTTACGTGCAGTGCAAGTTTAGCTACGTTAGTATCGGGTAGGGAAGGTAAATCTGTAATGATGTGCGGATGCTGTATAATTAGTTTACCCGAAGTTCTTAAAAAAACTGGTTGCCATATACCCATATTGCGATCATGCACTTCAGGTATCCAATCCCATCCTGCCGAACAAAGCATGGTAACATTTTTACCAATATCGCCCGTTGGGCCACCATTAGCATAAAAATCGCCTAAAGCATTTAATTGCGGATGTGCCGGTAAGCCTGCATAATCTAATGGATAAATTTTAACAGCTAAAACATTTTTATTTCCAATATTAATTGCATTACTAACATCTAATACAAATTCGGCAAACATGCCTACTATTGTAGAAGAATCTGCTATTAATTTTCCATTTAACCAAATATCTGCTCTATAATTAATTCCTTTAAATATTAGTTGAAATAATTGGTTCTTATCTTTAATAGGCACATCAAAAGTAGTTCTATACCAATAAGCTTTATTCCATGGATTAGGTACATTAGGAATATGAGAATATTGTTCTAAATGATACTCGTGATTAAAAGAATCGGAAGCATCGGGAATAAACATATTATTCATTCCAATATAAGGATTGGGATATACATTGTTTTTAACCAATCCTGTTAATACCGTTGAAGGTACTTGTACCGGAAACCAATAATTTGTTTCGTGATAGTTTTGAGTAGATATTTCTTTTCCGCTTTCTTTAATTATATAGGAAGATTGTAATTGAAAATTTTTAAGCTGTACTTGCTTTATAGTAGTTTGAGCAATTAAAGAAGTTGAAAAAAAGCATACTAAAATTGGCGTTAGGACTAATTTCATAAAACTATTTTTTCGAAGGTAAAAAGGTAATATACATAGAAGCTGTTTTTGGGTAATTCAATATTATAAATTGCTTTATTGGTGTAAGCCAATAAAAAACTATTTATTGGTTATATTTGAGTAAATCAATTATTATGCAACCAAAACCCAAAGTAATTGCTTATTGCAGGCTAATAATATTATTTGCAATAAGTATAATTTATACAAGCAGTATAGTGGCACAGCCAACATACAATACACAACAAGTAGAAGAATTTAAAAAGCAAATTCTACAAACGATAAGCGGCAATGAAAAAGGTGTTCAGGAAATGGTTGATATGATTTTTAGTTATGGCGAATTAGGTTTTCAGGAATTTGAAACCTCTAATTATCTTATCAATTTTCTTGAAAAAAATGGATTTACTGTAGATAAAAAAATTGCCGGAATACCTACTGCATGGATGGCTAAATGGGGTAGTGGAAGCCCTGTGATTGCTTTAGGCAGTGATATTGATTGTATTCCAAAAGCATCGCAAAAACCAGGCGTTGCTTATAAAGATCCAATTGTAGAAGGAGCTCCCGGTCATGGTGAAGGTCATAATTCTGGTCAGGCTGTTATTATTTATGCAGCATTGGCAATAAAAAGTGTTTTACAAAAAAATAATATGCAAGGAACAATCATTATTTGGCCCGGCGTTGCAGAAGAATTATTGGGTAGTAAAGCATGGTATGTACGAGATGGATATTTTAAGCATGTAGATGCCTGTATTTTTACCCATGTTGGAAGTGAATTTAATTGCGATTATGGTGATCCGGGAAATAATGGATTGGTATCTGTTCAGTTTTCTTTTGAAGGAGATGCAGCACATGCTGCCGGAGCACCTTGGCGTGGTAAAAGTGCGTTAGACGCAGTAGAACTAATGGATGTTGGATGGAATTTTAAAAGAGAACATTTAAAACCTACTCAGCGTTCGCATTATGTAATAACCGATGGTGGAGATCAACCTAATGTGGTTCCTTCTAAAGCAAGTGTTTGGTATTATTTTAGAGAAAGAAATTATACCGATATTAAAAATATGTATCAGGCCGGAATTAATATAGCAAAAGGTGCAGCATTAATGACAGACACCAAAATGAAGTATCAAATTTTAGGAACAGCATGGCCCGGTTATTTTAATAAACCCATTGCAGAAGTGATGCATACTAATATTGAAAAAGTAGGAATGCCTAATTGGAGTAGTGAAGATCAGCAATTGGCTAAGGCTGTACAAAAATTAGTGGATGCACCGGCAACAGACCAAAATGGTAAAGTTATTAACGGACTAACAACCAGTATTGATTCTTTAAAGGGCTCTGTACCTTTTTCATGGGGTGGTGGTTCGGATGATATTGCCGATATTTCTTGGAATGTTCCAACTATTGTTTTGTATTATCCTGCTAATATACCCGGTTTAAAAGGCCATCATTGGGCTAATGCTATTGCAATGGCTACGCCTATTGCTCATAAAGGCACTATTGCAGGGGCAAAGGTTACTGCTTTAACTTTAATAGATTTATATACCAATCCTTCAATTATTGCTGATGCAAAAAAATATTTTACAAATGTTCAAACAAAAGAAACCAAGTATCAACCATTTCTTTCTGCAACCGATAATCCACCCGTTTATTTAAACAAAGAAACAATGGATAAGTATAGAACTGAAATGAAAAAATATTATTACAATCCGGCAAAATATAAAACATATTTAGAGCAATTGGGTATTCATTATCCTACACTCGAAAAAAATAAATAAAATAAAATTTAATTATTCCTTATAACATGCAGCAAGGTTTACTCTTATAGAATCCTTAGTTTCGTACACTATTTCATATATTTGGTAAATACTATCTATATTAGTTTATGAGGGGAAATAAAAAAATAATACTTTTTATTGGGCTAATTCTGCTAACTGTAAATGTTTTTGGGCAATTTGAACCTGATAGACTTAGATTAAATATTGGATTAGGAACTAGTTCTTATTTAGGAGATTTAATTAAGCAGCGTGTTCCTATTATGAAACAAGTTTCAGCAGATTTTACTGCAGGAATTACTTACGATGTTAGTCCGGATATTCCTCAATTACGAGCCAGGTTAAATGTATCTTTATTAGGCATAAGAGGCAATGATAATTTAAATCCAAGATTAGATTCAAGAGCAAGAAACTTAAACTTTAAAAGCACTGTTTGGGAAATTGCCCCCATGCTTGAATACGATTTGGTTGATAGAGAAGTATACAATATTGTACCGTATGTATTTGCAGGAGTTGGCATATATCATTTTAATCCCTACACCTATCTTCAAAATTTTAATGGTAAAGTTTATTTACATGATATTGGAACCGAAGGGCAATTTTTAGAAGATGCTACTAAAAAAAGTTTAGGTATCGGTAATAATAGCTATAAACTTACCCAACTAAATATTCCTCTTGGTGTTGGGTTGAGATATGAAGTTTCGGAAACATTTTCTCTGGGTATTGAATTGAATTATAGAATACTATTCACCGATCATTTAGATGATGTAAGTGCAAATAAATATATACCCAAAGGTACTTTTCTTGCATCTCCGGCTTATAATCATCCATATAATGGTTCTTCTTGGACGGTTGGTCAATTAGCAGAAGCTTTATCTTACAGAGGCATATCTGTTGATGGATTTGATTATAATTATAACCTGCGAAGAGGTAATCCCAATAATAAAGATGCTTTTTATTCTTTGCAAATAATGGCTACTTTTCGATTGGATAATTTGCCTTTTGGTAATAATGGACCTTTCTCCGGAAGGAATCGCAGTTACGGGTATTAGAAAAGAAATTCAATCAACTTAAAAATAAAGGGCATTCTAAAAGAATGCCCTTCTTCAACCCTAAACCCTTAAAAAAACTTATTAATAAGCAATAAAAATAATGCCAATTATTTTATATAAAGTTAGAATCTTTCCAATTTTGAAAAAAAGAAGTCGCCTTCTATAATTGCATTTTCATCACTATCACTTCCATGAATTGCATTTTCTCCTATCGAAGCAGCAAATTTTTTACGAATAGTTCCTTCCTCAGCCAATGCAGGATTGGTAGCACCAATTAATTTTCTAAAATCTGCAACAGCATTCTCTTTTTCTAAAATGGCAGCTATAATGGGGCCACTACTCATAAATTCAACCAACTCGCCATAAAATGCTCTTTCTTTATGAATGGCATAAAATTCTCCGGCTTGTTCTTTAGTTAATTTAATCCATTTTAAAGCTTTTATAGAAAAACCTGCTTTAATAATTTGATCTAAAATAGCACCCGTATCGCCTTTTGAGGTAGCATCGGGTTTAATCATTGTAAATGTTCTGTTACTCATAATATCTGTTTTAAAATTCGCCGCAAAAGTAATGTTTTGATTTTGTAGCAAATAATAATGCAATAATCTTTTCAAACAGAAGAATGAATACGATAGATTTCCGCTATTTTTGCCGGCAATTGTATGAAACCAATCTCAGAATTTTATTCTTTTTTAGCTGCCGATAAAAAAAAAATAATTATTACCACCCATCAAAAGCCCGATGGAGATGCAATGGGTTCTTCTCTTGGGCTATACCATTTTTTAATTAGTTTAGGGCACGAAGTAGCAGTAATATCGCCTACTAATTGGGCTAGTTTTTTAGATTGGATGCCCGGTGTTAAAAATGTATTAGATTTTGAACAAAATACCGAAAAAGCCAAAAATTTAATAGCAGCGGCAGATTGGTTGTTTTGTTTAGATTTTAATATTCTGCACAGAACTAAAAATATGGAAAAAGTTCTGCAAGAAATGAATGGCATTAAAATATTAATCGACCATCATCAACAGCCACAAACCGAAGTATTCAACTTTGGTAACAGCAATATCCAAAAAAGTTGTACTTGCGAAATGGTGTACGATTTAATTGTAGAATCGGGGCATTCTAATAAAATTTCAGTAGATACAGCCACCTGTTTATATACGGGTGTTATGACCGATACAGGATCTTTTCGATTTCCCTCTACCAAACCCTCTGTTCATAGAATGGTTGCACATTTGATGGAATTAGGATTGGTTCATTCTATTATTCATGATAATATTTACGATAATTTTTTAGAAAATAGATTAAGATTTACCGGTAACGCATTGCTAAATAGGATGGATGTTTTATATGAATATAATACCGCCGTAATGGTTATTCCTAAACAAGATTTGCTTAAATACGAGATTAAAACCGGCGATACAGAAGGACTGGTTAATTACTTACTTACCATTAAAGGAATTAAGTTAGCTGCAATAGTTATTGACAGAGATGAGGAAAGAAAATGGAGTTTTAGAAGTAAAGGTAACTTCGATGTAAATATATTTGCCCGTCAGCATTTTGAAGGAGGTGGTCATGTTAACGCCGCCGGAGGACGAAGTGGCGATAATTTAGAAAAAACTGTAAAAAAATTTTATCAGGTTATAAAACAATACGAAAAACAACTTCAATAAAAAACAATGAAAATCATCTACGCATTTTTGGCTGCATCGGTAGTTTTAGTATCATGCAACCAATACGAAAAAACCAAATCTGGCTTTGCTTACAAAATTCAAAGCGGCGGAAGTAAAGAAAAACTAAAACAAGGGCAATTTGTAAAGCTCAATATTGAATATAAAATAGGGGCGAAAGATTCTGTTTTAAGTTCAACCTATGGCCATATCCCTGCATATATTGTGATAGATACTGCTCGCTTAGGTAAATATAATTTCACAGAAATTATTCCTTTATGTTCTGTTGGCGATAAGGTTCAGTTTGTAATGAGTGTAGATACGCTTAAAAAATTAGGAATGATTCCTGATTATAGTACTGTATTTACTAAAAAAGGATCTATTAAAGGAAGGGTTGAAATATTAAAAGCATTTACTACCGAAAAAGATGTAAATGACGATTATATGAAAGAAATTGATGCCGAAAAACAAAGAGAAATGAAAGAAGTTGATGAATATGCTAAAAAGAATTCGGCTAAAACTGAAAAAACTCCTAATGGTGTTTTAGTTCAGATTGATAATGCGGGTACAGGTGCAAAAATAGATTCTACCAAACAAGCTTCTGTATATTATAAAGGATATTTGTTTAATGGAAAAGTGTTCGATTCTAATATTAAAGATGGCGTAAAAGGTCAGCCATTTAATGTAGTTGTGGGTAGACATGGCGCTATTCCGGGATGGGAAGAAGGTTTAAAATATTTTGCCAAAGGTGGAAAAGGTAAATTGTTTATTCCTTCATTAATGGCGTACGGTATGCAAGGTAATCCGCCGGTAATTCCTCCTTTTTCAAATTTAGTTTTTGAAATAGAAATTGCCGATGTAACTGATGCACCGCCACCACCTGCTCAAAATACAATGAATCAGCAAGCTATTCAAGAGCAAATTAAAAGAATGCAACAAGCACAATCCGGTAAAAAATAAAACTAGTAGTACTTTATAAAAAAAATCCACAGTAACAATGCTGTGGATTTTTTTTATTGTTGCCGATAAATTTTCATCAAATCAATTACTTGTTTAGCTTCTTTTGCATCATGCACTCTTAATATATTTGCGCCATTTAGTAAGCCAATCGTGTGTAAAACTGTTGTGCCATTTAACGCTTCGGAAGGAGCTATTTGTAATGGTTTGTAAATGGAAGATTTTCTGGAAACCCCCAATAATATTGGCTTATTTAATATGGCAAATACTTGTAAATTTTTTAGAAGTTGATAATTATGTTCAATGGTTTTTCCGAATCCAAATCCTATATCAATAATAATATCTGTTATTCCTTTCAATCGGCATTCTTCTAATTTGGCAATAAAATAGTCTAGAATTTCTTTTGTTACATTTTCATAAAAGGGGTTTTGCTGCATATTTTCAGGATTACCTTTTATGTGCATACATATATACGGAACTTTTAGTTTAGCAACGGTGTGTAACATTGTTTGGTCAAATTCACCACCACTAATATCATTAACAATATCTGCCCCGGCTGTTACGGCTTGTTCTGCAACTGATGCATGATAAGTATCTATAGAAATAAAAGTTTCGGGAAAATTCTTTTTAATTATTTCAATAGCACCAATTGTTCTATTTAATTCTTCCTCTATACCAACTTGCATACTGCCTGGTCGGGTACTTTGTCCGCCAATATCTATAATGGTAGCACCTTCGGTAATTAACTGTTCGGCTTTGTGTACAATATCAGTTAAATTATTTTTTCTGCTTTCAGCATAAAACGAATCGGGAGTGGTATTAATGATACCCATAATTATAGGTTCATCAATTATTAACAATCTTCCTTTACAATTCAGTGTAAACATTATTTTCTTTCATTTATCTTGCAATGGTATAAAAATAAAGTTAATTGCATTTATAGCATGCTTTACTGTAATACTTATTTTATACTTGTTAAAACTATTACATTAGTAGAATTATTAAGAAAGAATATTAATGATACATACCAACATCCAATTCGATGAAGTTGTTAAAACTTGTAAAGATATTTTTATTAAAAAAAATACCGATTATGGTACCGCTTGGCGTGTTTTACGTACCATTTCGGTTGTTGATCAAATTTTTATTAAAGCACTTCGAATACGCAATATTCAAGATTTACAAGTACAAAAAGTTGCCGATGATATTCCTTCTGAATTTAAAGGAATAATTAATTATGCCATAATTGGTTTAATTCAGTTAGAGCTTAAAAACTCTTCGGTAGAAGATTTGCCAATAGAACAAGTAAATGAATGGTACGATAAGTATATTTCGTTTGCTAAAGAAATTATGTTGCATAAAAATCATGATTATGGAGAAGCATGGCGAGATATGAGCCAGCAAAGTTTTGCCGATTTAATTTTAATGAAGTTATTACGCATTAAGCAAATAATAAGCAATAATAATAAAACGCTTATTAGTGAAGGTATTGATGCCAATTATGTAGATATAATTAACTATGCCGTATTTGCTTTAATTTTAATTGTTGAAGGAAAACAGTAGAACAAAACATGAAATGGGTATTAAACATATTACGCTGGGTAGTTGGAATAACTTTTATTTTTTCCGGATTAATTAAAGCCGATGATCCATTGGGATTGAGTTATAAAATGTTAGAATTTTTTGAAGCTTGGGGTTTTCACTTTTTTGATAATTATACTTTAGCCGCTTCAATTATTATGAACATTTTTGAAGTTCTTGCAGGTGTTGCCCTAATTGTTGGTTGGCAAATGCGTTTTTTTAGTTGGTTTTTATTGGGATTAATTCTTTTTTTTACCTATTTAACTGCCTATGTTTTGTTTAGCGGTAAAATAAAAGAATGTGGCTGTTTTGGTAATTGTATTCCTTTGTCGGGCATTCAAACGTTTGTTAAGGATATTATTTTATTATTGATGATTTTGTTGCTGCTGCTTAATGCAAAGCATATCCATCCTTGGCTTAATAATACTACGGCTCCTATGATTTTATTTGGTTCTATTGTTGCTTCATTATTGTTGCAAGTTCATGTGTTAAAACATTTGCCTTTTTTTGATTGTTTGCCCTACAAAAAAGGAAGTAACTTAATTGAAGAAATGAAAGTTCCGCAAGGTGCCATTGCAGATAGTTTTTCAATTGTATTTAAGTATAAAAAAAATCAAAAAATTGTTGAGTTCGATCAGGCTCATTTTCCCGCAGATTTCGATTCTACTTACGAATTTATAGATCGTTTTGATAAACTAATCAGAAAAGGAAATGCCGAACCGCTCATTTCCGATTTTAATCTGCGCACTTTAGCAGGTAATGATACCACAGCAGCTATTTTACCGCTAAATGCTATTTGGTTTATGTGCAAAGATTTTGATAGGCCTACGGCTTATTGGAAAGAGCAATTTAACATGATTGATTCTTTAGCAAAATTGTATCATTTGCCTTTATTTGTAATAACTGCATTGCCCGACGAGGCTACTACAATATTTTTAGCAAATAAGGTAAGTATATTAAAATGCGATGCTACTGTAATAAAAACGGCTGCTCGAGTGCAACCCACTTATTTCTTAATGCAACAGGGCACTATTATTAGTAAATACAGTTATGCCGATGTAGCTATATTTAAAAATACAGTAGAAAAATTTATGCAAAATAAATAGCAATAAATGGTGGTTGGGAACAATTTTTGCTGCTTATTTTATCTCCTTAAAAATATAATTTGCGATTCTCTCTCAAGTCGGTTTTATTTCATAAATTAGATAAGAATTTCAATCGTCTCCTTTCCATTTTCTTCACCTATAAAATCTTTTTTATGAAAAAAGTGAAAGAGCTATTGGCAAAAAAAACATTACGGTTTAATACCATTAGTGCCGAATCAAGAGTTATTGATGCATTGGCTTTAATGAAAACAGAAGGTGATAGTTATGTTATTGTAATGGAAAAGGGCAATTATATTGGAGTAATGAGTGAAAGAGATTATTCGCATAAAATAATTCTTGCCGGAAAAAATTCAAGTGAAACTAAAGTAAAAGACATTATGACGAAAGATATGCCTGTGGTTGATACAGATGAATCGATAGACAGGTGTATGGAATTAATGCTGGCATTTAAAACACAATATTTGCCTGCATTTGATGAGTTTGAATTTAAAGGCGTTATAACCTTACACGATTTGATGAATGCTTCTATGGAAGAAAATAAACGTACGTCAAAAGAATATGCCAATTTTGGAACTGCCTATCAGAATTATTGGATTTAAGTATTATTGAATAACTACTTGTGTAATAATTTTTTCGCCAAATATTTCGTTTATACGCTCAATAATTTGTACTCTCTGATACATTAATTCTTGTTTCAGTGTACCAATTGTTGTATGTATAAAAAGAGTTTGATTAATTATTTCAATTTTATCGGTATACTTTGCAATGGTTTTTCCCATTAAATTTTCCCATACTTCTTCTATTTGAACAGCACGAATGCCATTTTTTAATTTGCTTTTATTAATAAAACCTTTTAATGCATCGCCAATAGAATATTCTGCCATACTGTAAAATTATCGTTTGTTAATGGTTTATAAAACAATTAGCTGAAAAGGAACCGAAATTTTTTTTAATGCTGTTGATACCCTTTCAGCATCTGTATCGGTAATAAAAACCTGACCATCATTTTCAATACATACACGATGTAATAAGTGATGCATTCTTTCCGTATCTAACTTTTCAAAAATATCATCTAATAGTAAAATAGGAGAAAAATTATTATGCTGTTGTAATGTTTCAAACTCGGCTAATTTAAGAGCAAATAATAAACTTTTTTTCTGCCCTTGCGATGCATTAAATTTAAATGGTTGTTGGTTAATGGTAATAACAATATCGTCTTTATGAATACCTGCTGAAGTTCGGTTTAATAAAATATCTTTTTGTTTATTTTGATGCAATAGTTCTTTAAAAGACATACTCATTAATTGGCTCTCATACTTAATTTCAATCCCGTCATCAGATTGAGCAATATGCCGATAAGCATTTAAGCATAGTGGAATCAATTGTTCTAAAAATTTTTTTCTTGCAACATAAATATATTCGCCTTTTTCGGTTAATTGTTCATTCAAAGTATCCATTAAAAAATCATCTGTTTGATGCTGCTCGTTAATATTTTTTAATACGCTGTTTCTTTGTAATAAAAGTTTATTATAGCTAATTAAATATTGCAAGTATTTTTTATCTACTTGTGAAAGAATAGTATCTAATAATTTTCGCCTTAAATCGCTATTGCCATTAATTACATCTATATCATCCGGAGCTACCATAACACTTGGAAATTTACCAATATGATCGGAAAATTTTTTATACTCATCATTGTTCAACAAAAATTCTTTTTTATTATTTTCTCTTATAATACAAGTTAGTGTTTGAGGAGAGTTGTTTTTAAAAAAATAGCCTTCAATTCGTAATCCTTGTTTATTGTATTCAATTGTTTGAGCATCTTTGGTAAAATAACTTTTAGTAAAGCATAAAAAATAAATAGCATCGAGTAAATTCGTTTTTCCACTGCCATTTAATCCGCAAATGGCAATAATATTTTCAGAAAATGCAAATTGCTTTTCGGCATAATTTTTAAACTGATAAACAGATATTTTTTCCAATTTAAGCATGTAGGTGCAAAGTAAAGGGATAGTAATTACAAACGTAATATTGCCGAATAGTTTTAAGCTGTATTTTTATAGTAAAAATAAGTAAGTGAAACCCATTCTTACAGAGCAACAAATAAAACTAACCGTAAAGCGGTTGGCACATCAAATTCACGAAAATCATTTGCATTTAAATGATACTGTAATTTTAGGTATCCAACCCAGAGGTGTATTTTTAAGCGATAGAATTGTAGATGCATTAAAGTTATTGGTAAATACTGCCACCATTCAATATGGAAAATTAGATATTACTTTTTATAGAGATGATATTAGAAAACAGTTGCATGTGGCCAATACTACTTTATTGCCTTTTAGTATAGAAAATAAAAATGTAATTCTAATAGATGATGTGTTGTATAAAGGAAGAACCACCAGAGCTGCATTAGATGCATTATTAGATTATGGACGACCTGCTAAGGTTGAATTATGTGTGTTGATTGATAGGCGATTTAGTCGTGAATTTCCAATACAACCCGATTATTGTGGTGAAGCCATTGATACATTCGAATCTCAAAAAGTAAAAGTAAATTGGTTCGAAAATGATGGAAAAGAATGTGTAGAATTATTGGATTCTTAATTAATGAATACTATATCTTCGCACTTTAATGAAACTATCTACCAAACACCTTCTTGGTATTAAAGACCTTCAAAAAGAAGACATAGAGATTATTCTCTCCACAGCCGCACAATTCAAGGAAGTTTTACAGCGACCGGTAAAAAAAGTACCCTCTTTACGCGATGTAACTATTGTAAACTTATTTTATGAAAATTCAACTCGTACAAGAATTTCTTTTGAATTAGCTGAAAAACGATTAAGTGCCGATACCATTAATTTTACCGTTAGCGGTTCTTCTGCTGCAAAAGGAGAAACATTATTAGACACCGTAAATAATATTTTGAGCATGAAAGTAGATATGGTTGTAATGCGGCACAGTGCCAGCGGAGCTCCTCACTTTCTTGCAAAACATATTCCCGCTGCTATTATAAATGCGGGAGACGGTATTAACGAACATCCTACACAAGCGCTATTGGACGCATTTTCTATGCGAGAAAAATTTGGAAAATTAGAGGGATTGAAAGTGGCAATTATTGGCGATATTATGCATAGTAGAGTAGCTTTAAGCGATATTTATTTACTTAAAAAAATGGGTGCAGAAATTGTAGTAGCCGGTCCACCTACACTTATTCCTAAATATATTACCGAAGCATTTGGTGTAAAAGTAGAATACAATATAAAAAAGGCATTACAATGGTGCGATGTTGCCAATGTATTACGTATTCAATTAGAGCGTCAAAATCAGCCTTTATTTTCATCCTTACGAGAATATAATTTAGCGTATGGAATTAATAAAAAGCTGTTAGAAAGTTTAGGAAAAGAAATTACAATCATGCATCCCGGACCCATTAATAGAGGGGTTGAATTAGATAGTGATGTTGCCGATGGCCCATATTCTATCATTTTACATCAAGTTGAAAATGGTGTTGCTGTTAGAATGGCTGTACTATATTTGTTGGCTAATAGAGAGAACTAAGCCATAGATACTGAAATAATACAATTGGTAAGTTTGAAGATTATTAATTATTATCTATAGTTTAGGATACACAATATTTAACGCACAACTTATTTTATGCGAATTTGTTTATTTCCCGGAACCTTCGATCCTGTAACATTAGGGCATGTTGATATTATTAACCGTGCTTTGCCTTTATTTGATAAAGTAGTAGTAGGTATTGGTGTAAACGTATCTAAAAGTCCCATGTTTACTCCCGAGCAACGTGTTCAGTGGTTGCACGATATTTATAAAGATGAGCCACGTGTAGAAAGTGTAATGTATGATGGATTGACAATTGATTTTTGCAAAAAAATTGGAGCAAAATTTATTTTGCGAGGCATTAGGTATGTTAGCGATTTTGAATATGAAAAAACAATTGCCGATGCCAACAGAATTTTAGATAAACAAATTGAAACAATTTTTTTAACCGGAGAACCAAAATATACTTCCATAGCATCTACAATTGTTAGAGATATTTTGCGTAATGGAGGAGATGCTTCTTTTTTCTTACCTAATCAGGTTACAGATTCCATTAAGGCTAAACTTATATTATGAGTATTTGGTGGAAGAAAGATGTTACTATTAACGATTGTAATAATTGGAATAAAAATACATTGTCCGAATTGTTAGATATTCGGTTTATTGAAATTGGCGATGATTTTTTAAAAGCTACTATGCCGGTTGATAAGAGAACACATCAACCCTACGGATTGCTGCATGGAGGTGCAAGTGTTGCATTGGCCGAAACTATTGGCAGTGTTGGATCTTCGTTAATTATTGATACTGATAAGTTTATAGGTGTTGGTTTAGATATTAATGCCAATCATATTAAAAGTATTACATCCGGGCATGTAATTGCAACTGCTACACCTTTGCATATCGGTGGAAGAACACATGTTTGGGATATAAAAATTAAGAATGAAGAAAATAAATTAATTTGTATTAGTCGGCTAACAGTAGCAATAATACCTAAAAAATAAATTCACTTTTTTGCTGTATAATTTTCAATTACAGTAATAATATTTGGATAAGTATTTTGTAAATTATTCTTTAGTTTCATCGAATCAACCCATTCTATTGCTGTTATATTTTCTTCTACTTGTGGAACTAATGGTTGATTATCTGTTATCTTCATACTAAACCAATGCGTTTCTTTAATTACTTCTTCTTGTAAAAAAGGGTCTAAATATTCATGATAAGTAGTGCAAATAAATTTTCCTAAATGAATAGTTTGTAATCCGGTTTCTTCTTGTACTTCTCGTATGGCACATTGCTCAATAGATTCTCCTTCATCGAGTTTTCCTTTTGGTAAATCCCAATATCCTTTTCTATAAATCATCAAAATATTATTGTCAGCATTATTAACTACTCCACCGGCTGCAATTATGGTTCTTTTCATATTCATCAATTTTAAGTAATTATATACAATTGTTTATCAAAAGTATCAAATCGCTTTTTATCTTAGCAGTATGACAAACGAAAAAGCAGTTGCAGAAAAATTATTGCAAGTACAGGCTGTAAAATTAAGTAGTGATAAACCTTATACTTGGGCAAGTGGTTGGCTTAGTCCTATTTATTGTGATAATAGAAGAATATTATCTTTCCCTTTTGTTAGAGACTTTATAAAGAGTGAATTATGTAATGTAATTTTTGAAAAATTTCCGGAAGCCCAACTTATTGCCGGAGTAGCTACAGCAGGAATTGCATGGGGTGCCATGGCTGCCGATCAATTAAAATTACCTTATATATATGTTAGGCCAAAACCTAAAGAACATGGGTTGGGAAATCAGATAGAAGGATTTTACGAATTGGGTCAACGCGTAATTGTAATGGAAGACCTTATCTCAACCGGAAAAAGCAGTTTGCAAGTTGTAGATGTATTACGAGCTGCCGGATTAGTAGTTGATGGTATGGTTTCAATTTTTAATTACGGTTTTGATGTAGCACACAAAGCTTTCGAAGAAAAAAAGGTTCCTTATTATTCTTTAACTAATTATAATTCATTAATTGAATTAGCTGTAAGTAAAGGATATGTAAATAAAGAGAGAGAAATGGTATTAAAACAATGGCAGGATAATCCTTCTCAATGGAGTGTATAATTAAAATAATTAAATGAAAATTAAACTTTTTATAATAGCAATACTGCTTGTATGTTCTGTTGCTGTGCTTCATGCACAAGTAATGGCTTCAAAAGCACAATGGATAACCATCAAATCCGATAATCTTAAATGCTGGGAATGTAAAGAAAGATTGGATAGATATTTAGCCAATGCAAATGAATCGGAAATGGAAAGTGGTATGTTACAACGGAAATATAATTTATTGTCGGGGGAAATAAGAATTCAATATGTACCCGATAGAGTTACGCCCGATGTAATTCGCACTGTATTAAATAATGCAGGGTATGATGCCGATAGCACAAAAGCCGATGAAGAAGCATATAAAAAATTGCCACCCATTTGCAAAAGAGCCGAAGATGGTGGCGGCCCACAAAAGGGTAAACCTTGCCATTTAGCACCATATCATTAAAATAAGGCTAAAGCTTGCCTTGCTTCGTAATTAATAGGAACCGTAAAAAATATACCCGATTTGCCAACCTTTGAAGTGCCTACTGCTTTTACTAATACTTCTTTGTTTAATAAAAAGGCAACTCCGTTTTTAAATATATCTTTCATATCTACTTCCATTGAAGAAGGTAAAATAAATTCCGATTTTCTATTAATGCGAAGAGTAGTATCTAATAAATATTTTCCTAAATAACTATTATTAATATAAATAGCACAATCCACTTTTTTTAATTCAACTCCAAAATCGTTGGGATTAAAATAAATTAAATCCATTGACACTTTGCTTTTGTTGAAACCCAATTGATCAAGTTTAAAATTTTTTATGCCTTTATATTCAAAGGATAAAGGTTTATGGCAAGAGGTAAGTAGAATAAAGGTGCTAACGGAAAGTAATACTATTTTTTTCAAGTTTTATTTGCAAAATAGTAACGAAAATTGAAACAGGCAATTATTACTACCAACTAAGGTTTATTTTTGATAGGAATAATATGTTTTGATGAACGATAATATGATAATTGAAACTCAATATTTTGGTAGCATTCAATATTTTGTTGCATTGGCTCAACATCATACTGCTACTATTGAGCTCATGGAAAATTGGCAAAAAATTAGTTTTAGAAATAGAACAGTTATTGCAGGTAGTAATGGGTTAATTACATTAACCATTCCAATTTTAAATGGGAGAGAACAGAAAGGATTGATAAAAGATATTAAAATTAATTATAACCAGCATTGGCAAAAAATGCATTGGAAAACAATTATCTCGTGTTATGGCAAATCTCCATTTTTTGAATTTTATAAAGACAAGCTGTATGCTATTTTGGTAGAAAAGCAATTTGTGTATTTAATTGATCTAAATCAGCAGTTGTTGCAATGGGCATTACAACAACTTAAATTAAAAACTACTATTGTTACTTCTCAAAATTTTATTAAAGAATATCATTCTACTATAAATGATTATCGCAATAAATGGGTGCCTAAAAATTTTCAAAATCAGGAGTCTTTAGTTACGTATACACAAGTATTTCAGCATAAAATTGGTTTTCAACATAACTTAAGTATTATAGATATATTATTTTGTGAGGGGCCTGCTGCTTCTCAAATAATAAATTCTATTAACATATAGCTATGTATCTTTCGTATGAATTATATTTAGTGAATTGTATTTATTATTATTTTACTCAATAATCTAAAACAGGATTTAGTATTACAGTGTATGTTGTTGATTGTTCAAAATATTTTTTATGCTCAAAGAAACAATCGGTTTGTTTATAATAAATTGGTAGTTGGTTTAGTAATGCTATTGTTGTATTGTTTTCATGGCAACGCACAGCAAAGGCCCTACTACACACAATATATTTTAAACCAGTATTTAATAAACCCTGCATTTGCCGGAATTGAAAATTATTGGGATGCAAGAGCAAGTTATAGAACGCAGTGGGTTGGTTTGCAAGATGCTCCGGTTACAACATATATTACTATTAATGGGCCACTTTCGAAGAGCGATTATGATAGACAAACGGCTACCACTTTTCATGCACCCGGAGAAAATCCGTTGGGGGATGCATTATGGCAAAATTATTCAGTTCCCGAATCTCATGCAGGTGTTGGATTTACGGCAATTAATGATATTACTGGTCCTTTAAACCGTTTTGCAGCTTATGGTTCTTATGCTTATCACATTGGCATTGCACCTAAAACATCTTTATCTGTAGGTATTTCAATTGGGTTTACTCAGTTAAGTTTAAATGCCGATAAACTTAGTTTTGCAACTCCTGTAGATCCTGCTGTTGGTACAAGTGGAATCATCAATTCAATTAAGCCGGATATGAGTGCCGGAGTTTTATTGTACTCCGATAAGTATTTTATAGGATTATCTATGCAGCAAATTATTCCTGAGCAGGTTGCGTTTTCTAATAATACGGTAGCATTGCAATCGGGCAAACTTTTGCCGCATACTTTTTTCACTGCCGGATATAAAATACCTTTATCGGATGATGTTAGTTTTCTTCCTTCTGTAATGGTTCGTTATATTAATCCATTGCCAATTTCTTTTGATATTAATTCCAAATTTCAATATCAAGATATTTTGTGGGCAGGATTTTCTTATCGTTATCAAAATGGCTTTGCTGCAATGTTAGGCATTCATGCAGCTAAAGATATTTTAATTGGTTATTCGTACGATCTAAGTACATCTTTACTCAATACCGTTAGTAAAGGAACTCATGAATTGTTAATTGGGTTTATGATAAATAATCGGTATGGTAATACGAATCCTAAACTTTTTTGGTAGTAATATTTAGTCTGCAGAAGAAGGATACAATGTTCTCTTTAGTGGAATAATAAGGTATGCCGAATCTTTATTTTCTGTTTTTAAATTAATTATCATATACAATTGTGATGAGGCTTTTGTTGCAGTGGTATCATTAGAACTTACATTGGTTGAATCGGTACTTTCATTTAAATCTTTCTCAATATAAATAGATGGTAAGATAACTGCATTGTTCTTTGTGAATGCAGCAAAATGTACAAGTAATTGTTGCTTTTGAAGCATTGTTTTCAGAGAGTCTATTTTATCTTTAAAATCTGCAACAGAAATATTTTTCTTACTTAAATATTTTTTTATTTTTTCTTTTAAATTTTTTGAAGAAAGAGAATAGGTGGTTCTATTAATTTTATTTTTCAAATTAGATTCTATAGAAGTATAGTTTACTTGCTCAATTGGAAAACTATTTAAGGTTGCTACAATAGCGTTAAGGTCGTTATCGGTAATGGTATATTTTGTTGTATGACTAAAATGTTTTTTGGAGTGAATTATGCGGCTATTATTTTCAAACTTTTTTGAATAGCTATTTTTTATAGCAACATTATTTTTATTTTCCTTAATGGAAGATATTAATTGAGTTGATTTTTGGTTATTATTGTTAGTAGAAGTAAAATTAAAAAAAGTTAAGAAGGCTGTACTGATGCTTATTAATAGTAGTGCTATAATTTTTATACTTTTTAGATAACTAAAATCAGACTTATATTGGTAAGTGCCTGTAATTCTTGCAATTCTTTTTAATAAATAAGTATTGTTATTAATAGCCTTCATTGAAAGTTGCAAACTATCTTTTCTTACAGAATTGGCCGCTAATTGAAACAAGGCTTCTGCATAAGTTATTGGTGAATAAGAAAAAGATAATACAACATCATCACAAGCACTTTCTCTTTCTTGTAATATTATTTTGCTGATTAATTGGTTAAATGGGTTGAAAAATAAAATAGTCTCAATCAATACTAATAATAGGTTTATAAAATAATCGGCTCTTTTAATATGCGATAATTCATGTAGTAAAACAGCTTCCATTTGTTCTGTGCTGAGGTAATTGATGCTGGCTAATGGAACTATGATTATAGGTTTTAATATGCCAAAGGTTAATGGACTATCAACTTCAACCGAAGCAAATATTTTTATGGTAGATTGTATATTCCATTTTTTTATATAGTTGGCTATAAAATTTAGCCATCTTTCATCTATCTCAATTAAATGTCTTCGATATATTTTTAGAGAAAACTGATAAGTGTAAATTAGTTTAAGTAAAAAAAATGAAGTTAATAGTAAATACAGAAGTGCTAATAAAGGTAAAATTTGAGATATATTGCTTGTATTAGTTGGTAAAAATATGGTGTTGCTTTGACTGGCATTAAAACCATAAAAAAATGCTTTTTTCGAAATGGTATTTGCTGCAACTGAAAAAATAAAAATTATACAACTTATTAATTGTAATAAAACAGCTATCCAATATTTTATGTGTGATGTAAGCTTTATTATTCGGGTAATGAATAAATATAATAGCCATAATAAACCACTTTGCCATATACTATTAAGTAAAGTCAAGCTAAGTGCATATAATACTCCCGAATTAGCTATTACTTGCATACTTTACTGCTTTTTTAGGGTATTTAAAAGTTCTTGAATTTGTGCAAGTTCTTCCTTACTATGAGTATGATTTCCTAATGCCTGCATTACTAATTGAGTGGGAGATCCACTAAAAAGAGCCTGAATCATCCTTCCTACAAATTGCTGTTGAGTACTTTCTTTACTTACTGCAGCAAAGTAAATATGTGTTTTGGTTGAGTCATTTCTGTTTACCAATCCTTTTTCAAACATTATTTGAAGCAGTTTAAGGGTAGTAGTGTATCCTGCATCTTTGTGTTCGGCAAGTATTTCATGCACTTCTCTAACTGTAGCTTGTTGTTTATCCCAAAGTATTCTTAAAATTTCTAATTCACTTTCTGTGGGCTTTATCGGTTTGGATATATTCATCTTACGATTTTTTTCGTAAGCAATTTAAGGCAAACTTTCTAAAAATAAATCTAATTTTTATAGTTGCGTGTGAATTTACAAAAAAACCACTTATTATAAAGTTGTTTTTTTGTAAAAATATGCTGAAAAATTTATTCGCTACATTGAATATTACAACCGCCTGGTATTGGATTACCAATTGCCTCAACTGAATAACCATTGCCCATTTCAACCCAAAAGAATTGCGTAGTATAAAAATGGTGAATGTATAATTGATCTCCTTTGCAGCAAGTATAATCTAAAGAAGCTTTATAATGCTTGCCAAACATATTCGTGTAAGGAGCTGCCACAGTTACAGTAACAAGCGATAATGCTATAATAATAATGGCTACATTAAGTTTAAGTCTGCTGAACATAGGAAATTAGTTTTATCGGTTAATTATAGAAAATTGGGATACCACAAAGGTATAAAGGCTATTTAGTAGAGTGGTAAGTATCATCCAGCTTTCAGGTTAATTTAATATCGACTTTATCCTTTTTTAATAAAAAAATCCCGAAATACTCGGGATTTTATCTTTTTTTAAACTGTTGTAGGAATGAATTTATAAAAATGTAGTCATTTTATATCATCTGTACATTGAATATTACAACCTTCATCATTCGGTTTACCTATCGATTCTGTAGTATATCCGCTGGCAACTCGTATCCAAAGAAAATGTTCAATATAGAAATGATGCACATATAATTGGTTGCCTTTGCAACAAGTATAATCTTGATTGGAATAATATGTTTTTCCTGCAATATAGGTATATGGTTTAGCAATTATACCTGCAATTAGTAAGGAGGCAATTAGTACAACAAGTACATTAATTTTTAACCGATTAATCATAAGAATGGCATTTTAAGTTTGTTTTCTTAAGACTACGGTTAAAAAGGGTTAAAACTAAATCTCCACCAACAAGGGTGGAGATTTATAACGTTGTACTTCTATTTCTTATTGTATTAACTTAAAATTTTTTATTTTTTTGTGGTAGAAAGATACTTAGCAGATTCTTGTGCCGATAATTCTTTTCCGTTGATGCTAATTATTCCGTTTTTAATTTCTATTTGTATATCATTACCTTTTAATAAACCATCTTTTCTTAAAGCATCTTCTATAAGATGTATGTTTGAACTTTTCTCACTTAAGTTGCTGCTTGCTGCCGAATCGGTATTTTTTGTTTCTATAATTTTTACTTCAATTTTATTTTCCGTATTAGTAGGTTGAATATTGGTTTTATGAATTTGAGCCAAAGTGGGAGCTATAACTAAAGAAACAATAGACATTAATTTAATCAGGATATTCATGGATGGTCCGGATGTATCTTTAAAAGGATCTCCAACTGTATCGCCCGTAACCGATGCTTTATGTGGTTCTGATTTTTTATAATAGATTTCGCCATTAATTTCAGTACCTTTTTCAAAAGATTTTTTAGCATTATCCCATGCCCCGCCTGCATTATTTTGAAACATACCCATTAAAACACCGCTAACGGTAGCACCTGCAAGAAAACCACCTAATGCTTCGGGCCCTAAAATAAATCCAATTATTAATGGAGATATAATGGCAATAGCACCTGGCAACATCATTTTTCTAATAGATGCTTGAGTAGAAATTGCAACGCATTTATCGTATTCGGGTTTGCCGGTACCTTCCATAATTCCGGGAATGGTTTTAAATTGCCTGCGAACTTCTTCAACCATACTCATAGCTGCTTGACCAACAGCACGGATAGCCAATGATGAAAATATAAAAGGTATCATTCCTCCAACAAATAGACTTGCTAATACTTTTGCTTTATAAATATCTATGCCACTCATAGCATATCCATTATTATTAATTACGCCAACATAAGCAGCAAATAATGCCAAAGCAGTAAGTGCAGCAGAAGCAATTGCAAATCCTTTTCCGGTAGCTGCCGTAGTATTTCCAACTGCATCAAGAACATCTGTTTTTTCACGAACTTCTTTTGGTAATTCACTCATTTCGGCAATACCGCCTGCATTATCGGCAATTGGTCCAAATGCATCAATAGCTAATTGCATAGCAGTAGTGGCCATCATTCCGGCTGCAGCAATAGCAACACCATATAATCCTGCACAAGCAAATGAGCCCCAAATACCACCCGCTAAAACCAATATAGGTAAAAAGGTAGATTCCATACCAATTGCTAATCCGCCAATAACATTGGTAGCGTGGCCGGTTGACGATTGACGAATGATAGATAGAACGGGTCTTTTACCCATAGCTGTATAATATTCGGTAATGATGCTCATTAAAGTTCCTACTGCCAAACCAACCCCAATTGCACCTAAAACACCATTTCTGGTAAATGTAATATGCCTTAATTCCATTTGTTCGGGTAAAATGGTGTATACTAATCCAACACATGCTAAGGCAGTTAAAATGATAGAACCCCAGTTACCCATATTTAATGCTTTTTGTACATTATTGGTAGTAACACCGGCAGTTTCGCTTACTCTCACAAAAAAAGTACCTACAATTGAAAATATAATACCAATACCTGCAATAAGCATGGGTAATAAAATGGGAGCGTATCCTCCAAAATTGTCTATTGATTTGGTTTCTTGTCCCAATACCATAGTGGCTAATACCGTAGCAACATAAGATCCAAATAAGTCTGCACCCATACCTGCTACATCACCTACGTTATCGCCTACATTATCTGCAATAGTTGCTGGATTACGAGGGTCATCTTCAGGAATACCTGCTTCCACTTTTCCTACTAAATCTGCACCAACATCGGCAGCTTTAGTATAAATACCACCTCCAACACGAGCAAATAAGGCAATTGATTCTGCACCGAGAGAAAACCCTGTTAATACTTCTATAGTTTTAACCATTGCAGCAGAATCAACTGAGGCTGGTGCAAATACTGATTTTAGAATAAGAAATAAGCTTCCCAATCCTAATACTGCTAATCCGGCAACGCCTAATCCCATTACCGAACCGCCGGTAAATGATACTTTTAGGGCTTTAGATAAACTAGTTCTAGCAGCATTAGCAGTACGTACATTGGCTTTTGTTGCAACAACCATTCCTATATAACCGGCAAAAGCACTGCATACTGCACCTGCAATAAATGCAAAAGCAATAGAAAAATGCGAGTTGGCGTTTTTAGTTGCCATAAAACCCAATAATAATGCAACTATTATAACAAAATACGAAAGTATTTTCCATTCGGCTTTTAAAAAAGCCATAGCACCTTCGGCAATATAGGTGCTTATTTTTTTCATGTGTTCGGTTCCGGCATCTTGTTTTGATACCCAATTAAATTTGATATACGTGTAGATTAATCCCACTAATCCCATTGCGGGAACCAAGTAAAACAAATTGTTCATAAAAGCGAGTTGTGTTTTGTTTTTTGATAGGTCGGCAAAAATAGGGCAAAACCAATGAAGTAAAATTTAATTTTAGCTCAATAAGTATAGCTGCCTACTCTTCTACATTGGTTGTATCTGTAATAGTAGAAAATACAGAAGCCAATTGCCGTGCATGATAAATATTTTTATTGAATTTATTTCCCAATATAATAAGGGTAGCAGTATCGTTAATTAATCTGGCAAAAACAGTGTTATTGCCATGCCACCAGCCATTGTGGTATACAATAGTATCTTCACCGCTATCATCCACTAATAAATGCCAACCTAATCCATAATAATGTCCTTTTCTTCTTTCATTGCTAAATGGGTGCATGGCCATTTCTAAGGTAGATGGTTTAATATAAGTGCCAGAATACAATGCTTTATCCCAAAGCAATAAATCTCTTACAGTGCTGTATACATTTTTATCGCCATAAATACAATCAAATTTTTCGAGTTTAAAAGGCGTTTTATTGTAGTTGTATGATGGTATATATTTTCCTGTATCTGCCAAATTGAAAATAAATGTATGGGTCATTCCTAATGGCGTAAAAACACTATCTTTCATGTATTTAGGAAATGGTTGCTTAGTTATTTTCTCAATAATTAATGCAAGAATAGAATAGTTGGTGTTACAATAATTAAATACACGACCCGGTAAAGCTTGTACAGGAGGTTTTTTGTTAATTAAAAATTGCAGCACATCTTCATTCGATATAAAACCTTTTATTTCTGGTACATCTTTTAGTTTAACTGTTTTATAAACCCGTACTAATTTTCCTCTTTTATTTCTCATCTTAATTACTTCGGTTTTATGATTATCCATAAAATAAGCATAATTCTGTAAGCCACTTTGATGCGATAATAAATTTTTTATTGTAATATTTTTATATGGAAAATTTGGAAAGTAAGATTGAATAGAATCGTCTAAAGAAAGTTTGCCTTGCTCCCATAAATGCAAAATCGCCATTGCCGTAAATGTTTTAGAAATGGAAGCCAAATGAAATGGAGTATCTTTTGTGATACTATCTTTTGTTTTTTGATTGTAAATGCCATGATAATCTTCAAATACAATTTCTCCATTTTTTGCCATTAAAATAGCTCCATTAAAGTCCTTTTTTAGTAACATTTTTTCGTATAATGGTTCTATGGCTTCGGTATATTTTTCTTTCGAAACTTCGCTAAGTGGTTTGAAAGTATAACCGCTAAGAGTAGAATTCTTTTTATCATTGTTTTGTTGCGAGTGGCACGAAAAAAACAAAAATGAAAAGCAAAATATATAAAATAGTCGTAGCATATTTTTATTTATTGAAAGCGGCAAATATAAAAGAATATGTTTCTTTGCATTTAAGTTTAAACTGTTCGTGGAAAACTTATTGAGTAATTACATTTAAAATAACATTTATTTTCGTTGTATGAATCAGCAAACAACCAGTTATCCCAAAGAAAAAATTAACATTCTTTTTTTAGAAAATATTAGCGATAAAGCAGTACAACTATTTAAGCAAAACGGGTATACCAATGTTAAAAAAATAGGAGGAGCATTAAGCGAAGAACAATTAATTGATGCAGTGAAAGATGTACACTTATTAGGCATACGTTCTAAAACGAATATTACCGAAAAGGTGCTTAATGCTGCCAATAAATTACAAGCAATTGGTTGTTTTTGTATTGGAGTTAATCAGGTGAATTTAAAAGCAGCTACTAAAAATGGAGTTACGGTTTTTAATGCTCCGTATAGTAATACACGAAGTGTTGCCGAATTGGTAATAGGATTATCGATTATATTAATTCGAAGAATATCCGATAAAAATAAAGCTGCACATGAAGGTATTTGGATGAAAGATGCTAAAGGTAGTTTTGAATTGCGTGGTAAAACAATTGGTTTAGTTGGTTATGGAAATATCGGATCTCAAGTTAGTGTATTGGCCGAAGCCTTAGGCATGCGTGTAATGTTTTATGATATTGAAACGAAATTGCCTTTGGGTAATGCAGTACCTACTAAAAGTTTGAAAGATTTATTAAGTCAATCGGATATTATTTCCTTACATGTTCCCGAAACACCTCAAACAAAAAATCTCATCAATAAAACCAATCTTAAATATTTTAAGAAAGGCTCTATTTTAATTAACTATGCAAGAGGTGAAGTGGTTGATTTAGATGCTTTAAAAAAATATTTACTCGAAGGAATCATTGTAGGAGCTGCAATTGATGTGTTTCCATGGGAGCCTGAAAAAAATGGAGATAAATTTACTACGCCTTTGCAAGGATTGCCTAATGTTATTTTAACCCCTCATATTGGTGGCTCAACCGAAGAAGCACAACAAAATATTGGCGAAGATGTAAGTATTAAACTGTTTAATTATTTAGAAAAAGGAATTACTTACGGCTCACATACTGTACCGCCCATAAGTTTGCCTGCCGTTGAAGGTGCACATAGAATTTTACATATACATAATAATGTACCGGGAGTCTTAAGTGCTATTAATACCGAATTATCTAAACATCAAATAAACATTGTTGGGCAATATTTAAAAACCAATGAAAGTATTGGTTATGTTGTATTAGATGTAGATAAAAAACTATCGAAGCAAGCGGTAGAACTCTTAAAAAATGTAAAGGAAACTATAAAAGTGAGAATGTTATATTAATTTTAATAATGCTACAGTATAAGTTATTTTGTTTCAACCTTTGTTGTTTTTTCTTCTTAGCATTTAATGCTAAGGCATTTACTATTGAAGGAAAAATAGTTGATGCTGCTACGCATAAATCTATACTAGCTGCAGATGTATTTATTAATGGAACTACAAAATACAGCGAATCGGATAGTAATGGTAATTTTCAGTTAAATGCAAGCGATGAATATTATAGTGATTTGATTGTTGCTGCAAAGGGCTATAATTATGTAGCATATAGGGTTTCTAAAGATTCTTCAAATCAAAAAATTGTGTTTCAACTAACTCCTCTCACTCCTGATAACTTATTCATTCAACCCGATAGTATTGCCACTAAAAATTATACTCTTTTTAAACCCGTACTCGAAAAGTGGTTGTTGAGTAATCAATTAGTTGAAGGATATAATTCTTTAATTAATCCAACTGTATTACGATTTGAATACGATTCTACTTCTTCTTCGGTAACAGTAAAAACAGTAGATAAATTATTTTTTTTAAATGAATTTTTAGGCTACATGGCAGTTATCTACATCAATAATTTAACTATCAGTTCTAATATTATTCAATTCAATGGCTTTTATTATTTTAAACCACTTTCGTACAAAAATGATAATGCAAAGCGAGATAGAGATTATAGAAGATTAAATGTGTATAAAGGTTCGTTATTACATTTTATCCGATCGTTGTACGATGAAAAGTTAGCTATTAACGGATTTAGTTTGCATAAAGTAGATCATGTTTTTGAAGGAACGGAATTGTACAAATCTGTAAGTAAAAAGTATGGTGAATATTTAGAACAGCCTAAACTTTTGAATAGTGCTTTGCGTATTCCTTCCAATCTGAAATATATTGATATGTTGAATAAACAAAATATTATTGAGCAAGATATTTTAGAAAAGAATAGAGGTTTGCATGAAATTTTCTTTGCCTCAGATGATATTTTTCAAGTTAGCTATCAAGCAGCCAGTTTTAATTGGCAACCTCAAGAATCATATATTTCCTTATTATCCACCAGAAAACTAAGAATAGAATCTAACGGAATGTATTTTGAGCCTACCGATTTAGTAATAGATGGTTTTTGGAGAACAACTACTTTTGATACAATATTGCCCTTCGACTATTTTCCGCCTCTTGAATTAATGAATAATTTGTTTTAAACTATTATCCTTTACTGCCGTTTTGCATTTTATTGTCTAAAGAAAATTTATAACGTTTTATAGCTTGTACAATAGATGCAGCAATTTCTTGTTGGCCTTTTTCACTGGTAATATATTCCCCTTCTTCATCATTCGATAAAAAACCAATCTCTATTAAAATGGCCGGCATATTAACAGCTTGCAAAACCCAAATGCCTTTTTCATCTCTTTGTTTAGCACCTCTACTTATTCTTCCTCCTTTCACAAATTCTTCTTCAACTGTTTCGGCTAATTTTCTGCTTCTTTCAAAATATTGTTGTGTGCGTAAAGATATTTCTACTTTTTGCACCGGATCGTTTGGGTCAAAACCTTTTAAATCGCCGCTGGTTGTGTCTATAAAATCATTTTCAATTAAAGCATCTTCTTTATCCTTGGTTTTACCAACTCCCCAAATATAAGTTTCAGTTCCTTTTGCCGGATTTGGAGTGGTATAAATATGATATTTAGGTATTTTTTTGGTTGTTTTCTTCCCTTTCCGCTTAATTGTTTTAGTGGTATAACCAATTATTTCGTGATGTACAATGGGTGAAACATCGTTACAATGAATGGAAATAAACAAATCTCCTTTTGCGTCATTGGCTTTATTGGCTTTTATAATCGGGCTATCAAAAATATCGCTGGTTCTTGTCATAATTACCTCTACATCCGGGATTTCATTTTTTATGGCTTCTTGTAGTTTTAAAGCTACCGATAGCGTAATGTCTTTTTCTTCTCCAAATTTACTCGATGCACCATAAAACTTTCCTGCAAAGCTGCTGCTGCCTCCATGCCCGGCATCAATTACAATTCGTTTAAGAGGTTTTTTCTGAAATTTTTTATCATCTCCATTAGGCAATGCCAATACGTTTTTAGCCGTAATAGATAAAAGGAAAAGGAATATTATTTTTTTGTATATCATTATATCAAATCGTTAAAGGAAGTTTATAAAATGTATATATACTTATAAGCACTTATTTTTGCCGATACTTAAAATGAGAATTGTACCTAAACTTAACGTAAAAACAATTATTGGTAGTATTGTAACCACAATACTGATTCTATTTTCTTTGCAATTAATAGCAAGCAAAGGAAATAAAAAAGTGGTTTCGTCAGCTTTAACTTCTTTTTCTGATACAATTCCTGTTGTTGCAGAAAAAGTAATAGCAACTTCTGCAGATTCTTTAGCTGAAAAAGATTCTATTCATCGTAAAGATAGTGTAATAAAAACTGTTGATACACTTGTGTCGAAAGACTCGTTAGATGCTCCTGTTAATTATTCTGCCAAAGATTCGGGAGTATTAATTATGTCTACCAAGCAATTTGTACTGTATGGAAAATCGAATACAAAATATAAGGATATTACTTTAGATGCAGCTACTATTAATTACGATCAGCAATCTCAATTAATTAGAGCTTATGGAATGGTTGATACTTCCAATAACCCTATGAGTAAACCCAAGTTGGTGCAAGCTCAAATGAAATCGGTGAGCGATTCTATACTTTTTAATATGAAAAGTATGAAGGGAATTACGAAAAACACGCACTATATGGAAGGCGAAATGCACGTAAATGCACAAGAACTTAAAAAAGTTAGTGCCGATGTATTTTATGGACGAGGTGCATTAATTACTACCTGCAATTTAGATACACCACATTTTGCCATTAGAACTCGAAGAATTAAACTCATTAATAATAAAATAGCAGTAAGTGGTCCGGCATCTCCTGAATTTGAAGGAGTGCCTATTCCAATTGGTATTCCGTTTGGTATTTTTCCTTTAACTCAAGGAAGACATTCAGGGTTAATTGCACCTGCTTTTGCATCCAACGATATTATGGGCTTTGGATTAACTAATTTAGGTTACTATAAAGTAGTGAATGACAATTTGGATGTTACCAGTATGGCCGATATTTATTCTTATGGCGGATGGAGATTAAATGTTAATCCTAAATATATTAAACGCTATCATTATAGTGGGGCATTAAATATTACCATTCAAAAAACAGTATCATTAAATAATACGCCGTATAATTTTACACAAAACGAATTTTCAAAGTTCTCTACATTTATGCTCAATTGGAGTCATACAAGAGATAATAGAGCCAGACCGGGAACTAATTTTTCTGCTAGTGTAAATTTTGGTAGTACCAGATATAATCAGTTAGTTCCTAATGCCCCAATACTTAACATTAACAATAACTTAAACTCTAATATCAGTTATAGTAAAGATTTTAAAGGAAAAGCTAATTTATCGGTAAACCTTAACACTAGCCAGAATAGCGTTACCCGTTTAGTATCATTAAACTTGCCTAATATTTCTTTTAATATGGCTACAGTGTATCCTTTTCAAAAAAAAGATAAAATTGGTACTCCTAAATGGTACGAAAGTTTTGGGATAGGGTATAGTACTAACTTTCAAAACCAATTTTCTTATTACGATACTGCTTTTAATTTCAAAAAAATGTTAGACACTGCCCAATGGACAGTAACCCATACAGTACCTATTACTTTTACATTACCCCAATTAGGTCCTGTAACATTTTCACCAAGTATTGGTTATTCGGAACAATGGTTAGCACAAAAATTAAATAGATATTGGGATACCTCTCTTAAAAAAGTAGATACTACTTTAACTAAAGGTATTTATGCTTTGCGTAATGTAAGCTTTGGAATGAGTGCCAGCACAAGAGTTTTTGGGACACTAAAATTTAAAAATTCATTTGTTAAAGCTATTCGTCATGAAATGCGACCAACAATAGGATTTAGTTATACGCCCAATCTCACCTTAAAAAATTATCAATCAGTACAGGTAGATACATTTGGGCATAAGATGTATTTCTCTCAGCTCGGATTAGGTGCATCGGGTACGCCAATACTGCCCAAAAGCAGCGGTAGCGTAACATTTGGCATTGACAATTTATTAGAAATGAAAGTGAAAGATAAGAGCGATACATCGGCTTCTGCTACCAAAAAAATAAAATTAATAGATGGTTTTGGATTTAATTCTGCCTACGATTTATTAGCAGATAGTTTTGCAATGGCTCCGGTAAATTTTTATATGCGAAGTACTTTATTCGAAAAAATTAATATTACTACTTATGCTACTTTAGATCCGTATCAAGTTGATAATTTTGGCTATCATATCAATAAATTAATGTTGGCAGATGGAAAGTTGGGAAGAATTACCAATGCCAATATTGCAATTTCTACCTCATTTAAAAGTAAGCCAAAAGATGAAAAAGCCGATAAGGAAAGGCTTGCACCCGATCCGTTTATGACTCCCGATGAACAAATGAGGCAACTGCAATATGCAAGATCCAATCCTGCTGAATTTACCGATTTTAATATACCCTGGGATTTAAGTTTATCTTATGCATTGAGATATTCTAAAACAGTTACTTCTAATTTGTTGGGTAGCTATTCGTATATGACGGTAATTACATCGAGCGTAAACTTTTCAGGAAGTTTTAGTTTAACCCCAAAATGGAAAACAGGTGGTAATGGCTATTTCGATCTTACAGCCGGCAAATTACAATTATTTACTTTATGGTTTTCTAGAGAAATGCATTGCTGGCAAATGAATGTAAATGTAACTCCGGTTGGTCCTTATCGATCTTTTAGTATTACAATTAGCCCTAAATCGGGTATCTTACGCGACTTGCGAATAAACAGAAATAGAAGTTATTACAGTTATTGATGAGTTAAATAATAATCTTTCATTACGGCATATACTTTTTTATTTAAATCCTCGAACGATAAACCTTTTGGCAATATGGGTTCTAAAAAATGTATTTGTAATACTTTGGGAAGCAAGTAAAATTTTTTATTGATAGGCATTGCTTTTTTAGTGTTGAAAATAACAGCAGGAATTATGGCTACCCCAGTATCTACCGATAGTTTAAAGGCTCCATCATAAAACTTTTTTAAAGGTTCTTGACTTCTATTTCTTGTTCCTTCAGGGTAAATGCACATATGCATACCTTGTGCTAAAACCTTTCTCATTTCTTCAAAACTTTTTCTTCTGCTTGCATCATTTCTTCTATCTACCAATACCGAACCTTTTTTATAGTATAACCCGAATATGGGAATTTTGGCAAATGATGTTTTGGCTATTGTTTTATTGCCACCCGGAATAAATGGAGAGGATAATGGTATATCTAATAAAGCATTATGATTGCAGGTAACAATATAAGCCGTATTTTTTTTAAAGTTTTCTTTACCTTTTACAATTACCCTGCAACCAATAATAGTTAACCAAAGTTTCATCCATATTTTCGAGATAAGAATAAAAATATGTTGTCCCTTATAGCCGGGTATGAAATAGCACAACAATGATGGTATAAGAAATAGAAGGAAAGTTATAATAAAAGTTAGTAAGCCCCATGCTGCCCATATTCGAGCAAAAATTTCAACAAATATTTTTTTCATAATTATAAATTTTAAATATGCCAATCGATAGGATTTAATCCTTGTTGCATTAATAGTTGATTGGTTTTACTAAAATGTTTGCATCCAAAAAAACCTTTATCTGCACTAAAGGGAGATGGATGAGCCGCCTTTAATACAAAATGTTTTGTTTCATCAATTAAGTATTGTTTTTCTTGTGCAAATTTTCCCCAAAGCAAAAAAATAATTCCTTTTTTTTCATCCGAAATTATTTTAATAACTGTATCGGTAAAATTCATCCAACCTATTTTACTATGGCTGGCAGGTTCGTTAGCTCGTACGGTTAATACGGCATTTAGTAATAAAACGCCTTGTGCTGCCCATTTAGTTAAATTACCCGATGTTGGAATGGGCATACCAATATCGGAATGTAATTCTTTATAAATATTAATTAAGGATGGGGGCGAAGCGATGCCATTGGGAACACTAAAGCTTAAACCCATTGCTTGACCTGCACCATGGTAAGGATCTTGACCTAAGATGACTACTTTAATAGCATGAAATGGGGTTTGATTGAATGCGTTGAAAATGAGCGAACCCGGTGGATAAATGGTGGTGCCAATTGCTTTCTCGGTTTTTAAATGAGCAGCAATTTGTAAAAAGTAGGGTTTACTAAATTCATTTTGTAACACATCTTTCCAGCTTTGTTCAATTTTTACATCCATAATTGTATAATTGCACGAATGTACATAAAACAAAAAGTGAAGTTATAATAACTTCACTTTAGTGATCCGGATTGGATTCAAACCAATGACCCACAGCTTAGAAGGCTGTTGCTCTATTCAGCTGAGCTACCGGACCTTTAGCAGAGCCGCAAAATAAGCAAAAAAATATCTCTTTAGCAAACCTAATTCTATAATTATTATCTTATTAAAACTGTTGTGCCTTTTAAAGAAACATTTTTATGAGTATCAGTATCGGTATAATTCAAATACCAAACATACGTTCCTGCCGGTTGATCAATACCATTTAGTTTTCCATCCCATTTTTTAGTCCATTCTTGCGTTTCAAAAATTAATTGACCAAACCGATTAAATACTCTAAAAATAAGATTACTTGCTTTGTAAGCATTTAATGGATATAAATAATCATTTCTTCCATCTCCATTGGGGGTAAAAGCCGATGGAACTGCAACATAACAATTAGGAGCTACAGTAATAATTTTATAGGTTGTATCGGAACAGCCAATTGAATCGGTAATTACTAAACTTACAGGATATTCTTTTAAGCTATTAGATGCCGGAAATATTTGTGTTGCAGGGTTTTTATTGGTAGATGTTTGCCCGTTACTAAAATCCCAATACCAAGAAGCAATATGGCCAATACTGTTATTTTGAAACGAAACCGTATCGGATGGACAAGCAAAATTAGCAGATGAAAATGCTGCTTTTGAAGGTGAGTTGGTTAGCGTATAACTTATAAATGCACTATCGGTACAAACTGTATTTTGGGCGATTAGCTTTGCAGTTTTTTTGCCATAAGTTGTGTAATAAAGAATTGGGTTAACTGTTGTTGTATTAACAATAGAGCTATCAAATATCCAAGTCCAATTAACTACATTTCTTCCTCCTAAATAAAAATTTATGGTATCAATTACGCAACCATAGCGAATAGTGTAATTAAAATCGGCTTTTATTAGTTGTTGCGATACAATATTAAATGGAGTAGATGTGCCAACCGGTGTAGCATTTTGGCAGTTATCTAACAAAGTATTTTGATCAGTACCTATTTGTTGTTGAATAATATAATTGGCAGGAGATAGTAAACCATTTAGTTGAACAATAATTGAATCGGTATCGAAACTGCTATTGCAATTATATCCAGATGCATTCGAAATGCTAAAACCATTGGAAGGTGTTATGGCAAAATCGCTTCCATTAGCAGCAATGGTATTGCATAAAATTCTTTTTGTAAGTTTAATGGAAACTTTATCGCCTCCACAAATACCGGAAGCTTTAATATAGTTCGGAATACTTGGATCGGTAATGCTGGCAGTTCCGCCTGTAAAGGAAAGTGAATAACCACTCTGCGTATTAGTAAAATGACTTACCAATAAAAGATAGGTATGGCCTTTTATTAAATTGGGTGGTTTGCTAAAAGGAGAAACACCACCGGCAGCATAAGTAGTTGGAGAGGCACATTGGTTATTGGCAGAGGCTGTATCGGAAGTTCCGGTTTGCCCGGTTACGCCTGACCAATTACAATCAACAAATAAACTTGTATTATTAAACACATCAAAATCTGGATTTTGGCTATTGGTTATATCAAAAATTTGCCAATCATAATCATCGGTTAAATTATTAGGTGTAATTACAAATTCTAAAGTGCCCGATGTGTAGGATGTAAACTTATACCAGTAGGGATTGATGTTGGTATAAGTAACTGTTCCATTACACGCCGGAACCGGAACAACTGTATTTCCACAAAGATTAACTGAACCTTGTGAAAAACTTTTAACACCACAAACAGGAAATGCTGTACTGGGGTTCTGTCCTAACGAGCTAATAGGGCAAACAGATTGTGCCTGCAACAACTGTATTAACAATAAAAACAAGTATAAAAACAGCAGTTTTTTCATCATCTATAATGAGGTTGTAAATGTATTGTTTTGCTGCTTACTAATACTTTTTTTAACATTAAAAAAAACTGCCGATACAAAATACCGGCTATTAACTACACTATTTTAATAAGTCAATTTCATTCAATAACAACTGTAAAAAACGTACATTTGTACACTTACTTATAAATGATATGAGCGACGAAAAGAGTTTAAATTTTATAGAAGAAATTATTGAAAAAGATTTAGCCGAAGGAAACTATACCAACATTCTTACCCGTTTTCCGCCAGAGCCAAATGGATATTTGCATATTGGGCATGCTAAAAGTATTTGTCTCAATTTTGGGTTAGCATTAAAATATGGAGGAAAAACTAATTTGCGTTTCGATGATACCAATCCTTCCACAGAAGAAACCGAATATGTAAACAGTATTAAAGAAGATGTAGAATGGTTAGGCTTTAAATGGGCAAATGAGTTTTATGCGTCCGATTATTTCGAGAACTTATATCAGTATGCTATACAACTCATTCATAAAGGATTAGCTTATGTAGATGATAGTACCAGTGAAGAAATAGCTGAGCAAAAAGGCACACCCACTATTACCGGAAAGCGAAATCAATATGCACTAAGAACTGTTGAAGAGAATTTGCAATTATTTACCGATATGCGAAATGGCAAGTATGCAGATGGTGCTAAAGTATTACGTGCTAAAATAGATATGGCTAATGCCAATATGTTATTGCGCGACCCTATTTTGTATCGTATTAAACATGCACATCATCATAGAACCGGAGATAATTGGTGTATTTATCCGATGTACGATTTTGCACATGGACAAAGCGATTCTTTAGAAAATATTACACATAGTATTTGTACATTAGAATTTGTACCACACCGTGCTTTATACGATTGGTTTATTGAAAAATTAGAAATATTCCCTTCTCACCAATATGAGTTTGCACGATTAAATATGACTTATACGGTAATGAGTAAACGCAAACTTTTACAATTAGTAAACGAAAACTATGTAACCGGATGGGATGATCCCAGAATGCCTACTATAACCGGCATGAGAAGAAGAGGATATACGCCCGAAAGTATCCGTGACTTTTGCGATAAAATTGGCGTAGCTAAAAGAGAAAACTTAATTGATGTTGGCTTATTGGAATTTTGTGTACGTGAGCATTTAAATAAAATTGCATTAAGAAGAATGGTGGTATTCGATCCTATTAAAATTATTATCACCAATTATCACAATGAGGTTGAACTGCTACAAAGCGAAAATAATCCGGAAGATAGTAATGGAGGTTTTCGAGAAATTCCTTTCAGTAAAGAAATTTATATCGAAAGGGAAGATTTTATGGAAAATCCGCCTAAAAAATATTTTCGTTTAGCTCCGGGCCAAATGGTTCGTTTAAAAAGTGCGTATATAATTAAGTGCGATGAAGTAATAAAAGATGCCAACAACAATATTGTAGAAATTCATTGCTCCTATATTCCGGAAAGTAAAAGTGGACAAGATACCAGTGGTTTACATGTAAAAGGAACTTTACATTGGGTAAGTATTGCACATGCTATTACCGCCGAAATTAGGTTGTACGATCGATTATTTACCGTTGAAGATCTTGCAAATGAAACAGATGATTTTAAAACCTTTATTAATGAGAAGTCTTTAACAACTATTGCTAAAGTATATGCCGAGCCTGCATTACAAGCTTCTAATATTTCAGCTCGGTATCAATTTTTAAGAAAAGGATATTTTACACTCGATAAAGATGCAAGTAATAATCAACTCATCTTTAACCGAACAGTTACTTTAAAAGATACTTGGGCTAAAGAAATTAAAAAGCAATAATAGGTTATCAGTAAACGGATGAATTATCTATACCGCCGAAGCAGTAACTTCGGCTTTTATTTTTTTAAAATGGATGTATTAAAAAATTTTGAAACTAATTGGCAGCAAAAATTTAATCATATTTCTATTAAGTCTACTCAATTTATTATGGCTGTAAGTGGTGGAGTTGATAGTGTTGTTTTACTTGATTTAATAACAAAAATGGGATTTGATTGTATTGTTGCCCATTGTAATTTTCAATTACGAGGCGATGAAAGTTGGCGAGATGAAAATTTTGTAAAATCGCTCGAAACTGTATACAATAAAAAAGTGGTAACAAAACATTTTGATACCCAGCAATTTGCTGTACAAAACAAATTAAGTATTCAAGAAGCTGCCAGAAAACTACGTTATAATTGGTTTAATGAATTAATTAACGATAATAATTTGAGCCAGTTAATTGGTAAAAGATATTTACTTACTGCACATCATGCCGATGATAATATAGAAACCTTGTTGATTAATTTTTTTAGAGGAACGGGTATTAGAGGATTAACTGCTATTCCCGAGTTCGATAAAGAAAATAAAATTATTCGTCCTTTATTATTTGCAAAACGAGCAGATATTGTTGCGTACGCAAAAGAAAATAAATTAAGTTGGGTAGAAGATTCATCGAATAGTTTAGATAAGTATACCCGAAATTATATTCGGCATCATTTAATTCCATCGGCAAAAGAAATATTTAAAGATGTTGAAATAAATCTTTTAAAAAATATTCATCGCTTTAACGAGATAGAAATTTTATATCAACAGGCAATTGATTTTCAGAAGAAAAAATTAATTAAGCAAATAGGAGAGGAATTGCATATTGCCATTTTGCAACTGCAAAAAACCAAACCCATTGAAACAATTGTATGGGAAATAATTAAATTGTATTCCTTCATGCCATCTCAAATAGATGAAGTAATTAAATTATTCAAAGCTCAAAACGGGAGCTATATTCAATCTGCTACACATAAAATATTTAAAAATAGAGCATGGTTAATTATTGCTCCCCTTGTATCTGATTCCAATTCCAATATTTTAATAGAAAAAGAACAAAAAAAAGTATTTTTTGCAGAAAGAGTATTGGTATTAGAAACCTTTGCTGCTAAAGATTTTAAAATAAATCCTTCGCCTAATATAGCTTTATTGAATGCAAATGCAATTGAGTTTCCATTGTTATTGCGTAAGTGGAAGCAAGGAGATTATTTTTATCCTTTGGGCATGAAAAAGAAAAAGAAATTAAGTAAGTTTTTTATCGATCAAAAATTATCTCTTACCGAAAAAGAAAAAGTATGGGTAATAGAAAGTAATAAACGAATTGTATGGGTTATAGGGTTAAGAATTGATGACAGGTTTAAATTATTACCATTAACTAGCAATGTATTAAAAATAGAAGTAAATGGGTGAGCTTATTTTTTAAAATAGTTAATTATATCAATAGTAAAATTATCAACCGGTCTAAATTCGCTTAATAGTTGTGCGGTAACAATTAAAAAAATAATTCCGTAAACGGCACCCCAAAAATGAGCCGAATGATTAATTCTGCTTTCTCCTCGATGAGCCAAATAATACGAAATGCCCAAATAAATAATACCAAATAAAAAAGCCGGAGCATGAATAGGAATAAACATTAAACCTATTTTAGCGGTAGGAGCTAAAAAAATAAAAGCAAATACTATTGCAGAAACAGCTCCGGATGCACCTAAACTTTTATAATAATAATTATTTTTATTTTTAAAATAAGTAGGTAATAGGCATACTACCAATGCCGAAAAATAAAGTAATAAAAAAAGTAACTTTCCTTTACTTCCATATATTTTATCAAATGCATCTTCTATCACTTCGCCAAACATATAAAATGAGTACATGTTAAAAAGTAAATGAGGAATATCGGCATGAATAAACCCGCAAGTAACAAACCGATACCATTGATGCTGATTGGTTATTGCAGGAGGATAAAAAATAAAATCATCAATAATTTTTTCTCTCGAAAAGGCCGATATGGAAATTATACAGGTTAATACTATAATGGCAATGGTAATAGTTGTCATACTTGGCAAGATAAAACTTAATTATACGTGATGGTATTTTTCATTTTTTAAAATACTGCAAGCTCTATATACTTGTTCTGCTAAAATCAGTCGAACTAACATGTGTGGAAAAACAAGTTTCGATAAACTCCAAGTATAATTAGCTCTTTGTTGAATTACAGCATCAACACCAAAAGCACCTCCAATTAAAAAAATAATTTTCTTTATACTTTCATTAGCCAATTGCTGAATGAGTTGAGCTAATTCTACAGAAGAAATTTGTTTACCGGTTTCATCTAATAGAATTAAATAATCTTCTTTTTTTAGTTGATTTAAAATAATACTTGCCTCTGCTTTTTTAAGTGCTTCTTCTGTTAAGGAAGCTGCATTCTTAGCAGATGGAATAATTACCCATTCTACAGAAAAATACTTTTGAATGCGTTGTGAAAAATCGGTTACTCCTTCTTTAATATATTTTTCATGCGGTTTACCAATTGACCAGAACTGAATTTTCATTATAAAAACATTAAGATTTGATGAAAATATATAGGAAAGTTAGTACGTTTTATAACTGAGTTTTACTTTTGAATAAAATCAATTCAATATTTGCTATGAAATTAGCCAAACAAATTTCAATTGTTTTTTTCTTATCAGTAGTAATGTTCATTATTACTGTTTCGTATACTGCAGTTTGGCATACTTATTCTTATGGTTTCGATTTGTACGGATGGCCATATCCTTTTTTTAAGGTTGTATTTGAAGAAAGAAAAATTATTGAAACCAACTTTTTTATTGATAATTTATTAACTGATTTTTCTTTTTGGATAGCTATAAATACTATGTTATTAATTACAATAAAACTATTAAAACCTAAAAAGCGTTCTTATTTAAATAATAACAGAACATCAAAAGAGTTGCAAGCAATGGCTACAACTCCTTTGATGAAAAAAATTTTAGCCGAAATGGGCGAATAATTTAAAGCTGTTTAATTGGATATCCTTTATTAATCCAATCGGTTCTAATGTTATTAGAAAGATTTAATAGTTTGTGGTTTTTAAATCCTAAAGAGTTTAATAAACGAAATGCCGGTCTAACATTCGGGCAATGTTCAAAAGGGCAACAACCGCAATAAATAACAATTTCTTTGTCTTTAGGAACGCCTTTCAAAAAAGTTCTTAGTTTGCCTAAATTATCTTCTTCACTTGCCATGCCAATAAAAACCGAATTAGGGATTATGGCTGTGGGTCCAATACATACTATTAACGGCGCTTTATTTTCTGTAATTCTTGTTGCAAGTGCAGATGGTTCCATTAATTGAGAAGATTTCCAAGGCTCTTGTGCATTAGTGCAACTGTTTACAAGAACAACTAATAAAATGAGTATGATATTTTTCATGTTAAATTTTTTTGCAAATAACATTTACATACGTAATTAAATAAGTAACATTTATCACTTTTTTAATTTGTAATGAAGTATGTAAATTTCTGTAAACCTAAATTATTTTTCTAATAAAAAATCCTGCTTGTATTGCAGGATTTTTTATTATAGTTACTTAGTGTACTTAAATTATTAATAAGCCATCTCCGTAGCTGAAGAAGCGATATTTATCCTTGATAGCTTTTTTATACGCTTCAATTGCTAAATCATACCCTGCAAAAGCACAAGTCATAATTAATAAACTTGTTTTGGGTAAATGAAAGTTGGTAACCAAACTATCAGCAACACTAAAATCGTATGGAGGGTGGATAAAATGATTGGTCCAGCCTTCACTTGGTTTTAATAGTTTTTGAGCAGTAAAACTTGTTTCCATTGCTCGCATGGTAGTAGTACCAATAGAACAAATGCGATGCCCCGTTTCTTTTGCTTTATTAACAATATTGCATGCTTCTTCCGGTATATTATAATATTCGGCATCCATTTTATGTTTGCTTAAATCCTCCACTTCAATTGGGCGAAAAGTGCCTAATCCGGTATGTAAAGTAATTTCTGCAAAACGAATACCTTTAATTTCGCAACGTTTAATTAATTCTTTGCTAAAGTGTAAACCTGCTGTAGGAGCGGCAACTGCACCTTCATATTTGGCATAAACGGTTTGGTATCTTTCTTTATCCTCATCATCGGGTTTACGCTTAATATATTTAGGCAATGGGGTTTCTCCTAAAAATTCCAGCATAGCTTTAAAACTGGTATCATCATCATCCCATAAAAAACGAATGGTGCGTCCGCGGCTGGTAGTATTATCAATTACTTCGGCAACCAATTCTTCATTATCGCCAAAATATAATTTGTTACCAACTCTAATTTTTCTTGCGGGATCAACAATTACATCCCATAATTTATTGGGCTTATTTAGTTCTCTTAATAAAAAAACTTCAATTTTAGCTCCTGTTTTTTCTTTACGCCCATACATGCGAGCCGGAAAAACTTTGGTGTTATTTACTACAAACACGTCTTTATCATCGAAATAGTCTAAGATGTTATAAAAATGTTTGTTTTCCATTTGCCCTGTTTTTCTATTTACAACCATTAAACGGCTGTCTTCTCTCTTCTTTGTTGGATTTTGGGCAATTAAATTTAGTGGAAGATCGAATCGGAATTGACTTAATTTCATGTTACGGCATGAATTTTAAAGGTGATTAAAGTTTGCAAAGGTAAGGGAATGCATTTTATGATAGTAGTTAAATTATAAAAGTTGTGGAATAAACTAACATCAATTGCAAATAATAGTGAATAGTATTGGCAAATTTTGTAAGCTAATCCCCCTAACTTTGTCGCCTCGATTGTTGCTCAAAAAAAATACTTCAGATACATTGTAAACGATTTATATGATTCGAAAACCTTGGTGGAAATTACTCAGTTTTATTTTGTTAATGTATACAGCCGTAATGGGGTTTTTAGTGAATGTGCCTAATCCGCCGGGCGTTCCATTGCAACAAAGCATCCGTAATTTATTTTTTCATGTACCAATGTGGTTTTGCATGAATGTATTATTTATGGTATCATTGGTATATGCAGTTAAATATTTAAAATCTCCCAACAAAATTTATGATACTTATTCACTAGAATTTGCTCGTACCGGAACCGTATTTGGTATTTTAGGATTAATTACCGGATCGGTTTGGGCAAAATATCAATGGGGAGCTTGGTGGAGTGGAGATCCAAAACAAAATGGAGCTGCTATTGCATTGCTTATTTACTTTGCTTATTTTGTTTTACGAGGTAGTTTAAACGATGATGAAAAGAAAGCCAGAATAGGATCGGTATATAATATTTTTGCTTTTTTTATGTTATTTCCAACTATTTGGATTTTGCCCCGATTAACAGGAAGCCTTCATCCGGGTGGTCAAGGAAGTGATGGTAATCCGGCGTTGAATGGAAAAGATTTAGCTCCCTCCATGCGGTTGGTATTTTGGCCTGCTGTAATAGGGTGGACTTTATTAGGAGTTTGGATAGCTACTTTACGAATAAGATATCAATTTATTTTTCAAAAGAAATTAAACAATGAATAAATTAAAACGCATTGCAGCAACAATTGCTTTTGCATTAGTTAGTGTATTGGCCAATGCCCAAGATGTTGCTAATAATACTGAAGGTATTATGAAAAGTAACGGTAAAATTTATGTGGTAATGACGGTGGTTATTGTAATTATTGCAGGTTTATTTTTATACCTATTGAACTTAGATAAGAAGATAAGTAAGTTAGAAAAATAATGTGATTAAGCTTTTTGTAAAAACTGAATAATGCACTGTATTTACTAATACACAAGAATACAAAATTGCACTGCCAATGCAGTTAATAAACGATAGATTGCTCCATATAAAAAACGCTAAATAAGAAAAGTTATGTCAACTACAAACACCTACAGTTTTTTTGAAAGTGTAGAAAAAAGCTTTGATAAAGCTGCAAAATTTACCAAATGGGATAAAGGTTTACTGGAACAAATAAAAGCATGTAACAGTGTGTACAGTATGAACTTTCCTGTTAAAATGGATGATGGACGAATAGAAGTAATTGAGGCTTTTAGAGTACAGCATTCACAACATAAAACTCCCTGTAAAGGTGGTATTCGGTTCAGCGAATTTGTTAATGATGATGAAGTAAAAGCATTGGCAAGTTTAATGACGTATAAATGTGCTATTGTTAATGTTCCTTTCGGCGGAGCAAAAGGCGGTATTAAAATTAATCCACGTAACCATAGTGCGTATGAATTAGAAAAAATAACACGCCGTTATACTGCTGAATTGGTAAGAAAAAATTTTATTGGCCCTGGTATTGATGTGCCGGCACCCGATTATGGTACAGGAGAAAGAGAAATGGCATGGATTGTAGATACTTACCAAAGTTTAAACCCGGGAAATATTGATGCTGCCGGTTGTGTTACCGGTAAACCAATTAGTCAGGGTGGTGTTCATGGTAGAAAAGAAGCAACCGGGTTAGGCGTATTTTATGGTACCAGAGAAGTGTGCAATATGCCCGATATTATGAAAAAGTTAGGCTTGGCATTAGGTATTGAAGGCAAACGTGTTATTGTGCAAGGAATGGGAAATGTGGGCTATCATTGCTCGAAATTTTTTAGAGAGCATGGAGCTAAAGTAATTGCAATTGCTGAATTTGAAGGTGCTGTATATAATGAAAATGGATTAAATGAAGAAGATCTATTTCAGCACAGAAAACGTACAGGAAGTATTTTAAATTTTGCAGGTGCAACCAATATAGAAAATTCTTCCTCAGCTTTAGAGCTTGAATGTGATATATTAGTTCCGGCCGCTTTAGAAAATGTAATTAATGGTGTAAATGCACCCAACATAAAAGCAAAAATTATAGCCGAAGCAGCTAATGGTCCGCTTACTCCGGAAGCAGATGAATACTTTGTTGAAAATGGCGTTTTGGTAATACCTGACATGTACTTAAATGCAGGCGGTGTTACAGTTTCGTATTTTGAGTGGTTAAAGAATTTATCGCACATGCGATTTGGAAGAATGGAAAAACGCTTTCAGGAAAACATGAACAAACATATTCTCAATCAAATAGAGTCTACATCGGGTAGAAAGGTAGGAGAGAGAGATAAAGATTTTATATTACATGGAGCAGATGAAATTGATTTAGTGTACAGTGGGCTGGAAGAAACAATGATTTCTGCTACCAAAGAAATTATGGATATATGGAAAGATAATCCGCAAATACCCAATATGCGTACTGCAGCTTATGTTAATGCAATTAATAAAGTTGCTTTAAGTTATATTGAATTAGGTATTTTCCCATAGGGGGGAGTAATTATACAACGTACTTTTATTTAAAAGCCGTTCAATAAAAGTTGAACGGCTTTTTTTAGGTTATAATTTTTTCTGCATCCAGATATCACATCCACAATGGCCGCTTCTGCCTAATGAGAAGTTAATATATTCAAACCCCAATTTTTCATATACTTTTAAAGCTGTACTCAATTCCGGCATCGATTCAAGATAAACAGTTGTATAACCTAAGTCTTTGGCTGCTTGTAAACAATGTTCCAGCATTTTTCTTCCCAAACCTTTGCCTCTTGCGTTTTTGGTAAGATACATTTTTACAAGCTCGCAAAAACCTTCCGGTAAATTTTCGGTAGGAAAAATTCCACCACCACCAAGTATTTTTCCATTTTTTTCGGCAACAAAATAAATGCTTTTATCTGTGCTGCTAAATAATTGGTATAAGTTATCGGTAGTTTCATCAAAATAAACAGTGTCGGGTTTATTGGCATTAAATTCTTCTAAAGAAGTTCTTATAATAGAAGCCAAAATTGCATTATCGGTTGGCTCAATGGTTCTAATAATAATGGGTTCTTCCATGTTATTCTTTTCTGAACTGTTTAAACAAATTAATTAATCCATTGGTAGAGCTGTCATGAGTTGTAATTGGTTTTTCATTTTCTAATTCGGGTAAAATTTTATTAGCTAATTGTTTGCCTAATTCCACCCCCCATTGGTCGAAGCTGAAAATATTCCAGATAACACCTTGTACAAATATTTTATGCTCGTACAGTGCAATTAAACTACCCAAAGTATAAGGCGTAATTTTTTTAATAAGAATTGAATTAGTAGGTTTATTGCCCTCGAACATTTTAAATGCTGCTATTTTCTTAATTTCTTCTTCCGATTTGCCTGCTTGTAGTAATTCTTCTTTTACTTCTTTTTCTGTTTTGCCATTCATTAATGCTTCGGTTTGGGCAAAGAAGTTGGATAACAATTTTACATGATGATCGCCAATAGGATTATGACTAATGGCAGGAGCAATAAAATCGGCGGGTATTACAATAGTTCCTTGATGAATTAATTGATAGAATGCATGCTGACCATTGGTACCGGGTTCGCCCCAAATTACGGGTCCTGTTGCATAATTTACAAGGTTTCCATTTCTATCAACACTTTTGCCATTGCTTTCCATGTTGCCTTGCTGAAAGTATGCTGCAAAGCGATGTAAGTATTGATCGTAAGGAAGAATTACTTCGCTTTGTGTTCCAAAAAAGTTAGTATACCATAAACCAATTAGTGCCATTAAAACAGGAATATTACTTTCAAATTTGGCTGTTTTAAAATGTTCATCGGTGGCAAAAGCACCTTTTAATAAATCTTCAAAATTAGTATAGCCAATAGTTAAAGCTATAGATAAACCAATGGCACTCCATAGAGAATATCTTCCACCAACCCAATCCCAAAATTCAAACATATTGGCTTTATCAATTCCAAATTTTACAACTTCTTTTTCGTTGGTACTTAAAGCTGCAAAATGTTGCGATATAAATTTTTCATTGGTAGCATGTTTTAAAAACCAATTGCGTGCAGTATGTGCATTGGTCATGGTTTCTTGTGTAGTAAAGGTTTTAGATGCTACTAAAAATAATGTTTCATCTGGGGTAACTTTTTTTAGTGTTTCAGCAATATGGGTTCCATCTACATTACTTACAAAGTACGATTGGATGCCCTCTATCCAATAAGGTTTTAAAGCTTCGGTAACCATTACCGGTCCAAGGTCGCTGCCACCAATTCCAATGTTTACAATGTATTTAATAGGTTTTCCGGTATAACCTTTCCAGCTTCCGCTATGAATTTTTTCGCAGAAAGCTTTCATTTGGTTTTGCACTTTTTTAATTACAGGCAATACATCTTTCCCATCTACCATTATTGGTGAATTAGCAAAATTTCTTAAAGCGGTATGTAATACCGAACGGTTTTCTGTTTCATTAATTTTTTCGCCTTCAAATAGGGCTTTAATAGCCGTTGTTAATTCGCAATCATTTGCTAATTGAAGTAATAATTGTAAAGTTTTTTTGTTGATGATGTTTTTAGAATAATCGAAAAATATATCTTGAAAAGTAACAGAAAAATTAGATTGTCTATTCGGATCTTTTGCAAACAAATCTTTCATTTGCGTACGATTCATTTCTTCTTCAAAATGTTTTTTCAATAAAATCCAAGCTTGTGTATTGGTTGGGTTAATTCTCGGTAACATTATCTCTAATTTTAATTTTTTTTATAACGATTGAATTGTGCGAATAGTTTTTTGAACCATTTCTTCAGAAATATCTAAGTGTAAAACCATTCTAACTTGAGTTGGAGAAATGGCAATCATTAAAATACCCTGTTCTTTCATTTTTGCTACAAATGTTGCAGCAGTATAAATATCTTTTAGTTCAAAAATGATAATATTGGTTTCTACAGGAAAGATATTGCCTATAAACTTTTTTTGTAAAAGTGCATGAGTAATTTGTTGAGCATGAAGATGGTCTTCTTGTAATCTTTCTATATTATTTTCAATAGCATAAATTCCTGCGGCTGCTAAATAACCCGTTTGACGCATTCCTCCTCCAAAAACTTTTCTTATTCTTCTTGCCTTGTAAATAAATTCTTTATTACCCACTAATATGCTACCTGCCGGTGTGCCTAATCCTTTACTTAAACAAATAGAAATAGAATCAAATTCATTACCGTATTGTTCGGGTTTTTGTTGTTGGGCAATTAAAGCATTAAATATTCTGGCACCATCTAAATGTAGCTTTAAGTTGTTTTTGATACATACTTCTTTAATTTGCTCAATATCAGTTAAATGATAGCAACTTCCACCACCTCTGTTGGCAGTGTTTTCTAGAGAAACTAAACGGGTATTTGGTTTGTGAATATCTGTAGGGTTAATGGCGGTTAATACCTGTTGGGCTGTAATTCGGCCTCGGTCTCCGTTTAATAATTTAACCGAACAACCACTGTTAAATGCAATTCCGCCGCCTTCATATTGGTAGATATGCGAGAGTGTATCACAAATAATTTCGTCGCCCGGCTGCGTGTGCACTTTTATAGCAATTTGGTTGCTCATGGTGCCACTTGGACAAAATAATCCGGCTTCTTTATTAAATAAAGCTGCTATTCGATTTTCTAATTCATTAGTGGTAATATCTTCACCAAAAACATCATCCCCAACTTTTGCATGAAGCATATATTCCAGCATGGCGGTAGAAGGGCGGGTAACTGTATCGGAGCGATAATCAATCCAATCCTGATTCATGCTGCGAAGATAAAGCGTAATATTTATCTGTTAGTGAGGATGGGGATAAAAGTGAAAAATTGGGTTGATGAATGCACGCTTTTTACCAGTTACGAAGGTTAATACTAATGTCATACAATGTTTTGTACTGAAAGGAAAAGAGTTGACAATGGTGGAGAATTGGTAAAATCTTCAGTTTATCGGAAATTTCGGCAAGTTCAAAAAGAAGGTTAAAGACTTGTTGAATGTTCAACTTGATATCATTCTTAATCAATAACCGAAAAGGAAGATCTGTTACATGGCACAAACAGTCTTAATTTTTTTAGTTGTCAGTATTATTTTACTTTCATTATAGCTTACCTCACTCAGGAAATTCATGAAAAAAAATATTTTATCATATATTGTTTTTACCGGTATAAACGCATTGTTGTTTTTTTCATGCTCACAAACTGTTGTATCTAAAGAGGAGTTTGAAAAACAGTATAATAAAGAATTTCGATATTTTCAGCCTGTGATAGATATGATGAATAAAAGGTCGTTTACTGATGTACTGCTATCTATAGATTCTTTATATAAAACATTGCCTCATAAATCTACTGTTCAGGGATTGGTATATCTTATTTCAAAATCCATTGTTTATGAAAATAAAGGAGATAATGATTTTTATTTGTCGTATATAGATTCAGCTATTACACTCATTGAAAAAAAGCATCTTCAGAAACCGGGCGCAGAGTGTTATTCAAACGTTCTTTTACAAAAAGCCTCTTTGCTGTTCACATTGCATCAGCCTGAAAAAGCAAATGAATTGTTTTTTTATGCCCAACAATTCAGTAAGCAACATAACAGCATCACTGTACAGTTTTCGGTTGCAGAGCAATTGGCATATATAGCGTATCGTCAAAAAAATTACAGGCAGGCATTGGCAAGTTTTAAAGAAAGTTATGCCTTACACCAATTATTTGATCAAAAGGACTTTTATAAAAAGGCAGAATCTCTCGATAATATTGCTCTTTGTTTTTATAAACTGCACAATAATGATTCTGCTATTGTTTATTATAAAACAGCCATAGGTTTACTGGAGGCACATAAAAATAATATTGCCCCTTATATTTCAGGCATGCAGGAAAATAGAAATGCTGCCAATAAATCAAAGGGTGTTGTATTAGGTAATCTGGCACTTATTTACAGAGATAAAAGAAAATTGGATACCGCTATTATATTAAGTAATCAAAGTATTGCGGTTACGAGTGTGCTCTGTTGCGAACAAAGAAATGCCCAGTTAGTACAAATGCGGTTGATAGATATGTATCACGAAAAGCTGCAATGGAATAAAATGTATGCAGAATTACAATCTTTAAGAAAAGGGTTAGATAGTTTGCCGAATACAGAACCGGAGTTAAACTGGAACAGGCAGATGGCTGATTATTATGATGCGATAGGTAGGCCTGAAAAAGCATTTACCTATTTAAAGTCTTTTAAACTTATGGAAGATTCTTTAAATATGGTTAATCAAAAAGATGAGGAAAGTAATATAGTAAAAGACCTTCAGTTAAAGAATCAGGAATCCGATCTGAAATTATTAAAAAAAGATAACCAGTTAAACAAATTATATTTGGTAATAACCATTGGCTTAATACTGGTGGCATTAAATATTATTGCGTTCGTGGTTGTCAATTATCGTAAAACAAGAAAAACAAATATTGCTTTAACAAAGTTGAATGAACAGATCAGCGAACAAAAAACAGCATTGGAAAGAGCCAATCGTGATAAAGACAAAATCATGAATGTTGTGGCACATGATCTCAGAAACCCTATTGGGGCTATTGCCAATTTTTTGGATATTGTTCAGGTAAAATATGCACACAGCGAAGAGGAGAAAAAAATATTAAATAACAGTCAGCAGGCAGCAGTTAGGTCAATTAATCTGATTAATGATTTATTGGAAATAAATAAAATACAATCGGGCGAATTAGAACTATACCTTTCATCCACTAATGCAGTTCAATTAATAAAACAATCCATTCAGCAGGTACAATATAAAACCATTGCCAAACAACAAAATATTGTATTGAATGCTTCCATAGAAAATGCAATGATAAATGTGGATGAAGAGAAGTTACAAAGGGTATTGGTAAACCTCTTAGATAATGCCATTAAGTTTAGTTTTATAAATGCAACTATTGAAGTGAAGCTTTTTAAAAAAGAAACAAATATTATTATTGAAATAAAAGATACTGGTATGGGTATTCCTGCAAGTATGATGGATAAACTATTTACCAATACTATTACTGTAAAAAGAAAGGGCACACATAATGAACCATCCAATGGTTTAGGCTTATCTATTTGCAAGCAAATAGTTGAAGCACATAAAGGCAAAATTAATGTAGTAAGTAAAGAAGGAGAGGGTTCTGTTTTTAGTGTTGAATTGCCTTTGTCTTAATTGTATTAGCCCAATATTTTTAATCTTTGTTTTACTTCTTTCATATAGGATGGCGAGATGGTTATTTTTTTTACAGAGGTAATAATTTCTTCTTCTATTACTTCCGTAACAAAGCTCAATTGTACTGCTTCGCCTCGGTTTGCCTGTATAAAATTAGTTTGCAGTTGGGCAGGTATTTGAAACTTCAGTGTCATTGCCAGAGAACTGCGTAAATAATACTCTGTTTTATCTACCAATGTTATTATGGTATAATTATCAGCAGATCTCAGTACAACAACATCTTTCCACTCAATGCGTTTTAATTTATTGCGGGTTTTAATAAAAAAGAAATCAGCATCATTGTGTTGTTTATAGGTTGCTTCTTTCCGTGTATCAAAATTTTGAATGGCAGTTTGAATGCAGGCGAATAACGTAGCAGGGCTTGCAGGCTTTTGCAAATAGGCAGCAGGCTTGGCTTTTACTGCTTCGGCAATAATAGCATTATCCGAAATGCCGGTGATAAAAATAAAAGGCAGGTGGTATAAATTATGCAGCATGATGCCAATTTCAATACCACTTCGACTGCCGTTAAGATCAATATCCACCAATGCAATATCAAAACTTTCCCTGTTCAATAAAACCAGTGCCGTTTCGACAGAGTGTGCAACGCCTTTAATACCAAATCCAAACTCTTCTAGTGTAAGCACCATGCTTTCTGCACTGATGGGATCGTCTTCGATAATCAGTATTTGAATAGGTTGTTCAGGTAATTGATTCATCATACGGAATTAACCCCTGCAAAGTACGGTTCATTTTGCAGGAATGTAATTTTTTCGTCCACAATAAACCGATGTTTTAACTACAAGAAATAGCGGAATCAGTCCCACAAGAAATTAAACGAATAAAAAAATTATTTATTTAGTAGCAGTATCAAGTTACCCATTAACCGCTTACGAAACTTTGATCAATAAGACGTTTTTAAGAGCTGGTTTATTGATCTTTCGGGCAGTTGATCGGAGCAGGAGAAACAGTCTATATCCTATTTCTTAAATAATATTTTATATTTACTTATAACTTTTCAATCATGCAACCAGCAGGATTTACAGATGTGACCATTGTGAATGCTACTTCACAAAATATAGTTGTAGGCCCAAGTGGAAGTAATAACTGGATAAACAATACTTACCAAATGTCACAATGGTTTAATACAACACCCGGTACTTTATTAGTTAATGCACAATCAACTGATTGTTTTGATTTACAATTTTTATCGGGTGCCAGTGATGAAGATGATGGTGCAGATTCAGTATTTGCTTTTGGCAATTCTTCCAATGCCCAACAAATACATTTTATGGGAAGAAGCAATACAAATTCTGCACATTATTTCGGATTTGAATTAAGTGCAAATTTTTCAACACCAATGGTAATAGGTGTAAATATGAATCAGGATTGGAATGCACAAATTAGTCCTACACAAATTACATGGTATGCCTATAATTCCGATAACATGAATACCGCCTCGAACATTGGATTTGTAAATAATTCAAACGGTACATTCATTGTAGCAGATCTTTCGCAAGTATTTTTATCGCAAGCTATTATCAACTCTTACTATAATGCAATAGTATCTAACAATTTAACTACAGAACAACAAGATAACTTATTTACTGCAATATGGCAATACGTTTATAGTGCAAGTGAAATAAGGGAAAATGGCGCAAAGAAAAAGATAAATAGTAATACATCAGGTACAGTAATATTCCAAAATAATTTATCGTTTGCTGTGGCTGTTAGCTTGTATTTGCCAAGTTTATTGCTTTATCAATCTAATGTAATCTCAATATTCAATTCCGAGCAATCTGCTTCTTTCAATATTCTTGATGAACCAATGAATAAGGTTATGGCTGTTGCCGATTATTGTCTTGTAGCTGCTTTTATACTTGATGGATCACCTGTTCCTCCAAGATTAACTATTACCAATATGCCTGATGCAAGTATTTTGAATGGAAATACAGAATTACAAGTCGGTTCAACATCGTTTGCTTTTAGTGTAGGTGGCGGTTATTCTTACAATGCTCAAAATTTATATGCAGAACCCATTGCTATTGGCGTTATCAGGTTTGCTGATTTTTATAATTCGGAGAATATTTTAGCTCTGAACGAAGATGCCGAAACTTGCAAAGTATATTGGAGCGGCGGTGTAAACCCAACACCTGTAAATAGTTAATATCTACAAACTTTTAGCATTTTAAAAAATGAAAATTACCCAACATTTATTGTTTTTTTGCATTCTAAGTATAATTGCAGCTAAGCAAAATTTCCTTCAGGCGCAGCCTACTTTCAATTATGCATTATCACTTGCTCCTAATGCAGATAATATGTTTACAACCGGTTATAGTATTGCAAAAGACGGTCAAGGCAACATTTATGTATCAGGTGCATTTAATGGTACGGTAAATTTTAATCCATCTGGTTCTGCCTCTTTAACTGCTATTGGTACTACTGATGCATTTGTAGTAAAATATAACAGCAGCGGTGTATATCAATGGGCATTTAATTATGGATATTCAGGAAAACAAACAACGGCAGTAAAAATTGCTTCTGATTTAGTGGGTAACATTTATGTAATAGGCTTTACAAACAGTACTACAGCTTTTGATGTTGACCCAAGTTCTAATACTAATAATTTAACTTTAACCGGTTCAAGTACTTCAAACTACATTATTAAATTTGATGGTACTAAAACGCCATCGAGTACATCTTTTTACCTATGGAATTTTTGTTTGGGACGGTGTTCGAATTCTGCCTCTCCTATTTATAGAAATTTTGGTATTGCATTAGATAATGCAGGTTATTTATATGTTTCCGGTGCTATTGTAGATGAAAATTTCGATTTTGATCCCAGTAGTAATACGCATACACTTGGCTCTGGCTTTTTTGGTTATTTTGTTGCAAAGTATAATGCCAACCTTACACCAAGCAGTACCTCTTTTTATCAATGGGCAAAAACAACATCATCAGATGTTGGAGGTAACGGTCAGGTATGGTATGGTAGCAGGGGAATTGCAGTAGATGGTTCAGGTAATGTTTATACAGTAGGTGGCTTTTTTGCAAATGATGGCAGTAATGCAACACCACCTGGATTAACAGGTAATACCGGTTATGTAGATTTTAGTAACGGAACTGCGGGTACTACTTATCAATTTGGAACACCAACTAATGCAACATCAAACTTATCAATGCCTGATGGATATGTGGTAAAGTATAATAGCAATGGTACTTTTCAATGGGCATTTACTTTATCCTCATGGGATTTTGATTGGGTGAATGATATAGCTGCAGATGCCAGTGGAAATATATATATAACTGGGATGTTTGGAGATTACGATGGTGCAGTACCTAACAGCTACACTTCTACCCTTGATTTTGACCCAAGCAGTAGTACTCATAATTTAACAACCAATGGTTATGGTGCTGTTTTTGTAGCAAAGTATAATGCTAATTATACACCCAGCAGTACCTCTTTTTATCAATGGGCTTTAAAAGTAACCGGTTCAACATCTACCCTTGCAACTCAAGGTAACAGTATTTCATTAGACCCAAGCGGGAATGTATATGTGTCAGGGCAGTTTATGAACTCTTCTATCAACTTTGATCCATCAGGCACTCATACATTAAGTGCAGGTGGAAGTACAGATGCGTTTGTTGCCAGATATACAAATAGTGGAGCTTATAGTTATGCGTATGCTTTGGGTGGAAGTGGTGCAGACATAAGTTATGGAATTAATGTTGATATAAGTGGTAATGTTTTAACAACAGGAGTATTTGCAAGCAGCAATGTTAACTTTAATCCATCAGGTTCTAATACTATCAGTGCGGGAACGGGCAGATCAATTTTTGTTGCAGGATATACGCAATGTGATAATAGTTTTTACAGATGGACAGGAGGAACAAGTACAGCTTGGTCAACTGCAAGTAATTGGTGTGGGGCGGCTGTTCCTACAAGTACTGGTGTTGCGGTAATACCATCAGGTACAAGTAATAGCCCAAGTTTATCATCTTCTCAATCATTAGTGAATTTGGTAGTGAAATCTGGAGCATCTTTAAATGTTACTTCAACTTTAACTTTAAGCGGTAATTTGTATAACTTAGGTATAACTGCCACAACCAATACTTTGCAAACAGCTTATGATGTTTATAATCCGGGAACCATATCCGGTTCTGGTAGTTTACAATTGAATGGATCTGTTTCCCAAAATATTGTGGGTACAGGAACAATCAATAATCTTACCATTAACAATTCAAACGGTGTAAATATAGCTGTTAGCAATACTGTACAATCGGTTACGGGAACAATAACACCAACATCGGGCACATTAACAACAAATGGAAATTTAGTATTAACCTCAAGCGGCAGTGGCAGTGCCAGTATTGCGCAAGGAAGCGGTAGTTATTTAAGTGGGAATGTAACTGTTCAGCGATATATAGGCAGTTCTGCACAATGGAGAATGATCGGTTTTCCATTTACACAGGCAACAACGATTGCACAAAGTACTTTAGCGGGCTTTTATACCAGTGGCTATAATGCATACACTTATAATGAAGGAGCAGATGATCAAACACATTATGGCAATAACGGTACTGTAAATGCAGGATGGACACAATTTACCAGCGGAACAACTTCGGCCAAGAATGGTATTTTATTAATTGGTGGAACACCAGGTTCAATAATTAATTTTACGGGGCCAATTAATACGGGTACGCAAACCATAGCATTAACAAAAGCAAAAAATGGTTGGAACCTTATTGCCAATCCTTTTCCTTCTAATTTAAACTGGACAAGTATTTATACGCCTAACAGTGCAAACATTGCAGCCACTGTGTATCGTTACGATCCGAATACAACAGCGTATGGTTCGTACAATGCAAATACTGTTTCGCAAATAGGCAATCAGGGTAATGTTTTAGAAAATGGATCAGCGTTTTTTGTACAGGCAACAAGTGCTTCTAATTTATCAATTACTGAGAGTGATAAAACAACAAGTGCAGTAACTGCTTCAATGATGAACATTCAAAACAGGGGAACTATTGCAACTAATGGCATTGGCGATAATACAATGGGCAATAATAAAAGTATTATCAAATTAGCATTATTGAAACAGGGAGATAAATATGCCGATGAAGTAATAGTTAGATGGGGTGGTGGCTTTGCGGCAACTGATAGTTTTGATTTGCAATTTGATGGATATGATTTGGGCAGGGCAACGGGGCCGGATTTATCGGTTATTGGCAATGATAAAACAGTGTATTCTATTTTTCATGGTGCAGCATTAAAAAACAGCGATGAAGAAAACCGTAAAGTGCAATTGGGAATAAAACAACTGGAGGAAGGTACTTATGAGATAGGGATTAATTTATTATCGGGTATAGCCAATGGAAATAACGCATACTTATACGATAGTTATCGGAATGAATATACATTAATTGATGGAAATACTAAGGTGTACACTTTTTTGGTAACATCCGATGCACAGTCGCAATCTTTTACGAGGTTTTCGGTGGTAATTAATCCAAAATTAACCACTAATAGTAGTGTTGATTTGCCAATTATCTTATTAAATAATCCAACAAATACCGGCAGTTTTACACTATTTAGCAGGCATAGTTATAATCAATTACAGTGGCAATTGGTAGATGGAGTTGGAAAAACAATAGCGAATGGAATATTTAAAAATGTAGTTAAAGGAAGTAGTGATAAAGTGAATGGAGGAAATATACCGGCAGGCAGTTTTTATTTTAAACTAACAGGGGATGGCACAGCTTTACCGGTATTAAAAGCAATTAAGAACTAACAGGTATAAATTATTAAAAAAATTATAGTCAACATGAAAAACAGAAAACTCATCAATATACTATTACTAATGGTATGTTTTTTATTACCGGCATTACCCTTATTGGCTCAACCAACACCGCCCAATGCAGCCCCTGTTGACGGCGGCTTAAGTTTATTAATTGCCGGTGGTGTAGGTTATGGTGTAAAGAAGATTAGAGAGAAAAGGAAGAAGTAGTAAGTGGTTGTAAGTAATACACCAATTTTTTTCGATGATAGTGTTAGTTATTCCTCCTACAATTTCTTTTTGCAGTTTTTAACACTGTGGGTAATAAATTTCGGAAAAACTATGTAATTCGGTTGTTTTAAGCTAATTTTGCCAACTTTCGTCAAAAAGTACAACATTTAACGTTTAGTAATGCATTAGTTTCACAACTTTTTCTGTCTAAAATCGTTAATAATATTAATCAGTAACAATAGACTATGAGGCAGCTTAAAATTGCAACCCAAATTACCAACAGAGATTCTCAGGCCGTAGAAAAGTATCTGCAGGAAATTTCTAAAATTCCGATGATCACTCCCGAAGAGGAAACAACACTGGCACAGAAAATCAAAATGGGTAATCAGAGAGCATTAGACAAATTGGTGCAAGCCAATTTACGTTTCGTGGTTTCGGTTGCAAAACAGTATCAACATCAGGGTTTATCTTTAAGCGATCTCATCAACGAGGGAAATCTCGGCCTAATTAAGGCGGCACAACGCTTTGATGAAACAAAAGGATTTAAATTTATTTCTTATGCCGTATGGTGGATTCGTCAATCTATTTTACAGGCATTGGCAGAGCAAGGCAGATTGGTTCGTTTGCCTCAAAACAAAATTGGAACCTATAATAAAGCCAATAAAGCATACATGGCGTTTGAGCAAGAACATGAACGTGAACCATCAACAGAAGAGTTAAGCGAAATTTTGGAAATGAGTGAAACTGAAATTAATAATATTTTCCAAAGTAACACACGCCATACTTCTTTAGATGCACCTGTTCATGAAGCGGAAGATGTAGCTATGGGCGATTTATTAGAAGGAAGTGATGATACCGATGATGATGTAATGAAAGATTCTTTACGTGAAGAAATTCGCAGAGTATTAAAATCATTAAGTCCAAGAGAAGCCGAAATTGTAAATGCTTATTTTGGGTTAGATGGAGAAAATGGCGTTACAATTGAACAAATTGGTATGAAATACGATTTAACCAAAGAACGTATTCGCCAAATTAAAGAAAGAGCCATCAAGCGTTTGCAAAAGGCAAGATACAGCAACGCATTGAAAGCATATTTGGGATAGTAAGGCATTGTAAGTAAAACTCAAAACCTTTGAAATTTTTCAAAGGTTTTTTTGTGTAATAGAAATATTATCCCCAATTAAAATTACTTGTGAAAAACATCACAAATGGTTCTCAAAATGATATTTACTTTTACAATCTAAAAAAGAAATATGTTGAACGAATTGAACGAGAAAGTATCTGTATTAATTATTGGATCTGGTCCTGCGGGTTATACTGCAGCTATTTATGCTTCAAGAGCAAACTTAAAACCGGTTTTATATCAAGGAATTCAGCCCGGCGGACAATTAACTATTACTACTGAAGTAGAAAATTATCCGGGTTATGCCAATGGTATTCAAGGCCCCGAAATGATGATAGATTTTGAAAAACAAGCAGTGAGAATGGGTGCTGATATACGATATGGTATTGCTACAAAAGTAGATTTCTCATCTCAACCCTATAAAGTTTGGATAGATGATGAAAAACTAATTGAAGCCAACGCAATTATTATTGCCACTGGGGCTTCTGCAAAATGGTTAGGCATACCAAGTGAACAAAAATTAAATGGAATGGGCGTAAGTGCTTGTGCTGTTTGCGATGGTTTTTTCTTTAAAGGGAAAGATGTAGCCATTGTAGGAGCCGGAGATACTGCTGCCGAAGAAGCCTTGTACTTATCTAAACTTTGTACTACAGTAAATATGATTGTTAGAAGAGATCAAATGCGAGCCAGTAAAATAATGCAGGATAGAGTAATCAATACGCCCAATATTATCATTCATTGGAATAGCGAAACCGATGAAATACTTGGTGAAAATAGAGTAGAAGCAGTTAGATTAAAGAATACGCAAACCGGAGAAAAAACTGAGATAAAAGTAAGTGCATTTTTTGTTGCAATTGGCCATCAACCCAATAGCGATATTTTTAAAGGATTTATTGATATGGATGAAACAGGCTATATTAAAACAATTCCGGGAACTTCAAAAACAAATATCGAAGGGGTGTTTGCAGCCGGAGATGTACAGGATAAGCATTACAGACAAGCTGTTACAGCAGCCGGAACCGGATGTATGGCAGCATTAGATGCAGAAAGATATTTAAGTGCCAAAGGGTTGGTATAACAATTTTAAATTGGGTTAAAAAACGGTATCGAAACTTGGTACCGTTTTTTTATTTTTATAGCATTCGTCTATTTTTATCAAAATTTCAATGTTATGCATTGGCATATTGCCGTAATTTTTCAGATGATTGCATTTATTGCTTCATTAGTTACCTATAAAAAAACTAAAGGCACATTTATGCAATGGATAAGCATTTACTTGTTTTATATTGTTTTTGTAGAAAGTATTGACATCTATTTTGGCTATACAACTAAAACAGCTCCAACCTATTTTCATTTAACGTATCAAATTGCAAGTAACTTTTTTTATTGCTATATATTTTATAATGTATTTAGAATGGGAAAACGATATTTAAAAAAAATATTACTTACTTTTTTATTGCTTATTGTACTGCTTATTTTATATAATCACTTTTTTATATCAGATTCAGTTGAGGACAGTTATAGAATTCGTATTGTTTCTGGAATATTTTTAAGTGGCATTGCCTGTTATTATTTATATACCGAATTTATTAATGATAATTTAGAAGAGCTTTTAATACATAAATCGGGATTTTGGATTGCTTCGGGTGTTTTACTTTTTTATTCGGGATATAGTATAGTAATTACATTACACCCATTTACTTCAAAAAATAAAGTATATATATTCGATACACCGGTACATACTTTTTTCACCCAAATATTAAGCGTATTTTTATATAGTTGCATAACAATTGCATTGATTGTATGGAAACCAAAAACAACGACATCTTATTAGCCATTACTGTAACTGTTTTGTTTATCATATTATTTGGATTATTGATGATTATGGTAATAGCTAATTTCATTAAAAGAAAGCGAAAAATATTAATAGAAAAACAAGAGCAAGAATTAAGTTTTCATCAGCAATTATTACAATCTCAAATAGAAATTCAAGATCATACGCTTAAAAAAATCAGCCAAGAAATTCACGATAATGTTGGTCAGGTTCTTAGTCTTGCTAAACTTAATCTTAACATATTATCTTTTCAAAACACCGATAATACAATGCTGTTAACTATTAAAGATTTGGTGAGTAAAGCTATTGTAGATTTACGTGATTTAACAGCAAGTTATTATGCTGATAAATTAGTTGAAAACGGATTATTGGCTACCATTCAGCACGAAATTAATCAGCTTAAAAAAACAGGTATTTACACTATTTCTTTTCAATCGTCAATTACAAATGAGGTAATTGATAAAAACAAAACAATATTTGTTTATAGAATGGTTCAGGAAATATTAAACAATATTATAAAACACTCCGAAGCTAAAAATATTGGTATTACTATTTTCGCCGAAAATAAATGGATACATATTTATATAGAGGATGACGGAAAAGGGTTTGATATAAACAATGTGAATGCAAATAATGGAATGGGATTGCAAAGTATACAACAAAGAGCTGAAAAAATAAACGCAAAAATTATTATTGATACAGCTCCTGGAAAAGGAACTCGTGTTAAACTCATTTTTAAAAACTGATATGATAAAAGTAGCATTAGTTGATGATCATGTAGTATTAAGAAAAAGCCTTGCCATTTTGCTTGGCATGTTAAAACATTTTGAAGTGGTATTAGAAGCAAATAATGGTAAAGAATTTATTGATAGTATTGATGTAAATAATTTGCCGGATGTGGTGTTGATGGATGTTACCATGCCAGTGATGGATGGGCTGGAAACAACCAAATATCTTAAAATGAATAATATTAATATAAAAGTAATTGCCCTTAGTATGATGAAGAATGATATGATTGTTATTCGAATGCTGAAGAATGGTGCTAAAGGCTATTTATTAAAAGATTGTGAACCTTCGGAATTGCAGCAATGTATTTTAGATGTATACAATAAAGGATATTATTTTAATGAATTTTTTAGTGGTAGTTGGAAAAATAATATGAGTGCAGATATAAAACCTGCAGATATGATGTTTAACGAAAAAGAATTAGCTTTTCTTCAGTTGTGTTGTTCTGAGAAAAGCTATAAAGAAATTGCAGAAGATATGAATGTTAGTCCCAGAACAGTTGATGGATACCGAGATGCACTGTTTGAAAAGTTAGGTGCCACATCAAGAGTTGGGTTGGTATTATATGCTATAAAAAATGATATTGTTAAGATTTAATATTTTTTACCTTGGCATAATCGAAAATAATATTGCAAAAAGCTTTAATTCCCACATACAACATACTATCGTCAATATAAAAATCGGGTGTATGATGTGGAGGAGCATTTCTTGGATCCATTCCTTTAGGCATACCTCCTAAAAAGAAAAAGAAAGCGGGAGCTTTATCGCCAAAATATGAAAAATCTTCAGAGCCTGTTGTCCAATCTGTAGCAATTACATTATTTTTTCCTGCTGCAGTTTCCAATGAGGGCAACACATCTTTCACTAATTCCGGATTATTATAAGTCACCTCTGTTTTCGTATCAATACTAATTTCAGCAGTTGCTCCTGAAGCTTCTGCTATATTAATAGCTGTTTTTTTAATTCTTTCATGCACGTCTTTTTGCATCTTACTATCTAATGTTCTAATAGTTCCTTCTAATGTAACTACTTCGGGAATAATATTAGAGCGAACTCCGCCATAAATTTTCCCTACAGTTATTACTACCGGAGCTTTTGTTAAATCTTCTTGTCTGCTTACAATAGTTTGTAATCCGTTAATAATTTGAGCTGCAACAACAACTGGGTCAATGCCGGCCCAAGGCTGAGAGCCATGCGTTTGTTTTCCTTTTATTTTAATTGTAAACCAATCGCTGGATGCCATTGTTGAGCCTGATTTGTAACGAATTTTTCCAATTTCGGTTTGCGAATTAATATGTAAACCGAATATGGCATCAACTTTCGGGTTGACCATTACACCTTCTTTAATCATTAAAGGTGCACCGCCTTCTTCATTTCCCGGAGGACCTTCTTCGGCTGGTTGAAAAATAAATACAACTGTTCCGGGAACATCGGTTTTCATTTTGGTTAAGGCTGTTGCAGTTCCTAATAAAATAGCAACATGACTATCATGTCCACAGGCATGCATTACTCCAACGGGTTGCCCGTTATATTCACCTGTAACTTTAGAAGCAAATGATATTTTCACCCTTTCTACTACTGGTAGAGCATCCATGTCGGCTCGCAATGCCACTACCGGACCAGGTTTGCCACCTTTTAAAATACCAACAACACCTGTTTTTCCAATGCCTGTTTTTACATCTAATCCTAATGCTTTTAAATGAGCGGCAATAAATGCAGCAGTTTTAAATTCTCTGTTAGATAATTCTGGATTTTGATGAATATACCTTCTCCATGCAATTACCGAATCATTAATAGCAAGGGCATTTTTATTAATGCTTGCTTCAATTGTTTGTTCAAAAGAAATTAGTGGTAATGTAATTAAGAGAATCAACAGTATTTTTTTATTCATTGCTATCATTTTTCTTAGTGAAAGTATAGGGCTCGTATTCAACAAAATCGCTTGCTTTAATTGTAACAGCAACAATTTTATTATTTTCAATAGTAAAATTTGTGGCAAATATTCCGAAAGCAATATTGTTGTATGTCAGTAACCAATCGTTATGATCCATGTATTGTAAAATGGCTGATAAATTTGCATGATTATTAAATTTAACATACAAACTATTTTCTTTAGCAGTAATGGTTATTGTTCCGTATAATTCATTTTCGTATGTGCCTGTATAGGCTTTTATTGGAAGAGGAGTTGTATTGCCAACAACTCTTTGTTGCAGGGCTTTTATTGTTGAAGTATTATCGGCCTGATGATGGATAAATCCATTTAAAAACTGTTTACTTCTATTGATATAAGCAACACCAAGATAAGCATCTAAAATTTGATACCGCAATAGTTCAAAAAACTGCTGATTATCTTGGTTGGTTAGAATACTAATTCCTAATTTTTCTTCAGGAACAAAGCAAGTATTGGTTACAAAACCAAAAGCACCGCCGGTATGAGAAAAAACTTGTTTACCGGCATAATCATTTTCAAAAATACCCAATCCATAACCCGAAAAATGAGTTGGCAAGTAAGCATTTTTTCTGCTTGATATGGCAGTACTAATATCTCTGGTTCTTTGCAAAACACTCCAAGGTAAAATAGTTTTTCCTTGATAACGACCACTATCTAATTGCAGCATTAACCATTTGGCAATATCGCTAACACAACTAACCAAGCTTCCGGCAGGAGCGAGATTGTCAACCATATCATAGGGCAATTCGGTTAAATGATTTGAAAATGAAGTAGTATAAGGTTTGGCAGCATTGGGCATTTGTGCCATTCCATAGCCTAATGTATGTGTATTAACCATTCCCAATGGTGTAATAATACTATCGTAAACATACACTTCCCATGGTTTTCCTGTAACTTTTGGAATAATTTCACCGGCAGTTAAAAAACAACTATTGCAATAGCCATAATCAACTCTAAATTCACCGGCGGGTTTTAAATACCTCATTTTATACATAATTTCTTTTCGGCTTAATTTGCTGTCCCAAAAAGAAAAATCACCTTGAAATGTTTTAGTACCTAAATGATGCGATAGCATATCTTTTATAGTAACTAATTGGGTGGTATGTTCATCATATAATTTAAAATCGGGAAAATAGCTGATAATTTTATCGTTTAACGATAGTTTTTTATCATGTTCTAATTGTGCTAAGGCTGTTGCAGTAAAAAGTTTGCTATTACTGGCAATCATAAACAAAGTATTTTCATTCACCGGTTCTTGGCTTATAATATCGCGAACTCCATAGCCTTTCATGAAAATAATTTTACCATCTTTTACAATTGCAATAGCTAAACCGGGAATATTCCAATCTTTCATCCCTTGTTGAATATACTCATTTAAACTGTCTTTTATAAAAACTGGTTGAGCAGTTGTTAAAGAATATAATGCGAGAGAAAAAAAACTTAGCAATAGTTTTCTCATAAAAAAAATTACAATTGAAATTAATAAACTTACTGTTCTGAAACGAGAGATAAATATAGGATAATGATCATTGTTTGCACTAATTTTTTAGCAATTAAGAAATAGAGCTAAATGAATAATTTTATTTAAACTCACCAAAAACTTGTCTTAAAGTATCTGCTACTTCGCCCAATGTGCAATTATTTTCAACAGCATATACTACATGAGGCATTATATTGCTATTTTCTTTGGCAGCTATTGATAAGTTCAATAAAGCTTTCTCAGCAGTTTCGGTATTTCTTTCTGCTTTCAATTTTTTTAAACGTTCTATTTGCACAGATCTAATATTGTCATCAATCTTTAATCCCGGAATTTTTTCTTCTTTATCAGCTACAAATTTATTTACACCAACTATTATTTTTTCGTTTTGTTCTATTTGTCGCTGGTATTTATAGGCACTTCGTGCAATTTCATCTTGAATAAAGCCTTGTTCAATAGCAGTTACACTACCGCCCATTGCATCAATTTTAGCAATTAAATTCCACGCTTCTTGTTCAATTTCATTAGTAAGCGATTCAACAAAGTAACTGCCTGCCAGTGGATCTGCTGTATCTGCTACGCCACTTTCATACGCTACAATTTGTTGTGTTCTTAATGCAATTCGGGCACTATCTTCGGTAGGTAAACTGAGTGCTTCATCAAAGCTATTGGTATGCAAACTTTGTGTGCCACCCAAAACTGCCGCCAATGTTTGAATAGTTACCCGCGATACATTATTTAATGGTTGCTGAGCAGTTAAAGTACTACCGCCTGTTTGAGTATGAAAACGAAGCATCATGGCTTTTTCATCTGTTGCACCTAATTCTTTCATCATCTTTGCCCACATTCTTCTTGCAGCACGAAACTTGGCTACTTCTTCAAATAAATTATTGTGAGCATTAAAGAAGAAGGAGAGCCGTTTACCGAAAACATTGATATCTAACCCTTTTTCTAATGCTGCTTTTACATAGGCTTTACCATTGCTTAAAGTAAAAGCAATTTCTTGTACGGCTGTACTTCCTGCTTCGCGAATATGATATCCAGATATAGAGATGGTATTCCATTTGGGTAATTCATTGGTACACCATTCAAATATATCTGTAATAATGCGCATGGAAGGTTTGGGCGGATAAATGTAAGTGCCGCGTGCAGCATATTCTTTTAAAATATCATTTTGAATTGTACCCGATAACATTTTTAAATTGGCACTTTGTTGTTTGGCTAATGCTACATAAAAACTTAGCAAGATAAATCCTGTAGAATTAATAGTCATTGAAGTAGAAATATCTTCTAATCGAATATCTTTAAATAAACGTTGCATATCTTCAATGCTATTGATAGAAACACCTACTTTTCCTACTTCGCCTTCGGCTAATACATGATCGCTATCATAACCAATTTGAGTAGGCAAATCGAATGCTACACTTAATCCACTTACTCCTTGCGATAATAAGTAATGATATCTTTTATTGCTTTCTTCTGCTGTTGAGAATCCGGCATATTGGCGCATGGTCCATAATTTACCACGATACATATCCGGCTGAACGCCACGAGTAAAAGGCCATTTGCCCGGTAGTTCTATGGCTGCTTGGTTTTGCAACATAGAAGGTGTATACACTTCTTGTATTTCAATTCCGGAATCTGTAGTTTTTTTAGTTTGTAGCATGTCAATCGTTCTATAAATTTTATAATAATTTTTTTGCCTCAAAACTTATTACTTTACTAACGGCTTCATTAAGTTTTCCTTTTTCATCTGTTCCAATAAATTCTACTATTTTTTTGTTCAAATCAAATGCAGTGGCAGTTATTGGTAACATAGCTGCAATTTTATTGATGATGTAAATATTTTGTTCTTTTAAATTTTTAATAACCGTCCACACATCATTACTAACATAAATTTGTTGTGTAATGTTATAATCATATTCTTGTTTAATAGTTTGCGTAAGTAATAATTGCATCTCTTTTGCAGATAATTCACTATTGTTTAGTCGCGATACTACGTTGGCTAATGCAATTCTATCAACTAATAATAACAATCTTTCATAAGCTTGCAATTGCAATTGTTTTGAATTAATTAAAGATTCGCTAATTGGTGTATTTTTTTTTCTTTTAAAAAGATAGGCAAAAGAACCTGCTAAAAAAATAAATAATGCTGCTATAAAAAAATAACTGTAATTATCCATTCCTATTGTTTTGTACAAATTTATAGTAAACCTTCAGTAGTTAATCTTTTCCTTATCCGAAAATGAGAAATGAGATAGGAAAGAAAATGATTTGTATTTTTGGTATCAAATAGTGTATTTATGAATATAGCAACTGTTGTTCCTGTAAAGTTTACTAATCAGGCTATTGAAGAAATAAAAAGATTAATTAGTAGGGGAGAATGTAAACAAAATCAGTATTTGAGAGTGGGTGTTAAAGGAGGTGGATGTAGTGGTATGACGTATATTTTAGGGTTTGATGAAAAAAATAATAATGAGGATGAATTGTATGTAGTTGATGGAATAGAATTTATTATGAATAATAGCCATCAATTGTATTTATACGGAATGGAAATAGATTGGAAGGATGGACTTAATAGCCGTGGGTTTACTTTTCAAAATCCAAATGCAACAAAAACTTGTGGTTGCGGAACCAGCTTTGCTGTTTAATGCAATTAATTAATTAATTTAATTTTACCGCTAATTTTTTTAATAAAATATAGTTTTTTGTTCTCGAAATAATTTATTGACAGCTTGTTATATTTATTATATACCGGCTGAATAGAAAACTCATTAAATAGTTTATATTTTTTTTCGGATAAGAAATGGGTAGATAATTCTCCGTAGTCTAAAACTATTTTGGTAAAATGATACATTGCTTCGAAACCTTTAAATGCCCATTCGCTGGGATTGGCCGAGAACGTAGCATTATAAGTAGCAATAAATTTATTTACTTCTTTATCTGCCTTTGAAAATAAATAAGGAGTTGAGTAAATAATATCAACATCTTTACAACTGGTGTTATCTAATTCTTTTATATTTTCCCAATTAGGCATTCCAATAACAGTAGCTGTATAATGCAAAGAAGCAGTACTTAAAGTTTTTACTGTATTTACAGCAAAGGCTTCATTCATAGTGGCACAAATAAGTACATTTTTTCTATTGCTATCTAAATTATTTAATAATTCTTGAGCGGTAAATGTATCATTCAATTGTACGGATTTAATTTTAAGCGGAATACCGGGCGTTGTTTTACCTGATTGTATAAAAACAGCTTGTATAAAATCTTCAATCAATCCTTTTCGTTTCAGTAATACTATATTTTCGGTAGCATAATATCGTTGCAAATATTTATACAAACTTTCGCAATGCGTTTTTAAGGTTGAATTAAGAATGATAAAATAAGGATTATTAATGATGCCTCCATCATTAGGGAAAGTGGCAGAAATAAGTGGTATTTTTTTAGTAGCAGCGAAATCGGCCAAAGGCTTCATTTCTTTATTATTGGTGAATGATGCAATGATAAGAGATACATCATTCATCTCACTTTTTTTAAGAATATTGCTTATGGGTTGTGCATCATCTTTGGTATCGTAAAATAAAACTTCGGCTTGAATATGTTCTGCCTGTAACGAATCTATGGCAAGTGTAATACCATTATAAAAATCTAAACCGGGCAATATATTTTTAGGAAGTGTGGCAGCATTAGTAAATTTAAAATTATTTCCCAAAAATGCAGAATCTATATAAATAGGTGCAAATACAGCAACCTTTAATTGATGCTGCTGAGAGCATACTTTAGTTGATGATAATAAACAAAGTAATGAAAGCGTAAAAATGCCAGCAGAATAATGTGTAGGTTTCATTAAAGAAATGTATAAGTTAATGGATAGTATTATTCCCATTCAATAGTTGCCGGAGGCTTACTGCTTATATCGTATACTACTCTATTAATTCCGCGAACATTATTAATAATTTCATTAGAAATAGCAGCTAAAAAGTCGAAAGGTAAATGAGCCCAATCTGCAGTCATTCCATCAACGCTGGTTACAGCACGTAAAGCTATTGTAAACTCGTAGGTTCTTTCATCGCCCATAACTCCTACACTTTTTACCGGCAATAAAATGGTTCCGGCTTGCCAAACTTTGTTATATAAATCATATTGTTTTAATGCATTGATATAAATAGCATCTGCTTCTTGCAATAGTTTTACTTTTTCTTCGGTAACTTCTCCTAAAATTCTAATAGCTAAACCTGGTCCGGGAAAAGGATGCCGAGATAGTAACTCATGCGGAATGCCCAATTCTGCACCAACCTTTCTTACTTCATCTTTAAATAAAAATCGTAAAGGCTCAACCAAATCTAATTTCATTGTATCGGGTAATCCTCCCACATTATGATGCGATTTAATTGTTTGAGAAGGCCCATGAACACTAATACTTTCAATTACATCGGGGTAAATAGTACCTTGACCTAACATTTCAATGCCTTCTATTTTATGAGCTTCGGTATCAAATATTTCGATAAATGTTTTACCTATAATTTTTCTTTTTTCTTCAGGATCTGTTTTGCCTGCCAATTTTGTGTAAAAATGTTCTTTAGCATTAATGCCTTTTACATTTAAGTCGAGTTGTTTGTAGTTTTCAATCACCTGCTCAAATTCATCTTTTCTAAGTACTCCGTTATCTACAAAAATGCCATAAAGATTTTTGCCAATTGCTTTGCTAATAAGTGTTGCGGCAACAGTACTATCTACGCCACCGCTTAATGCCATAATTACCTTTTTATTGCCAATTAATTGTTTTAGGTGTTCAACTGTTTCCTGAATAAAATTAGCCGGTGTCCAATCTTGTTTACATGAACAAATATTCGTTAGAAAATTATGGATAATTTTTTTTCCTTCGGTAGAATGATATACTTCCGGATGAAATTGTAAGCCGTATAAATCCTTGGCATTTCCGTTATTTGATTTTTGTTTAAATGCAGCTATGGGAATACTTTCGGTAATTGCCAATATATCAAAACCTTCTGGTAATGAAGCAATAGAATCGCTGTGGCTCATCCAAACCTGTGTAGCATTACTTATATTTTGTAATAATAAATCGTCTTTTTGTTGTATCATTATTGCTCGTCCATATTCTCTTTTATTACTTTTATCAACTTTTCCGCCAAAAATTTTTGCAGTTAATTGTGCTCCATAGCAAATGCCTAAAACCGGAACAAATTGTATGAAAGAAAGAACATCTACAATTGGAGCATTTTCATCGTTTACACTAAAAGGAGAGCCACTTAAAATAATCCCTTTAACGGTATCGTTCGGGAAAGATATTTTTTTGTGGTACGGAATAATTTCACAATATACATTCGCTTCTCTAACAGCACGTGCAATTAATTGAGTGTATTGGCTTCCAAAATCGAGGATGAGTATTTTTTCGGTCATGCGGCGAAGATAAATTAATTTAGTTTGATTAGTGGTTGCATGTAACTAAGAAGGGTTTAAATTTTATAACTTTTTTTATCTAACTTGGTGATATAATTCTTAGCATGAAACAACTAACACTTATTTTACTGTTTATTTCTTTATTTTTTTCTTCTTGCGAATTAATTCTGGGCAGAAGAATAAAAGGAGATGGAACTATTGCTTCCGAAAAAAGAACTATTGCTTTTGCCGATAAAATAAAATTAGCAGGAAGTTTTGATGTTGAATTAGTAAATGGTACTACGCCATCTGTTACCATAGAAACTGATGAAAATATTTTGCCTTATTTAGTTACTCGTAATGAAAACGATTGGTTGGTCATTCGATCTAAAAAACATTGCAATCTTATACCTTCGAATAAAATAAAAGTAATTGTTACTACCAACCAGCTTGAATCGGTTACGTTGGCAGGAAGCGGTAATATTTTTTCTAATGATAAATTTAGTACCAGCTCTGCTATTGAATTAAAAATTGCTGGAAGTGGCGATGCAACTTTATTATTAGATGCTCCAAAAATTTTGGCAGAAATTGCAGGAAGTGGAAATATAAACCTTAGTGGAGAAACAAAAGACTTGGTAATAAAAATTGCAGGACATGGAGATTTTAAAGGAGAAAACTTAAAATCGGAAAATGCATCTGTGCATATTGCAGGAAGTGGAAATGTACGCGTATTTGCCGATAATAAATTAGATGTACATATTGCGGGAAGCGGCGATGTGTATTATAAAGGAAAAGCAACAGTTGAACAACACATAGCAGGAAGTGGAACAATAAAGCAATTGCAATAAAATGGGTTACTTGGCGTTTATTAACTGTAATAAACAGTATAATCCTGTCTTGTTTATATTAGCTGAATAATTATTACTTTACCAAAGTAGTTATTCAGCTTTTTAAAATTTAAAACCAAAATAATGGAAAAAAATTACAGGATACTTTTGGCAGAAGATGAGCCAAAACTTAGTCAGGTAATTCAAGAAGAACTTACACGGCGTGGTTTTCCAACCGATGTAGCTTATGATGGTCAGGTTGCAGAAAAATTATTTAGGCAAAACCAATATTCATTAATATTACTCGATATTAATTTGCCCTACAAAAATGGATTAGCCTTATGCAAAGAGTTTAGATTAAGCAATAAAACTGTTCCCATTATTATGCTAACCGCTTTGGGCGAAATACAAGACAAAATGGATGCTTTTAATTTAGGAGCAGATGATTATATTGTTAAGCCTTTTCATTTTGATGAATTATTTGCACGCATAAAAGTTTCTATTAAAAGAACAGACACTCCGGAACCTCAACTTGCTTTTTTAGATGTAGAAGATTTACATATAGATTTCTTAACCAAAACCGTTAGTCGATCCGGTACCGAAATTCCACTTACGGCTAAGGAATTTGCATTGTTGGTTTTGCTATCTCAAAACAGAGGAAAAGTAATTTCCAAACAAGAAATATTAGAAAAAGTATGGGATTTAAGTTTCGATACCGGCACCAATACAATAGAGGTTTATATTAGTTTTCTGCGAAATAAAATAGATAAACCATTCGAAGAAAAACTCATTCAAACAAAGCCGGGCTTTGGTTATTTTATTAAATAATTTTTATGAGCTTGAAGCTTAAGTTTACAACAACTTTTACCATTTTTGTTTCTGTATTATTACTGATTATTTCTTCAGGTATTTATATTTTTTATGTTCGATATAGAACTACCGATTTTTATAGAAGATTACGTGATGAAGGTATTTTGTTGTACGATCAGTATAATGCTATCAATAATATAAAACCCGATTCATCGAAACTATTATTACAGCAACTAAATATTCATCGAAACTCTTATTACGAAGAAGAACTGATTTTATTCGATTCTTCCAAAAACATATTATATGCAGAACCATCTTCCATTAACTTAAATGTTTACTATTCGGTATTCGATAAGGCTATTACTTTATCAAACCAAGAGTATAGATTTATTGATGGCAAAAGAAATGGCATAGCTATTAATGCTGGAGATAAATATTTTTTTATTGTTTCTGCAATTGATAAAAATGGATTGCAAAGGCAACATTTTTTACAGTGGTTTTTACTTTGGATACTGTTATTGGGAATACTATTAACGGCATTTGTTTCGTATTTGTTTGTACAATCTTTATTTCGGCCTTTAATGAGCTTAAGTGCACAAATGCAAAAAACTACCGAATTGAATTTAACCGACCGATTGAATGAAGGAAAACATCGGGATGAATTACACCAAATTGCCAAAAGTTTTAATGCAATGCTTGAACGGTTAAATCAATCTTTCGAATCGCAAAAAAATTTTGTTCATCATGCCTCGCATGAATTAAGAACACCATTGGCTACTATGCTTTCTCAAACCGAATTGGCATTAGGTAAAAATCTTTCCGAGAATGAATATCGTACCTTATTATCTTCCTTGCGTGAGGATCAAATTGCGATGATTGATTTAACCAATTCTTTATTATTATTATCGCAATACGAGAGAATTAATGTTACCAATCAATGGCCGTTGGTTAGAATAGATGAATTATTAATGGAAACTATTGGAAGCGCCAGAAGAATGTTGAATGGAATTGAAATTGACCTCGATTTTATTAATATTCCGGATGATGAAAAAGATTTGATGCTTCATGGAAATGAAGCTTTATTGAAAGTGGCTTTTTCTAATTTAATTAAAAATGCTTGGCAATATTCAGTTAATAAAAAAGTAATGCTAAGTATTGATGCCAGTAATAAATATATTCATGTACTGGTAGATAATTATGGGCAGCATCTTTCTGCTTCAGAAATAGAAAAACTAAAAGTTCCTTTTTTTAGAGGCAGCAATGCAGTTGCGGTAAAAGGTTTTGGTTTAGGACTTTCAATAGTGCATCGTATTGTATCATTGCATGCCGGCACTTTTGATTACACGGCTATTAAACCCGATATTAATAGATTTACCGTGCATTTTAAATTAAACTAATTATTTGTACAACACCTGAATGGTAGATTTCGTTTTTTGTTCCAGTACAACTTCTTTTTCTTTCAATAAGTTTTCTATGCTATTGGTAGTATAATGCCTTATGCTTAATAATTTTAATCCTTTTTCAATATGGGTATCAAAAATTGTAGAAGCCACTATAGCCAGTTGATCAATTTTTTCCACTTTATCGTCTAAGCAAATCTGAATATTAATAGCACCTGTTTGAATAAGGTTAGGCTTAATTTTAATATGGGCAAGTATTTGGTACAATTCTGCCATGTGTTTTTCGCCAACAAACGAAAAATCTTGACTAACTAATTCAATTAAAACTTGATTTTGTTTGTTTACAATAATCGGTGGCAGGTTTTTATTTTTGGTATTGTGTATAATAGTTCCTGGCAAATGAGGCTGTAAAAAACATTTTACCAATAGCGGTATTTGTTTGTTTTGGAGTGGTTTAATAGTTTTAGGATGAATTACCTGAGCACCATAATAGGCCATTTCTATTACTTCGTTAAAGCTTAATTCTTCAATAAGTTGTGCATCAGGAAATTCTTTAGGATCTGCATTCATAACGCCTTCTACATCTTTCCATATAGTTACACTTTCTGCATTTAAAATATTGGCAAATATGGCAGCAGTAAAATCGCTACCTTCTCTTCCTAATGTGGTACTTTCATTTTCATCGGTGCAGCCAATAAAGCCTTGAGTTAAATACCTGGTTTTGCCATCAACAGATATGGCTTTTTTAATTTTATCGGATGTTTCTATAAAATCTATCGTAGCATCTCTAAAATTATTATCCGTTTTTACCAAATCGCGTACGTCTATCCAATTATTCTCAAGGCCAACTTCATTTAGATAATGACTAATGATAGACGTGCTAAACAGTTCGCCAATAGAAACAATTTGGTCATAATAATAATCAAATTCTCTTACCGGTTTATCGTGCAAAAGCCATTCTACTTCAGTAAAAAATTCAGTTAACTGAGCCATGCAATGATTGAAGGTAGTTACCAACAAATATTTTGAAGTAGTAAGGTGTTGTTTTTTTATTGTATCGAATAATTGAAGGGCTTGTTCTTTATTTCCGGCATAAAAAGCTTCAACAACTTTTTCTAAGGCATTGGTTGTTTTACCCATTGCCGAAACAATAATTAATATTTGTTCATTCGAATATTGATCTACAATGGCAGCCATACTTTTAATTCTTTCAATACTATTTACGCTGGCTCCGCCGAATTTAAAAATTTTCATTTTTCACTTAATTGGCGGCAAAGATAAGTTGGGTAATGTTGTAGAAAAACAAAGTTTTAATTTTTATAATTTCGTAATTTCTATAACCGCTCTATTGTTATCTTTATAAAAATTCTTTTCCATGTTTATCAATAGAAAAATTTTAACGCTCGATGAGTTTACCATTCATCAGTTAAGACAATTTCCTACCGCAACCGGCGAGTTAAGTAGTTTATTACGAGATATTGGATTAGCTGCGAAAAGAATTAATGTAGAAGTTAATAAAGCCGGATTAGTAGATATTTTGGGAGATGCAGGAGCGGTAAATGTACAGGGCGAGGATGTAAAAAAATTAGATGTATATGCCAATAATCAATTAATGGGTGTGTTGCAGCATGGAATTAGTTGTGCAGGTATTGGCAGTGAAGAATTAGATGATATTATTGTATTTAATGATGATGTTAGTAATAATAGTAAATATGTTGTTACTTTCGATCCGTTAGATGGCAGTGGTAATATTGATGTTAATATTTCTATAGGAACAATTTTTGGAGTATACAGGCGAATAACTAAAATAGGAGAGCCTTGTGAAAAACAAGATTTTTTGCAACCCGGAATACGACAAGTTGCTGCAGGTTATATTGTGTACGGCTCCTCTACCATGTTAGTATACGCAACCAGAAGAGGTGTAAACGGATTTACCTTAGATCCTGCAATTGGAGAATTTTGTTTAAGTCATCCCGATATTAAATGCCCTCCTTCAGGCAAAATATATTCGGTAAATCATGGCAATTTCTTTCAATACGCCGAAGGTGTAAGAAAATATATTGATGGTTGCCAAAAAAAGGATAAAAATACCGGAGGGCCTTACACGCAACGATATATTGGAAGTATGGTTGCCGATGTACATAGAAACCTAATTAAAGGTGGAATTTTTATGTATCCAGCAACAACCGATAAACCAAATGGCAAACTTCGATTAATGTATGAGTGTAATCCATTTGCATTTATTATTGAAATGGCCGGAGGTAAAGCTACTGATGGTAAAAATAGAATTTTAGAAATTCAACCAACCGATTTGCATCAACGCTCGCCATTATTTATTGGTAGCAGCGAAATGATGCACGAACTTGACAACTATTTGAATGCTTAATTATGAATAGAGTATATGTATTTATTGTTTTCATGCTAATGGGTTCAATGTGTTTGCACGCACAAATTAAAATAAACCCCAAGCAAATGAATTATTTTACTAATGGCAAGCCGTATAATATTTTTTATAACGATACCATATATATGGGGGCAAAACAATTTAAACAACTTTTTCTAAGAACCGGCGATGCTCAATTAATACATTTATATCATCAGCATCAAACTAATAAAATAATTGGTCAAATTGTTTTTTCTGCGGGTATTGCAAGTACTTATGTAGCACTTTTAGGAAATAATGTATCAAACAATTCAAAATGGATAGGAGCAGTGGGTGGAGTTTTTGCTATGATTGCAGGTACAATAGAAATTACTAAAGCTTATCAGGCATTGCAGAAAGCTGTTTTTTTATTTAATCAAAAACATAACACTATTAGTGCCAATGCCAGCATCACCAGTAATGGTATTGGTTTAACTTTTAATTTTTAATATGAGTAGAAAAATTATTGAAGTAAAAAATTTAGTTAAAAACTATGGCGATTTTGAAGCCGTTAAAGGAATTAATTTTGATGTATTTGAAGGGGAGATTTTTGGGTTATTAGGCCCAAATGGTGCCGGTAAATCTACTACTTTAGAAATCATCGAAACATTACGATCTAAAACTTCAGGAGAAGTAATCGTTGATGGAATAAATTTAGATACACATCCTAATAAAATTAAGCAAATAATTGGTGTTCAGTTACAAACAAGTGGCTATTATCCGGGATTAAATTTAATTGAGTTACTAAACTTATTTGCAGGATTATATAACCAAGATATTGATCCTTACCTTTTTTTAGACAAAGTAAATCTTAGAGATAAAGCCAAATCGAAATATAAAGAAATGAGTGGCGGTCAAAAGCAACGTTTTTCAATTGCTACAACTTTAATCAATCAACCTAAAATTATTTTTTTAGATGAACCTACTACCGGTCTCGACCCACAGGCAAGAAGAAATTTGTGGGATTTAATTAAAGATATTCGAAATCAAGGAACTACCGTAATTATTACCACGCATTATATGGATGAAGCGGAAGTGTTATGCGATAGAGTTGCAATTATTGATAACGGAAAAATTATTGCAATTGAAAGCCCAGATAAATTAATTGATAATTTAGTGGCTTCGGGCTTTGAGCGACCAAAAGAATTAAAAAAAGCAAGTTTAGAAGATGTATTTATTCAATTAACCGGTCACGATTTACGAGCAGATTAAACCATACATTAAAATAATATTATGTCAAACGATCCACGTTATCCCATTGGTAAATATGAACCTCAAATATTTTCTACTGAACAAAAAGAAAAATGGTTAGCCGATATTCAATTTTTACCCAAAGAATTAGAAATGGCTGTAACTGATTTAGATGAATTTCAATTAAACACACCGTACAGAGAAGGCGGATGGAATGTAAAACAAGTAGTGCATCATGTTGCCGATAGTCATATTAATGCTTATGTACGATTTAAATTGGGGTTAACAGAAGATAGCCCCACCATTAAACCGTATAACGAAAAGGAATGGGCAAATTTAATCGACAATAATCAGGTTGCTATCAATGTGTCAATAACACTTTTATATGCTTTGCACCAACGTTGGTATGCTATTTTAAACAATATTACCGACGAACAATTTAACAGAATTGTTATTCATCCCGAAACGGGCAGACAAATGAGCTTATGGTTTTTATTAGGTTTATATGCATGGCATGGAAAACATCATACTGCTCATATTCGTTCACTTCGTGAAGCAAATAATTGGTAATGGCAAGAGAATTAAAGTGGCAACTAATTTCATCTACACAATTATTAAAAGATAAATGGATTGATGTACGTGCCGATATTTGTAAAAAACCCGATGGCTCTATTATTGAGCCATTTTATGTTTATACTTTTCCCGATTATGCTTGTGCAGTTGCTTTAACTAAAGATGGAAAAATTATTTTAGAAAAAATTTATCGTCATGGATTAAATATGGTAACGGTAGAATTGCCGGGTGGCTGTGTAGATAAATCCGATGCATCAATTAAAGATGCTGTTGAACGAGAGTTATTGGAAGAAACCGGTTACAGGTTTAGCAATTTCGAGTATCTTGGAAATGTATCTCCCAACCCAACTACCAATACCAATTTAATGCACATGTTTTTGGCAACCGGCGGGGTGCTCGATACTACACAAGTTTTAGATGCAGAAGAAGATGTAGAAACATTTTTAGTAACTATGAACGAATTAATTGACATGGTAAAAACACAACAATTTATTCAATCAATGCAATTATCATGTATCTTCTTTGCCTTGCAAAAATTAGGAAGAATAATCATTCAATAATCAACAATTTTTATGCGTGATTTAAGTTGGAAAATTATATCATCAAATTATGTGTATGAAAAAAAATGGTTACATGTAAAAACCGATACTTGTCAATTGCCCGATGGCAGAATTATTGAACCATATTTTGTTATAGAAGCCCCCGATTTTTGTAATACTATTGTTGTAACCCAAGAAGAAAAAATTATTTTAGTTCGTCAATATAGGCATCCAATTCAATCAGTTACTTATGAATTGCCCGGAGGTGTAATTGAAGTTGGCGAAGATCCAGCAGTAGCGGCTTTGAGAGAAATGGAAGAAGAAACTGGATATGTTTCTACCGAAATTGAATATCTATTTAAAGCAGCTACTAGCCCTGCATTAAATACAAGTACGGCTTATTTTTATTTAGTAAGAAATGCACAACCAATTACTAAAAGACGATTGGATGATTTAGAAGATATTGATGTGGTAAGCTTTTCGAAGGAGGAATTTATACAATTACTTGCCGATAATAAATTACAACATGGGGTTCAATTAGGTGCTATATACGAAGCAATGATTCGGTTAAACTGGTTAAGGTATTAAAAACGCGGTTGTTTTTTGCATCAAATAAAATATATTCACAGATTATAATTTTGCCATTATGAAAATAGTTAAAACCTTTTTTAAAGTTTTGGGTATTCTTATTATTGTTTTTGCTATCGTAATTATAGCATTTATCTATCATTTAAAACCCAACTACGGTGGTACAATTCATCTAAAAAATATTAGCAAAGAAACAACGGTTTATTTTGATGATTACGGTGTGCCACATATTTATGCCCCAACAAAAAAAGATGCAATGACTGTTTTAGGGTATGTACACGCACAGGATAGATTGTGGCAAATGGAGTTAATGCGTAGAATTACGGCAGGAAGATTATCGGAATTATTTGGGGCTATTGCATTAAATAGTGATAAGTTTTATGCCGGATTAGGTATAGAAGAAGCCTCCACTAAAGCTATTGATGCTTTAGATAAGAATGGAGAAGTATATCAATTAACTATGGCTTATTTAGATGGCGTAAATCAGTTTATAGAAAAAGGTGCCACCCCAATAGAATTTTATCTTTTAGGTGTAAAAAAAGAAAAGTATGAAATGAAAGATGTGTATAACGTTTTGGGATATATGTCTTTTAGTTTTGCAATGGCACAAAAAACAGATCCATTACTTACAGAAATAAAAGAAAAATTGGGCGATGTGTATGTAAAAGAGTTAGGTATTGAACCTACTAATCAAACCACACTCATAAAAAATTATAAAGGGTTAGCAGCTAATTACGGCGAAATATCTTCAGCCATAGCCAATATTCTTAATCAATCGCCTGTACCGCCTTTTATTGGCAGTAATAGTTGGGTAATTGCACCGTCTAAAACTAAAAATGGTAAAGTTATTTTTGCTAACGATCCGCATATAGCGTATTCTCAACCTTCAGTTTGGTACGAAGCACATATTCAAACCCCCGATTATGAAATGTATGGTTATCATTTAGCCGGTGTGCCATTTCCTTTATTGGGTCATAATCATCAATATGCTTACGGGGTAACGATGTTCGAAAACGATGATTTAGATTTTTATAAAGAAGAAAACAATCCTTCTAATAATTCTCAATACAAAACTCCCGATGGTTGGAAAGAGTACTCTATTTTTAAAAAAACAATAAAGGTTAAAAATGCAAAGGATGTGGAGATGGAAGTGAAAGTTAGTAGACATGGGCCTATTATTAATGATTTGCTTGAAGGCATTCATCAAAAAACTCCTTTAGCTATGCAGTGGATTTACACACAGCAACCAATAAAAGCATTAGAAGCAGTGTATCAAATATCTCATGCAAATAATAAAGATGAATTTGAAAAGGGAGCTTCATTAATTGCAGCACCCGGCTTAAATGTAATGTATGGAGATAATAAAGGAAATGTTGGTTGGTGGGCTACCGGTAAATTATATAAAATTAAAAGTAATGCCAATAGAAGTTTAGTATTAGATGGCGCTAGTGGCAATGATGATATTTCGGAGTTTCTCAACTTTTCTCAAAATCCTTCTGCTGTTAATCCTTCATGGAATTATGTATATTCTGCCAATAATCAGCCCGACTCTATTGCAGGAATTTTATATCCTGGATATTATGTTCAGGCAGATAGGGCAGAAAGAATTACTGAATTATTAAATGCCAGAAATAATTGGGATAAACAAGCTGTTAGTGAAATGATTACAGATATTGTTTCTTTATCGGCAATTAAAAACATTAAAATATTAGGAAAAGCCATTGATTCAACTAAACTTTCAGCTAATGAAAAAAACGCCTTGAATATTTTAAAAACATGGGATGGTGCTGCAAGTTTGCAATCTGTAGCTCCAACTATTTATAACAAATTTATTTATCAGTATTTATATAACACTTTTGAAGATGAATTGGGTGAAACAAATTTTAATAGACTTTTACTAACTCATTTGCTTAAAAGAGCCATTTCGTTACAAATTAGTAATGAACAATCAATTTGGTGGGATAATGTAACAACTACTAATAAAAAAGAAGCCAGAGCCGATATTTTAACCCAATCTTTTAAAGAAACTATTTCATTTTTAGAAAAAAAATCGGGGAATGATATTTCAAAATGGACGTGGAATAAAGTGAGTATTGTAGAGTATCCTCATCCATTAGGTAAAGTAGCAGCTTTGCGTAAATATTTTAATGTTGGTCCGTTTGAAGCTCGCGGTAGTAATGAAGTAATTAATAATATGATAAGCGATTTTACAGGTAAAGGAGAATATTTGGTAAAAGCTGGTCCTTCTACAAGAAGAGTAATCGATTTTTCGGATGTAGAAAATAGTTGGAGTATTTTACCTACCGGTCAATCGGGCAATCCATTCAGTAAACATTATCAAGATCAAGCTGAAATGTATATGAAAGGTGAATTCAGAAAAATGAAATTAAACAAAGAGGAAATTATTAAAACATCTACTAAATTAACTTTTGAAAAAGCCGATTAAGTTGAAGTGATTCAATTGTAAGTGTAGAAGCAACTTCAATAATTAGCTTCTACACTTTATTCAATAATATTCTAAATGTTGTTCCTTTATTTAATTCGCTAAAATGTACCAATAGTTTACCATGATGATATTGCTCAACAATTCTTTTACTAAGTGTTAGTCCTAATCCCCAACCTCTTCTTTTAGTACTAAAACCCGGTTTAAATATTTTTTCAAAATTTTGTTTACTAATTCCTTTACCTGTATCGGTTATATCAATTATAACAGCATTATTATCCTCTTTTATTTCAACAATTATTTTACCAATTCCTTCCATTGCATCTAATGCATTTTTTAAAATATTTTCGAGTACCCAATCAAATAATTGTGGGGAAATAAATATTTCTATACTTTTCTTGTTACTTTTTATCTCAAATTCAACATTAACACCGGCCCGTTTCTTCATATAATCAACCATGTATTCAACTTGACTCAATAGGTTTTTTTGTTCTAATTGTGGGGTACTTCCAATTTTACCAAATCTATCAGATATTAATAATAACCGTTGTACATCTTTTTCAAGTTCGCTAATAATTTTTTTATTATCGGTAGTATCTTCTTTCAGCACTTCTATCCAGCCTTGTAAACTTGTTACGGGTGTGCCCAGTTGATGTGCTGTTTCTTTTGCAAGCCCTGCCCATAATTGATTTTGAGTGCTTTTATTATGAATTTGTAAACTGGCAACAATATAAAAAACAAATAATGCAATAATTAATAATTGAATGAATGGATAATATTTTAGTTGCTTTGATAATACACTTTCTCCATAATAGTATTTATTAGCAACATACGGTGTTTGAGAAATTACCGTAACAATAGGTTTATTTTGATTTTTTAATTGAAATAATTTTTTTTGTAAATAATCTTTATCGTTCTTAATAAGATTGCTATCGAGATTTAGATAATTACCCGTAATACTATCATTTTCGTTGGTTTCTATAATTGGTATATCATGATTTTCGGAAGATATTTTTATGGCCAAATTTAGTGAACTGCTATCGGATGATTTGAGGATGGTTCTTTGAGCTTCAATCCAACTTTCCACTTTAAAACGTTCTTCTTTTGCAATTTTTTTCGATAAATAATTCGAATAAAAAATAGTTCCGCTCACAATGCAAATTGCTACAAATGCTATTATTGTTCTTCCATTTATCCAATAGTTATTCATATACTAAAGATAATATTCGCCGGTTAAAAATAAACAAAGGCAGCCTGTAAAGACTGCCTCTATTTTATTCGGTATAAAAATTGGTTCTGCTAATTATAAACCCAAGAAACCACTTTTTTTCAAATTTTTTATTCCTTCACCGATCTTAAATCCATGATTATAAATTTCTATTTTATAATCTCCTGTTTCAAATTTCCCATCCGGTTTCCATGTAAAACTTAATGGTAAAGATTTTCCTTGTTCATAATTTACTTCCACTTTGCTTGTGTACGATTTGCTGCTGCCATCTCTTAAAGTAAATGAACCTTCTGAACCGGAAACTGAGCCATTGGGATTATACACCACCACATAAATTGTTTTTTTACCGCTTGGTGTAACCCTGTTTTCATCCAAACTTCCGGAAATTACAAACATATCTGCACGCTTAACATTAGAAGTTACTTTTTCTTTTCCGTTTTTTCTCATTTCAACGGCAGCTATTGTAATGTTCGATGCATGTAAGGTAGAAGCTACATCTACTTTCTCTGAAAGATTTTTATTTTCAGTTTGTGAAGCAGATAAGTTCTCTTGTAAGCCTTGTTTTTCTGTGGTAAGCTGCTGATTGGTATTGGTTAATTGCTGATTTTCTCCTTTTAATTTAGTTATTTCAGTAAATAGCTCATCAATTTTTCCATTTAACTGTGCAATCATTTCTTGAGCTTGTTTTAATTCGCTATCACTTGCATTTTTCTTGGTAAGAATATTTCTAATATTCAATTTCAGTTTTGTTATTTCATTATTTCTTTCGGCTAAAGCACCTTGTAATTGTACATTATTTCCGGTAATAGAATCTACTCTTGCAGATGCAGCATTAAATAATGCTTGTAAAGAATCTTTTGCATTGCTTACATTTACATACTGAATTTCTTTTTGAGTAATTACCTCTTTGGTTTTGTTTTTGTCGTAAATAATATAACCCCAGGTTACAATAAGTAAGCCAATTAAAAGGCCATACCAAATTTTGCGGTTGTCTTTTTGTTGCGGAGTAGAAGAATCGTAGGTCATGTTTTTAGTTTTATAAAATGAGTAAAAATTGAATCAATGTTGAAAGATTTATTATTAATTGATATTGAAACTGTTCCTCAGAGTAGCGATTTTTCTTTGCTATCAACTGAGTGGCAAGAATTATTTGCCGACAAAATTTCCAAAACCGTGCCAGAAACAATTTCTTTGGAAGAAAATTATCGAAAGCGTGGAGGAATATTAGCAGAATTTGGAAAAATTATTTGCATTAGTACTGCTTTTTTTTATGAAAATGAGCAGAAAGAATTGGCATTACGCATTAAAAGTGTATCTGGTGATGATGAAAAACAATTGCTGCAAAATTTTATAGAGCTTTGTAATAAAGTATATGCTGTAAATAAAAATTTTCTCTTTGGAGGGCATAATATTAGAGAGTTTGATATTCCGTACATCTGTCGCAGATTATTAATTAATAACCTATCACTGCCTTCGTACTTGCAATTACATGATAAAAAACCTTGGGATGTAAAAATGTTTGATACTTTGAATTGGTGGAAGTTTGGGGATGCAAAAAATTATATTTCCTTACATTTATTGGCTTCTGTTTTAGGTATTCCAACTTCTAAAACCGATATGGATGGCAGCAAAGTGCAAGATGTATATTATAAAGAAAAAAATTTGAAAAGAATTGTAGAATATTGCCAACAAGATGTAATTGTTTCGGCTAATGTAATTCTTCGGTTTAAAAATGAAAGCTTATTAACGCCTTCCCGAATAAGTATTGTATCTGGATAATATTTTAATAACGTATTTCGTTCTTGTTGAATCCATACGGATATTTGCAGTAATGAGCGTTGAAAAAATATTATCAGATTTCAATAAAAAATCCTTCCAACCGGTTTATTGGTTAGAGGGTGAAGAACCTTTTTTTATAGATGCTATTGTAAATTATGCCGAGCATAAAATATTAAGTATTGCAGAGGCCGAATTTAATCTCACTGTTTTTTATGGCAAAGATGCAGATTGGGTATCGGTGGTAAATGCTTGTCGGAGGTATCCTATGTTTGCCGAAAGACAAGTTGTTATTTTAAAAGAAGCTCAACAAATGCGTGATATTGAAAAATTAGAATCGTATATTAATAATCCATTAAGCTCAACCGTTTTTATAATAAGCTACAAAGATAAAAAGATAGATGGAAGAAGTGTTTTTGGTAAGATGTTAAAACAAAAAACAGAATTTTTTTCAACTAAAAAAATATATGATAATCAACTTCCCGAATGGGCTTCTCAAGAAATTCATAAGCGTAAACTTACAATTAGTGAACGTGCTTTAACTATTTTAGTAGATCATATTGGGAATGATTTAAGTCGTATTCAAAACGAAATAGAAAAATTAGCTGTAAATCTTGGTAATCGAAAAAATATTACCGAAGATGATATTGAAAATTATATTGGTGTAAGTAAAGAGTTTAATGTATTTGAAATGCAGGATGCAATTGCTAAAAAAAATTTCTCAAAAGCAATTAGAATAATTCAATATTTCGAAGCCAATCCTAAAGCTGTTCCCATTCAAATGTTATTGCCGGCTTTATACAATTTTTTTAGTAAGGTATTTATGATATTTGGGGTAAATAGTAGTGATGAAAAAACAATTGCAGCATCATTAGGTATCAATGCTTATTTTATTAAAGATTATATTCAAGCTGCTCGAAATTATAGTTATGCTGGCGTAGAAAACATTTTGTTATTACTTCATGAATATAACCTTCGGAGCGTTGGCATTCGCGATCAGGGAACTTCTGATGCAGGTTTAATAAAAGAAATGGTGGTTAAAATGATTTATTAAGCAATGAATTATTGCTGTATAAAATTTCTCAATACTGCTATAAATTTAGTAATCTTACCCGTTGCATCTGTTACTTCATAAACCGAAAACACAATATAATTGGCTATTCTGCTATAATTATATTTTGCATCTAACTCCTGAATAGTTATTCCGCTTCGTTTGCTTAAATAATCTCTAAAATTGGGTTTAGTAGGGTTAAATACTATTAATGAAAATAAAATAATAACTACAATAATGTATCTGGTTTTTTTATCGGGCATATAACAAGATATTGTTAAATAAACACATAATCTTAATAATTAAAGCTAAGAAATTTTATATAATTACAAATGGCAGGCAATTAAATAGCTAATATTTTTTGAGCAATAAATTTATCTTTCGAAAGTTGTTGTTTCAGTTCGTCTAAGTTCAAAAATTTTATTTCACCGCGTATGTATTCCTTTATATTTACTTGAATGGTATGACCATAAATTGTTTCATTAAAATCAAAAATATTTACTTCAATCATTCTTTTTTTGCCATCTACGGTTGGTCTAATACCAATATTCATCATTCCTTTATATATATTGATTTCTGACTTTGTATTTTTTAACTCAATGGTTACTGCATACACACCGTTTCCCGGAATTAATTTATCCTCGCTTTCTATATGTAAATTTGCGGTAGGATACCCAATAGTTCTGCCTAATTTATTTCCTTCAATTACAAGTCCTTCAAAAAAGTATTCATATCCTAACAATTTATTTGCTTCGGTAATATTGCTATCTAATAAAAATTTTCGAATATTGGTTGAACTTATTTTGGCTTCGTTTACAATATGTTCCGGTATTTCTTTTACCATAAAATTTAATTCTTTGCCTTTCGCTTCTAATAATGTATAGTTTCCTAATCTATCTTTTCCAAATCGGTGATCATATCCTACAATAACAATTTTTGGTTGAAAGTATTTGTATAAAAAATCCTCAATATATTGTTCTGGTGTTTGGTTGGCAAATTGATGATTAAATGGAACAATTACTAAATGATTAATCCCTGCATTTTTTAGCAAATGCTTCTTTTCTTTATACGTGGTAAGTAGCTTTATTTCGCCGGGAATAGAAGAAACTATTTTTCTGGGATGCGGGTGAAACGTAATGATAACTGTTTCTCCATTCACCTTTTCTGCTTCCGATTTTAATTGTTTTACAATTTCTTGATGCCCTAAATGAACACCATCGAAGCTGCCAATGGTAATTACCGCATTTTTAAACTTTGGAAGAGTAGATAAATCTTTATAGCATTTCATAATTTCCCGACAAATTTAGGTAAATGTAAAAACAGAAAAACAAATGCTTACGCTTAATTACCTTTGTATAAAATGGATAGTTACTAATAGCCAATTTTGTTGCATTCATTTATAACTTATAATTTATATTCATGTCATTATATGCTCAACGCGGTGTTTCGGCACAAAAAGAAGAAGTTCATGCAGCTATAAAAAATTTACATCCCGGCATTTATGCTCATTCATTCTGTAAAATATATCCCGATTATTTGGTTGGTGATGAACATTTTGTAAATATTAGTCATGCCGATGGAGCAGGTACCAAAAGTATTTTGGCTTATTTATATTGGAAGGAAACAGGCGATATAACAGTTTGGAAGGGTATTGCTCAAGATGCAATAGCCATGAATTTGGATGATTTACTTTGTGTGGGCGTTTATGATAATTTATTATTTTCTTCAACTATTGATAGAAATAAAAAATTAATATCCGGCGAAGTTATTAAAGCAATTATTGATGGATCACAAACTTTTTTTAATCAATTAAAAGATTATGGCATTAATATTCATTATTTAGGAGGTGAAACTGCCGATGTAGGCGATGTTGTAAGAACAATTGCTGTTAATGGAACTATTACTGCTCGTTGGGAAAAAAATAAATTAATTACGAACGATAAAATTGCAGCCGGAAATGTAATTGTAGGATTTAGCAGCAGTGGGCAAGCTACTTATGAAACAGCCTATAATAGTGGATTGGGAAGTAACGGATTAACCAGTGCCAGACACGATGTATTGAATAAATATTATGCCGAAAAATATCCTGAAACTTTTGAAGCATCTTTAAGTAGCGAAGTGGTATATATCGGGAAAAATAAAGTGGAAGATACATTGCCTATAGGCGATGCATTTATATCAATTGGTGAACTTTTATTATCGCCAACCAGAACCTATGCACCTTTGCTAAAAATATTGTTAGAAGAACATTTTTACAATATTAATGGAATAATACATTGTAGCGGAGGCGGACAAACAAAATGCATGAAATATTTACCTCGCCCATTAAAAATTATTAAGAATAATTTATTTGATATTCCTCCTATTTTTCAACTAATACAAGAAAACTCAAAAGCTAATTATAAAGAAATGTATCAAGTATTTAACATGGGACATAGATTAGAAATTTTTACCGACGAGAAAACGGCATCTTCTATGATAAATATTGCCCAACAATTTAATATTGAAGCAAAAATTATTGGAATAGTTGAACCTTCAGAAAAAAACCAATTAATATTGCAAGGAAGTTTTGGTGAAATTCAATATTAATTATACTTCTACAATAAATTCTTTTATTATTTCTAATAATTTTGTGTGATGCCTTTCTATAATACTATTAATAATTATTATGTCTGAATCATTAGTATCATTAAATAACGTTAGCATTTATCAGGGTAATAGTCTTATTCTCGAAAATGTAAACTTTTCTGTAAATAAAGCTGAATTTGTTTATTTGGTTGGAAAAACCGGAACTGGTAAAAGTAGTTTATTAAAAACATTATATGGCGAACTTCCCTTGCAAAAAGGAACCGGAACAGTTGTTGGATTTGATTTAAAACAAATGGATTGGAAAAAAGTACCCTACCTAAGAAGAAATTTAGGTGTTGTTTTTCAAGATTTTCAATTATTAACCGATAGAAATGTTCATGAAAATTTACGATTTGTTTTGCGTGCAACCGGATGGAAAGATGAAAAATTAATGGAAGAAAAAATAAATGATGTATTGGATAAAGTTGGTTTGAAAAGTAAAGGATTTAAAATGCCTTTTGAGATGAGTGGTGGAGAACAACAACGTATTGATATTGCCAGAGCATTGCTAAATTCTCCTAAACTAATATTAGCCGATGAGCCAACAGGCAATTTAGACCCAGAAACCAGTGATGAAATTATGCAATTGCTTTTCCAAATAAGTAGACATTATCAAACCTCAATTATTATGGCAACGCACGATTTTATTGTTATCAATCGTTATCCTTCTCGCATGCTTAAAACCGAGCGAGGAAGAGTGATTGATAGTGCTGCCCCTATTACTGATTAATAGTTGTATAAGATTTTTTTACAGTTATGTTTATGTGATGATGCAAATACGAAAAGCTACTCTCAACGATAATTTATTGCTAACCGATTTAAGCCGCACAACATTTTATGATACTTATTATGCGTATAATACGGTTGAAGATATGGAAGAGTACATGGAAGAACACTTGTCGGTAGAAAGAATTAGTAGCGAAATAAGTAATGAGTTTAATTTATTTTACATAGCCGAAAATGATGGAGTGCCAATAGGATATATTAAATTACGCAAAAGTCAACCTCCCGAAGAAATCATGCATTTGCCATCTATAGAAATAGCTCGATTATATGCAATAAAGAATTATCATGGAAAAGGAATAGGCAAACAATTAATTCAATATGCTTTTACTAAAATGATAGAACAGCAAATTAAAGTAATGTGGTTATGTGTTTGGCAAAAAAATGAAACAGCTATTTCCTTTTATAAAAAATTTGGATTTGAAATTCTAAAACCAGCTCAATTTGTTTTAGGAAAAGATATACAAGACGATTGGGTTATGGTAAAACATTTTATTGTTTAGATACTATTTTTTTTATGGGTAAAACAATCCAAGTGTAAAATTTACATCCTACACAATAGCCAATAAATGCCTCTAATAAAGCACAGATAATTAATACAACACCAAATACCCACGCAATGGTATTCCATTGCAATAGCATGGTAACTGTAATTGTAATGGAAAATATTAATCCTACCAATGCTGCAAACTTTTTGGGTGCTGCATCAATAGGTTTAGGAGTAATATTAAGTGTGCTGATAATTTTTAAAGAAAGGTATTTTAAAATGCTAAAATTTCCATCTGTAAAGCTTCTAATATAGAAGTCTAGAATTAATAATAAGCCTATCCATTTTGCACCGGTAAGTAATAACAACATGCTTAATAGAAATACAAAACTGGCAATTACTCTAACTACTGATTCGTTAACTCTCTCTTGCGAAATAGGACAAATAATTGTTTTTTCCATGTATAATATTTGCTGCAAAATAACAGAAAAAATGTATTCTATACAAAAAAGGTAGACTTTTAAATTAAAATGATATAACTATGACATTGGTGGTTAATTCTAAATAGTATTGCTGATGCCTACTCTGGTTTTGAGATAATTATTTTCAGTTACTTCTTTCAATATAAAAGAAGCCAAGTTGCCGGCAAAAACTTTGTAATAATTGGGTGTAGGAGGATAATTGGCGGCGGTAATATATTTTTCGTTAGCATCTTCATCAACTATATCCGGTGCACAAACAAATGTCCAATTTAAAGATGATTGATTTAAATATTCAAATGCTTTTTTATGTTCTAATCCAACCGGTAAATACATTACAGGATAGTTAGGTGTATCCATAATCATGGTGGTATCGTTGGCATTTAGCACACCCAAACCTCCAACCGCTATTATTCTTTTAACGCCGGCTTTTTCCATTTGTGTAATAATATTTTTAATTCCTAAGCTTCTTGCCTTATCGCTTCCATCAAAACTGCCGCCCAATGCAGATATTACAGCATCACTTTTTTTAATAGCATTATACACTTCTTGCTCATCAAAAATATATCCCTTCATCGTAACAAGACTACTGGTAAGTGTATCCTTATAGGGCAATGCTTCAATATTTCTTCCGAAGGCTTTTACAATAAAATTTTTTGCTAATGCTTGGCTTACAATATGTTTTCCTACCTGTCCTGTTGCTCCAAAAACTGTAATTATCATAATAAAATGTATTTCTAGTAATTTACTGAAAATAAAGATAATAAATACTGATTTTTTTCATTTTTAATAAATAGGTTATGATAGAAATTTACATAAAGATGATGCAGTAACAGTTTTATAGCATATCCCTGTCGGGAATTATTTTTTAAAAGGGTGTGATATTATTCACTCAAAAATATGTTATATAATAAACTGCGAAATAGTAAAGCATTTGTTTCAGAAACAGATGCTTTACTTTTAATAAGATGATGTGGTGGTATCGAGTATAATATCTTCTATTGCGATGGCATTATGGTTTTCGTCATAAATGCATTTTCCGTTTTTTATCACTAATATTTGTGGCGATTCGTGAAATACGTTAAAGTCTTCGGAAATTTTATTCGAAATAATTCTGTAGGCAATTAAATCTAAATAATAAAAATCTGCATCAGTAGTATTTTCCCATTTTTCAAGCCTATTTAAAACCATTGCACTAATACTGCATCTTGTACTGTGTTTAAATAGTATTTGAGGTTTTTCGAACGACTTAGATTTAATTTCTTCTAATTGGCTAATAGTAGTTAATGATATCCAATTCATACTAAAATAATTACCGCAGCTTTAAGGTTTAAAAAAGTTCTTATTGGTGGTAGGGCAACCTCGGCCTCTTGTAGGTGCACATGCACTTATAGCTAAAGAAATTGTAGCTACAAGTATAAATAATGTAATAATTTTTTTCATAACTATTAATATTAATAATAGAATGTATTTTGCATTGTTCTTGTGCAAATATAAGCTTGAATAGCATTTATTGCTTATAAATTCTATTTTGTACTAATTTATCACCTTTTTATTAATTATGAAAATTCATTTTATTTCAATTGGAGGTAGTGTAATGCATCAGTTAGCCATTGCATTAAAAAGAAAAGGGTATGAAGTGAGTGGAACTGATGATGAAATTTTTGAACCTGCTTTTTCTAATTTGCAAAAAGAAGGATTGTTGCCCGAGAAAATTGGATGGCAGCCCAACCTAATTACAACCAATATTGATGCAATTATTTTAGGAATGCATGCTAAAATTGATAATCCTGAATTAGTAAGAGCTAAAGAGTTACAATTAAAAATCTATTCTTTTCCCGAATATATTTACGAAGAAAGTAAGAACAAAAAGAGAATTGTGGTAGGAGGTAGCCATGGTAAAACTACTACCACTGCCATGCTGATGCATGTTTTACAACAAATGAATACTTCATTCGATTATTTGGTTGGAGCAAATCTTGCAGGCTTTAATCAATCGGTAAATATTACAGATGCACCATTAATAGTTTGCGAAGGCGATGAATATCCTGCAAGTATTATTGAAAAAAGACCAAAATTTCATTTTCTGTTTCCGCACATAGCCATTATTACAGGTATTGCGTGGGATCATATTAATGTGTTTCCAACATTCGAAATTTATTTGCAACAGTTTATTCTTTTCATCAATAAAATAGAAAAAAATGGTATTTTAATTTATAATGAAACGGATATTGTTTTAAAAGAATTGGTGGAAAAAAATATGCGAAGCGATATCCGATATCAACCCTATCAAATTCCGGAATATCAAATTCTTAACCATCAAACCACCATACATATAGAGAATGCCGATGCAGAATTGAAAGTTTTTGGTAATCATAATTTGCTTAACATAAATGCTGCATGGTACACTTGCAAAGAATTAGGTATTAGTGCATCTCATTTTTTGCAAGCTATTAGCACATTTAAAGGAGCTTCGAAAAGATTAGAATTAATTGAATGCAATACTGCCACTAATGTATACAGAGATTTTGCACATGCACCCAGTAAAGTTAAAGCAACTGTAGATGCGGTGAAACAACAACATCCTCATCAAAAACTAATTGCAGTGTTAGAGTTGCACACATACAGCAGCTTAAATGAAAACTTTATGCAACAATATGCTGGTGCAATGAATAATGCCGACATTGCTATTGTATTTTATTCAAAACACGCATTGGAATTGAAACGTATGCCCAACTTAACTAAAGAAAGTATAATTACCGGATTTGCAAAAGAAGGATTACTGGTATTTAATACTAAAGAAGAATTGTGGCAATGGTTGCAGCATCAAAACTATGCAAATGTAGATTTACTGTTAATGAGTAGCGGTAATTATGACGGATTAGATATATTTGCTTTCGCTAAAAAAATTACTTAATAACTGGTAAAAAATGAAACTTCAACTCACACGCCCACTGGCCTTTATAGATTTAGAAACAACCGGAATAAATATTACAATGGATAGAATTGTAGAAATTGCCATTGTAAAAATTTTAGTAGATGGATCAAAGCAAGTAAAAAGAAAATTAATTAATCCTCTAATTCCTATTCCTAAAAATGCAAGCGATGTTCATGGAATTACCAATGAAATGGTAAAAGATGCACCTACCTTTAAACAAGTAGCTAACGAAATAAAACAGTTTATTGATAATTGCGATTTGGCCGGTTATAATAGTAATAGATTCGATATTCCTATGTTAATAGAAGAGTTTCTGCGTTCCGGATTAGAATTTAGTATAGATGATAAAAAAGCATTGGATGTACAAAAAATATTTCACATGATGGAGCAACGAACACTAAGTGCTGCTTATAAATTTTACTGCAATAGAACATTAGAAGGAGCCCATAGTGCCGAACAAGATGCAACTGCAACTTGGGAAGTATTAGAGGCCCAACTTGAACGATATACCCAAATTGGTAATACGGTTGAAAGCATTGTAAAATTTACGGGTGAAGATGATATTGTTGATTTTGCCAGAAGATTTATTAAAGAAAAAGGAATAGAAATTTTTAATTTTGGTAAACATAAAGGCAAACCCGTAATGCAGGTTTTAAAAGAAGAACCTCAATATTACGACTGGATGATGAAAGGAGATTTCCCGATTAATACCAAACAAAAGCTTACAGAAATATTGAACAAAACATTGCTTAAAAAAGCATAATGTGTATAAGAAATTCTAAAATTTGCTTCTACATTTTTGCTATTGTATCTATTATTGTATTTTCGGGCGAATAAATTACTACTTGAATAAACTAATTATTATACCTACTTATAAGGAAAAAGAAAATATAGAAAATATTCTAACCACAATTTTTTCTTTAAATCTTAATTATCATGTATTAGTAGTTGACGATAATTCACCCGATGGAACGCCGGAAATTGTAAAACGTTTGCAACAAGTATTTCCTCAGCAGTTATTTATTGAAGAAAGAAAAGAAAAATTAGGTTTAGGAACTGCTTATATACATGGATTTAAATGGGCATTACAACATGGATACGATTATATTTTTGAAATGGATGCCGATTTTTCACATAATCCCAATGATTTAGAAAGACTATTTTTGGCTTGTTATAAAGGCGGGGCAGATCTTGCAATTGGTAGCAGATATGTTGCCGGTGGAAAAGTATTAAATTGGCCATTAGACCGCCATATTTATTCTCGAGGAGGTTCTTTATATACCAAATTAATTACATGGCTTCCCGTCAATGATCCTACTGCTGGTTTTATTTGTTATTCTAAAAAAGTATTAGCATCAATTAATTTAGATGAAATTAATTTTGTTGGTTATGCATTTCAAATTGCCATGAAATTTACTGCATGGAAATTGGGTTTTAGTATTACCGAAGTGCCCATTATTTTTAAAGATAGATTACTGGGTGAAAGTAAAATGAGCGGAAAAATTTTGAAAGAAGGCATGTTAGGAGTTTTAAAAATTCAATGGGAAAGTTTATTTGGTTCGTATGTAAAGCGAGTGGCAAATATGGCAGATGCAGCTATATCTTCCTCACAAAAAAAATAATATTTTGGAATAGTCTATTTATTATTATTTCTTCAGAATTATTTTCTTAAACTTTAATTTTCATGAAATCTTCATTAATAAAATTGCATGTTGCTGTTTTTTTGTGGGGCTTTACTGGAGTATTAGGAAGATTAATTTCCCTGAATGAAGGATTATTGGTTTGGTACAGATTATTAATTACTATTATTTCTTTATTCTTTCTTTTATGGCATCAAAATATGTTGCATAAAGTTTCCTTTAAAACCTTAATTAAGTTTTTTGGGGTAGGTGCTATTATTGCTTTTCATTGGGTATGTTTTTATGGAAGTATAAAATATGCTAACATTTCTATTGCTTTAGTTTGTTTATCTTCTGCCGGATTATTTACAGCTATATTAGAGCCTATTGCAATGAAATATGCCGTTAATAGTATTGAAATTTTATTAGGATTGATTGCTATTATTGGCATTTACTTAATCTTTCATTTCGATTCACGTTATCGAACAGGAATAGTGATTGGATTAATTGCATCGTTTCTGAGTGTGTTATTTACTATTTTAAATAAGAAAATAGTAAAAGCCAACTTTAATCCTACAATTATTATGTTTTATGAATTAACAGGCGGGTGGTTAGTTTTAACGCTTGTAATGCCTTTGTATATTTATTTATTTCCTACAAAAAATATTATTCCATCTTTTCAAGATATGGGTTGGTTAGTTTTGTTAAGCTGGTTTTGTACCATACTGGCAATGAATTTATCTCTGCAAGCATTAAAAAAAGTGTCAGCTTTTACACAAAATCTTACTTTAAATTTAGAACCTGTATATGGAATTGTTTTAGCTTTTATTGTATATAAAGAAAATAAGTTTTTAAGTGAATGGTTCTACTATGGGTTTATTTTAATAATAGTAGCAGTTGTATTGCAAACTTTTAGAATTATTAAATATAAAAGAGTATAATGCAGTAATTAATCAACGTATTGTTGTTTTACAACCAATTTAAGTTCTCTGTTAATATCCCATTTTTCAAACTCTTTGGCAACTTCAGTTATAAAACTGGCACCTACACTTCCGTCAATAATTCTATGGTCGTAGCTTAACGATAAATACATCATGTGCCTTATTCCAATAAAATCGCCTTTATCTGTTTCAATAACTACAGGTCGTTTTTTTATGGCACCTACAGCTAAAATTGCTACTTGTGGCTGATTGATAATAGGAGTGCCCATTAAACTTCCAAAAGTGCCAACATTGGTAAATGTAAAAGTGCCACCTTGGGTATCCTCGGGTTTAAGTTTATTAATTCTTGCAGCTTCGGCTAAATTGTTTACCGATTTTGCCAAACCAATTAGTCCTAATTGCTCGGCATGTTTAATAACCGGAACAATTAAATTTTTATTTAGTAGGGCAGTGGCCATACCAATATTTAGGTTGTGTTTTATAATTATTTTATCGCCTTCAACTGAACTATTGATAATTGGATAACGCTTTAGTACTTTAACCAAACTCTCGATAAACATTGGTGTGAAAGTGATTTTTGTACCGGCTTTTTGTTCAAAATCGGTTTTAATTCTGTCACGCCATATAACCATATTGGTAACATCGGCTTCAGCAAAACTTGTAACATGTGCACTAGTATGCTTGCTATTAACCATGTGTTGTGCAATTAATTTGCGCATTCTATCCATTTCAATTATTTCAACACTTGGTTTGGCAGGCTCTGTTGGTATAGTTACAGGTTCAAGTCTTGTTTCAACTTCGGGTATAATAGTCTTCTCAACAACTGTTTGTACAATAGGTTGATCGACATTAACAGGTGTTGATGGAGGTATTGAAATTTCTTGAACAAGTGGTTGTTCCGTAGTAATTACTGGTTGAGAAACCACCGGTTGTGGAGGAATATATATGGGTTGTGGCTGAATGTTAACAGATTCTGTAACTGCTTCAACAGGTTTAGCAATAGGTGCTGAAGTTGGTATATTTGGTACAGGCTGAACAGTTGGTTGCTGACTATATTTTACTGTAGTTGGTGGCGGATTATAAAAAGGCTGTGCTTGTACAGGTGGTGGTGTGTAACTCGGTATCTTCCCTGTTTTTTTATCAGCAATATATTGCAGAATATCTTTTTTCGAAACACGTCCATCGGCCCCTGTTCCACTAATTCTTTCTAACTCACTTAAACTTAAACCTTCGCTGTTAGCAATATTTAAAACTAACGGAGAGAAAAAACGGTTATTGGTGGATGTAGTTGATTTATTGCTTGCAGGTTGAGGAATATATGGTACGGATTCTTGATGTGTAGGTGCAGATAGATAACTTTTATCTTCTTGAATTGGTGGTGCAATATTTTCGGATGAATAAGTTGTGTTAGGTGCTACAGTGGGAGTTGATGTATTACTTAAAACAGCAACTTCAATTCTTGCAATTACAGCACCTACTGCAACTACATCATTTACATTAAATAAAATTTCTTTAATAATACCAGTGGCAGTAGAAGGAACTTCACTATCTACTTTATCGGTAGCAATATCCAAAACAGTTTCTTCTTGTTTTACATAATCGCCTACCTTTTTATACCAACGCAAAATGGTTGCTTCCATAATGCTTTCGCCCATTTTGGGCATTATTAATTCAGCTATTGCCATACTACTGGTACTGATTTTAATGAGATAAAATCTTACTAACTAATCCAATCTATGAATTAATTTGGGATTTTATGTATTTTTTTATGCAAAACAACTTGATAAAACTTATTCAAAATCAAGCAGTATAAAAAAATAATACAATGCCTTCAAATTAAATCACCATCAAAAATAGTTTTTAGAAATTGAAAGTTATTCATCTGTTATCCACAATTAACTGACGAACTAAATTTAGGGCATTTGTAGCAGTGAGTTGAATGTTTCTAATTCTATCAAATCTAAAATGAAACTGCTTTGTAATTGTAGTTACATTATTTGTTACAGCAATCCATACCGTGCCAACAGGTTTTTCTTCAGTGCCTCCATCGGGGCCCATAATGCCGCTAACGGCTATTGCATAATCTGTTTGCATCATATTTGCAATATGATTGGCCATTTGTGTTACGGTTTCTTTGCTAACGGCACCGGCATTATTTAATGTTTCATTGGATACATGTAATAAGTTGTGTTTAATAGTATTATTATAACCAACAATTGACCCTTTAAAATAATTTGAAGAACCCGGAATAGAGGTGATTAAATGAGCTATATACCCTCCTGTACAACTTTCGGCGGTAGCAATAGTTTTTTGTTGCTTATGTAATAATTTACCTACTACAGCTTCTAATGGTAAATCATCATCAAGTATTAAAAAATCGCTCACGTATTGTTTTAGTAGGTTAAATTGATAATTAATTTCTTCAGTAATTTTTTCTTTATAAATGCTAAATGCAGATAATCTTAATCGTATCATACCAAAATTGGGAAGGTAGGCTAACTTAATATGTGAGGGGAGTTGTTGTTCGAAAGGAATTAATTTCTCGGCTAAAAAAGATTCTCCAATACCTCCGATTAATAGTGTTCTGTGTTCAATATATCCGGAATTATATTTTTGTGTGATGAAAGCACTTGCTTGATGTGAAAAAATCCATTTCATTTCATGTGGCACTCCGGGCATTGAAATAAATAGTTTTCCATTTTTTTCAAAAAGCATTCCGGGTGCAGTTCCTTTTTCATTAGGAAGAACGGTACATGTATCGGGCACTTCGGCCTGTTTTTTATTTCTTTCAATCATTGGCCTATTCAGTACCTTTTCAAATAAATCTGTTATAAATGCTAAAGTTGGCTGATGCACAATCATTTTTCCGTTAAAGTATTGGCACAATAAAGGCTTAGTAATATCATCCGATGTTGGGCCTAAACCGCCTGTTATTAAAATAATATCTGCATTTTTACTTTCTTCATCTAATGCGTTCCATATATCTTCCCATATATCTCCAACGGCTATTCTATGTTTTATTTTTATGCCCATTTTGTTTAATTCCTGAGCAAGCCATGCACTGTTGGTATCAATTACTTGTCCAATTAATAATTCATCTCCAATAGTAATGATTGATGCAAAAATATTTTTCATAGTAAACAAATTATATGCAAAGTAATGGATAGAAAAGAATTGAAAGTATATGTATTTATACTAAATGCAACTTATTGGTAAAGAACCTATTATCTTCATTAAAAAAATCATGAAAGAACAAAATTTTAAAAACCATGCAAGATTAGTTATAGGCTTTCATGGATTTACGGCATTAGCTGTTATTGCTTTTTTAGGTGGTACTATTCAAAATGTATTAACTACTTCGCATGATAATTTATATTCTGCATCTTTACTATGTTTAGCTGCTATTATTTTTCTTTGTTTTTTTTGGTATATGCGAAGTTTTGCATTAAAAGCTCAAGATAGAGCTATAAGGGCTGAAGAAAATTTTAGATACTTTATTTTAACCGGAAAGCCATTCAATAAAAATTTAAAAATGCAACAAATTATTGCACTTCGATTTGCAAGTGACGAAGAATTTGTTGCATTAGCCGAGAAAGCACTATCAGAAAACTTATCTAATACCGATATTAAAAAACTTATAAAAAATTGGAGAGCCGATTATGATAGAGCTTAAATAAAATAGGCACTCAGCTTATGCAATAATTCTATTGGCATGGTAGTTTTTTCTTTTGTTTTTGCACTAATAAAGTATAAAATTACTTTGCCAATAGTTAATAGCTTTTCTTCATCATTATATATTTCCTGATGAAATTCAATTCGATGGTCGGTTGGTAATTCTTTTAACATAGTTTTTATGGTTAACAGATCATCGTAATGTGCAGGACGTAAAAATTTACAATGCAATTCAACTATTGGCATAATTACGCCCATGGCTTCCATATCCTTATAACTTAAGCCTAATTGCCTAATACTTTCTACTCTGCCTACTTCAAAAAATTGTGCATAATTGCCATGATATACAACATTCATTTGGTCTGTTTCGGCATATCTTACTCTTAATTTGGTGGTACTTTCAAACATTTTTCACATTTTGTTGGTAATGTAAAAATAGAATTTTTGTTTTTCCACAAATCATGGAATGGTGTTTGCATAAAGTACGATAAAAGTAACTTTAGTATGATTTTACTTTTTATTAAGATAGAAAAAGAAATATTTGACTTTATAAATTGTAGTATGTATACACCCCTTAAAATAGTTTCAATTATTTTTTTTATTGCATTATTTGGTATTGCCGATGCACAGTTTACAAAAATAAATGACGATCCCGATGCCAAATTTAAAATGGCTAAAGAGTTGTATCAAAAAGAGCAATATAGTTTGGCATATCCTATTTTCAAAGATTTATATTACAATGGCATAAGTAAAAGTAATATTCCTGTTACCATACAAACTGAGGCAAAGTATTATTATATAATATGCGGATTGAAGGTGGACGATATAACTGTTCCACCTTTAGCTATCAGCTTTATTAATTTAGAACATCATACGCCAAGAATTGAAATGTTAAGTTTTCAGTTAGGCGAATATTTTTATAGAAATAAAGATTTTGTTAATGCAATTACGTATTATGAAAAGTCGGTGATTGATAATTTAGATAATGATGAAATTGCCGATTTAAAATTTCATCAAGGATATTGTTATTTTACCTTACAACAATTTAATGAAGCAAAACCTTTATTAGATGTAGTACGGCAAATGCCTAAATATGCTAATTACATTGATGCTAACTATTATTATGGGTTTATTAGTTTTTCAGAACAGAATTATGATGATGCATTGCATGCTTTTAATATTGCCGTAACCAGCGAAACGTATAAAAAAATTGTTCCATTTTATATTGCCGAAATTTATTATTTTAAAGGAGACCATGAACTATCATTAAAGTATGCCGAAGCGGCTATTCAATCCGGTGGACAATACTACGATTTGCAATTAAAACAATTAGCGGGTCATTTATGGTTTGATAAAAAAGAGTATAATAAAGCACAGCCTTACTTAGAAGAGTTTATTAAAAAAAGTGAAAAAGTTACCAGAGAAGATTTATACGAACTTTCTTATTGTTATTATGCCGAAGGTAATTGGAATAAAAGTATTGAAGGCTTTAAGCAGTTAGGCGGTAAAGAAGATTCGTTGGCACAAAATAGTATGTATCTTTTAGCTACTGCTTATTTAAAAACCAATCAAAAAGCCAATGCACGAAATGCTTTTTTATTTTGCAGTTCAAACAACAGTAATCCGCTTCAGAAAGAAATTTCATTATTTAATTATGCTAAGTTGAGTTATGAGTTAGGTTTAATGGATATTGCGTTGCATGAATTGCAAAACTTTATAACTGCCTATCCAAATTCCGATTATTTGCAAGAAGCAAAAGAATTACAGATAAGTGTATTATCTGCCACCAGTAATTATAAAGATGCATTGGTGTTGTTTGAAAGTCTTCCCACACAAAGTGTTTCCATAAAAAAAATATATCCAACTATTTTATATGGCAGAGCAGTAGAATTAATTAATGATCAACGAATTGATAAAGCCGATGAATTATTAAATAAAATTATACAGGATCAATACAATGCTTCACTACTTCAGTTAGTATATTTTTGGAAGGGCGAAATAGCATATAGAAATGGGAATATTTCTGAAGCAATTAATTATTTTGCTAACTATCTAAACAATCCTCAAGTAAATGGAGAAGTTAATAGCATTAATGCAAAATACAGTTTAGCCTATTGCTTGCTAAAAAAAGAGCAATATGCTACAGCATTACAATATTTTCAACAAATTGTAAAAACTATTTCATTCAATACTTCTTTAATTGAAGTTGATGCATATATACGAAGTGCTGATTGTTATTTTATGGAGAAGGATTATAAAAAAGCATTGACAATTTATGATAATGTTATTGCATTAAATGTACGGGGTGCGGATTATGCTTTATTTCAGAAGGCAATCATTGCAGGTGCAGCAAATAAAACTATCGATAAAATAGATTTATTGCAAAGCATTGGAAAACGTTTTCCATCTTCTAATTTATTGCCCGATGTAAATATGGAAATTGCCAATACGTATATGGCTCAAGAAAATTTTGATGAAGCAATTATACCGTTACAACAAATTTTACAAGATAGTTCTGCTACAGCATTATGGCCCAAAGCGTATTTAAAGTTAGGTGTTGCCAATTTTAATTTAAATAAAAATGAAACTTCTTTAAATAACTTTACGCAATTAGTAGCCAAATATCCTAACTCTCAAGAAAGTGATGAAGCAATAGAATATATTCGAAACATATTTATTACCAACCAACGCCCTTCCGATTTTATTGCTTTTATGAAACAAAATGGTAAGCCTATTACTTATTCCGAAGAAGATTCACTTACTTTTCGTTCTGCACAATTGAAATACGATGAAAGAGACTTTGCCAATGCACAAATAGGATATACCAATTATTTATCTAAATTTTCAGATGGAAAATATGCTATAGAAGCAAACTATTTTTTAGCAGAAATAAATATTGTAAATAAAAATTTTAATGCTGCATTGCCTTATTATAATGCAGTTGCAGCGAAAGCTCCTAATAAATATGCCGAACGAAGCTCGTTGCAAAGTGCCAGAATTTATTATTTTAACTTAAAGGATTTTATTAACGCCGAAAAATATTATTTACAATTAACCTCATTGGCTACACAACAAGAAAATAGATTGGAAGCTATGCGCGGTTTATTGCGATGCCAATACAAACTTAAACAATGGAAAGATGCTGTTGCCAATGCACAAGCCTTATTACAAGAGAAAACTGCCGCAACCGACGATAAGATGATGGCTACTATGTGTATAGCCAAAAGCTTACAGTTAGATGAGCAATTAGATGCTGCTATTACTTCATATCAGCAAGTAATTGATTTGGGTAAATCTGAATTTAGTGCCGAAGCTCAATACCAAATAGCTGAAATTTTATTGCAGCAAAATAAATTTAAGAATGCTGAAAAAGCAGGATTTGAAGTAATTAAAAATTATGGCTCATACGATTATTGGGTTACCAAAAGCTACATTTTATTAGGGGATGTTTATTTTAAGCAAAATGACTTTTTTAATGCCGAAGCAACGTTTAAAAGTGTTGTAGAAAATGCATCTAATAGCGATTTAAAAATGGAAGCTCAAAAAAAATTGGATATAGTATTAGATGAAAAATTAAAAAACAGTAAAGTTAATCAACAGTAATAAAGATTTTTTATTCATGGCAAAACACATTTTTATCATAGCAGGTTTTTTTCTTTCTTTTTTTCTTCTTGTGAATTGTGTACAGGCACAATCTTCTAAAAAGAAAAAAAAGAAATCAACCATAGTAAATAAACATGTAAGTAAGAGAAAAAGTATTTCTCAAAAAAAGAAACTACCTGTATTGGTACCATTGGTAAAGGCTCAGCCGGTTGTTATAGCTGCCGATACTGCTTTACCTAAAATGGTAACTATTACTTCGACATTTAAACCATCTTTAGGTAATGCTGCCAAAATTTATTTTACTGCAGCAACTCCTGTTATTGATACCTATAAAATTCCATTAATCTATAATATACCTTCACAAAATTTGTTTTTTTCTTATCAGCCCGTTGCTATTAATCCTATTGCTATGGCTATTGATACCAGTATACATTGGGAGAACAATCAATACATTAAATTAGGATGGGGAAATTATTCAACTCCTTATGCCGAAGCAGGCTTAACATTTGGCAATGGAAAAAAATCGATTATTAATTTAACAGGACAAATTACTTCTTCTAAAGGTCAATTACCTTTTCAACAATTTACAAAAGCCAATATTCAAGCATTGGGAATTTTTAATTCGAGTATGAATGAGTATACTTCTAAACTGTATTATAATAACAATAATTTGTTTAAATATGGTTATACATCCAATATTGGATTTAGTAAAAACCAATTGCAACAAAATTTTAATGCATTAGGATTTGAATTTGGCGTACAAAACAAACAAAGAACTGATTTTGGAATTATTTATCACCCACAATTAAAAATGGATTATTTCTTTGATAACAATGGAGCAGCAGAATATAATTTTACAGGAATTGGTGCTTTGAATAAAGCGGTGGGTAGGATATTTGCATTAGATTTAGCTCTTACTGCCGATGTAACTTCTCTTTCAAAATTAATCGCTCCATCCAATATTCAAAATAATATTTATTCTGTTAAAACATCTATTCAATTCAATACACCCAATTTTAAATTGAATGCAGGCGTATTGCCAACATGGGATAATAATAACTTTTCTTTACTTCCTAATGTTACCGCCGAAGTGAAATTAGATAAAAAGAAATTAATTCTTATGGCAGGATGGGTGGGTAGTTTTACCAAAAACACGTATCACTCACTTTCTTTAATAAATCCGTATATCGAACAACCTCCTTCGCTGCTTAACACCAAAGTAACTGAGCAATATGTAGGTATTAAAGGTAGTAAAGGAGAGCATATTACGTATAATGCAAAATTGTCGTTTGTGCGATGGAATAACCAAGTCTTATTTGTCAACGATACCGCAAAGAACAATACACAAACGTTTAATTTATTGTATGAACCATCATTAACCGGGATTAAATTTCATTCCGAAGTAGGATATACCGTACAAGAACGTCTTTCTTTTATAGGTGCTTTTGATTATACTTTGTTTACAAGCGAACAATTATATAATAAACCTTTTGGCATATTGCCTTTAGAATTAACCGGTACGTTGCGATATAAAGTAACCAAAGACTTAATTCTTAAATCGGATTTATTTTTTTGGGATGGTACACATTACCAAACAGCCAATTTGCAAACACAAAAACTATCACCGGCTATTGATTTTAATGCTGGAGCAGAGTTTAGCATTTTGCCTAAATTAAATTTATGGGTTCAATTTAACAATATGCTTAATAGTAAATATGAAAGATGGAATCAATATCAAGTTTTAGGTTTTAATGTTCTGGGAGGAGTTGTATATTCGTTTCAATAAATGCTTATTAATGTATCAATTTTTATACAAATATTTTATTCTAAATAAAAAAATTAGTTTGCCGGAAATAGGTAATTTTTACCTTAACGAAATTCCTGCTAAAATTGATTTTGTTGCACAAAATTTAAAAGCTCCCGAACAAACAGTTCAATTTACAAGAGAAAACTTAGCCGTTGATCAAAAAATGTTTTATTTCCTTTCTGAGGAAATGAATATTTCCGAAGTGGAAGCCATTAGACAGCTAAATGATTTTTCTCGGCAAATTAAACATACTGCAAAAGGTAAAGCAATTGAGTTACCGGGTTTAGGCATTTTAACTAAAAACAATAACGACGAATTTCAATTTCAAGCAATAGCCCAAAAAATTCTTCCCGAAATATCATTAAATACACCGGTAATTGCCAATGCTCATTTGGCAGAGTTATATGGATCGGGCGAAACCAAAATAATTGCGCAAAAAGCGGTGCCTATTCCGGAAGATGAAAAAATACAACTGAAAGAGCAGGATGATTATTGGTGGGTTTATGCCATTATTTTATCTATCATGGGCGTAGGTGCTCTGCTTTATTATTATATGTAAATTTTAAGATACCAACAACTGTATTACATGTCATCGTTCCTTGCGTCGCAATCACTTCAACAGCAAAACACCAATCAGCCAATTATAACGTATAATAATTGTCCTGTTTGCAACAGTAACAATATTCAGTATGCATTTCTGGCCAAAGATCATACAGTTACTAAAGAAGATTTTGAAATTTGGCATTGCAATAATTGTACTGCACGCTTTACACAAAATATTCCTGATGCAGCTTCAATTGGCAAATATTATCAATCTAATGCCTATGTTTCTCATTCCGATACACAAGAAGGATTAATTAATAAACTCTATCATGTTATTCGTAATTACACATTAAAGCAAAAAAGAAAGTTAATACAATCGGTTACGCAATTGTCTACCGGCAATTTATTAGATGTAGGAGCCGGCACTGGTGCCTTTGCAGCTACTATGCAAGCGGCAGGATGGAAGGTGAGTGGTTTAGAACCCGACGAAACAGCAAGAACAAATGCCTTTCAAAAATATTCGTTAACCTTATTGCCATCGGATAAATTATACAAATTACCTTCTCAGCATTTTAATGTAATAACTATGTGGCATGTATTAGAGCATGTACATCATTTGCATGATTATTTTCAAACTTATGGGCGTATTTTACAAGCTAAAGGAAAACTTATTATTGCAGTTCCTAACTATACATCGTATGATGCCGAGGTATATAAAAATTATTGGGCAGCTTACGATGTGCCAAGACATTTATATCATTTCTCGCCTAAAAGTATGCAAATGCTTGCCCAATTACATGGGTTTACGGTAAAACAAATACAGCCAATGTGGTTTGATAGTTTTTATGTGGCCATGTTAAGTGAGCAGTGTAAAACGGGTACAAACAATTTACTTACTGCAATATGGAATGGATTAATATCGAATATTATTGCTTTGAAAAGTCGTAACCAATGCAGTTCTGTTGTGTATGTGTTAGAAAAGATTAATTAAAAGTAATTTCAAATACTTTAGGCCAGTATTTGCCGGTAATATAAAATTTGTTCAACTGTTTATTGTAAGCAATTCCGTTTAATACATCAATATTGGCTTGCTGAAAATTAGGAATATTTTTTTGTAGAATATTTGATAAATCGGCTTTTGCTACTACATGTCCGGTTGCTGTATCAATTTTCACAATAATATCTTTCATAAATACATTCGAGTAAATAAATCCATCTACAAATTCCAGTTCGTTAATACTATTTAAATAACCATTATTATCAATAACGCCTATGGTTTTTACAATTTTAAATGTTTCCGGATCTCTGTAATATAAATTATTAGAGCTATTGTCCATAATTAAATACTTACCATCATTTGTCATTCCCCAACCTTCACCATCATAACTAAACTCATTAATTTTTTTAAAAGTAGCAGAATCATATACAAAACACTTTTGTGTTTTATATGTTAATTGGTAAATTTTTCCGTTTAAAATGGTAATTCCTTCCCCAAAGTATTGTTTTGGTAAATTTATTTTTTGAAGGTCTTTACCCGTTTTTATATCTACCCTTGCCAATTTGCTCATACCTCTTTGGTCCGGATCGCCGGTGCTCTCATATAAAAAACCATTATGCCATTCTAAACCTTCAATAAAAGATGCAGTATCATGCGGATACATATTGGTTACGGTATAAGTCATTAGGGTAGGTTCCGGTATGCCACTTGTTATAATGGTTGATGAGTTGTTGGAATTATTACAACTTACCAATACCGTTATAAGTGCAATAAAAAAAATGATACTATTTTTGTGCATAGTAAAAATAATTTGTGAGTATAAAATTATACTGTAAGCATATAAAGCGGCAAATAGTTAAACATTAAATCTAAAGTGCATAACATCTCCATCTGCTACTAAATATTCTTTCCCCTCAATTCTCAATTTACCATTTTCTCTGCAGGCTGCTTCGCTGCCATATTTTATAAAATCTTCGTAAGCAATTACTTCGGCTTTTATAAAACCCTTTTCAAAATCGGTATGTATAACGCTTGCAGCTTGTGGTGCTTTCCAACCTTTGTGAATAGTCCATGCCCTTACTTCTTGCACGCCGGCAGTAAAATAAGTTTCTAAATTTAATAATTGATAGGCTGTTCTTATTAATCTGTTTAATGCAGGTTCATGCATGCCATATTCTTCCATAAATAATTTACGGTCATCTTCTGCTTCCATTTCAGCAATTTGTGCTTCAATAGAATTGTTCATAATAATTACTTCTGCACCCTCGTCTTTTACGGCTTCTATTAACGCTTGCGAATAGTTATTGCCTGTATGCATACTTGCCTCATCAACATTGGCAACATATAAAACAGATTTGTTGGTTAATAAACATAAATCGGCAATAGTATTTTGTTCTTCTTTCGATAAATCTAACGAACGAATACTTTTTCCTTTTTCTAAATGATTTTTGCAGCGTAATAAAATTTCAAATTCGGCTTTAGCTTTTGTATCAGATCCAACTCTGGCTTGCTTTTCAACACGTTGCATTTTTTTTTCAACGCTATCTAAATCTTTTAATTGCAGTTCGGTATCAATAATTTCTTTATCGCTAATAGGATTAATAGCACCTTCTTCACGCAATACATTTTCATCTTCAAAACAACGAATTACATGTATAATAGCATCTACTTCTCTAATATTACCCAAAAATTTATTACCCAATCCTTCACCCTTACTGGCACCTTTAACTAAACCGGCAATATCTACTATTTCTAATTGAGTAGGTACGGTTCTATTGGGTTTTACCAATTCGGCCAGTTTATTTAATCGTTCATCCGGAACGTCCACCAAACCCACATTAGGTTCTATGGTACAAAACCTATAATTACTTGCTTGTGCTTTTGCACTATTACTAACTGCATTAAATAGAGTAGATTTTCCTACATTGGGTAATCCCACAATTCCTGCTTGTAGAGCCATGTGTATGTACTATTTACAATTTTTGTTTTAAGATGGTTGGTACAAACTGCAAGCAATAGTATTCAGCACCTGTTGCGTCGCACACTTGTACGTTCTGTTCTTTATTCAGCTATTATTTCGAGCCGCAAAAGTAAGGGCAAACAGGTATTTTTTACGCTAAATTTTTATAACATGAATGAAGTGTAAACGATGCCGTCATTTCGAACGAAGCAAAACGTCATTTCGAACGAAGTGAGAAACCTGCCAAATAGAAGAAATTAATGCAAGTTTCATTACAATTAACAGTAATTTTTTAGTGATTTAGTTTTTCAACTAAAACTTTAATTCCATCACAAGCCGTTTTTTCAATTGTGGTTAAATTCTGCAAAGAAGAAGTATATGGTATTTTTTTATCAATAATAAATTTGGGTATGGATCTTTTTGCATAATTCACCAAACCCGCAGCAGGATATACTTGCAGCGATGTGCCAATAATTACCAATATATCGGCTGTTTGTACTATTTGTATGGCAGTTGGTAACATAGGTACTTCTTCTTCAAACCAAACAATAAACGGACGCAGTTGCGAGCCATCTTCTGCAATATCACCTACATTAATATCGCCGCGAATTTCATAAGTTTTAAAAGCATTGTTTACACTTCTCATTTTAAATATTTCGCCATGCAAATGCAATACATGTTTACTCCCGGCACGTTCGTGTAAATCATCCACATTTTGTGTAATAATTTGAACATCAAAATCATTTTCCAATTCAGCCAAACCAATATGTGCTGCATTGGGTTTAGCGTTGACAACATCTCTGCGACGCATATTGTAAAAATCGAGTACCAATTTCGGATTCGTAGCAAACCCGCGTGGTGTGGCTACTTCGTACACATTGTAACCTTCCCATAAGCCATCGGTATCGCGAAAAGTTTTTAATCCGCTTTCGGCACTTATACCGGCACCGGTTAAAACAACTAATTTCTTTTTGCTCATGCAATAAAGTTAAAATGTTTGTTGTATAAGGGATGAAAAATAGCTGTATTAAATTTTAATGATGCCCATACGTTTTTTCGCCGGCCGTTACTGCAAATGGCAAAATATTTTGCTTAGGTGGAAGTGGACAAGTGGCATAATTTGTAAATGCACAAGGCGGATTAAATGCTTTATTAAAATCAATAATTGTATAGCCATTTGTATCGGGAAAATTTGCATATAAAAATCGGCCGGTTGGATACGTTTCTTTACCGCTGGTTGCATCGCCAAAAAGAATAAATAATTGGTTATCTTCTTCCAAAGCATCTAAAACATATTCTTTATTTGCAAAATTAAAAATCAATTTACCGGCCGATGCTTCGGCATTTGTTTGACCTAAAATATTTGTAATAAAAATATTGGAATTAATTTGCGGCTTTTTTAAATAAGCTTTTATTCGCCATAAACTATCGGTTGCAAAACGATTGATTCCGGTAAAACTCTTTGCCAGTGGGCTTTGCAGATCTCGTAATCTTACGCCTATTTTATCTTCACGCTTAATAATATTCCATTTTAAAGAGCCGTATGTTGCAAAAGTATTAACCGTATCGGCAGAAAAAATAATGGCTTTTTTTGAACTTGTATTATTTATTTTAATATCGGTTAATTCGTTTGCAAAAAGTGTAACCGTTGTTCCGTTCAATTCAAAATAACCTGCATTTTCCGGGATAGAGTTTGTAGGAAATTTTATTTCAACATTATTGCCCGAACCAAAAGTATTTTTTCCTTGATGAAGCCAGAACAAGCCAATTAAATTCAACCAGCCTTCTTCCGATTTTAAATAATCAATTCTTTTTTGTTTCCAATTTTCAATTTCTGTTTCATAAGAATTTTGAGCAAGTAATGTTGATGATGCAAAGAAAAGTAGTACAAGAAAAGAAAATAATTTTTGATTCATTTTTTAGTTTTAGGAGAGAAGAAAATGAAAATTATATTTTTGTTTCACTTAATTCCATAATTATTTTCCATTCATTTTCCTTAACTGTTTGAACCGATAACCTGCCTAACCTAACCAAATCCATTTGTTGTAAAAGATTGTGGGCTTTTATTTGTGTAAGACTTACCGCTTTTTTCAATTTTTTAAATGGCTTTAAATCAACAGCCACCCATGCATCTTCGGTGGTAGTTGGATCTTGATAAAATTCTTTTATCACTTTTGCTATTCCTACAATTTCCATTCCTTCATTGCTATGATACCATAATACCAGATCTCCTTTTTTCATCGCTTTTAAATTATTTCGTGCAGCATAATTACGAACGCCATCCCAAAAGGTTTGTCCATCTTTTTCAAATTGTTCCCAACTATATTTAAACGGTTCAGATTTTACTAACCAATAAGCCATAACGAAAAATTAAAAAGTATAAATGAAAAAATAATTACCATCCGCTTGCTAAAACATCTGCAAGGTGCATTACTTTTAAATTGCTTTTTTTATGTTGAATAACACCATCAATATGCATTAAGCAGCTCATATCGGTACTAATTACAATTTCAGCATTAACAGCTAATGCATTATTTATTTTTTGATCGGCCATTGCTACACTTATTGGTTCAAATTTAACTGCAAAAGCACCTCCAAAGCCGCAGCAGGTTTCATTGTCGGCCATTTCTGTAAGTTGTAATCCTGTTACTTTACTTAATAATTGTAAAGGAGCTTGTTTTATTTTACACTCACGTAATGCTGCACAACTATGGTGGTAAGTTGCATTAGCATGTAATGTTGCACCCAAATCGTAAATTTGTAGAATATTAATTAAAAATTCACTTAGTTCAAAAATTCTTGCCGATAATGCTTTTACTTCATTATGTACAGAAGAGTTATCGAAAAGCTTTCCGTAATAGTTTCTTACAAAACCTACACAACTGGCACTTGGTGCAACAATATAATCTGCCCCTTCAAAATCTTGTATAAATTTATGGCATACTTCTTTTGCTTCGCCCCAAAAACCTGCATTATAGGCAGGCTGGCCGCAACAGGTTTGCGTATCGTTGTATTGAACAGTGCATCCTGCTTTTTCTAAAACCTTAATCATGTTAAAACCAACAGTAGGATAGAGCTGATCAATAAAGCAAGGAATAAATAGTTGTACGTTCATTCAAAAAGTTAACAATATTAAATTAATGGTTGTTTAATTTTCTGTTTAGTGCAATCATTTTAAGTGCAGTAATAGCTGCTTCTTCTCCTTTGTGTCCATGTTTGCCACCAATGCGTTCTATAGCTTGCTGTTCATCATTCACCGTTAAAATTCCAAATATTACGGGAACATCCAATGATAAATTCAATTGCAAAATTCCTTCGGTAGTAAATTTACATACATAATCGAAATGCGGTGTATCGCCTTTTATAACAGTACCTAAAGCAATATAGGCATCGGGTATTTTTTTGCTGTATGCATAATGCTGTTTAATGGCAAATGGAATTTCTATAGCACCCGGAACAATAATTGTTTTACTGGATATGTTTTGCTGTTGCAAAATTTTTTTAGCACCTGTTTCTAATTTATTTACAATAGCATTATTCCATTCGGTTTTAATAATAACAATAAAGGCATCCTTTATGGAAGGGATGCCTTTATGAAGAATATTATTTCCTTTTGTTGCCATTAGTTTAGTTTGTACTTAAATCGTTTTTTTGCAGGCTAAGGCGATAAATATATTTATCTGCCTGAAAGCCTTTATCTGTTTTTGGAAACTTATCTTTTATTTCTTGGTATAAAGCTACGGCTTCTTTTGTTTTTCCACTTGTTTCTGATAAGAGTGCTGCACGAAATAAATATTCTGCCGATGTGTTTTCGTCTTCTACAAAAGTACTACCTGCTTTTTTGTAATATTCAATGGCATCGTCTTTTTTATTAAGCTCGGAATAAGCATCGCCTAAAGAGCCATAAGCCACCATTTGAATTTGTTTGGCATCGGTAGAAAAATCTTTTAAATACTCTATGGCTTTATTAAAGTTGCCCAATTTAAGATAACTAATACCGGCATAATATTTTGCCAAATTAGCTTCTTTAGTGCCACTATAGTTTTTAATAATATAAAGCACACCTTTATTGGTGCCATCACCATCTAACACTAATTTAGAAGAATCTACTGCAAAATAGGCTTGTGCTTTATACATAAGATCGGCAGCTTTTTCTTCATTAGGTTTTATAATATACTGATTGTAGGCATACCATCCTCCTAATAAAATAATGATAAGCGATACAACAATACCCACTGTTTTACCACTTTTTTGCCAAAAACTTTGTAATACCAACACCGGATCTTTTTCTACAATATCTATTTTATCGCTCATGATAGTTTTATTATTAAAATTTAAAAATATAATTAATCTACTGTTAATGGAGTTGATGCATCGGCATAAACATCTTTCAATACTTCGCTGTCATCGGGCCAAGGACTTTCTTCTGCAAATTTTACACTCGCTTCAACAACCGCACTAATTTTAGTATCAATTTCATTTAAATCGGCGGTGGTTGCAAAGTTATTGTCAAGAATAGTTTTTATTACCTTGTTGATGGGGTCTTGTTCTTTATATTCATCTACCTCTTCTTTGCTGCGATATTTTTGCGGATCGGAAATAGAATGACCTTTATACCGATATGTTTTCATTTCAATTAAGGTTGGTCCATCGCCTTCTCGGGCACGTTTTACAGCACGAGCAATAGATTCATGCACAGCTTCTGCACTCATGCCATCTGCTTGATCGGCTGGCATTTCATAAGCATCGGCTAATTTGTAAATATCAATTACATTCGAAGTTCTTTCAACCGATGTGCCCATAGCATAATTATTGTTTTCGCAAATAAATACAATGGGCAATTTCCATAGCATGGCTAAATTAAACGATTCGTGTAAAATACCCTGACGAGCAGCACCATCACCAAAAAAAGTAAGTACTACATTGTTAGTGCCTTTATATTTTTCGGCAAAAGCCAAACCGGTACCCGTACCAATTTGAGCACCAACTATACCATGCCCTCCAAAAAATTTATTTTTAACATCGAAAAAGTGCATACTGCCACCTTTTCCTTTTGCACAACCGGTAGCTTTTCCGTACAATTCGGCCATACAAGCATTGGGTGAAGTTCCTTTTGATAGGGCCAATCCATGATCGCGATAACCGGTGATAAATGGATCATCGGGCGTAGTTGCAGTCATACAGCCTGCTGCAATAGCTTCTTGGCCAATATATGCATGAAAGAAGCCACGAATTTTACCGGCCATTTTATACATTTCTTCAGCCTTTAATTCAAATTGGCGAATCAGTTGCATTAATTCGTACCAGTATAGATAAGTTTCTTTAGAAAATTTTGTTGCCACAGCATTCAAATTTTGAGGGGCAAATATAGGGGAAAGTCTTTAGTTTATAAGATACTGGTTGGTAGCTAAGTATAAAATTTTTATTGAATTAGGAAGTTGTGATTCGTTTTCAATTTAAGTTCTTACGATCTTTGATAACAACATTGAAGAATTTCTTTTACTGCATCAATTTGTTGTGATTTGCTTTCAATTTAAGTTCTTACGATCTTTGATAACAACAGATGATAAAGCGCTTACTTCTTCGGCATTGTTGTGATTTGCTTTCAATTTAAGTTCTTACGATCTTTGATAACAACTTTGAATATTACCACGTAAACCATTTAAGTGTTGTGATTTGCTTTCAATTTAAGTTCTTACGATCTTTGATAACAACATATGCCGGATGGTCGCTTTGATCTAATAGTTGTGATTTGCTTTCAATTTAAGTTCTTACGATCTTTGATAACAACTGAGACTGAATATTTGAGCGTAGGCCGTTTGTTGTGATTTGCTTTCAATTTAAGTTCTTACGATCTTTGATAACAACATTTTAGCAAGTTTGAAATGTTGCACTATTGTTGTGATTTGCTTTCAATTTAAGTTCTTACGATCTTTGATAACAACTGCAGGAAGAACAGAGACACAAGCTATTATGTTGTGATTTGCTTTCAATTTAAGTTCTTACGATCTTTGATAACAACAGGAGGAAAGTGCTGTTACTTCTTCAGCATGTTGTGATTTGCTTTCAATTTAAGTTCTTACGATCTTTGATAACAACGCCAGCAACATTAAATACGAAAGTCATTTTGTTGTGATTTGCTTTCAATTTAAGTTCTTACGATCTTTGATAACAACATATGAATATACTTTAACCACATTGTATAAGTTGTGATTTGCTTTCAATTTAAGTTCTTACGATCTTTGATAACAACTGATAGCGGATATGAAAATGATGTCAGAATGTTGTGATTTGCTTTCAATTTAAGTTCTTACGATCTTTGATAACAACTTGTTTGCTGAACACTGCACAATACTGTATGTTGTGATTTGCTTTCAATTTAAGTTCTTACGATCTTTGATAACAACTAGAACTATTAAAAGACCATTTTATTATTAGTTGTGATTTGCTTTCAATTTAAGTTCTTACGATCTTTGATAACAACAAATGCCTCTGCGCTAACAGAAGCATTTATGTTGTGATTTGCTTTCAATTTAAGTTCTTACGATCTTTGATAACAACGTATGTCGATGGGTCATCTATTATGCCACCGTTGTGATTTGCTTTCAATTTAAGTTCTTACGATCTTTGATAACAACTACACCGCAGTTGTAATGACACGCTTTTGCGTTGTGATTTGCTTTCAATTTAAGTTCTTACGATCTTTGATAACAACAAATGCCTCTGCGCTAACAGAAGCATTTATGTTGTGATTTGCTTTCAATTTAAGTTCTTACGATCTTTGATAACAACTTTGACTTATAGCACTCATATATTTATTTTGTTGTGATTTGCTTTCAATTTAAGTTCTTACGATCTTTGATAACAACCAACAGGTAATGTTGAATGGATTGAAAATAGTTGTGATTTGCTTTCAATTTAAGTTCTTACGATCTTTGATAACAACGAATTAAAATGGAGTTCCACTGAAGAACTGTTGTGATTTGCTTTCAATTTAAGTTCTTACGATCTTTGATAACAACCATTACTCTGTGAAGTATGGCAGCATCTTCGTTGTGATTTGCTTTCAATTTAAGTTCTTACGATCTTTGATAACAACTGAAGATTTTTGAAGTTCCTGCTGAGCCCTGTTGTGATTTGCTTTCAATTTAAGTTCTTACGATCTTTGATAACAACAGCTTAAGCGGTAAGCCTTATCTGGTAAGGATTTTAGAAGTAAATAAGAACTTAAAAAATCGTAGTTAAAAACCATTATGCATTAAGTTATAATGGTTTTTTTATTTCTACTTGTATTCTGGAAGCCGGTAAAAAAAACTCGGTGTATTTGTTTGGCAGCTAAAATAGTTCTAATTGTTGCGGAATCTCTGCAGGTACTGTTGGCGTTTTTCCCTGGTAAATTTCCATCATGCCAAATTGTTTATCGGTTATGGTCATAATACCAATATGTCCTTTTTCGGGCAAACTTTTCTTTACTCTTTTTATATGTACTTCAGCATTCTCCATGCTGGCACAATGCCGCAAATAAATAGAAAACTGAAACATGCTAAAACCATCACCTAATAATTTTTTTCTAAAATCGGTATAAATTTTCCTGTCTTTTTTTGTTTCAGTTGGCAGATCAAAAAAAACTAGTACCCACATAATTCTATAAGCGTTTAAGCGATCGGTTCTCATTGTATGGTATGAAAGTTATCTTTCAACAACGTGGTTAAGATGATAATGTTGGATATAAAATTTTTCTTGTTTCTCCGGTATAACATTTTGCTAATGATGCGGCAGTTCGTTGCATGGCAATCATTAGCGGACTGCTTTCTCCATCCAACAACACATCAACGGTAGGCAGTTTTAATAGTTGTATTTTGGTATCTTGTGTTAATGTTGCTACTGCCGATGTTGTATCTATAATTCCTCTTACAATTACATCAACAAATGGTCTGTAAGGCTCCATAATATCATCGGCTAAACAATACGCATTATATCGGTTTTTATGAAATATACCCAATGTAGGTAACAATCCGGCACCTGCTATGGCTCTTGCCATTGCGGCTCTAATAATGGCATAACCATAGTTTAATAAATTATTAGGTGGTGGTCATTCTCTATGTCTAAAAAATTGCCAAGCAGGAGGGAAGAGATGACTCCAATAATACGCTGCGGCTTTTGCTTCGTTATTATCTGTATCGCCACTTTTTACCGATTGTGCTGTGTTTTTTAAATACGTATTGGCAATATTCCATCTTTCATACACCAATGCCTGATTGGTTATTTTTGCTTTTACCGTTTGCTGCCATAATTGTTTTTTTAATGGTTCGGTAGCTTCAATCTGTGCCCTAAACCTTTCGCTTTGTAGGGTATGGCTTTCTAACGATAGTAGCATGCCACTGGGGTGGTGGGTTTCGTTGCAAGTAATCACAGCTGTATTATTGGCCACCAACTTATCTAACAAATAATGAGAGAGGGTTATTTGCTGATGCTCTAAAATAAGCATACCAATATCTTCAATAGCTACTGTTTTTTCTTCTCTGTTCTCGTATCCTTTTATGTGCTCATAACTTACTACCAATTGCTCGTTGCGGCATTTAAGATGACAAGGAGATTCTATGCAAAGAGTGCGTTTTATCATACTAATATGATTTACTGAGTGAGTGATTCCTCTAATGCGATATATTCACTAAAACGATTGAGTTTTATTAGATGTTGTTCGAGAAAAGTGTTTTTATTTTCAAACCCTTTTACGATGAATGGAAGCTCATAGAAATGATGCTGAATGTAGTGGTAAGAACTCCATTGCCACTCAGAAATCTTTTTTGTAAAACCATGTTTAATAGGATTGAGGTGGATGTATAAAACGAGGGTTTGTAAATACTGAGAAGAAGTGATTTATTTTCTTTTAAAGTTCTTTATAAAAAGCGAACCCCTGCGTTGATATAATTTATTAAAAGCCTGCGTATAGCTACTGAAGAGGTTAGAAAATTTCTTCGACAGCAACTTTTCCAAAGTTTCAAACTTTGAAAAAGTTTGCAGCAGCGATTCTTCGTTTTTTATTTTAACAAGCAGGTGAAAATGATTAGGCATCAAACACCATGCAACTGTATCGGCTATAGCATCTATATGTTGATGGTATTGTTGTAAAAAGAAACGATAATTCTCCTCTTCCCTAAAAAGATTATCATCCCCATTGGCATGGTTGTATATATGATAATATTGATTGGGAAGAAGTGGTGGCATATACCTAAAATAAGATGTTGCCTAATCGATCAACTTTTAGTTTGATACAAACATCTTTAATCATTTCTCCAGAAAGTGCTTTTTGGTTTTTTGATTGAGGACTTCCTATTCCAAATTCATTTTGCATTCCGAAATTCAATCCCTTTTTTTCCTGATCTTTTTTGTTGAGATTGAAAATTGTCGAAGCGGAAGTGGCAGGAATAAAGTTTGCAGTAGAGTCACTTGAGTCAATAAATTTATAAATTCTGCTCTTATCAATCACAGTAATACTGCTTTGAGTCCTCTGATCTTGATACGGAACATAAACGAGATCATTTGGACTAAGGTAAGTTTGTAAAGTAAACTTATTCATCTTTTCATCAAATTTTATCTCCGTTACTGGGCTTTTACCTTGTTTTAGCTGTTCAATAGCTATGTTTAAAGGGATAGTTTCAAAACTCCGAATACCAGCTTCATTGATGTATATTGCAAAAAACAAATTTGTTCCCTTTGCCGCTTCCACATACTTATATTTCTTATTTCCTCTTTCACCCAAAGAGAATTTACTTCCCAATTCAAATATCCTAACCTTCCTAATCGGTTTGTGAGATTTACCATCATTGTATTGTTTTATGTTGGCATTCATTTCTTCCAATCCTTCTGGTGAAAAGGCAAGCTCTGGGTTATTGCCTTTGTATGCCAGAAAATTCCTAAGGATTTTTTGAATGCCTGTATCTGTAATAGAGTCTATAGTCTTTAAATCGAAGGTCGTATCAATACTTTTGCGAGTAGCTGTAAGTATTTTCCCTTTTGGAACTTTTATCCGGCTTAAGACCACCTTGCCCGAAACCGTTTCTTTGTGCATCGGTTTCCGTATTGCCCAGTTTGTTCCTTCCTGTTTTACGATTCCCTTTACTTTAACTCCGTTCTTTTCAACCCATTTCTGGTAATTATTGGTTGCTTTATTGATTACGCGAAGGTTTTGTTTAAAGCTGACAACAATAGTTTCCAAAGCGTTTTTTGCATCCAGTGTGAAGTTGTCCCAAGGCTTTTTGAATTCTTTAAATACATCCCTTTCTATTTGTTTATTCGCTCTTTTATCAAACCATGATTCTTTACTCTTATTCCTCAATTTGTTTTGTAGATCGTATCTTGAAGTTTCCGATTTTGCTGATTGATTGTTGAGCAGATTAACATGGTCTCTTGTCATACACGCAATTACCAAAGCATCCATAGCGTGGTGACGGTGGTCAATTCTTTTCTTTTCAATTCTTTTCCAATCGGCTGGAGAATAATCAACCGGCATGAATTTTTGATATTGTTCGTTCCAATAGGTAAAGGCATCTGAGTTGGTCAATTGATTCATTCGTTCAAAGCGAGGCAGTATCAAATCGTTCCAAACAGCGTCCATTCCCCAATCCTTTTTCAATGCTGTTGTTATTTTCCCATTTCCCGGAATCAGATTTTTTGAGTTTATACCATCGTCCTCTTTATCAGCACGAACGATATTTGATAACAGAGACGAAATAAACTTGCTGATATATCGGGTGTCGTTCATTTGGCGGGCAATCATTTTTTCGGGAATATCTTCCAATAGCAAATTCTGCCGCTTGGCTTTATTTTTTGTATAGTTTTCTTTTACAAAAGTCTGATAGGCTTCCTCTGTAAAAATCTCCACTACTTTCCACATACCACATTCCACTTTCTCGCCGTGATAATTCTTTATAAACTCCAATCCAAGCTGCTTATCTTTTAGTTGATTTACGGCTGACTCGCAAATCACTTTGTTGTTGAAACTGTCGTCGAAATATCGGGATTTCGGGATAACGTGTTCTATTTGATAATCTTCCGAAAATAGGCGGCCCAATGGAATGACTTCTCCTGTATATGGTGAACGATATTTTTGTTCCAGCCACAATTTATAGCGCTGCAATTCGGCTTTACTGGGCTGGGCGGTTTTGCTAATTTTGACAATATCTTCTGGTAAATTAACCTTTGAGTTTAGCACTCCATCTTCATATATTCTCAACGCATCTTGTTGCATTGGTGAGTAAGGACGAACATTTTCAACCGGTAATTTTCCGTCGGTATTTTCCTTCAACTCCATTAGTAAAGACTTAATTCGTAGATTTGTAGCTTCGTTGTTGCCCATTTGTTCGGTCATCCATTTGCGGTCGTCAGCTGTGTTTTTCATTTCGCGTCCCAACTCAACATGGATTTCGCTAAAAAAGTCTTTAGCACCTTGTCCGTATTGCTTCCAGATATCACGTACCACTCGCAATGTTTCAGTCACAATCTGCTCTACGATGGGGTTTCGTAAAGAGTGTTGTTTAAAGTCTTTAAGGTATTGTTCTAAGTCTTCAATAAAATTCCATTTTCCGGCAATATCGGCTTCCGCATGGCGATCGTATATAATATAGCTTGCAAGCCAAATGGGTAAACCCTGAAAATGATTATTGTCGGTTAGACTTATTGCTTTTTCTCGGACTCTGGTTTTAATGTTATCATCATATTCGCCTGAAATTATTTTCCCAATTCTTTCTTGTGTTTTACTATCAATAGCATCCCAATTCCAATATTTACCAATTCTCATTAAGGGTAAAAACTTTTTGATTGCCTTTTCGGAATATGCTCCGTACTCGCTTGGAAATGGATGGAATTTTTCAAAGTTCGCAACGAACGAATTTTCATCAATAGAGTATCTTCTGGCAAACTTACCAAGAGCCGATTTGTACTCGTATTTGTCGGTAACAGAATAAATAATGTGCCATAGATGTTGCTCAACCTGAGGAGTGAGAAAGTCTGTCTGAATGTTTTCTACTTTTTCAAGCCTCCGCCTGATTTCGTAACCGGTGGTGTTGCAGGGGTATTTCTTCGATTTTTCTTCTTCCTTCTCTTTTGAATCGTCAAAAACATAGTTCCAGCGGTATTTTGCAATTTCCTTATCAACTTCTTTATTGAATGCCGTTGCTTTTGCATTTGGGTATTTCTCTTTTAGTGTCGGTGAAATCAAATGCTTAAGAACATCCTTGTGTCCAATTTCTTTTTGCAACATCAGAAATTCGAAAAGGGCTACTAAGGCATTAGCATCTTTTAAAAATTCAGCGGTTACATCTTTGTCATCTTCTTTTCGATATATTTTTAGATTATATAGCCACTGCCAAACCCGGAATTCCTGATAAAGTGGATGTGATTTGGGTATAGCCTTGAGGTATTCCTTTATCTGATTGCTGTCTTTGTCTTTATATATCCGGTATTCCATGGTGCAATTCCCAATTGAAGACTTTTGGCTACGAAGCGGTCGTTGGTAGAAAATAATGTCTTCAACAAGCAAATGGACAAAATCACGTTTGCTCAAAACAAGCTGTTGAGTTTCGTTGCTTCGGTAAAGTTCACGCACACAATCATTGTACAGCTCCTCAGTAAACAGTTCCGGCTGAATTTCGATTTGTTTTTTCAGAATAGCAACTAATTCTTCTTTGTAAAATTTACGTTCTATGGTACGGACTAATTTTCCCCGTATTTTTTGTGCAGGCGTTTGTAATAAACTTTCGTAAATATAGCTGCCGACGGTCTTATTACTGTTTCTTATTGTAATTTCTGTTCTTGCTTTTATTTTTTTATAAATTTTATCCTGTTCTTTTTTACTCATCAGGTTAATTTCATCAAAGGATGGCAAAGGTGTGATTCTTCGTTTTTCTTTACCATTTGTATCTGATTTCTTATCCTTTACTATTTTAATGCTACCATCTTCTTCGAATTCTTCCGTTATTAGAAATTCTTTCTCAGTATTTAGCCATTTGGGTTCAGAAGTAAATGTGGCAGAATATTCCCATCCATTCTCAAAAGAAATTTTGTACCAAGTTTTCCTATCGTTCTTTTTGTCTTTCTCTCCTTTTTCAACAGATATTATTTTCAGCAAAGCACAGAACTCATTAACATCAGTTCTTTCTTCCTCTTCTCCACGCAATTGGTAATAGCCACGTTTTTGATTGAAATTCAGAATTATCCATGCCAATTCTTCTTTGGCAATTTTATGGCTCAACGCTTTCTTACGCAAATAGTAAATTGTCCAATCGTATGGGATTTTGGTTTCTTTTCCATTGGACTTTGTATAGAATAATTGAGGTTGTAATTGTTTGAAGTCATTCAGCATTTCCTCAAATGACTCTGCAAAAATAAATTGTCTGTTGTTGTATGTAAGTTTTGGTTCAGATTCATCAACAAATTTTCCGTAATGCTTATTGAAATCAATATGGTTGGCATAATGTTCAGGTAGGAAACCTAAAACATTTAACACGCGATGTAAACGTTCACGACGTAGCAAATGCCGTTCACGAATCCGACGTACTCCGCGATATCCTGTGCGAGCTGAGGTTTGTGTCTCCAAGGGTTTGCCGCCACTAAAAGTATCTAAAACATCTTGCGTCATCGGAATAATCCGGCTGCCCATTCCTGCAATACTGCAAGGTTTTCCATTCTCATTGGTATTTAACAGAGCCCATCCAATACTATTAGTTCCTAGGTCAAGTCCTAAAATTTTTTTCATATTATTACATTTTATCGATTTAATAATTATTTTTACGATTGAAAGCAAATCACAATAAGGATTATTCCGTTGTGAAAACATTAAGTTGCCCTCGACTTTAACGGGGGCTTTTCTTTTTTATATTCATTCCACTCGTTTAATTATTATAGCTTTTGTATTAATGCATTAGTTGCACCAATATTCTGCGATTGCAGTTAATACGTATTATACTTTGAGTGTAAAAAAAAGGGGAGTATAAATATACAAATTACTAAATAAAAAAATATAAATTATTGCCTTTTATTGAAGGTATAAAAAAGTTCTATCCGCAGTTTATTATTTTTCGTGTTGTAAAGATTGGTGTGCTATAACAATGCTTATGCCTGTTAATATAGCACCTAACAGCATGGCTGCTCCCGGGAAATGTATAATGGCATTAGCAGCAGTAAAATAAGAAAAAGTATTGGTCATTAGTGGTGGACCAATAATTGCGGCAAAGCTCATAATACTGGTTAATGCACCTTGCAATTCGCCTTGTTCATTGGGTAACACATGCCCCGAAATAATGCTTTGTATGGATGGGCCTGCTAAGCCGCCTAAAGCATACGGTATCATAAATACAAACATCATCCAAGTTGTTGTGGCAAATGCAAATAAAATAAATCCAATTGCATATAAAACTAAGCCAATATAAATACTTTTTTTCTGCCCTAGTTTGGGCACTAATACTCTAATTAAAACACCTTGTACTACTCCAACTGTTAAGCCTACAAAACCAAGCGAATAACCCACTAAACGTTCATCCCAATTAAATTTGCTCATGGTGTAGTATGTCCATGTACTTTGTACGGCATGGCTTGCTAAGTTTACCAAAAAAATAGCCATAAATAACCCAATAAACGCAGGATATTTTTGTAAGCTTAGTAAAGAACCTAAAGGATTGGCTCTTTTCCATTCAAATTTTCTTCTATGCTCTTTTGCTAAAGATTCGGGTAATACAAAGTATCCGTACAACCAGTTTAATAATGCAAGTGTTGCTGCTGCAAAAAATGGAACTCTGGCTCCATAATGACCTAAAATACCACCTAAAACAGGGCCAATAATAAAGCCAATACCAAAAGCAGCACCAATCATACCAAAATTTTGTGCTCTTTTTTCGGGTGTACTAACATCGGCAATATAGGCCGATGCAGTAGTAAAACTTCCACCGGTAATTCCGGCAATTAATCTGCCGGCAAATAACCAATAAATGGTAGGAGCAAAGCCTTGTAATATATAATCAATTCCAAATCCAAATAACGAAAATAATAATACCGGTCGGCGTCCATATCTATCACTTAAGTTACCTAATATTGGTGCACAAATAAATTGCATTACGGCATAAGCAAAAAGCAGCCATCCGCCATATTTCGAAGCATCGCTTAATGTTCCATGAATTAATTCTGTAATTAGTTTAGGCAATACAGGAATAATAATTCCAAAGCCTGTAACATCTATTAAGAGTGTAATAAAAATAAATCCTAATGCAGCTTGTTTTTTGTTAGTACTCATTGATTGAATTATGCATCGAAATTAATTTTTTTAACCTACAGCAAAACAAATGTTACTAAAAAAAGAGGAAAAAACCTCATGCAATGTATTGGGTTGATAATCAGGTGTTTTTATGAAGTGAATAATCAATTTTCTATTATTTATGCGATAATTGAATGGCAAGTTTACAACTTATAAAAACATTTTGTAGTTTTAAGCATTAAACATCCTGTATACCTATTATGGAAAACCTTCTATCTTTTTTTGAAGATGCCGCTGAACCATTTTGGATTATTGACGAAAGCTGTAGGCTAATTTATGGCAATAAATCTTTCTATATTTTTTTTGAAAGTACCTATCAATCAATTATAAAAAAAGGCGATGATGTATTGTATTGCATGAATAAAGAATCGGAGCATTATTTGTTCTGGAAAAATTCTTACGATAAAGCATTTCAGTTTAAAAAATATACAACAGAATCGAATAAACGCGACCAGTATTATAAAAATAAAGTAAAATTCGATTTTAGGTTAGTTGAAGTTTTTAGTAAATTTCTTTGTATACGAGCCTTTATAAGCAATGATAAAGAAGAACTTTTTAGTGAACATTTATTGCCCAAAATATCGGAAAGTAGTGAGTTTACATTAAGTATAGATGAAGATGGAAATGTATTGAGAATATCGCCCGCAGTACAAAATATATTAGGCTATTTTACCGATTGGATGGAAAATAAATCGGTAATAGATTTTTTGCACCCCGATGAAAAAGATTTGCTTACAAGTTTTTTTAAAAACAATGAATCGCTTGAAACTACCTGGTGCAGAATTAGAGATGTAAATAATAAATACTTATGGTGCAAAATTCAAATGGCAGCATTTGGTAAATTATCGGTTGATAGAAAATATGTGATAACGATTAATGAAATTAGGATTCAAAAAACATCAGCTAATTCATTTGTGCCCGATGCCGATATTTTACAAGTAATTTCTGAAGCACAAGGAAATTATATTAAAACAGCTACACCCAAAAAAGCTATTGAAATTTGTTTAACTTTTTTTCAGAATGAAGGTATTGCACCTTTTTCTTTTGTTGCCGAATTAGAATGGAAAGGCACTTACCCTGCTTTAAAAATTGTTGCACAAGTAGGCTCGTGGTTGTATGCACAGGAAAATTCTATGCAACGGTTATTAAATTACTTAGAAGAAACTTGTTTAAATATTCAACAAGATATTAATCAGCGAAACGAAGTGGCGTTATATAATGCATTTCCTTTTACCATTGATAGTACAGGATTTTTATTGTATATATTGGTTGAAAAAGGAGAAATTATGGGCGTATTGGTTACTTCCGAATTATTAATAAATAATACTACACCACAGGTATCGGTAGTTATTTCGTATTTCCGGCAATTATTCACTTCTATCTTAAGTAATAGCAAATTTATTCGTAATGCTAATAACGATGCCTATAAATTGGCTTTAAGTAAAGATGAACTACAATCGTTAGTAACTTCATTAGATGATATTATTTTAGAAGTAAATGCACAACTCGATTTGGTAAATATTTGGTGTAATGATGAAACAATGTTATCGATGCCGAAAGAATTAATGAAAGGAAAAAGAATTACAGCTATAAAAGGTATTGAAATAGGAAATATTTTAGAAAAAGCTATTAAGAAAGTACTAATTACAGAAACTACCCAATCGGTTGAATATCTCGATTCAATGGGGAATGTTAATAATTGGTTTTTGGCTAAAATGAATTTGGTAAAAATGTTTAATGGCGAAAAGCGAGTATCTATTTTAATTCAAGATATAACAGCACGCAAAGAAGCCGAATTATTAATTCAGCAAACATTGAATAAAGAAAAAGAGTTACACGAAATGAAATCTAAAATGATTACAAGTGTTTCGCATGAGTTTCGAACACCTCTTTCTACCATTGTTAGCAGCACCGAATTGTTAGAGATGCAGCTTAAAAAAAGTAATAAAGAATTATTTGAACAATCGGAAGAAATTTTTGAAAATATTTATGAAGAAGTAGAACGCTTATCGGATATGATGCGTAACTTTTTAGTTATGGGAAGATTTGAAGAAAATCAAATGCCTTTTCGTCCAAAACAAACCGATATTGTTGCATTGACAAAGAGAATTATACGAACAAGGTTTCAAACAAAATTTGGAGCTGAAAAAATACAACTGAAACTTTATAATACACCTAAGGAAGCATGGATTGACCCTAGTTTATTTTGGCATATTGTAAGTAATTTATTATCGAATGGGATTAAATATTCGCCTGTTGATTGCGAGGTTTTGGTAGAGATAAATTTTTTGCAAAATGAATTTCAACTAATTATTACCGACAAAGGAATTGGTATTCCTGAAAAAGATATGCCTAATATTTTTCAAGCATTTTATCGGGCAGATAATTCTGATCAGCATAACGGATATGGATTAGGATTAGCTATTGTTGACAAGTTTGTTAAAATGCACAATGGAAATATTGAAGTAAAAAGTGAAGAAGGAAAGGGTAGCACATTTATAACTCATTTTAAATATATCCAATATGAAAAAAACCAAACTACTACTGATTGATGATGAACGACCATTATTATTTAACTTAAAAAGAATATTAGAGTTTGAAGAGTATGAGGTAATAACAGCTTTTAATGGAATAGAGGGCTTGCAGCAATATGAAAGTGAATTACCCGATTTAATTATTTGCGATATAATGATGCCTGATATGGATGGGTATCATTTTATTGAATCACTTCGTTCAAAGGGCTATACCAATACACCGTTTATTTTTCTCACTGCCAAATCGGAGTATGATGATCTAAGGACTGGTATGAGTTTTGGAGCCGATGATTATTTGGTTAAACCGGTTAAATCGGCACAATTAATTGATGCAATTAATACCAGATTAATGCGTAAAAAAGAAATTAATCTTCCTCTTGAACAAAAATTGCAGCGATTAGAAAATGGATTTACACTTATTACCAATCAAGAATTTTTTGCTACTATTAATGATATCATCAGCTATCTACAACTATTAAAAAATAAAAGCAATAAAACCATTGATGATATAGCCACTCAGGAATACATGAATTATATCGAAAAATCAATTAATCGTTTATTGCAATTACTCAATAAAGTAAAATACTGGCGTGATCAGGAAGAAAACATACCATTAAAATCAACAACAACTGAGTATGTACATACAAAAGAATTAGTAGAAAAAGCCTGCAAAATAATTTCGGAAAAGTATAATCGAGAATCTGATTTAATAAGTGATATACAGGGCAATGTTAGAATACGATTAACTAAAGATATTTTTGAAACTTTACTTATTGAATTAATAGATAATGCCTTTAAATTTTCAGAAAAGGGCAATCCAATAATCATCAATACAGCAGTTGAAGAAGCAGCGTACATCATTACTATTGCCGACTGTGGTAAAAATTCTGATGCAGAATCTTTAATTGCTTTTAAGCCTTTTTCTTTAGATGCAAAGCCAATAAAACATCATCCGGGTATTGGCTTAGGATTGGCAATTGCTCATATCATTATTAAAAATGCAAAAGGGACTATTGAAATTACTGATAATAAGCCATGCGGAATTTTAGTTAAAATTTCTTTGCCAATTGTTATTTAATTTTCGCAGATAACTTTAAAGAAAAATATGATTACATTAATTATTATCGGATAATAGTATGACTGTGGTACATTTAATTAAATAAATAGCATGAAAAAAATAGCGGCAGTATTTCTTTCTTTTTTTTGTATGAATATGTACGGTGCTGTAATTGAAAATAACCGAACGGCAACAATTGATAAAACAACATCGTATATTAAGTATCATTTATCTAATCCATTACATAGTTGGGATGGAATTTGTAAAGTAGTAGATGGCAATGTTGAATATGATGAAAAAAAATTTCAAATAACTAAAGTAACTATTACTGCAAAAGTTGCTTCGTTTGATAGTAAAAATAAACTAAGAGATGAGCGAATGCTGGCAATAACCAATGCTCAAGCATATCCCGAAGTAAAGTTTATAAGCACTTTAGTAAAAGACAATGGCAATGCGGTTATTGTAGATGGTATAATTACTTTTCATGGTATTAGTAAACCAATAACACTTACGGCTTCGGAAGTTTTTTTAAATAAACGGAAAATTATTACGGGTAAATTTGTTTTGTTATTGACAGATTTTAATGTTAAGCGGCCTTCTTTATTGCTGATGAAAACAGAGAATGAAATGAATATGAGTTTTTTGGTAGATATTCCAATGCAATAATGTAATTAAGCAAGATATCGTTTAATTTCTCGTTCAGTATCGCGTTGTTTTATAGTATCGCGTTTATCATGTAATTTTTTTCCTCTTCCAATGCCAATTTCTATTTTTACTAAATTTTTATCATTAATAAATACTCGTAAAGGAATAATAGTATAGCCTTTATCTTTTAATTTAACAGCTAATCGTTTTAATTCTCTTTTGGTAAGTAACAACTTTCTGTCGTAAACTGCAATATGATTATTGCTGGTGCCTAATTTATATTCGGCAATATATAAACCTCTTACCCAAAGTTCACCTTTGTCAAACATGCAAAATGCATCATTAAAGCTTAATTTACCTTCTCTAATACTTTTTACTTCGGTACCTAATAAAACAATACCGGCCACATAGGTATCTTCTATATGATAGTTAAAATATGCCTGTCTGTTGTTCATTTCTTTTGCCATAGCCACTAAATCTAAATCACCCTGACGGCCGAATTTTTGTGAGATTTTAATACTATAAAAACAGTGCGAATGGGATTTAATTTTTAAATAGAACTATCAATTGGCTCATTTTACTTTTCAATTCTTTTCTATCTACTATAAAATCTAAGAAACCATGTTCTAATAAAAATTCGCTTCGTTGAAAACCTTCCGGTAAATCTTTTTTAATTGTTTCTTTTATAACTCTAGGTCCTGCAAAACCAATCAGTGCTCCCGGTTCGGCTATATTTAAATCACCTAACATGCCAAAGCTTGCAGAAATACCGCCAAAAGTTGGATCTGTTAGTAAAGAAATATAGGGCAATTTAGCATCGCTTAATTGCGAAAGTTTGCCACTTGTTTTTGCTAATTGCATTAAACTAAAAGCGCTTTCCATCATTCTGGCACCGCCACTTTTACTAATTACTAAATAAGGTAATTTATATTCAATACAAAAATCAACTGCTCTACTAAATTTTTCGCCCATTACACTGCCTAATGAGCCGCCAATAAATTCAAAATCCATACAAGCAATTACCATTTCCTCGCCATTAATTTTTCCTACGGCTACTCGCATAGAATCTTTTAAATGCGATTTTGCATAAATTTCATCTAACCTTTGTTGATAAGGCTTTAGGTCGGTAAACTTTAAAAAATCTTTACTAATAATATTATCGAATAATTCTCCATATTCTTTATTATCGAATAACAAATCAAAATATTCGCTGCTGCCGATACGATGATGGTAATTACATTTAGGACAAACATAAACGTTTTCTTTCAACTCGGTAGAAGTACAGATATAGTTACATTCGGGGCATTTACTCCACAAGCCTTCCGGAGTTTCTTTTTTTTCAGATGTTTTGGTTAATATTCCTTTTCTTATGCGTTTATACCATTTAGGTTTTACTTCCTGCTGGTTAATTAATGTATGATCGGTTTCGCTTCCCGTTAAATCTTGATCTATATCTAATTCTTTTTCTTGATCTTTTTTCATAAACTCATTAGGTTGGTTTAAAGGGTATATAATTTAGTATAACCCTTTTTCAATCTTTTGAAGTATGCAAAATAAGGCAATTCTTTTAAAGAATGTGCTTATTTTACTATTGTATATAATAACTCAATAACTATGCGATGGTAATAGATTCATCTAAATAAACATCCTGAACAGTATTTAGTAGTGTTACACCTTCGGCAAATGATTTTTGAAATGCTTTTCTTCCTAAAATTAATCCCATTCCACCGGCACGTTTATTAATTACAGCAGTAGAAACTGCCTCACTTAAATCTGAGGCACCATTACTTTCTCCACCCGAATTAATTAAGCCAATTCTTCCACTATAACAATTTAAAACCTGATATCGGGTTAAATCAATAGGATGATTGGTGGTTAATTTTTCATATACTAAAGGCGAAGTTTTTCCATGTTTAGTAGCTAAATATCCACCATTATTTACCGGTAATTTTTGTTTAATAATATCTGCCTGAAGTGTTACACCTAAATGATTAGCCTGACCCGTTAAATCGGCTGAGGCATGATAATCTATTCCATCAACCTTAAATGCATTGTTGCGTAAATAACACCATAAAATAGTGGCCATTCCTAATTCGTGTGCGTATTCAAAATATTCGGCAACTTCTTTTAATTGTTTTGCACTTTCGGCACTTCCCCAATAAATAGTAGCACCAACTGCAATGGCACCCATATTCCAGGCACTTTTAATGGTGCCAAACATGGTTTGATCGTACCTATTAGGATAACTTAAAAATTCGTTGTGATTAATTTTAACAATGAAAGGTATTTTATGAGCATATTTTCTACTTAAAATTCCTAATACGCCAAAAGTAGAAGCTACTCCATTACATCCTCCTTCTATAGCAAGTTGAATAATATTTTCAGGGTCGAAATAAATAGGATTGGGTGCAAACGATGCTCCTGCACTATGTTCAACACCTTGATCTACGGGAAAAATGCTACAATAACCGGTTCCATTTAATCTTCCATGATGTAATAAATTATTTAAGCTTTTAATTGTTTGATTGTTGCGGTTACTATTTATCCAAATATCATCTAAATGAGTAGGAGAGGGTAATGATAAAGTTGATTTATCAATGGTACCGCATTGGTGTTCTAAAAGATAAGCGGCTTTATCGCCTAAAAGGCTTATTATTTTCTGATTAGGCATAGCTAAAAGTTTATGATAATACAAAGTAATGAAAAAATGAGTTTCTTTTTTTAGTACTTATTATCGTAAGGTAGGGCTTAATTGCCGTAACTCTTTTTATTACTTATTGTGCTCTACCCAAATTAAATTTTCAGTTGCAAATCCTAAACTTTTAGCCTTAGAGAGATAGGCTTGCTTTATATTTTCGGGTATTATTTTTTCTCTGGAAAGTATCCATAAATACTTAAAATTACTTCCTGCAACCAATGCATATCTATAAGCAGAATCAATTGCTATTACATTATAGCCGCCATAAAAAGGACCAAAAAAAGATACTTTTAAACTCCCTTCATCCGAAGTACGAACAAATTTTGCTTTGCCAACAGATTGTTTCCATTTTTGTGTTACGTAATTGTATCCGCGATTAACTACTTTAATAGTTCCATTTTTATTAAAAGAATAGTTAGCAGTTGTATTGTTTAAGTTTTTTTCGAAATAAAAATCGAAGCGAGCAATTTCGTACCATAATCCGATATATTTTTTACTATCGAAAGGTTTAACCGCAACAGTGCCTTTAGGAAGATAGCTGCATGAACTGAATGTTACAATGGATATTGCAGCTAATACAGATACTAATAGTAATAATTTGGTGGTTTCCATTCGGCTATTTGTAAGTAATTTAATACAATTTATTATTACTGTGTAACAATGTTTATTAGAAATTGGTTGAGCTCAAATAAAAAATTATAGTTGTAAATTATAAAGTTATTAAGTTGATGTATAATTTTTAAACAACTAAAAATTGAATGTATAAAAAAAGGCAAGAATACATTCTTGCCTTTACTGTTAGTTTAAAAATTAGTTATGCATTTCTGTTAATACAATTTAAATCTTCAAATGCAACTTCTAAGCGTTTAATAAAACTTTCTTCGCCTTTGCGTAACCAAATACGTGGATCGTAATATTTTTTATTGGGTTTTTGTGGTCCTTCGGGATTTCCTAGTTGACCTTGTAAATAAGCTTCATTCTTTTTGTAATTATCTAAAATTCCTTCCCAAAATGCCCATTGCATATCGGTATCAATATTCATTTTAATTGCACCATAACTTATGGCTTCACGAATTTGATGTTGAGGAGAACCACTACCTCCATGAAATACAAAGTAAACGGGCTTTGCAGCAGTTTTTAATTCTTTTTCAATATATACTTGACTGTTATGCAAAATTTCTGGACGCAATTGCACATTACCCGGGCTATAAACACCATGCACATTACCAAAAGCAGCAGCAATAGTAAATAGATTGCTTATTTTACCTAATTCGGTATAGGCATAGGCTACATGCTGCGGTTGGGTGTATAATTTATCATTTTCAACATCGCTATTATCTACACCATCTTCTTCTCCTCCGGTTACACCTAATTCAATTTCTAAGCTCATGCCCAATGGAGCCATACGTTTAAAAAATGCAGCAGATGTATGAATATTTTCTTCAATGGGCTCTTCAGATAAATCTAACATGTGAGAACTGAATAAGGGTTGGCCTTTTTCCTTATAAAATTGTTCGCCGGCATCAATTAATCCGCTAACCCAAGGCAACCATTTTTTAGCAGCATGATCGGTGTGTAAAACTACCGGAACACCATACGCTTTAGCTACATTATGAATATGTAATGCACCGGATATGCCACCTAAAATATTTCCTTGTAAATTATCGTTGGGCATGCCCTTACCGGCAATAAATTGTGCACCGCCATTCGAAAACTGAATAATAACCGGTGAATTTACTTTAGCGGCTGTTTCTAAAACTGCATTAATAGTATTTGTGCCAATAGTGTTTACCGCAGGTAAAGCAAATTGATTTTCTTTTGCATCGTTATACAATGCTTCTAATTCTTTTCCAAACAAAACTCCTGCTCTGTATTTTGCCATGATTTTTAAATTTTAATTGATCGAATATTTTCTTTTCGAGGTGCAAAGTTACTGATACTCTTCCAAACAACTGTTAGCTTTAGGCATGACTGTTATCAGTATAACTCATCAAGCATGCAATAGGTTATTTAATTGTTTAAAATAGGTTGGTGTTTTTAATAATCTGCTGCCATACCAACTAAACATTTCTCCATCCACTAAAACTATTTTTACGGTAGGAAGTTCTTCTTGTAGTAAAGTAATATGATGTTTTTTGAAAGGGTATGGCTCTGAGCTTAAAAGTAAAATTTCACAGTTTAAGTTAGTTATTTCTTTTAGTAATATTTGTGGATAGCGAGTATCATTTTCAAAAATATTTTTTAATCTGCACCAATGCATCATATCATTAATAAAAGTATCTCCACCAACTGTAATGTATGGGTCTTTCCAAATTAAATAACATGCATTTAATAAGGGAAAATTGGGTTTAGTTTTTGAAAAATCATCTTGCAGTGTAGCTATTATTTTATCAGCTTTAGCCTGTTGCTGTGTAATTATACCAATTGATTGAATCATTTCAATAGCGGTAGTTAAATTACTTACATCGCTTGTCCAAACAGAACAAAATTTTTCAATCATTTCAATTTGTTCTTTTACATTTTCTTCTTTGTTGGCAATTACTAAATCGGGTTGTAAAGATTTTATTTTTTCGATATTAATATTTTTGGTTCCACCAATTTGAGCTTTTTTACCCAACCAACCTTTTGGATGAATACAAAACTTTGTAATACCTACTACTTCTTCATTCAATCCTAAATCGAATAATAGTTCTGTTTGTGAAGGAACTAATGAAATTATACGTTTTGGATTATCATTAATCCATATTTTTTTATTACATTGATCAATAAAATAAGGCATTTAATAATTTATTTATGAGTACAGTTTGGCATCGCATACAAAAGTATAATAAGGATAGAAACCAACAATTATTGGTTTTTAAATATGCGGCTATGAAGCAATCGGCATTTAGGTTTTTTAGAGGAACTTGTCATTTGTTTTATGAAGATTTTAAATCTTGGCAAAATTGGGAAGATGAAACTACATCATGGATTTGCGGCGATTTGCATATTGAAAACTTTGGTACGTATAAAGGAGATAATAAATTAGAATATTTTGATTTGAATGATTTTGATGAAGCCGTTTTAGCACCTGTTAGTTGGGAAATATCGCGTATGCTTACCAGTATTTTTTTAGCTGCGAAGGATATGCATTTATCTAAATTAAAAGCTAAAAAAATAGCAGCTTCATTCTTGGCAGAGTATATAAAAGTTTTGCAAAAAGGAAAATCATTGGTTATTGAAAGAAATACTGCGAGTGGTATTTTAAAGCAGTTAATAGTGCAAGTGAGTGAAAGGTCTAATTCAGATTTAATCAAGTCGCATACAATTAACAAAAAAAATGGTAGAATGCTTTTAATTGATGATCAAAAAACAATAGCACTTACTAAGCGTACTAAAAATGCACTAAAAATATTTTTTAATAATTGGAGCAATCAATACCACAATGGCAAATATGTTTTTACAGATGCTGCCATAAGAATAGCAGGTACGGGAAGTATTGGAGTAGATAGATATATTATTTTGGCAAAAAAAATACAAGAAAAATCTTTTGTATTATTAGATATGAAAGAATCAAAAGTTGCTTGTTTACGGCAATATGTGCAATCACAACCCATATTTAATAACGAAGCAGAAAGAATTGTATTTGTGCAAGAAATTATGCAACATATTTCTCCTGCTTTATTACAACCTCTTCAGTTTAGCAATAAATATTTTGTTATGAAACAATTGCAGCCCAGTGCCGATAAAATGGATTTGAATTTATGTAAGGGTAAATTAAAAAAGTTAGAAAATATTTTACAAACTATGGCCGAAGCGGCAGCATCTGCACATTTAAGAAGTACCGGCAGAAATGGATCGGTGATAGCAGATGAATTAATTGCGTATGCAGAAAAACATTTAGAATGGAAAAATAAGCTGTTGCAATTTGCAGAAAAATATGCTCAGCAAGTGCAAGTGTATTACCAATCTTTTATTGCTGAAGCCAATGTTTAAAAATGTAATGTATCGATAACTTTACCATTGGTAAGCATTGTTTTGGGTAAATATGGATTACGAATATCGGTTGATTTACTTAACCAATTTGCTCCCGATCCATCAAGTGCATCGGGGCAATATAATTTATACACGTTTTGGTTATCGTATTGCATCACTTTCAATAAATCAAATACTTCTTCACTTACTAAGTATAATGATTTTCTTTTCGAATTAATATCGGGTTCTTCTAATAGTGCTTGCATTTCTGCACTAATACTTTCTGTATTAATTTTTGCTAATTCGGTAGTAATAGAATCGGCTTTGCATTCGGCAAAATTTAGCGAATCTGCATTTTTCTGTATTTCACTGGCATAAAAATTAATAAGCTTATTGTTTTCGGTAATAAAATTATCTTTCAAATGAAAATAATTGGTTACTAATTTATTGATAGAGCTATCGAATGTTATGGTTACAGAAGGCTTAATGTTTTTTGCAGTAAGTAATAAACCGTTATTAGGCATTTTATTGCTATTGCAAGCTATACCGGCAATTAATAGTAGGGATACGAAAAATAATTTCATTTTCTTGGATTCAATTATCAAAACTACTTAAAAATGTAGCTGTGGCAATTACCTTTGCAGCCAAAATACAAAATAATGCTAATTGGTTTACAAAATGTAACTTTTGAATTTGGGGCAAGAGTAATTGTTGAAGAAGCAACATGGCATATACATCCGGGAGATAGAGTTGGGTTAATTGGTTATAATGGAACCGGCAAATCTACCTTGTTAAAAGTATTGGTAGGAGAGTATTTACCTTCTAAAGGAACTGTGGAAAAAAGTAAAGAAACTTCTATTGGCTATTTGCATCAAGATTTATTGAGTTTCGATACAAACGATTCTATTTTAGAAGTAGCAATGGGAGCATTTCAAAAAGTAAAAGATATTGAAAAAGAAATAGAATTATTAGGAAAAGAATTGGAACAAACATCGGATGAAAAATTATTACATCTCTATTCGGAAAAATTACACGAATTAGAAATAATGGGCGGTTATACTATTCATCATAAAACCGAAGAAGTTTTGCAAGGATTGGGCTTTTCTAATGCTGATTTGCAAAGACCATATAAAGAATTTAGTGGTGGCTGGCGTATGAGGGTTTTATTGGCAAAAATGATTTTACAACAACCCGATGTATTGTTATTGGATGAACCTACTAATCACTTGGATTTACCCTCTATTGAATGGCTCGAAAAGTACTTAAAACATTATCAGGGAAGTGTAGTAATTGTTAGTCACGATAAATTTTTTCTGAATAGAATGGTTAATAAAATTGTTGAACTCTATCAACAACAACTGCATATTTATACCGGCAATTACGAGTTTTATGAAAAGGAAAAGCAAATAAGAATAGAATTACAGCAGAAAGCCTACGAAAATCAGCAAGATTATATACGGCAACAAGAACGGTTTATAGAGCGTTTTAGAGCAAAAGCTACTAAAGCTGCTGCCGCACAAAGTGCCATGAAACGATTAGATAAATTAGAGCGAATTGAGCAAACTGAATTAGAACGACCCAATATTAGAATTAACTTTCAAATAGATAAACAACCCGGTAAAATTATTTGCGAACTGAAAGATGTTTCAAAAAATTTTAATGATATTCAAATCGTTCAGCACACCCATGCGGAGATTAATAGAGGCGATAAAATTGCCCTGATTGGTGCCAATGGAAAAGGTAAATCAACCGTTTTAAGGATGATTGCTGGAACAGAATCATTTACCGGTCAAAGAAATTGGGGTTATAACGTACAAGAAAGTTTTTATGCCCAACATCAATTAGAAGCTTTAAATCTTAATTATACTATTTTAGAAGAAATGCAACATTGCGGCAGCAATAAAACCGATTTAGAATTAAGAACTATTTTGGGTTGTTTTTTATTTAGCGGCGATGATACCGATAAAAGAATTAAAGTATTAAGTGGAGGCGAAAAAGCAAGAGTGGCTTTAGCTAAAGTAATTGTTAGTAAAAGTAATTTTTTGTTATTAGATGAACCTACCAACCACTTAGATATGCATTCGGTAGAACTATTGGCAGAGGCATTAAATAAATATGAAGGAAGTTATATTTTGGTTAGTCATGATAGATATTTTATTTCTCAAACTGCTAATAAAATATGGGAAATTGTTGATTATGAAATAAAAGAATTTAAGGGAACTTATGCTGAATGGGTAGAATGGAAAGAAAGAATGGCTAAGCAAGAATTAATAAGAAAAAAAGAACAAATTGCTGTTGATAATGTTACGCCTACCATAATAGAAGAAAAACCGAAACCTGTTCAAGTAATACAAAATAATATTAGTAAGGAACAGAAAAAAGAATTACAAAAAGTACAACGTCAATTTCAAAAATTGGAAGAAGATATTTTGAAATTGAATAATAAAAAAATGGACATTGAGTTATCTCTCTCACATCCTGAAAGTTATAAAGACAAAACCAAGTTTTTACAATTAGAGCAAGCATATACGCTTCTTCAGCAGCAAATAAAAGCTGCTAATAAGGAATACGAATTGTTATTCGAAAAAATAATAGATTTAGAGAATAGCGTTGATAGATAAATTTTAAACGATTTGATTTATTTAGTTAAGCTTTGAATAACATCGTACTTGGTTACAATATGATAATCGCCTTTCTCATCTTTAGCTAAAACGGCACCATTATCTTTTGTAATTAAGCTGCCCAGCCTTTCAACCGGCGTATCGAAAGCTACAACAGGAAAGCCACGTTCCATTACAGTATCAACAGGAGCGTGTTTAATATCAGGATTGCTAAATATTTTTTGAAATAAGCCATTCTCGCTTACAGAGCCAATGGGTTCACCTTCACTAAAAATTGGAATTTGTTCAATATCATACTTTTTCATTAACTCCGCTGCATTTGCTACCGTTTGAGAAGGTTGTACCGTTATTAGTTTTTTATGAATTCTGCCACTAACAATATCTTTAAAAGTTTTTACATCTAAAAAACCACGTTCCATCATCCACTGATCGTTATAAATTTTGGCTACATAACGGCTGCCATGATCGTGAAATATACATACTACTAAATCATCTTTTTTAAGTTTATCCTTAAGTTGTATTAATCCTTGTAAGCAACTTCCGGCACTATATCCGCAAAATAATCCTTCTTCTTTGGCAATTCTTCTTGCCATTACTGCACCATCTTTATCCGTTACTTGTTCAAAGTAATCAATCACGCTCATATCGTAATTTAAAGGAACAAAATCTTCTCCAAATCCTTCACTGATATATGGATGAACTTCATTTGAATCAATTTCGCCAGTACGAAAATATTTTGTAAGTAAGCTACCGTAAACATCAATAGCCCATATTTGAATTGCTGGATTTTTTTCTTTCAAATACATTGCAGTGCCTGTAATGGTTCCTCCTGTTCCTGCAGTACATACCAAATGGGTAATTTTTCCATCGGTTTGATTCCAAATTTCAGGTCCGGTACTTTCGTAATGAGCTAACCGATTGGCAAGATTATCGTATTGATTACAATGATAGGAGTTAGGAATTTCTTTCGCCAATCTTTTGGCTACACTATAATAACTCTGAGGGTCTTCGGGAGTTACATTAGTAGGACAAACAATTACCTCTGCACCAACAGCTTTTAAAATATCTGCTTTTTCTTTACTTTGTTTATCGGTAGTAACAAAAATGCATTTGTAGCCTTTTACACATGCCGCTAAAGCCAATCCCATTCCGGTATTGCCGCTTGTGCCTTCTATAATAGTTCCTCCGGGTTTAAGTTTTCCTTCTTGCTCTGCTACTTCAATCATTTTTAACGCCATTCTATCTTTGATAGAATTACCTGGATTAAAATAATCTACCTTGGCTAAAACAGTGCAAGGAAAATCCTTTGTTATTTTATTAAGCTTAATTAACGGAGTATTTCCAATAGTTTCTAAAATATTTTGTTTGATATCCATTATAGTGGAGTTTGCAGCAAAAGTACAGTTTTGCAAAAACTAACAAAGATTAGTAATTGATTTATCTTGGTAATTGCTAAAATGATAATTTTTAAATAGAGAAGCTTTCTTTAATTTTTCCACATAAGTCGCTTTCAATCATTTTTTCTGCCAGTAGCAGCATATTTTTAAAAGCAATGTCATTACTAATTCCATGACCAATTATTACAGGTTTGGCAACACCTAAAACCGGTGTTCCGCCATAGTTTTGATAATGAAAACGATTGTAATAAGCATCGTGATGCAACTCTCTTTGTTCGGCAATATCATAAATACTTTCTGCCATTTTTAAAATAATGTTTCCGGTAAATCCATCACAAACAATTACATCTGCTTTATCATTAAAAAAGTCTCGGCCTTCAATATTGCCAATAAAAGAAATTTGTTGGTTTTCTTTTAGAAGAGGAAAAGTAGCTTGAGCCAAAATATTTCCCTTGCCTTCTTCTTCTCCAATATTTAATAAGCCAGTTGTTGGATGTTGAATTCCTAAAATATGTTGTGTATATAAGTTACCAAGAATGGCAAATTGATTTAAATTTTCGGGTTTGCAATCTGCATTTAATCCCACATCTAATAATAAACCCGTACCACCATTAAGTTTAGGAATGATGGTGGCAATAGTTGGGCGTTGAATACCTTCAATAGGTTTAATAGTAAACATGGCACCAACCAGCATTGCACCGGTATTGCCTGCACTTATAAAAGCATCAATTTTACAAGTTGATAATAAATGAAATCCTATAGCAATGGAGCTCTGTTGCTTTTCTTTTAAAGCTTTGGTTGGATGTTCGTGGTAGCCAATTATTTCGGGTGCATGTACAATTTGTACAGAAGAATGTATTTTATGTTCCTGTAAAAGTGGATGAATAATAGATTCATCACCAATGCAAACAATTGTTGCTCGAATATGATTTTGGCTGAGAAATAATTGCAAACCTTTTACCGCTTCTAAGGGGGCATAATCTCCGCCCATCATGTCTATTCCTATATTCATAAAAGCAAGGTAAAGAAAATCCTATAAGGATTGCTAACCCTTATAGGATTTTTTAAATAAGTATAGAAAAAATTAAGCTTTTAAGGGTGCTTTTTCTGCAACCAATTTTCCTTTATAGAATAATTTTCCTTCACTAACATGTGCACGATGACGTACATGGATTTCTCCGGTTGTAGTGTCTTTGCTTAAAGTTACTTCTTCAGCTTTGTAGTGCGTTCTTCTCTTTGCTCCTCTTTGCTGAGAATGGCGACGTTTAGGATTCGGCATAACACAAAATTTATAGTATCAAAAAAAATATTAATTATCTAAATCTTTAAATTTCTCTAATCCTTTCCAGAGATTATTGTTTTCTTTTCTCACTTCATCTTCCATTTCTTTTAACTTGGCCAGTACTTCGTTATTGCATAGCGAACCACCCATTTCATCATCATTACACCTTTTCTGCATTGGTAAGCTTAAATTAATAAATTCATAAATCCAATCAGCTATATGCAAGTGACTTTCACTTCTATTAATGTAATATATATCAGGATCGGCCTCTTGTTCATTCATTAATTCCGGCTCTTCCACCATTTTTACTATAATATCGTACTCGTCCCAAAGTTGCTTATGCAGGCTATTTCCGCATTTGTCGCAAATTACATCAATGTTTCCATTAATGTCGAAATGCAATTGCATAAATCCATTCTTCTTATCCAAGCTCAGTTTAACATCAGCAATGCAATTATTAAAATCTTGCTCGCCATACGGTATAAAGAACTTATCCTCAATCCTGTATTCAAACACATGAACACCCGGCTTTAAACCCACAAATGCAATCTCGTATTCACGTCGATAATTCATGTTCGGATTTTTAGGGCTCGCAAAGGTAGGGTTTTGCATTTAAAGGGCAAAACGAAATTGTGAATTTGTGAAATAGTAGTTTCTTTATAGTTTATTATGCACATAAAAGGAAAAACTACCAATTTATTATTCCCTACTCTTCAATGGATTGTTCCAATTATAGGGATATGTTTCATTGAAATTATTAAACTTCATCCAATTTGGATAGAGCATTATTACAGCAATATATGGTATAATAAAATTGCTTCTTTTCAAAGAACAATTACCGGATGGGTTCAATTTAGCGTAGGTGATATTTTTTATATTGTATTAATATTGATTTTTATCATTAAACTATTTCGAGCAATTTTTACATTAATTAAAAAATTTTCAGGAAAGACTTTTGTAAATCAGTTAGGTTTTTTAGTAAGAAAATTGATGTGGCTATATATTGTTTTCTTTTTTTTATGGGGATTGAATTATTTTAGAATCGGCATCTCCAATCAGTTGCAACTAAGTAAGACCCATTACTGTAAAGAGGAAGTTGTTGTACTAACGCATCAGCTTATTAATAAGGCAAATGAGTATAGAACGCAAATACCTGATACGGGTTTGCCACACATGCCTATACAGCAAATTATTGCAGAAGCAAAAAAATGTTATGATAGTGCATCAAAGCAGTACTATTTTCTTTCTTATAATCCTATTTCGGTTAAAAGTAGTTTGTACAGCAAAATGGGAATGTATTTTGGATTTATAGGTTATTATAACCCGTTTAGTGGAGAAGCTCAATTTAGGAATGATATTCCGGAGGTTCTATTGCCCTATATTATTTGCCACGAAATAGCCCATCAATTAGGTTATGCCAGCGAAAGTGAGGCTAATTTTGCTGGATATTTGGCATGTAGTATTTCTGAATTACCATTTTTTAAGTATTCGGTATATCTTGACTTTTTTTCTTATGCACAACAAGAAGAAATAAATACTTTTTTAATAGATGGCGATACAACAGGTTTAAAACAGGAATTAATTTATAATAAAGAACACTTAAATGAAAAAGTGATAAGAGATAGAAAAGCTGTAAAGCAATTTTTTTATAATGAAGAAAATAGCATTTCGCCGGTAATGTCGTCAATGTATAATCAATACTTAAAATTTAATTTACAAAACGAAGGAATTGAAAGTTATAATGAAGTAATTGGTTGGCTAATAGCGTATCTGCGCGAATATGGAAAATGGTAAATCAATCATTAAAACTTATTCTTCCACATCATACTTTCAATGGGCTTATTAGGCTGACTGCTATATTTAGCATTCGTTTTCTGATTATATTTTATTTCAATTTCACCATCTACCGGAAAATAAATTAACTGACCAATAGGCATTCCTTTATATATTCTTACAGGTTGTTTGCACGAAATTTCTAAGGTCCAATTTCCACAAAAACCTACATCGCCTTTGCCGGCAGTTGCATGAATATCAATGCCTAAACGACCGGTAGATGATTTTCCTTCTAAAAAAGGTACATGAGCATGCGTTTCGGTGTATTCAGCAGTAACACCCAAATAAAATTCATGAGGTAATAAAGTAAAACCTTCTTCAGGAATTTCGAAGTATTGAATTGTGTTATGTTTTTTTGCATCCAATTCTGCATCTACATATTTTGCCAGCCATTTTCCCAAATGCACATCATAGCTATTGCTTCCTAAATCGGCTCTATTAAAAGGCTCAATCTTAATAGTGCCTTTACTCATTTCTTCAATAATACGTTTATCGGTTAAAATCATGTAATCAGTATTTTACTTTGGCTTATATTGTTTATTCAATAAATATTTGCCAAGTTGTAATTTTTTATTTTAAAACTAACATCTTCAATTATTTGCAATATAAATCGTAAATCTGCAATCAAAAATTGTAAAAATAAATTGAGTTTATTTTATCAACATAATATTAACCAATCAACCAAACTGGCTATTTGGAAAATTGAGGAAGATGAGGCATTTTTTTTATCAAAAGTCCCTTTACAAAAATCTATTACTCATCCGCATAAACGATTACAACACTTAGCAGCACGTTATTTGCTGCAATCATTGTTTCCCGATTTTCCATACACAGAAATTGTTATTGCCGATACCAATAAGCCATATTTGCCTTACGAGCAATATCATTTTTCTATTTCTCATTGTGGAAATTTTGCTGCTGCAATTGTTAGCTTACATCAGCGAGTTGGAATTGATATTGAACTTGCATCGGATAAAGTATTGAAAGTTGCTCATAAATTTTTAAGCAAGGCCGAAATGCATGATTTTGGCATTACTACTCAAAATACAGTTACTGCTACTTTAATACATCAAACTATTTTGTTGTGGAATGCAAAAGAAGCCATATTTAAATGGTGGGGGTGGGGCAATATTAATTTTAGTGAAGACATTCATTTGCAACAATTCAATATTACAAATGAAGGAACTTTTAATGCAGTTTTTTCGAAAGCTAATTGGGTTGTACCTATTAAAGTTCAGTATAAAATATTCGAAAATATATGTTTGTGCTGGGTTGTAACAGATGCAAATATTGCTAATCGGCCACTCTAATATTGGTTTTTGGTAAAAGCGATAAACTCTTTTTTAATATTTGTTTTAATTGCATTTTCACAATTTGTCCCATAGTAGTGGCTTTTGAAAATGTAGGCTGGTTGAAATGTATAGCCAGTTCTTCTTTCAGTTGAATTATTTTTTCGGGTTTAGAAATTTCTGCATCACTCATTATATCTAATAACTCTTTTACCCGATACTTAGAAGATGCCAATCTAAAAGCCATTAAAGTTTTTTCTTCTGCCTGATATTGCTCAATAGATTCTTTATTTAAATGTTTTATAACAATATCTACAAACGGTTTATTTTCTTTAAAAAATTGTGGTAAGTATAAATTTTTTCTTCCTTCATACGATTGCTGATCAAAATCAATAGCTCTAAATCGGTATTGATAATTTAAAACATCGGGTGTTATATTAATTACAAAATTGTAGCTACGCATATCGCCTAATAAATGCGTAAAACATCGTTCATTAAACTTTACAAATTCTTTTGCAAGCCTAATTTGATTGGTTTCGGATGAATTTAAATAATCAGCAATAAAAATGTCTCCCGGAATGCCCGGAATATGTTCTTCAATAAGTGTATTGTTGTTGGTGAAGTAAGTAATGCGATTGGGCGATAAAAGATGCTCTAACTCTAATCCAAAAATTCTATTGGCATCGGCTTGTTTTATATAATAATGATCGAAGTTGGCATTATACCTATTAACAATGCGAATACGAAAAGGCTGACTGTTACCAAAATAACAGAAATCAATAGCTGCAACGTCTAATTGATTAATAAAACTTTGATCGCCTTTTGTTTTTAATAAAGCATAATTCTTTACTAAATTCTCTCTTAAAAATTCAAACTCTCGCGTATCGTATATTACTTTCTCCCATGAAGAGTCTGTACCATCTTTTTTCTTGATAGGAACGGTATAGGTAAAATTTAAAAGATCGGCATACTGAGCAAATAATTTTACTTCTCGCCCGTATTGATGTAAATAGCTTCTTAATTTTTGATCAACAGAAAAAATTGGTTTTTTTCTGCTTGGCTTGTCGGTATAATGAGGTTCTTGGTTAGTTGTAATCATTCTAATAATAATGAATCGTTATCATCTAATAAATTTAAATTAATATCTGCTCCTGAAATACCTTCTATTGAACCTTTAATATGAGCCGCATTCAGCAATACTTTTTCTAATTGTTTTTCTCTTGCTTTCCAAAGTTTTTCCATAGCATCTCTTTCTTTTTGGATAGATAATTTCATACTCATAAATCCTTCTCGTATGGCTTTCCATTGTTCTCCAAACTCATTGCTTATCAAATAATCGTATAACAATGTCATTTTATCGCCTTTATTTTCCTGACTTTTTTTTGCTTCATACACTTTTACAACTGCATTGCGTAAAATTAATGCAACACTTTTAACTTCAGAAAACGTACAAATGTATACACCTTCTTTTTCTCCAAATTTTTCTATCTCCTTTGGTAATGCTTGCGTAACTATAACAGCTATATCAGCTCCTAAAACTCGCATATCCGATTTCAATTTCTCAATCCATTCATTGGCAAAATCTTTGGTGCGTTTACTTTCATAAATAATGGTTCCTGCTTCATTGCCAAATTGGGTTCTAACTGTTTGAATGCAATCGGCTCCTTTTACACCTTTGCCTACTTCTTCAATTTTATCGAAAGGAAAAGTGTTTCGTAAAATTTCTTCCAATAACAATTCCTGCACTTCACCCTGCAATTGCATTGAGCCTTGTTCTGCTTTACGCTTCATTTCATCTGCCAAGCGTTTTTGATCTTCTAATTGTTTTTGTAATTCTTTTACTTGTAATTGGTATTCGTGATCTTTTATGCTATACCTATCGGCTTCTTCTTTTAATAATTGTTCTTTTAATTTTTCTCTTTCTATCAATAATTGTTTTTGTAAGGTAATTTGCAGTTCAGCTTCTTTATTTATTAATTCTCTTTCTTTTTGTAAAAATTCTAATTCTTTATTTCTTGATTCTTTTAATTTAATTTTATTTTCTTCCAATGTTTGCTCTAAAGCTTGTAGCTTGTTTTCGAAATCTGTACTAACTTTTTTCTTTACTATTTCTTCTAATTTTTGTTTTTCAACCGTTAATCGGGTATTCAATTCTTCTTCTTTATTAATTAACTGTTGCTGAAAAAAAGATTCTTTATCTCTAAATTCTTTTTCTTTTTTTTCTTGCCATTCTTTAGCTTTTTCATTTAATTCTTTTTGAAGATTTTCTCGAATAGCATCGGTTGGTTCAAACTTATGAAAGCAATTAGGACAAGTTATAATAAAGTTAGACATGATTTATTTTTTTACAAATTACGGATATTATAATAACAAGTATACTTGCAAAAAACAGCTTTTCTACCTAATCAAAACATAATTGTACATAGAAAAAATGATAGAATCGAAAAATTTTCTTATCTATACTTTTTTTTAACCGAAAGTATTTGTAATATGAAAAAATATACTGTAGAAGAAATTGCTCAAAAAGTAAATGGTATTTTAATTGGTGATAATTCTATTTTAATTACTTCTCCCGAACAAATAGAATTGGCTGAAGAAGGACAAATTACTTTTATTGGAAATAAAAAATATGCTAAGCTTTGGGAAACTTCTAAAGCATCGGCAGTAATTATAAATGATGTCATTGAATTAGAACCGGGCATTAATAAAGCTATCATAAAAGTGAAATCTGCCGATATTGCAATGGCAGAATTATTAGAATTGTTTTTACCCGATAATCCGGTGTTTGAAGTAGATATTCATCCATCAGCAATTATACATGCATCGGCAGTTATTGGTAATGGCTCTAAAATTGGAGCAGGCTGTTATATTGGTAAAGGTGTAAAAATTGGCAACAATACTATTGTTTATCCCAATGTTACCATTTTAGACGATTCACAAATTGGCCACAATACAGTTATATGGTCTGGTGCAGTAATAAGAGAAAGATGTATTATAGGAAATGCTTGCATATTACACCCCAATTCAACAATTGGAGCAGATGGATTTGGGTTTAGGCCCAGTGCCGATGGTAAAGGCTTAATTAAAATTCCTCATATTGGCAATGTAATAATTGGCAATGGTGTAGAAATTGGTGCTAATACTTGTATTGATAGAGGAAAGTTTAGTGCTACAGTTATTGGGGATGGTTGTAAACTAGATAATTTGGTACAAATAGGGCATAACAGTAAAATGGGACGATCGTGTATAATGGCTGGAAGCAGTGGATTAGCTGGTTCTGTAGTATTAGGCGATGGAGTTATTGTAGGTGGTGGAGCATGTATAACCGATCATACAACAGTTGGAAGTGGGGCATTGGTAGGAGGCATGTCGGGTGTTATTCAAGATGTTCCTGCCGGAAAAAAAGTATTAGGTTATCCGGCTATAGATTCTCGAGATGCACTTAAGCAATGGGCTATTTTGCGAAAAATGGTAAAAGAAGAAAAATAAACTAATAGATTGATGTAATAAGAAGTGCCCGGGACGGGATTCGAACCTGCACACCCTTTCGGGTACCACCACCTCAAAGTGGCTTGTCTACCAATTTCAACACCCGGGCATTCATTGGGATGCAAATGTAATTTCCTATTTTCAATTTTTACTCAATAATTTACTATTACATTCTATCGGGCACTTGTATTCCCAATAAAGCCATTCCTTTATGTAACACATGTGCTGTTAATTGTGCTAATTGCAAACGCAATAATTTTTTTTCTTCATTTTCTGCATTAGTAATAGAATGTTCGCTGTAAAATGAATTAAATATTTTAGCCAATTCAAAAATATAAATGGCAATTTTAGATGGATCGTGAAATTCGGCAGCTTCTTTAATTATTAAAGGAAATTGCTCTAATTGAATGATAAGTTCTTTTTCAAGTAATAAAAGTGAATGTTGAATTGAGGCAGATAAAGAAGTAGTAATGAAATCATTGCTGAACTTTCTTAAAATACTTTTTATTCTGGCATGGGTATATTGAATAAATGGTCCGGTAAATCCATGAAAATCGATACTTTCTTCGGGATTAAAAATCATTTTCTTTTTAGGATCAACACGCAATAAAAAAAACTTCAATGCACCTAATCCAATTGTATTGTAAAGGCTTTTTAGTTCATCTTCAGTAAAATCTTTTACTTTTCCTAATTCTTCGGTTTTATGTTGAGAAATAGCAATCATTTCATCTACCAAATCATCTGCATCAACAACAGTTCCTTCACGACTTTTCATTTTTCCGGTTGGCAATTCAACCATGCCATAACTTAAATGATAAATGCCATCGGCAGAGGGTAGTTGCAATTTTTGGCATATTAATTTTAATACTTTGAAATGATAATTCTGTTCATCACCCACCACATAAATACTTTGATTGGCATTAAACTCATTTTGTTTTTGTTCGGCTAAGCCAATATCCTGCGTAATATAAACCGAAGTACCATCTTTACGCATCACTACTTTTTCATCTAAGCCATCGGGTGTTAAATCTATCCAAACGCTGCCATCTTCTTTCTTAAAAAATACATTTTTTTCTAAGCCTTTCTCCACAATGCTCTTGCCTAATAAATAGGTATTGCTTTCGTAATAAACTTTATCAAAATCGCTGCCAATGGTTGTATAGGTTGCATTAAAACCTTCGTACACCCAATTGTTCATGTTATTCCACAAATTAATTACATCGGGTTTTCCGGCTTCCCAATCGAGCAACATTTGCTGTGTGGCTTTTAAAATAGGAGCTTGTTTTTCTGCATCTTCTTTACTTACACCGGTAGCAATTAATGCCTCAACTTGTTTTTTATATTCGTTGTTAAACTGTACATAATAATCGCCTACAAAATGATCGCCTTTGGTGTTGGTAGATTGAGGAGTTGCACCATTTGCAAACATTTGCCATGCAATCATACTTTTACAAATATGAATTCCTCTATCGTTTACAATACAAGTTTTTATAACATCATAGCCGTTTGCTTTTAAAATTTCGGCAATACTCCAACCTAAAAAATTATTTCTTAAATGGCCTAAATGCAAAGGTTTATTGGTATTAGGAGAAGAATATTCTACCATTACTTTTTCTCCATTACTTGGTTGGGTGCCAAAAGCAGTATTGGCAACATTTTGCTGTAAAAAGTTAATCCAATAAGTAGGTGTAATGGAAAGATTTAAAAAACCTTTAATAATGGAAAAGGAAGAACATAAATTAGGATAGTTGGTAGAAATATAATTTCCTAATTCGGTTCCAATGCTGTCAGGAGATTTTTTTAATTGTTTAACAAACGAAAATAAAACAATAGTATAATCGCCTTCAAATTCGGGTTTGGTTTCATTTACCAGAATTTCCGATGGCAATAATTCTAATCCATATAATTGTTTAATAGCCTTGGCGGTAGTATCTTTTATTAATGCAACAACACTCATGTATAAATTAACATTTAGGGTTGCAAAGCTAATTGATTAATTTTTACCTTCGCCGCCATTTATGTTGAAAGTACATCAATTTATAAAAAATGCTATTCTGAGTATAGTGGATTTTTTTTATCCATTATTTCAAAAAATAATGCCGTTGCAAACTTTTAGGTATGCAGCCTGTGGTGGTGGAAATACCGTTCTTGATATTTCATTGTTTTTTGTTTCTTATAATTTTATTGTAAAAAAAACACCTGTACACATAGGATGGCTTACTGTTAGTCCGCATATTGCTTCTTTTATTATAGGCTTTTGCGTTACATTTCCCATTGGGTTTTATTTAAGCCGATATGTAGTATTTCAAGAAACATCTGTTGCTAAAAGAGAACAATTACGCAAATACTTTATGGTAGTATTAGGTTGTTTATTTTTAAACTACGGATTTTTAAAAGTATTTGTAGAAATATTTCACTGGTATCCTACACCTTCTAAAATAGTAACCACATTATTTGTTGTTATTTTTAGCTATTTCTCTCAAAAACATTATACGTTTAAAGCAGGTAAATTAGAGTTAGATTAGAATTTAGTTCTGACATTTTTTCACATTAATATGCTATGGCATAATGGTTGACTATACATGTTAACTTCAAAATTGGAGTTAAAGGAGTAAAAAAAATATATTTTATGGGAAAGATAATTGGAATTGATTTGGGAACAACCAATAGTTGCGTTTCTGTAATGGAAGCAAATGAACCTGTGGTAATTGCTAATGACGAAGGACGTAGAACAACGCCTTCTGTTATTGGATTCTTAAAAAACGGAGAACGTAAAGTAGGTGATCCTGCTAAACGTCAGGCTATCACGAATCCTCATAATACCATTATGAGTATTAAACGTTTTATGGGCCGCCGTTTTGATGAAGTAACTGAAGAAAGCTCACATTGGAGTTATAAAGTAGTAAAAGGTGACAATAATACTGTTCGTGTTGACATAGATGGCAGACTATACACACCTCAAGAAATTTCGGCAATGGTGTTACAAAAAATGAAAAAAACTGCTGAAGATTATTTAGGCCAAGAAGTTACAGAAGCTGTAATTACTGTTCCGGCATATTTTAATGATGCACAACGTCAGGCAACAAAAGAAGCCGGAGAAATTGCCGGATTAAATGTTCGCAGAATTGTGAACGAACCTACCGCAGCAGCCTTAGCTTATGGATTAGATAAAAAACATGCCGATCAAAAAATTGCTGTATTTGATTTAGGTGGTGGTACTTTCGATATTTCTATTTTAGAATTAGGAGATGGTGTATTTGAAGTAAAATCTACCAACGGAGATACACATTTAGGTGGTGATGATTTTGATAAAGTAATTATGGATTGGTTGGCTGAAGAATTTAAAAATGAAGAAGCCATTGATTTACGTAAAGATCCTATGGCATTACAACGCTTAAAAGAAGCTTCAGAAAAAGCCAAAGTAGAATTATCTTCATCATCAGAAACAGAAATTAATCTTCCTTACATTACTGCCGTAGATGGTGTTCCTAAGCATTTAGTAAAAAAATTAAGTCGTGCTAAATTCGAACAATTAAGTGATACTTTATTTGCAAGATGCCTAAAACCTTGCGAACAAGCATTAAAAGACGCAGGATATTTTACATCGCAAATTGATGAAGTAATATTAGTAGGAGGTTCAACTCGTATTCCTAAAGTACAAGAAATTGTAGAAAAATTCTTTGATAAAAAACCTAACAGAAGTGTTAACCCCGATGAAGTGGTAGCAATTGGAGCAGGTATTCAAGGGGCTGTTTTAACTGGTGAAGTAAAAGATGTATTATTATTAGATGTAACGCCGCTTACCTTAGGAATTGAAACTATGGGTAGTGTAATGACACCTATGATTCCATCCAATACCACAATTCCTACCAAAAAAACAGAAGTGTTTTCTACAGCCAGCGATAATCAACCGGGAGTACAAATTCATGTATTGCAAGGCGAACGTCCAATGGCCAATCAAAATAAAAGCTTAGGTGTATTTAATTTAGATGGTATTCCACCTGCACCACGTGGCGTTCCTCAAATCGAAGTAACTTTTGATATTGATGCAAACGGAATTTTACACGTAACAGCTAAAGATAAAGGCACCAATAAAGAGCAAAAAATACGTATTGAAGCGGGTAGTGGATTAAGCAAAGATGAAATTGAAAAAATGAAAAGTGAAGCAAAAGCTCACGAGGCTGAAGATAAAGCCGCCCGTGAAAAAGTTGATAAACTAAATCAGGCAGATAGCTTAATTTTCCAAACAGAAAAACAATTAAAAGAATTTGGAGATAAAGTTCCTGCCGATAAGAAAGCTCCAATTGAAGCAGCATTATCTAAATTAAAAAATGCTCATAAATCGCAAGATATTGCAGCAGTTGATGCCGCTTTAACAGAAATGAATACTGCATGGACCGCCGCAAGTGAAGAGCTATATAAAGCTCAACAAGCTTCCGGAACCGCTGCACAATCAGATGCTAATTCCGGGGCAACTCAACAACAACAAACTACCGGCGGTAACGACCATGTAGAAGATGCTCAGTTTGAAGAAGTGAAATAATAATAGATTTATCTATACTGAAAAACAGCCTCCCAAAAATAGGGGCTGTTTTTTTTGATTATTATCAATAATGTAATGTGTTGATACTTTTATTTTTCTGTTTTACCGATTTTTAAGTCTTGTATTTTATAATTATTTATTTTTATTTTTCAAAAATAGTCAACATGATATTTAATCAGCACAGAAAAAAAATGCTATTTGTTTTTGCATTAATTGCCGTAATTGCAATCACCAATCAATCGTTTAAAGCAGAACAACAAGAAGAACCCAAAAAGCTAAAAAACATTAAAGTTTTTCCATCAATCATGACTTTTAAAGAAGTAGATCATGCGATGGATCAATTTAAAATGGCATTGGGTGTAAAATGTAATTATTGTCATGCACCTTCAAAAGATAATCCGAAAAAGATGGATATGGCAAGTGATGATAATCCTAAAAAAGATATTGCAAGAGATATGCTGAGAATGACAATGGAAATGAATCAAAAATATATTTCTGCAATTCCTCATGAGAGTACAGATACCGCTAAAGTACAAATGATTACTTGTAATACTTGTCATAGAGGTGCTCCCAAGCCATTTGGTAAAGCTCCGGCAATGCCGCCTCCGCCACCACCTCAAGGCAAATAGTGGCAATATAACTGTTAAAAAATCGTTTGGAGAATTAAGTTTGCACTATATTTCACTAATTAATTCTTCATACGATTTTTTTATGCGTTTAGGAATCATTTCAGATTGTGTTCATGTTCAACATCCTGATGGGCGTATTGGAACAGAAACGCATATTTTTTTAAAGCAAATAGAAGCATTAGCCAATTATTTCGAAACGGTTGTTTTAGTTTGCCCTTTTACAGAATATAGCGAAAAAAAAGTAGTTAGTTATTATTCTATCCCGCATCTTTCAACCATTGCAGTACCCAATGTTGGAGGTAATAATTTTGCTGCAAAAATTAAATTACTGCAAGCTTTTCCTTCCTGGATACAATCTTTTCGTGCTATTAATAAAAGTACAGATATTGTATATCAGCGGTTTCCGAATAACTTAAATATTCCGGGCTTTTTCTTTTTTTACTTGAATAGAAAAAAAGTATTTGCTACGTATACCGGAACATGGAAAAAATATCGGAACGAACCGCTCACTTATCGGTTTCAGAAATTTTTATTGAAGCATTTTTTTCGAGGTCCTATTTGGGCATATCTAGAAACAGAGGATAGTACGAATAGAATAATTAAAACTTTTAGTCCTTCATACAGCCAATCTGTTTGGGATGAAGAATTAGACAATGTAGCCAACCGAATAAGCAAATATGCAAATGATTCTACTATAGATTTACTAATGATTTCGGTTGGGGCGTTTAATAAAAATAAAAATCAGCAATTAATTTTAAACGTTTGCCTATTATTACGCCAAGCTCAAATTCCATTCCATCTAACTTTAGTAGGAGATGGAATTTTAAGAACTGAATACGAAACATTTATAAGTAAAAACGATTTACAAAATAATGTTGTTATTGCAGGGAAAAAAACTGCTGAGGAATTGAGAGAATTGTATAGAAAAAATAACATTGTTGTGCAATGCCCTTTAATTGAAGGATTTGGTAAAGTGCCAATAGAAGGATTTTTTCATGGCTTAATTCCAATTGTAACAAATGTTGGCATATCAAAATCAATTATTCAAAATGGAAAAGCAGGATTGCTAATTGAACCCAACAATAGCTTTGATTTACTCAATAAATTACAGCAAATTCATTATAAGAAAATAGATTTTTCGGCTATGATACTTGCAGGAAGAGATGTAGCAAAACAACAAACCTTGGAATTTTGGGCTCATTCATACTATCAAGCAGTAATAGAATACCTAAAAAAATAATATTCTCATAAAAAAATTACGTTAATGTGTTATAAATACACATTAATACCATTATCTTAGCTCTTTAAAAAGTATCGAAGAGTAGAAATACCATATTTTGCTAACGAATTGCCCGCGGGAAAACGTATGACTAACAATACTTCCAGTAAGAAAAAAAAATCCGATATACAAGCGGATACAACAAAAACAGAAAAAAGAGTTTCTAAAGTTATTGAATCAGTAACCGAAATTTCTGAAATAGCAGAGAAGCCAACAGAAAAAAAAATTAGAAAAAAGGCTATTACACAACCAATTATTGTAGAACAATCTACGCAAAGAATAAATACACTTACAATTGTTTTTCGGCTAAAGTTTCATACAGAATTTGGGCAAAATATCTTCATTACCGGAAATCATCCACTTTTAGGCAATGGAGATATCGATCATGCACTGCCTTTACATTTTTTAAATGATGATTTTTGGACTACAGAAATTGAGTTAAATAAAGAAACACTTTCTCAATCGGTTATTACCTATAACTATGTTTTAAAAAGTGCCGATGGGGTAATTTCTTACGATTGGGGTACAGATAAGACTATTGAAATTGCTGCAATAGAAGCATCGGAATTATGTTTATTCGATTCTTGGAACTTTGCAGGTTATTATGAAAACGTATTTTACTCAGAGCCTTTTGTAAATGTGTTATTGAATAACAATTACGCTGAATTAAACCTTAAACAACCCGAAAAATTTACACATGTATTTAAAGTAAAAGCCCCTTTGTTGCAAAAACAACAAACTATTTGCTTAATTGGCTCTGGGAAACTATTAAAAAATTGGAGTGTAGAAAATCCTATTTTATTACAAAGAAAAAAAGGCGAGGATTATTATTCAGTTAAATTAAATCTAACTTCCGATAATCTTCCTGTTTTTTATAAATATGGAGTGTACGATATAGAAAGTAGACAATTTATTAGGTATGAAGATGGAAACAACCGTTTTTTATTTGATACAATTGAAGAAAATAAACAAACATTTGTAAATGATGGTTTTGCTTTTTTGCCAAATAATACATGGAAGGGTACAGGCGTTGCAATTCCGGTTTTTAGTGTAAGAACCAACAATGGTTTTGGAACTGGCGAATTTTTGGATTTGAAGTTATTAGTAGATTGGAGTAAAAAAGTAGGTTTGAAGTTAATTCAAATTTTACCGATAAATGATACAACTGCTACACATACTTGGAAAGATTCTTATCCCTACGCTGCTATTTCGGCATTTGCATTACATCCATTATATCTTAACTTAGAAGAAATGACCGATGAAAAAAATCGGCATTTATTAATAGAATTAGAAAATGAAAAAAATAGATTAAATAGCTTATTTATAATAGATTACGATACTATAATTAATATTAAACTTAATTATGTAAAACAAATTTATCCACTACAAAAAGAGGCTACATTCAATAGCAAAGCATACCAACAATACTTTAATCAAAATAAACATTGGTTAGTACCGTATGCTATTTTTTGTTGGTTAAGAGATAAATATCATACAGCCAATTTTAATCAGTGGCCGGAGTATACAACCATTAACGAAACTCAACTTAGCATTCTTGCTTCAGAAAACTCGGCCGATTTTAATGATATTGCTATTAACTATTTTATTCAATTTCATTTGCATTTACAGCTAAAAGCTGCAACTCAATATGCACATGAAAATGGAATTATTGTAAAAGGAGATATTGCAATAGGCGTATATCGTTTTGGGGTGGATGCATGGCAAAGACCAGATTTGTTTCACATGAACATGCAAGCAGGTGCACCACCCGATGATTTTGCTGTAAAAGGACAAAATTGGGGTTTTCCTACCTATAATTGGCAAGCTATGCGTGCCGATGGATTTGCATGGTGGAAACTGCGATTCGAACAAATGAGCTACTATTTCGATGCTTTTAGAATAGACCATATTTTAGGATTCTTTCGTATTTGGAGTATTCCCATGCATGCAGTTGAAGGAATTATGGGGCATTTTGTTCCTTCGGTTCCTGTTCATATTTCCGAATTTGATAGTAATCATATTTGGTTCGATTATCATAGATATACCCAACCTTTTATAACAAATGATATTCTATGGAAAATATTTGGCTATGATGACGTTTATGTAAAAACTACTTTTTTAAATTATGATGGATACGGTAACTATACTTTAAAACCAGAAGTTGCTACACAACAAAATATTATGCAACATCTTGCTTCTTGGAACAATGATGCATTTACACAAAAAATTAAACAGGGATTATTTGATTTAGTTAGCAATATTATTTTATTTGAAGTTGAAGGTTCTCAAGGTCAGCAATATCATTTTAGGTTTGGAATGGATACAACTTATTCATTTAAAGCTTTAGAAGAAAGTACTCAAACAAAATTAAATCAGTTATATATTAATTACTTCTTCCGCAGGCAAGATGATTTTTGGATGAAAGAAGCATTACAAAAACTACCTGCTTTAAAACGTGTAACCAATATGCTGGTTTGCGGAGAAGATTTAGGCTTGGTACCAAGTTGTGTACCCGAAGTAATGCGTCAATTGGGATTATTGAGTTTAGAAATTCAGCGTATGCCAAAAGATCATACAAAAGAATTTTTTCATCCAAACGATGCTCCTTATTTAAGTGTAGTTACGCCTTCTACACATGATATGAGCACTATTCGAGGTTGGTGGGAAGAAGATACTGCCAAAACACAAGCTTTTTATAATCGAGAATTAGGGCAATGGGGCAATGCCCCCTTTTACTGCGAGGCATGGATAAACAATGCAATTGTAGTACAACATTTATATTCTCCTGCCATGTGGTGTATTTTTCAACTACAAGATTTATTAGGAACCAATGAAAAACTTCGTCGAATAAATCCGGCTGATGAAAGAATTAATATTCCTGCTAATCCCAATCATTATTGGTGTTATCGCATGCATATTACTGTAGAAAATTTATTAGAAGAAGATAATTTTAATAGTCAGTTAAAAGAAGATATTATTGCAAGTGGCAGATAGAATAACCAAACTATTTATTAAAAGCCAATTGAAAATACTCAGTTGGCTTTTTCACTTCAATAAACCACTAAATTAGCATTCTATGAAATTGGCATTTCAACCATATCAACTTCCTTTTCAATATCCGTTTACCATTTCTAATGGAAGAACTAAAACACACCAACCTATTTTAATTGTGGCATTGCAATTAGGAAATTTTATTGGCTATGGTGAAGCTTCTGCAATTACTTACTATAATGTTACTGTTGAAAAAATGATTGAGGATATGAATGCCAAAAAAAATTATATAGAAAAATTCGCCTTTACCGATCCTGAAAGATTTTGGCATTATTTGCATCATTTATTTCCTGATAATCCTTTTTTAGTTTGTGCATTAGATATGGCCGGATGGGATTTATATGGCAAAATGGAAGGTAAATTATTATACGAGTTATGGAACACCACATGGGAAAATATTCCTTTAACCGATTACACTATTGGCATAGATTCTATTGACAACATGGTAAGCAAAATGAATGCTAAACCATGGCCAATTTATAAAATAAAATTAGGAACCAATGAAGATATTGCTATTGTAAAAGCCTTGCGGCAACACACCAATGCAATTTTTAGAATTGATGCCAATGCAGGATGGACTTTAACCGAAGCATTGAACAAAATTCCACAATTACGTAAATTAGGAGTAGAGTTTATTGAACAGCCATTACAAAAAGATAATTGGGAAGAAATGAAAATTTTATACACTCAATCGGAATTGCCATTAATTGCCGATGAAAGTTGTGTATCGGAAAATGATGTTGCAAAATGTTTTCAGCATTTTCATGGAATAAATATTAAACTTACTAAATGTAGCGGTATTACGCCTGCATTGCGTATGATTAAAAAAGCAAGAGAACTAAATTTAAAAGTAATGATGGGCAGTATGAATGAAAGCAGTATTGGATCTTCTGCCATTGCTAATTTTTTACCACAACTTGATTATGTAGATATGGATGGCCCATTACTACAAACAAAAGATGTTGCAGAAGGATTGAATTTTGATTATGGAAAAATATCTATTACAGGTAATAAAGGAATGGGCATTACCATGTTATAAAATGCAATATCATTTTACTTAATACATGTTACTTTCTTCAAAATATTTAAAACCAACCATCTTACCAAATATTTACTCGAAGGCTATCTGGCCGATACATTTTATCGGTTGGCTGTATTCCAAATGCTTCATAAAATTCGGGAATATTTACAACCGGTCCGTTTACTCTTTCTTTAGCAGGAGCATGCACATCGAGCATTAATTGTGCCGATAATCGTTCTTTTCTATCTTGTATCATCCAACTATAAGCATAACCAAGAAAGTATCTTTGCAAAGGGGTTTGTCCATGAATTAATTGATTGGCTTTATATAATTCTGTTTTTTTAAAAGCATCAAGTCCCAATAATAATCCTCCCAAATCTGCAATATTTTCACCTTGCGTTGCTGCACCATTTACATGTAAAGTATCAACCGGATTAAATTCGTTGAATTGTTGAATTATTTTTTTTGTACGTTGTGTAAACTGAATAGAATCTTTGGCAAGCCACCAACTTTTTAAATTTCCTGTGGCATCATACTGCCTTCCCTGATCATCAAAGCCATGCGTAATTTCATGCCCAATAGTAGAAGCTGCTGCATATCCATAAACAAAAGCATCGTCTAAATCTTCATCACGCATTCCAGGTACAGTAAACATTCCGGCAGGTAACACTATTTCATTATTGGAAGGATTGTAATAGGCATTATAGGTTTGTGGACTCATATCCCATTCGGTTCTATCAACCGGTTTACCTAATTTGTTAATCATATAATTATGCCACCATTCGTTGGCATGTTGCATATTGTACACATAGTCTGTGTTACTAATTTGCATAGCCGAAAAATCTTTCCATTTATCCGGATAACCTACTTTTTTAGTAATTTTTGATAGTTTATCTAATGCTTTTTGTTTAGTGCTATCACTCATCCACGATAGTTTTTTAATTCTTTCTTTATAGGCATCACGTATGGCTTCAACTAAATTAGTATACCTTTGTTTTGCTTTCTCGTTAAAATATTCTTTTACAAAAAGTTGCCCTAAAGCTTCACCCAAAATATTTTCTTCATTATCTAAAACCCTTTTCCATCTTGGTCTTACTTTGGTAGTACCACTTAAAGTTTTTCTATACTCGAAATAGTTATTGTAAGTAACATCATCTAATAAACCTGCATTCGATAAAATAAGATGAGCTTTAAAATAATTCTTCCAATTATCAATACTATTGGATGCTAATTCATTATTTAATGTAGCATAAAATTCTGGTTGCCCAATAATTAATGAATCGAGTTTATTAATACCAATTGCTTGTAAATAATTGAGCCAATTAATATTTGATGAAAGTTTTGAAAAAGCATCTACACTCATTTTATGATAATTACTGTAAGGATCTCGCAAATCAACCAATTTACGAGAAGCTTTTGCCAGCTTAGTTTCTATTGTAAATACCGAATTGGCTTTTTGGGCTGCAATGGCACTATCATATCCTAATTGTTTAAAAGTTTGTACTAAATATTTTTGATAAGCATTTCTTACAGCTACTGTTTTACTATCTGTATTAAAATAGTAATCTCGGTTGGGCATGCCTAATCCGCCTTGCACCAATTGGTACGCCATTGAATTACTATTTTTATCATCTTGTGCTACATAATCTGCAAATAAACAGTTAATGCCTTGTTTATGAAATAAAGCCGTTAAATTAATTATATCTTTTATAGAAGTAATTGCATCAATATGGGCTAAATCGGTATTAAGTGGGGCAATACCATTTTTGTTTAATGCAATAGAATCCATACCACTTTTCCAGAAATCAGCAATTTTTTGTGAAATAGTTCCATTCACTGATTTTTCTGCAATAGCTTTTTCATTAATATTTTTTAGTCGCAAATAAATTTCTTGTTGTACTAAATTTCCAATACCCCAACTGCTTTCATCGGCTGGTATAGGATTATTTTTAATCCAATTTCCATTGGCATATTCAAAAAAATTATCACCTGGTTTTACGGTGCTATCAATATTAGAAGAAAGAAAATCTTTACTATCATTTTGTTTGCAAGAAATAAAAAGCAGAAGGGTAGAAGCAAAAAAAGTTGCTACTATTTTTTTCATTTTATTAATTTTTAATTGAAAGTAACAAAATTGATATTGATTTGAGAATGTTTTTTGTATGAATGGTTAGTTGCTAATAAATTTGTATTGTATTCGGGATGTAGCGCAGCCCGGTAGCGCATCACGTTCGGGACGTGGGGGCCGCTGGTT